>NZ_CP023565.1:2135000-2290452 GCF_003288115.1 Ligilactobacillus murinus | reverse complement strand
AAATCAACCTTTGTAACCTCAGAATCAGTATAAAAATTTGTCACATGCTTAGCTATCCATTCAGTATCGGCTGAAAAAAAGTTTCTATATGATGATATCTTATTGCCGATCAATAGTGGAGTAGCACCAGCGATATAACCTAATGAGCTATTTTTATCGATCATCGTTATCTCAAGTGGTCGACCACTCTCAAGTAAGTAACGTGCCGTAGCTAAACCTGCATGATTAGCACCTATAATGACAACTTTTAACATAGTACGTTATCCTCCACTGTAAGAGCTAATTTTTCATCAATAAAAACAGCGTAAATGATGAGACGATACATATACCTATTCGTTCGTTCGTTCGTTCGTTCGTTCGTTCGTTCGTTCGTTCGTTCGTTCGTTCGTTCGTTCGTTCGTTCGTTCGTTCGTTCGTTCGTTCGTTCGTTCGTTCGTTCGTTCGTTCGTTCGTTCGTTCGTTCGTTCGTTCGTTCGTTCGTTCGTTCGTTCGATTTTAAGCATTTCCTAACTCTCCTGTCAAGTTTTTCGAATTAATTTTAACATATTCTTTTAGCTGAAAAAAATAAAAAATTTTCTATCCTGAATTGTCAAATCAAGTTAGAAAAAAACTACTTGCTCATTCGTAATATACTTTATGAATACTTCTAGTGGGGTTCTATAGTTTAAACTTTTACGTGGAATATTGTTTCTATAGCTAGCTACTTGTTGGACATAGTCAGTGGGGAGATCACTGAGATCCATATCTTTTCCTAGTCCATCTTTCCTAAGTGATCCATTTGTCTGTTCATTTAGTGCACGTTGGTTAGGAGCACCTACATCGGCAAAGTAGGTACCGATATCATGCTTATTAGAAATATCTTTCCACTTAGAAAATCCCTTACCATTATCAAAAGTGATCGATTTAAAGAGTCCTTTAGGAGTAACAGAAAGTAAAGCATCAAGTTTCTCAAAGATAGCTTTATCCGTCTTATGGCGTGTATTCAAAATGATGACAGCCTTAGACTTCCGTTCAACTAATATCATTACTGCACCACGATGTTTTTTGCCTTGGATCGTATCAGCTTCAAGATGTCCAAATTCATTATGGTAGTTGAGATAGTCCTGATGCCGCTCTGAAAGAGCCCGACCTAGTCGCCCAGCTTTTCCACGGCATTCAACGTAACCATTTGGATGCCTTTTTCCTTTCATTGGTAGCGAGGTAACATCTAGGTCTTTAGAGCGTTTAAAGATACGATAAAGGGTACGCATCGAACAGCTGATATGTTTTTCATTACGTCCGATGATCGTATCAGGAGTCCAACCTAAAGCAATCTTTTCTTTGATGTACTCAAGCTCGTCATTAGGTAATACGATGGGTTTACGGCCGGATCTAGATTTATTAGCCCGATAGTTTTCATAGTATTCAGAGATCGAATTCCCAGCATCTAAGAAACGAAATACTCGATAAATAGTTTCAGCACTACGTTTTAAGGTTTTAGCTACAATAGAGGCTTTAACACCTTGATTCCAAAAATTTTGTATGAAGGACAGTTCGCTTATGGTAAGATGATTATAGGTCATTTGTGATTTTCCTTTACTTTTGTTTGGTGTTACTCAAAAGTCTATCACAAATGGCTTTTTATTTTTCTAACTTAATTTTACAAACTGCGTATGTTAAAAAGGCCTGATCCTAACTTGGACCAAGCCTTTCGTTCATTTATTATTCTCTAATAAAACCGATATATTCGCGTTTCATCATCATACCATTCAATTGACGCATTGTTTCAAGAGTTACCCCTACAACGATCAAAAGACTAGTACCTCCTAGACCGATCGATTCATTCAAGCCCCAAACAGCCGAAGCCACTAATGGGATCAATGAAACGAGCCCTAGGAAAAGTGAACCTACTGAACTCAAACGCATCAATAAACTTGACACATACTTTTGTGTTTCCCGCCCTGGCCAAACAGATGGAATATAGCTTCCTTGTTTTTGTAAGTTTTCAGCCAATTTTTCAGGGTTAACTTGCACAAAGGCATAAAAGAACGTGAATACAACAATAAGTACTGTATACAATATCATACCTGGTACAGTTTGCATATTGAACAAGTTGCTCATAATGATGTACCAATTATCTTCCGAGTGATTTTGTGTAAATAACATCAAGATCGTTTGCGGAGTTGCGATAAATGAGCTAGCAAAGATAACTGGAATAACCCCAGCTACATTCACTTTCAATGGTAAATATGAACTCTCTGAAGCACCAGCGAGGCGTCTTGTATATTGGATCGGAATCTTATAGTTAGCTTGTTGAACATAAGTCACGAATGTAACGATCGCCAAGATAGCTAATAATAAGATGACAATATATAAGATCGGTTGCCACAATTCTGAGGAACCTTGGAATTCTTCAACAAATACTTGACGAATACCGTCTGGAACGCGAGCGATGATCCCCGCCATGATGATCATTGAGATCCCATTACCGATGCCACGATCAGTGATCATATCACCTAACCAAGTCGTAAACATCGTACCACCAGTTAAGATCAAGCCGATACTGATGTATGTTTGCGGACTTGGATCTTTCACCAAGTTCAAACTACTCATATAGTTGAACCCAGCTGTAATCCCGATTGATTGTATAAACGCGAGCACAATGGTCAGATATCTAGTCCACTGATTTAACTTGCGCCGTCCGACTTCACCTTGTTTACTCCATTCAACAAATCGTGGAACAATGTCCATTTGTAATAACTGAACAACGATCTGAGCGGTAATATATGGAGAAACACCCATTGCTAAAATGGAATAGTTAGTCAAACCGCCACCGCTAAAAGTATTCAAGATACTAATTAACCCTGAAGACGCAACACTATTCAATGCTTTAGCGTTGATCCCAGGGACAGTGATATACGTGCCTAAGCGAAATACAACCAAGACACCTAAGGTAAATAAGATTTTATTGCGAATCTCTTTTACAGCAAAGGCGTACTTTAGTGTCTTAAGCATGTATTACATCAC
The DNA here is from genome assembly GCF_003288115.1 of Ligilactobacillus murinus. Lineage (NCBI taxonomy): Bacteria > Bacillati > Bacillota > Bacilli > Lactobacillales > Lactobacillaceae > Ligilactobacillus > Ligilactobacillus murinus. Next base: position 2,287,446 of record NZ_CP023565.1, on the reverse strand, counting down.
CTCTGCTTGACCGCCTGCTGCTTCGATGGCTGCTTTAGCACTGGCAGAGAACTTATTAGCTTTAACAGTTAATTTCTTGTTCAATTCACCATTACCTAAAACTTTAACGCCATCTTTTTCATTCTTAACGATACCAGCTTCCACCATCAATGCTGGTGTTACTTCTGCACCGTCTTCGAATTTGTTTAAAGTTTCTAAGTTTACAATAGCATATTCCTTACGGTTAATGTTATTGAAACCACGTTTTGGCATACGACGGAACAATGGCATTTGTCCACCTTCAAAGCCCAAACGTACTTTGCTACGAGCCTTTTGACCTTTTTGGCCACGACCTGCAGTTTTACCGTTACCGGATGAAGTACCACGACCTACGCGGTTACGTACTTGGCGTGAGCCTTCAGCTGGCTTTAATTCATGTAATTTCATTAGGGTTGGCACCTCCTTATTTATCTAAATAATAATTATTTAGCCAATTCAACGTCCACTAAATGATTGATCTTGCGAATAGCACCGCGCATTGCAGCGTTGTCAGGAACGACAACAGAGCTGTTTACACGTCCAAGGCCTAAGCCCTTAACGATTTCGCGTTGATTTTGAGGACGTCCGATGACAGAACGAACTAAAGTAACTTTTAAGTTAGCCATGAATTTGTCCTCCTTATTACTCTGCTAAGTGTTGAACAGAAACGCCACGTAAAGCAGCAACTTCTTCAGCACTCTTCATGTTAGCTAAACCATCCATTGTTGCACGAACAACGTTGATTGGTGTGTTGGAGCCTAATGATTTACTTGTAACATCAGCAACTCCGGCGAGTTCCATAACGGCACGAACAGCACCGCCAGCAGCAACCCCAGAACCAGCTTCAGCTGGCTTAAGTAAAATACGACTACCGCTGTATTGACCGAGAACTTCATGAGGAAGTGTTGTTCCGACCATTGGAACTTTAACTAAGTTCTTACGAGCAGCATCAACAGCCTTACGGATAGCTTCTGGAACTTCTTGAGCTTTACCTGTACCGAAGCCCACGTGGCCATTATGGTCACCGACGATCACTAAGGCAGCAAAGCGAAGACGACGTCCACCCTTAACAACTTTAGTGATGCGGTTGATCGCAACAACGCGATCTTCTAAATCTAATTGAGCTGGATCAATAAAAGTCATAAACGTTATTTCCTCCTTTTCCTAAAAGTCTAAGCCGTTTTCGCGAGCAGCTTCAGCCAAAGCTTGCACACGACCATGATAAAGGTATCCGCCACGGTCAAATACAACTTCTTTGATACCCTTGTCTGCAGCACGTTTAGCCACTAATTCACCAACAGCACTTGCTTGAGCTGTCTTTGTACCAGCGCTAACTTCACTGTCTAAAGTAGAGGCACTGACCAGCGTCACACCCGCTACGTCATCAATAACTTGAGCGTAGATGTTTTTGTTTGAACGATAAACATTTAAGCGTGGGCACTCAGCAGTACCAGAGATCTTACCACGAACACGTGTATGGCGCTTTTGACGCGTCTTATTCTTATCTGGTTTTGAAATCACTTTTTTCACCTCTTAGTTTTATTTAACAGCAGATCATGCTGCAAGATTATTTACCAGTCTTACCTTCCTTACGACGTACATATTCGCCAACGTAACGAATACCTTTGCCCTTGTAAGGTTCTGGTGCACGAGTTGCACGAATGCGAGCTGCGCAATCGCCAACATCTTCTTTGTTGATACCAGAAACGATAATTGATGTAGCTGATGGAGTTTCAAATTTGATTCCATCTTCTTCTTCAAATTCAACAGGGTGAGAGTAGCCCACGTTTAACACGAGCTTCTTACCTTGCATTTGAGCACGGTAACCAACACCACGAAGTTCAAGTTCTTTCTTGTAACCTTCTGTTACACCAACGACCATGTTATGGAAGTTAGCACGGGTTGTACCATGCATTGCTTTAGCTTTTTTGTCATCGCTTGAACGTTCAAATGTTGCAACGTTACCATCGATGTTGATCTTGATAAGATCAGAGAATTCACGAGTTAATTCACCTTTAGGACCTTTTACAGTCACAACGTTTCCGTCTTGTTTTACTTCAACGCCTTCCGGCAATTCAACTGCCTTATAACCAATACGACTCACGAGATGGACACCTCCTTTTGAACTTTATATATTACCAAACGTAAGCGACTACTTCGCCACCGATTTTCTTAGCGCGAGCATCTTTATCTGTCATAACACCTTCAGATGTTGACACGATAGCGATACCTAAACCGTTAAGAACCTTAGGCACTTCGTCAGCTTTAACGTATGAGCGTAAACCTGGTTTTGAGATACGACGGATACCAGAGATAACGCGTTCGTTGTTTTTACCGTATTTCAAGAATACACGGATGATACCTTGCTTGTCATCTTCAATGTATTCTACATCACGAACAAATCCTTCGTTCTTAAGGATTTCAGCGATGTTTTTCTTCATTTTTGAAGCAGGAACTTCTACAGATTCATGCTTGACCATGTTAGCATTACGAATACGTGTCAAGAAGTCTGCAATAGGATCTGTCATTGCCATGTTATTGCCTCCTTTTCCTTGTTAATATGGACTACCAGCTAGCCTTTTTCATGCCAGGGATTTGACCCTTATGAGCAAGTTCTCGCAGGCAAACACGGCATAACTTAAATTTACGATATACAGAATGAGGACGACCGCAACGTTCGCAACGTGTGTATTCTTGTGTTGAGAACTTAGCTGGGCGCTTATTCTTTGCTACTTGTGACTTTTTAGCCAATGTGAAACCCCCTTATTTAGCGAATGGCATTCCAAGTTGTGTCAAAAGTTCTTTGGATTCTTCGTCTGTGTTAGCTGTTGTAACGATAACGATATCCATACCACGAACCTTGTTAACATTATCAAAATCAATTTCAGGGAAGATCAATTGTTCGCGTACGCCCAATGTGTAGTTCCCGCGGCCATCAAATGCACGCTTGCTTACACCATGGAAGTCACGCACACGAGGCAATGAAACTGAAACTAATTTGTCCAAAAATTCGTACATACGTTGTCCACGTAAGGTAACCTTGGCACCAATCGCCATACCTTCACGTAAACGGAAGCCAGCGATAGATTTCTTAGCGCGGGTAATAACTGGTTTTTGACCAGAAATAAGCGTAAGTTCTTCCACAGCTTCATCCAAATTTTTAGCATTGCTTACAGCATCACCAACACCCATGTTGATAACGATCTTATCAACCTTAGGTGCTTGCATGATTGATGAGTAGTTGAATTTTTCCATCAATGATGGAACGATTTCATTAGTATATTTTTCTTTTAAACGGTTAACCATGAAGAAAGTATCCTCCTTTCTCGACTATTCACTGATTTTTTTAACGTTAGAAACATGAATTGGTGCTTCCATTTCAACGATCCCACCGTTTGGGTTTGCGTTGTTAGGTTTTTGATGCTTCTTAACGATGTTTACACCTTTTACGATCACACGATCATTTGCTGGGAAAGCCTTGATAACAACGCCTTCTTTACCTTTGTCCTTACCAGCGATAACTTTAACTTTGTCATTGCTCTTGATGAACATTTTCTCTGCGCACCTCCTTGCCAAATAGACGGATATTATAATACTTCAGGTGCTAAGGAAACGATCTTCATGAAGTTTCCGTCACGTAATTCACGTGCAACAGGTCCGAAAATACGTGTACCCTTAGGTGACTTGTCATCACCGATGATAACAGCAGCATTTTCATCGAACTTGATGTATGAACCGTCAGCACGGTGTGCACCAGATTTTGTACGAACAACAACAGCCTTGACAACATCGCCTTTTTTGACAACGCCACCTGGTGTTGCTTGTTTAACAGTAGCAACAATAATGTCACCGATATTAGCAGTCTTCACACGGGAACCACCCAAAATCTTGATAACCAAGATTTCACGGGCACCGGAGTTATCAGCGACTTTCAAACGACTCTCTTGTTGGATCACAGTATGTGACCTCCTTTCGCTATTAGATAGATCAGAATACGAATGCTTTGTTAGTTATCGGAAATTAGATAATAACTGCTTTTTCAACGATTTCTAATAAACGGAAACGTTTTGTAGCTGACAACGGACGTGTTTCCATGATCTTAACAATATCGCCAACTTTAGCTTCATTGTTTTCATCATGTGCCTTGTATTTCTTAGAATACTTAACACGTTTACCGTAAACCTTATCGTTCACGTAAGTTTCAACAACAACAGTGATTGTTTTTTCCATTTTGTCAGAAACGACACGTCCTTGATAGACTTTGCGTTGGTTACGACCTTCACTCATGCGCGATTAGCCTCCTTTTCGTATTCTTATTTGTTCAATTCTTGTTGACGCAACGCAGTCTTGATGCGTGCGATCGTTTTACGAACTTCTTTCAAGCGTGCGGTGTTTTCTAATTGACCGGTAGCTAATTGGAAGCGTAAGTTAAATAATTCTTCTTTGAATTGCTTTTCTTTTTCGAGCATTTCAGCAGTGGTTAATTCATTAATTTCATTAATCTTCATTTGATTCGCCACCTACCTCACGTTTTACAAACTTAGTCTTGACTGGGAGTTTGTGGGAAGCTAAACGCAATGCTTCACGAGCAACTTCTTCAGAAACACCACCAATTTCAAACATGACCTTGCCACGTTTTACAGGAGCTACCCAGCCTTCTGGAGCACCTTTACCGGAACCCATACGAACACCAATAGCCTTAGCTGTGTAAGACTTGTGAGGGAAAATCTTGATCCAAACTTTCCCACCACGCTTCATGTAACGAGTCATAGCAATACGAGCAGCTTCGATTTGACGGTTTGTGATCCAATGTGAATCAGTAGCTTGTAAACCGAATTCGCCGAATGTTACTTCCTTACCGCCTTTTGCTTCACCACGCATTTTACCGCGGAATTCACGACGGTGCTTTACACGTTTTGGTACTAACATAGACTATTTCCCTCCTTTACCGTTATTTTTCTTTGTTGGCAATACTTCACCACGGTAGATCCAAACTTTAACGCCCAATTGGCCGTATGTTGTTGTAGCTTCTACCCATGCGTAATCAATATCAGCACGTAATGTATGCAAAGGAACAGTACCTTCTGAGAATTGTTCGATACGGGACATATCAGCACCGTTCAAACGACCAGCAACTTGAACCTTGATACCTTTTGCGCCAGCACGCATTGTACGTTGGATAGCTTGTTTCATTGCACGACGGAAAGCAACACGGTTTTCCAATTGTTGCGCAATGCTTTCACCAACTAATTTTGCTTCTAAATCAGGCTTCTTGATTTCCACAATGTTGATGTGTACTCGCTTGCCTGTCAAGTTGTTTAATTCTTTACGAAGCTTTTCAACTTCAGAACCGCCTTTACCGATGACCATACCTGGTTTTGCAGTATGGATAGAAATGTTAACACGCTTTGCAGCACGTTCGATCTCTACGGTAGAGACAGCAGCGTCGGCTAATTTCTTTTCGATGTATTCACGGATGTGTAAGTCTTCGTGTAAGTTGGAAGCAAAATCTTTTTCAGCATACCATTTTGCATCCCAGTCACGAATGATACCGACACGTAACCCGGTTGGATTTACTTTTTGACCCACGCGTTATCCCTCCTTATTTAACAGATACCACAACTGTAATGTGACTTGTACGCTTGTTGATTGGGGAAGCAGAACCCTTTGCACGAGGACGGAAACGCTTCAAAGTTGGTCCTTCGTTAACATAGGCTTCGCTTACATAAAGATCTTCAACATCTAAGTCAAAGTTGTTTTCTGCGTTTGCAACAGCAGATTTCAAAACTTTTTCGATTAAGTAAGCACCAGATCTTGGTGTGAACTTCAAGATACCGAATGCTTCAGCAACGTTCTTACCACGGATAAGATCGATCACAAGACGTGCTTTACGTGCAGGGATTCGAACTGTCTTGGCAGTTGCTTTTGCTGATGTTACTTGTTCAGCCATGATTTATCCTCCCTTATTATTTCTTGCCTGTCTTCTTATCGTCTGCGGCATGACCATGGAATGTACGTGTTGGCACGAATTCACCTAATTTATGACCGACCATATCTTCTTGGATATAAACCGGTACATGCTTACGACCATCATATACTGCGATTGTGTAACCAATAAAGCTAGGGAAAATCGTGGAACGACGTGACCATGTCTTGATCACTGATTTCTTTTCTTGATCAGCTTGTGCTTCGACCTTTTTCATCAAGTGTTCGTCGACGAAAGGTCCTTTTTTCAAACTACGACTCAAAGTATGTCCTCCTTTCGGAACAATAATCGCATAAAATTTACGCGATTAGGAGATTATTTCTTTTTACGACTACGTACGATAAATTTATTTGACTTAGCTTTCTTAGAGCGAGTCTTAAGACCTGTAGTCTTCTTACCCCATGGAGACATTGGAGATGGACGACCAACAGGAGCTTTACCTTCACCACCACCGTGTGGGTGATCATTAGGGTTCATTACAGAACCACGGCTTTGTGGACGCTTGCCCAACCAGCGGGAACGACCAGCTTTACCGATGTTGATAAGTTCGTGTTGTTCGTTACCAACAGCACCGATCGTAGCACGGCATGTAACTAAGATCATACGAACTTCACCAGAAGTCAAACGAACGATCGCATACTTTCCTTCTTTACCAAGTAATTGAGCTGATGTACCAGCAGAACGAACCAATTGGCCACCCTTACCTGGTTTTAATTCGATGTTGTGGATAACTGTACCAACTGGAATGTTTTCCAATGGCAATGCGTTACCAACTTTGATATCAGCATCTTTACCGGATTGAATTTTTTGGCCAACTTCAAGGCCTTTTGGTGCAAGGATGTATGATTTAACACCATCAGCATAAACAACTAATGCGATGTTAGCAGAACGGTTTGGATCATACTCGATTGCTTTAACTGTTGCAGGAACATCGTCTTTAATACGTTTGAAGTCGATCAAACGGTATTGACGTTTGTGTCCACCACCACGGTGACGAACTGTGATATGACCGTAAGAGTTACGACCAGCTGTCTTACTCTTGGATGCAAGCAAGGACTTTTCTGGGGTTGTTTTTGTGATTTCAGCGAAATCTGAACCAGTCATATTACGACGACCGTTAGAGGTTGGTTTGAATTTTTTGATCCCCACTATATTTCCCTCCTATGATTAATTTAAAATTTTATTCTTCGTTGAATAATTGAATATCTTTTGATTCTGGTTTCAAAGTAACGATAGCTTTACGACGCTTACGTGTGTAGCCTTCGTAACGACCCATGCGTTTCTTTTTACCTTTAACGTTCATGATGTTAACTTTAGCAACTTCAACTTCAAAGATGTCTTCAACAGCATCTTTAACTTGTGTCTTGTTAGCACGTAAGTCAACTTCAAATGTGTAGCGTTTGTTGTCCATTTCATTCATAGAAGCTTCTGTGATGATAGGACGTAAGATTACATCGCGTGATTCCATTATGCAAGAACCTCCTCTACTTGAGAAAGAGCTCCTTTTGTGATGACCATCTTGTCGCTGTTTACGACGTCTAATACGTTCAAGCCTTTAGCTGGGATAACTGTTACGTTAGCTAAGTTACGTGCAGCTAATGCAGCTTTTTCGTTGTCATCTTCAAGAACTACTAAAACTTTGGATTTAACATCTAAGTTGTTCAAAACTTCTGCAAATGCTTTTGTCTTTGGAGCGTCGAAGTTCAATGTTTCAACAACTACCAAGCTATTGTCCAATACCTTTTGAGAAAGGACGGAGCGGATAGCCAAGCGACGCACTTTACGTGGAAGCTTGTAAGCATATGAGCGAGGTGTAGGACCGAATACGGTACCACCACCAACCCATTGTGGTGAGCGGATAGAACCTTGGCGAGCACGACCTGTACCCTTTTGACGCCATGGCTTACGACCACCACCGCGAACAGCACTTCTGTTCTTAACTGCGTGTGTACCTTGACGAAGTGATGCACGTTGCATGATCACAGCATCAAAAACAACACTTTCATTTGGTTCGATACCAAAAACTGCCTCGTTCAATTGAACATCGCCGTTTTGTGTACCGTCTTGATTAAATAATGCTACTGTAGGCATGTGTATTTTTCCTCCCTTCCTCTAATTATTTAACTGTACTCTTAATTGTAACGAATGACTTGTTAGCGCCTGGTACGTTACCCTTGATCAAAAGTACGCCGTTTTCTGTATCAGCTTTAACGATTTCCAAGTTTTGGATCGTAACTCGTTTGCCACCCATACGTCCTGGTAATAACTTACCTTTCATAACACGGTTGATGATAACACCCATCGAACCTGGTCGACGGTGGTAACGGGAACCGTGAGCCATTGGTCCACGACTTTGACCCCAACGTTTGATGTTACCTTGGAAACCATGTCCCTTGGACGTACCTGTTACGTCTACGATGTCGCCTGCTTCGAACAAGTCTGCCTTGATTTCGTCACCGACTTTGTATTCTCCAAGCTCAACATCGCGGATTTCACGAACGAAGCGCTTAGGAGCAGTATTTGCTTTTGCTGCATGACCCTTAGCAGGTTTGTTAGCATTCACTTCACGTTGGTCATCAAAACCTAATTGAACAGCTTCGTAACCGTCGTTTTCAACTGTTTTAACTTGTAATACAACGTTAGAACCAACTTCAACAACTGTTACAGGAACTAATTCGCCGTTTTCAGTGAAGACTTGTGTCATACCTACTTTTTTGCCTAAGATTCCTTTAGTGGTCATGAGTACACCTCCAATTAATTTTTATAGTTTAATGTAATTTATTATAATTTGATTTCGATATCAACACCAGATGGTAAGTCAAGTTTCATCAATGAATCAACTGTCTTTGGTGTAGGATTTACGATATCGATCAAACGCTTATGTGTGCGCATTTCAAATTGTTCACGAGAATCTTTGTATTTGTGTGGTGAACGAATAACCGTGTAAATTGTACGTTCCGTTGGCAACGGAATAGGACCGGAAATTTGAGCACCTGTTCTCTTAGCTGTTTCCACGATCTTGTCAGCGGATTGATCTAAAATGCGGTGTTCGTATGCTTTCAAACGAATACGAATTTTTTGTTTTGCCATTATGTTACCTCCCTCGTCTATTTTAAAAATAAGACTAGCTCCGTGAAAATTCCCGTCACGCCTGTGGCAAAGCTCCCGGGTGTGTCGCAACCTTTCACATCATAGCTCATTTAAAATATAAAACAACTGAATTATGCACTTGTCCCTTGCACAAGTACTTTTCTATATTATTACAAACAAAAACACAAATCAAGTATTTTTTGAAAATATTTTCGTGAAAGCGGTATTTGTTTTTTACTTTACAATTAGATCACTTTTCTTCTATTATAGTAAGAAAATATATTCGAGGTATCTTAACATGAAAAAAGCTCTACTTATTATTGATTACACTAACGACTTTATCGCTGATAACGGCACACTCTCTTGTAAAGAGTCCGGTCAAGCTATCGAAGAGCCTATCTTAAAATTAGCTGATACCTATCTAGCTAACGGTGACTATGTTATCTTACCGACCGACACACATCAGTTAAATGATAAGTACCATCCTGAAAGTAAATTATTCCCCCCACATAATATAGAAAAAACTTGGGGACACCAGCTTTACGGTAAACTAGCAAAGTGGTACCAAAATAATCAAGCTAACGAATTGGTCTGGCAATACTCCAAAGATCGGTATTCCAGCTTCCAAAATACGGGCTTGGATAACTTTTTACGTACTCATAAGATCGACACGCTCTGTTTGACTGGGGTCTGCACCGACATTTGCGTCTTGCATACCGCCGTGGATGCTTACGACTTAAACTATGCCCTTGAGATCCCTAAAAACGCCGTGGCTAGCTTTGACCAAATCGGGCATGATTGGGCTTTACGTCATTTCGAAAGTTCTTTAGGTGCAAAAGTGTACTAAAAATAAAGATGCTAGTGGCACTGGATCTGTCAAGTATAATGGGGCTTGATCGTGGAATTGTTCTGCGGTCAAGCCGTTTTTGCTTGTATATGCACACATCTTCTTTTGCTTATTATTTAGCCTCTTATCATTTATAGTATTTTTAAGCATTTAGTTTAATTTTTCCTTTTACCTTGCACAAAAAACTTAAACTTCTTAAAATTAGGTTGTACCAAGAAGAGAGAAGGTCATTAATTATGTACTATAATGCAGCACTAGTGCTTGAAGGTGGCGCCATGCGTGGACTCTACACTTCGGGCATCCTTGATGTCTTACTAAAAAAAGATATTCAATTTAAAACCGTGATCGGTGTTTCAGCGGGCTCTTTGAGTGGTGCTAATTATGTTTCCAAACAATACAAGCGAACTTACAATATCAATACTAAATACCGTGATGACAAAGAATACATCTCAATGGCTAATGTGCTCAAAAAAGAAAGCATCATCAACCTTGATTTCTTATTCGCAGATCATGGACCAACTTGGCATAACTTTGATGCAAAAGCATACGAACGCTCAGAAACGAATTTTGTGGTCGTAGCGACTGAATTGACAAGTGGAAAAGCCGTTACTTTCAACAAACCAAAACCAGGTAAACCATTTATAAATGCTTTAGAAGCTTCATCTTCTATGCCTTTTATCTCAAAACCAGTCCAAACGGCCAAGGGATTGTGTCTAGACGGCGGGATCGCTGATTCGATACCTTATGACCTAGCCCAACAAGCTGGTTTTGATAAAATCGTGGTCGTCAGAACTAGAATGCGAGATTACCGCAAAAAACCAACTAGCTTTGCCTTACAAAAGATCTATCACCGCCATTTCAAAACTTATCCTAACTTTGTCAAAGCTGCGATCGCACGACCAGAAAATTACAATAAGTCGGTCGAAACTTTGAACCAGTTAGAAAAAGACAATAAGATCTTTGTTTTAGCACCAGAAACACCTGTTAAAGTTAGCCGTTTAGAACATAACGTCAAAAAACTCGATGAACTCTATCAAGTAGGAACTGCCGATATGGAGAACAACTTCGATAAAATGATCGCCTATTTAGAAAGTTGAGCTTATGTATCACAAAAAGACCGCTGGGATAACCCCAACGGTCTTTTCTTATACCATCAATTATAATTAAGCGTTGCCGCCATTTTTCTTGATGATTTCTTCTTGGATAGCCTTTGGTACTGGTTCGTAGTGATCCATTGTCATTGTAAATGTACCACGACCTTGTGTTGCAGAACGCAATGTTGTTGCGTAACCGAACATTTCGGACAATGGAACAAATGCGTTAACAACTTGCGCGTTACCGCGAGCTTCCATACCTTCAACACGGCCACGACGAGCTGTTACGTGACCCATAACGTCACCCAAGTTATCTTCTGGAGCAACAACTTCAACCTTCATGATAGGTTCAAGAATTACAGCGCCAGCCTTGGATGCAGCGTTACGCAAGGAAAGTGATGCAGCAACCTTAAATGCAGCTTCAGAGGAGTCAACATCGTGGTAGCTACCATCATATAACTTAGCCTTAACGTCGATCAATGGGTAACCAGCCAAGACACCATTTTGCATAGCTTCCTTCAAACCTTGTTCTACTGAAGGGATGTATTCACGAGGAACAACACCACCGACGATAGCATTTTCGAATTCGAAGCCTTTACCTTCTTCGTTTGGTGTAAATTCGATCCAAACGTCACCGTATTGACCTTTACCACCAGATTGGCGAACGAACTTACCTTGTGATTGTACTTGTTTTGTAAATGTTTCACGGTAAGCAACTTGTGGTTCACCAACAGTAGCTTCAACGTGGAATTCACGCTTCATACGATCAACGATGATATCCAAGTGCAACTCACCCATACCAGCGATCAATGTTTCGCCTGTTTCTGGGTTTGTTTCAGCCTTGAATGTAGGATCTTCTTCAGCAAGTTTTTGTAAAGCAACGTCCATCTTATCTTGGTCAGCTTTGGATTTTGGTTCCACAGAAACTTGGATAACTGGTTCTGGGAATTCCATGGATTCAAGGATCAATGGGTGCTTAGGATCTGTCAAGGAGTCACCTGTTGTTGTGTCCTTCAAACCGATAGCAGCAGCGATATCACCGGAGAATACTTCAGAGATCTCGTTACGGTGGTTAGAGTGCATTTGCAACAAACGACCTACACGTTCACGCTTACCTTTTGTAGCGTTCAAGACGTATGAACCAGCTTCTAAAGTACCTGTGTAAACACGGAAGAATGTCAAACGACCAACGAATGGATCAGTTGCGATCTTAAATGCTAAACCAGCAAATGGCTTGTCATCATCAGCAACAAGTTCAACAACTTCATCTGTATCTGGGTTTGTAGCGTTATATGGCTTAACATCTAATGGAGATGGTAAGTAATCATTAACACCATCAAGCATCATTTGAACACCTTTGTTCTTGAAAGCAGAACCAGCAAAAACAGGGTATACATCTAAGCTAAGTGTAGCTTGACGAATAGCTTTCTTGATCTCTTCTTTAGAGATTTCTTCCCCACCAAGGTATTTTTCCATGATGTCTTCATTAACATCAGCTAATGCTTCGATCATTTCTTCACGGCGAGTTTGTGCTTCTTCTAAGTATTCTTCTGGAACATCAACTGTTTCCCAGCTAGCACCGGAAGCATCTTCATCGTAAAGGTCAGCTTGCATTTCAACCAAGTCGATAACACCTTCGAATTGATCTTCAGCACCGATAGGCATTTGAACTGGCAATGGGTTTGCTTGCAAACGGTCCTTGATCGTGCTTACAGAGTAGTCAAAGTTAGCACCGATCTTGTCCATCTTGTTGATGAATACGATACGTGGAACACCGTATGTTGTAGCTTGACGCCATACGTTTTCTGTTTGTGGTTCTACCCCAGATTGAGCATCCAAAACAACTACCGCACCGTCAAGAACACGTAATGAACGTTCTACTTCGACAGTAAAGTCAACGTGTCCTGGGGTGTCGATGATGTTGATCCGGTTGTCTTTCCATTGCGCTGTTGTAGCAGCAGATGTGATCGTGATACCACGTTCTTGTTCTTGTTCCATCCAGTCCATTTGTGAAGCACCATCGTGTGTTTCACCGATTTTGTGGATCTTACCTGTGTAATACAAGATACGTTCGGTCGTTGTTGTCTTACCAGCATCGATGTGAGCAACGATCCCGATGTTACGTGTTTTTTCCAATGGGAATTCACGCTTGTTTGCCATTTGAGATTTCTCTCCTTCCAAAAATAAAAATAAATAGTAGTTCTTTTTTCAAAAAAATGACTACTATAAGATTTACCTATCTAAATCATATAATAGTCATCCTAAAATTACCAGCGATAGTGTGCAAATGCGCGGTTGGCTTCTGCCATCTTGTGTGTATCTTCGCGCTTCTTAACTGATGCACCTGTATTGTTAGCAGCGTCCATAATTTCTTTAGCTAAGCGTTCTGGCATTGTGTGTTCCCCACGTAAACGTGAGTAGTTAACTAACCAACGCAAACCTAATGTTGTACGACGTTCTGGACGAACTTCGATCGGAACTTGGTAGTTAGAACCACCAACACGGCGAGCTTTAACTTCCAAAACAGGCATGATGTTCTTCATTGCTTCTTCGAACACTTCTAATGGATCGTTACCTGTTTGTTCCTTAATAATATCAAAAGATTCGTATAAAATTTTTGATGCAGTCCCGCGCTTACCGTCTAACATCAAACGGTTGATCAAGCGTGTAACCAATTTTGAGTTGTAAATTGGATCTGGGAGCACTTCGCGTTTTGCAACGGCACCTTTTCTTGGCATCTAAAATGACCTCCTCAAATTCTAGCTACTTCTTCGTAATTAAGTATTTTTTAGTTATTTATGTTTAATTATTTCTTAGGTTTCTTAGCACCATACTTGGAGCGACTTTGCATACGACCGTCAACACCGGCTGTATCTAAAGCACCACGAACAATATGGTAACGAACCCCTGGTAAGTCTTTTACACGACCGCCACGGATAAGAACAACACTGTGTTCTTGCAAGTTGTGGCCGATACCTGGGATGTATGCTGTAACTTCGATCAAGTTAGACAAACGAACACGAGCATACTTACGTAAAGCAGAGTTAGGTTTCTTAGGTGTCATTGTACCGACACGAGTTGCAACCCCGCGTTTTTGAGGAGCAGGATTGTTTGTTTGTACTTTCTTGTAACTGTTATACCCAAAGTTTAAAGCTGGGGAATTAGATTTTGAACCTTTAGACTTACGGCCCTTACGAACTAATTGGTTAATTGTAGGCATATCTAAAGCTTCCTCCTTCCTTGTCTCATGTATTATTTTTAAGTACACACATCCAGGAGTTTCTTTTTTATGAATAAAAAAATAACGTCCCGATGTACGTCGTTTTAATGTGTGCTAACTTGCTCACAGCCAGCACGATCTTGGGCTGACCCCCCAAGAGAACTGTTCACATAAAGCACCTTTTACAGAGTAACACGTTTAAACAAGAGATGTCAAATAATATTTTCAAATTATGCACAATTTTTTTCAAAGGTTTTGCGTATCTATAAAGTGAGGAGGGATATTATATGCTGATCACACTGATAATTATCTTAGGTTTATGTCTGGGGTCATTTGCGACCTGTCTAACTTACCGCTCTAAATACCACTATTCATTGCTCTACCCGCATTCTTTTTGTGAAACTTGCCAGCATAACTTGACTTGGTGGCAACTGATCCCTGTTTTAGGTTATGTTTTACAAAAAGGTCATTGTCATTTTTGCCACCAAAAGATCTCACCCTTTAGCACCTACATCGAATCAGGTTTTGGTCTATTATTGGGCAGTATCTGCTATTTTTTACCGTGGGAGCTCTGGCCTAATTTCATTTTGACGAGTTTTTGGCTTCTCTGCTTGAGTCTAGAAGATTGGCAAGATACGGCTATTTCTCTTTACCTATTGATATTGGGTGCCATTGGCCCACTAACACTTGCTCCCTTGCAACTTTCTTTTACTCAAGTTGTTTTATTAGGTGTGCTTTTGTGGGCAAATTGGACTAAAAAACTTGGTTATGGTGATACCTTTGTTATTTTAGTCTTAGGGATAACACTAGGCGATCAAACTTTGGCTAGCATTTTATTTATCGCTAGTCTAGCCGCACTCATCTATGTCAAATACACTAAACAACATGCACTTCCCTTTGTCCCCTTTCTGTCTTTAGGGTATCTTTTGAGTTTGCCTGTTGCTTTAAATTGGGCTAAATTTTAAAAAAAGTTAAGGCCAAGGTTCGATCCAAGTAAAATCAAGCGGTTTCAATTATAATTTATAGTGTATAATGATATTTCTATATAGAGGTGAATTATTGATGAAACACAAAATTATTTTAGATACTGATCCCGGGATCGATGATGCAGTGATGATCTCAACTGCCCTGACCGATCCCCAGCTAGATGTTGCTTTGATCACTACTGTTGCTGGTAACGTAACGGTTGATAAAACGACTAAAAATGCTTTGAAACTGGTCGACTTTTTCAACAAAGACGTACCTGTAGCAGCCGAGGCAGCTGACCCATTGATCAAAAAATTCGAGGATGCGGCTCGGATCCATGGTGAAAGTGGGATGGCAGGCTATGACTTCCCCGAACCAACGAGCAAGCCACTTACTTTGCATGCTGTCCAAGCTTTACATGAAACGCTCAAAAACAGCGCAGAGCCAATAACTTTGATCACCACTGGAGCTTATACCAACATTGCCCTTTTACTGCGTGAATATCCTGAGATCAAACCTAAGATCAAGCAGATCATCGCTATGGGTGGTTCATTAGGTCGGGGCAATATGACTAGTGCTGCTGAATTCAACGTCTTTACCGATCCGCATGCTGCTCAGATCATGTATAGTTCACAGATCCCGCTCGTTATGGTCGGTCTGGATGTTACGCTTGCTGGTCGGATCAATGATGAAACGACCGCTAAGCTCAAGCAATTTGGGCGTGCTGGTCAAATGCTCCATGATATCATCGGGCATGACTTTGACCATGATGAAAAGGGAACGGCGATCCACGATCTCCAAACGCTCTTTTATCTCGAACATCCAGAAGCTTTTGAAACTAAAGACTACTGGATCGATATCGTCACAGAAGGCCCTGCAGTTGGGGAAACTGTAGCTGATATCCGTGGTGCCTATCATGATGGTAAAACTAATGCTAAAGTCTGTGTAGGTATTGATACTGTTGCCTTTAATCAATGGTTATTAGATAAGGTCAGCCAAAACATGCAAAATTAGCCCAAACAAAAAGCATCTCGCAAAATCGCGAGATGCTTTTTTAATATATCAGCGATGCTTAGTTTTCATCATCTGCTTTAACAGCAGCCATCGCTTCTTTTGCTTCAAGTGATTTTTCCACATCGGAAATCGAGTAAACACTGTCAGAAGCAGCACCTACTTCTTCAGGAACAATGTCACGGTACTTCTTCATACCTGTACCAGCAGGGATGATCTTACCGATGATAACATTTTCCTTCAAACCGATCAATGGATCGTTCTTACCACGGATAGCAGCATCAGTTAGGACACGTGTTGTTTCTTGGAAGGAAGCAGCAGATAAGAAACTGTTTGTTTCCAAGGAAGCCTTGGTGATACCAAGAAGGACAGGACGTGCTGTGGCTGGGATACCGCCGTTGATCAAAGTATCAACGTTGTTATCCTTAAAGTCGTTGATATCCATCAATGTACCTGGCAACATGTTGGTGTCACCTGGATCCATGATACGAACTTTACGCAACATTTGACGCGCCATAACTTCAACGTGCTTATCAGAAATTTCTACCCCTTGCATACGGTAAACTTTTTGAACTTCACGCAAGATGTAGTTTTCGGTTGATAAGACGTCACGCACTTTGATCAATTCCTTAGGATCGATCGAACCTACTGTCAAGGCTTCTCCACGGTGAACATAGTCGCCTTCTTTTACCTTCAAGACAGAAGTAAATGGTAGGGAGTATGTTCTCGTATCTGTTTCACCTTGAACTGTAACTTCTTTTGTACGTTCAGCTGGATTTTCTTCAACTGATTGGATGACACCCGTAACTTCTGTGATCGTTGCACGACCCTTAGGATTACGAGCTTCAAAGATTTCTTGCACACGAGGAAGACCTTGTGTGATATCGTCTCCGGCAACCCCACCGGTATGGAACGTACGCATCGTAAGCTGAGTACCAGGTTCACCGATAGATTGAGCAGCCACAGTACCAACTGCTTCACCCACTTCAACTTCATCACCCGTAGCCATGTTACGGCCGTAGCAGTGTTCACAAACACCATGACGTGTGTTACATGTGAAGGCTGAACGGATCGTGACCATTTCAACTCCAGCCTCAACAACTTGTTGTGCCATTGTTTCATCGATCATAACATCAGCTGGAACGATAACTTCGCCTGTTTCTGGATGTTTAACAGCCTTCATCGTGTAACGACCTAAGATACGATCGTATAATGGTTCGATCATTTCGTTACCTTCACGGATAGCTGTAACATCTAAACCACGGTCAGTACCACAGTCTGTTTCACGAATGATAACATCTTGGGCAACGTCTACCAAACGACGAGTCAAGTAACCAGAGTCAGCTGTCTTAAGCGCCGTGTCGGTCATACCTTTACGAGCACCGTGAGTGGAGATAAACATTTCCATCACAGAAAGACCTTCACGGAAGTTCGCGATAACTGGAAGTTCCATTGTCTTACCGTTAGGAGCAGCCATCAAGCCACGCATACCAGCGAGCTGCGTAAAGTTAGAGATGTTACCACGAGCACCGGAATCACTCATCATTTGGATAGGGTTAGATGGATCCATCTTTTCAACTAGCTTAGCTTGGATATCATCTTTAGCCTTGTTCCAAATAGCGATAACACGGTTGTAACGTTCGTCTTCTGTGATCAAGCCACGACGGAATTGCTTAGCAACTGCCGCAACTTCTTTGTGAGCACGTTCAACGATCTCTGGTTTTTCATCAAGATCAGTAACGTCAGCGATCCCCACTGTCAAACCAGATTTAGTTGATTCGTAGTAACCTAGATCTTTCATGCGGTCCAAAAGTTCTGCTGTAGCAGTAACTTTGTAGTCCTTGTAGACTTGAGCGATGATGTCTGATAAGAAACCAGACTTAAATGGCGCTACAAGATCAGCTTCAGCCAAGTATTCATGAATATCTTGACCTGGTTCTAAGAAATATTTATCTGGCGTCTTACCGGACAAGTTTTCTGTAGTCGGTTCGTTAAGGTATGGGAAATCTTCTGGTAAGATCTCGTTAAAGATCGCTTTACCAGCCGTTGTCACCAAGATCCGGTCTTTTTGCCAGTCTGTAAATGGTGTACCTTTAGCCGCCAAGGAAGATGCTTGCAAACCAATACGTGTGTGCAAGTGCACGTAGTTGTTTTGGTAAGCTGTGCGAACTTCGTTAACGTCTTTGAAGATCATACCTTCACCTTCACGATCTTTTTCTTCGATCGTGATGTAGTAGTTACCGATCGTCATATCTTGAGATGGTGAGATGATCGGCTTACCATCTTTAGGTGCCAAGATGTGGTGTGCAGCAAGCATGAGCAAGCGTGCTTCTGCTTGAGCTTCATCAGATAATGGCACGTGGATAGCCATTTGGTCCCCGTCAAAGTCGGCATTGTAAGCTTCACAGGCAAGTGGATGCAAGCGCATAGCTTTACCATCAACTAATGTAGGTTCAAAGGCTTGGATACCCAAACGGTGCAATGTAGGGGCGCGGTTCAAAAGAACTGGGTGTTCTTTGATAACATCTTCTAAAACGTCCCAGATATCATCGTCACGACGATCGATCTTACGTTTAGCATTCTTGATGTTAGAAGCCATACCCCGCTTAGTCAATTCACGCATCATGAATGGTTTGAACAATTCCAAAGCCATTTCATGCGGGATACCCATTTGGTTAAGTTTCAACTTAGGACCAACGTCGATAACCGAACGACCAGAGTAGTCAACACGCTTACCTAACAAGTTTTGACGGAAGCGACCTTGCTTACCTTTAAGCATATGAGACAAGGACTTCAATGGACGGTTACCAGGTCCTGTTACCGGACGACCACGACGACCGTTATCGATCAAAGCATCAACAGCTTCTTGCAACATCCGTTTTTCGTTTTGCACGATGATGCCAGGCGCATTCAAGTCGAGCAAACGTTTCAAACGGTTATTACGGTTGATAACCCGACGGTATAAGTCGTTCAAGTCACTTGTTGCAAAACGGCCACCTTCAAGTTGGACCATTGGACGTAGATCTGGTGGAATAACAGGAATTGCATCCATTACCATCCAGTCAGCATGATTGCCAGAGTTCAAGAAGGCTTCTAAAATATCCAAACGGCGAACGGCACGTGTCCGTTTTTGACCGGTGGCTTCTTTTAATTCTTCTTTTAATTCAGCACATTCTCTTTCTAGATCTACATCGCGTAAAAGTGTCCGAATAGCTTCAGCACCCATTGCTGCTTTAAAGCCGTCACCGTATTCTTCACGTTTTTCACGATATTCACGTTCTGTTAAGAGTTGTTTTCTTTCTAAAGGCGTGTCCCCACCATCAGTAACCACATAAGATGCAAAGTAGATGATCTCTTCAAGGGCACGAGGGCTCATGTCAAGCACAAGACCCATACGGCTAGGGATACCTTTGAAATACCAAATATGTGTTACAGGGGCAGCAAGTTCGATGTGACCCATCCGTTCACGACGAACTTTGGCACGTGTGACTTCAACGCCACAGCGGTCACACACAACGCCCTTATAACTAACTTTCTTGTATTTTCCACAGGCACATTCCCAGTCTTTTGTAGGTCCGAAAATCCGTTCATCAAACAGACCGTCTTTTTCTGGTTTCAACGTACGATAGTTGATCGTTTCTGGCTTCTTGACTTCACCATAAGACCAGCTTCTGATCTTATCGGATGAAGCAAGGCCGATTTGCATGCTATCGAATTTATTGACATCGATCAAAGGACCGACCTCCCTTTCTTATTTTGAAATACGAGTGTTTACTACTTTTCAACTTTTGTTTCTTCTTCGGCTGGTTTTGAGCCTTCTGCAGCAGCTTCTTTTTCAGCTGCTGCTTTTTCGCGCTTAGCTTTTTCTGCTTCAGAAACTTTAGCTAGTGCATCGACTTTCATGATGTCATCATCATCTTCGTCCATGTCACGCAATTCGATCTCTTGTTTTTGAACGTCAAGCACTTTCATATCAAGTCCAAGTGATTGTAATTCCTTAACTAAAACGCGGAATGATTCAGGCACGCCAGGTTGTGGAATTTGTTCACCCTTAACGATAGCTTCGTAAGTCTTAACACGACCGACCACGTCATCAGACTTGTACGTCAAGATCTCTTGTAAGGTGTAAGCTGCCCCATAAGCTTCAAGGGCCCAAACTTCCATTTCCCCAAATCTTTGACCACCAAATTGTGCTTTACCACCAAGAGGTTGTTGTGTGACCAAGGAGTAAGGTCCAATTGAACGAGCGTGGATCTTATCATCGACCATGTGAGCGAGTTTCATGTAGTACATGACACCAACAGCAACACGGTTATCAAAGGCTTCACCTGTCCGGCCATCGTAAAGAACTGTCTTACCGTCGGATGGAAGACCAGCTTCTTTCAATGCTGCCCAGATATCTTCGTCACGCGCACCATCGAAAACTGGTGAAGTTACGTGGATACCGAGTTTGCGTGCAGCCATACCCAAGTGCAAGTCTAATACTTGCCCGATGTTCATACGGGAAGGCACACCCATTGGAGAAAGCATGATGTCGATCGGTGTACCATCTGGCATAAATGGCATATCTTCTTCAGGGATAACCACTGAGACTGTACCCTTGTTACCGTGACGACCGGCCATCTTATCGCCGACTTGCAATTTACGTTTTTGTGCAATATAAACACGAACCATCATGTTAACACCAGGTGCTAGTTCATCGCCAGCTTCGCGCGTGAAGATCTTCACGTCTTGGACGATACCGCCACCACCGTGAGGCACACGTAAGGAAGTATCACGAACTTCACGTGCTTTTTCACCAAAGATCGCATGCAATAGGCGTTCTTCAGCTGATAATTCAGTCATACCTTTAGGCGTAACTTTACCAACTAAGATATCGCCATCCTTAACTTCAGCCCCGATACGTACGATACCGAACTCATCCAAGTTCTTCAACGCATCTTCACCAACGTTAGGGATCTCACGTGTCATTTCTTCAGGTCCAAGTTTTGTATCACGAGCTTCGGATTCATGTTCTTCAATGTGGATCGAAGTATAAACATCTTCTTTAACTAAACGTTCGTTGATAGCGATAGCATCTTCGAAGTTGTAACCATCCCAAGTCATGAAAGCGATAAGTGGGTTTTGCCCTAAAGCTAATTCCCCTTCTTCCATTGATGGACCATCGGCTAACACATCATCAGCATCAACATGGTCCCCAACACGTACGATCGGTGTTTGGTTGTAGTTCTTACCACCGTTAGAACGACGGAATTTCATTAACTTGTAAGTATCTAAAGAACCATCTTCACGACGCACGCGGATCTCACGGGCATCAACGTATTCAACTGTACCATCATGGTCAGCGATCAAAGCATCACCGGAGTCATGAGCGGCTTTATATTCAATACCAGTACCAACTAATGGAGCATGTGGCTTGATCAAAGGAACAGCCTGACGCTGCATATTAGCACCCATCAAAGCACGGTTAGAGTCATCGTTTTCCAAGAAAGGAATACATGCTGTAGCGACCGCAACAACTTGTTTTGGTGACACGTCCATGTAGTCGACTTTATCAACGGAAATTTCGATGTTTTCATCTTTATGACGCGCCATAACAACATTATCAACGAATGAACCATCATCGTTTAATGGTGAGTTAGCTTGAGCTACGACATAGTTATCTTCTTCATCAGCTGTCAAGTAGTCGATCTTATCAGTAACTTTATGTGTATCCCAAGAAACACGACGGTATGGTGTTTCCACGAAACCATATTTATTAACACGAGCATAAGTGGACAAACTGTTGATCAAACCGATGTTAGGACCTTCAGGCGTTTCGATCGGACACATACGACCATAGTGCGTATAGTGAACGTCACGAACTTCATAGCCAGCACGGTCACGTGTCAAACCACCAGGCCCTAAGGCTGAAAGACGACGTTTATGAGTAAGTTCGCCAAGTGGGTTTGTTTGATCCATGAACTGGGATAACTGGGAACTACCAAAGAATTCCTTGATCGAAGCAACAACTGGACGGATGTTGATCAATTGTTGTGGTGTTACCGTTGCGATGTCTTGGATCGACATTCTTTCACGAACCACACGTTCCATCCGTGTCAAACCGATACGGAATTGGTTTTGTAATAATTCACCCACAGAACGGATACGACGGTTACCCAAGTGGTCGATATCGTCAACGCTACCTAGACCTTCTTGCAAGTTGAAGAAGTAGTTCATAGAAGCCAAGATATCAGCTGGTGTAATGTGCTTGTATTCCAAAGGCACATTGCCGTTACCGATCACGTTGATCACACGTTCTGGGTCTGTTTCAGAGTAGACCTTGATGATCTGTAAGGTCATTGGTTCTTGGACCACACCTTCTTCAGATGGATGGAATGTTACCATCTTGAAGTCATCACGCTTGAGGTAAGGAGCTAATTTTTCCATAGCGACCTTATCTAAAAGATCACCCTTATTGACGATGATCTCACCTGTTTCTGGATCAGCTAAAGTTTCAGCTACACGTGTGTTCAACAAACGTGTCTTCAGATCAAGCTTCTTGTTGATCTTGTAACGACCAACAGCGGCTAGATCGTAACGCTTTGGATCAAAGAAACGAGCTGTCAAAAGACTACGGGCAGAATCAGCTGTCTTTGGTTCACCTGGACGTAGGCGTTCGTAGATATCTTTTAAGGATTCTTCAACACGGGAATCTTCCATGTTCTTGTGGATATCTTTTTCCAAAGTATTCATCAATGCATCAGTTTCACCGAGCATTTCAAGAATTTGAGAATCTGATTCGTAACCCAAAGCACGGATCAATTCTGTCAATGGGATCTTACGTGTGCGGTCGATACGTACATAAGCGACATTTTTAGCATCTGTTTCGTATTCCAACCAAGCACCACGGTTAGGGATCACCGTTGTACCGTAGTTTTCACGACCATTTTTATCTAATTCAGAGTTAAAGTATACGCCGGGTGAACGAACTAATTGTGAGACAATAACACGTTCCGCACCGTTGATGATGAATGTACCTTGCTTTGTCATTAATGGGAAATCACCAAAGAAAACGTCTTGTGACTTGATCTCTCCCGTTTCTTTGTTGATCAAACGCAAAGTAACGTGTAATGGTGCTGAGTAGTTAGCGTCGTGCTCACGTGCTTCATCGACTGTGTACTTTGGTTCTAACAATTGATAATCGACAAATTCAAGTGATAAGTTCCCCGCGAAGTCTTCGATCGGCATGATGTCTTCAAACATCTCACGCAAACCTTCGTCTAAGAACCATTTGTAAGAGTCTGTTTGGATCTCGATCAAGTTAGGCAGATCTAGAACTTCTTTGATTCGAGAATAACTTCTGCGTTCACGGTGTTTGCCGTATTTTACTAAATGTCCTGCCAAGTTGTTCACCTCTCAAAATATTTACTGTAAATCGCTGCTACAACTGAAAATTAATATTACAATTATGTTACAAATAACTTCTTGCAAAAATTTTCAGTGAATTTTGACAAAAAAAAGCAAAAACAGATCATGTTTAATAAAATAAACCTCACTATTTTTGCTTCTTCGTTTGTCTGATCCGGACAATAGATCGTATCAAACAACTAAATTCACAGTTTTTGCATCTATATAGTGTAGCAAGAAAAGATGGTACTGTCAATACTTTTTGGACGTTTTCTGAAAACTAATTCGTCAGTGTTGGACATACCTTTTTATCACTTATCTTTCGCCTGTTCTTCTAATAAGGATAGTATATTTACCGTGGGGATCAACACAGCATCTGAACTATCTAAAGATGAAACCATTGAGATGGCACTTCGTAGATAAGGAAAAACGATTGCAGCTCCATTAACTACCAAATAATTTTCTTGCTCACTCTCTGAATTGATAGTGAAGTACCCACTCACTCGAGCCACTATCGTCTTATTTTCGCCTTGATCAACAAATTTTGCCTTTAATGTGACCTTGCCGTTTTTCCTATCCTCAGTCATTCCCGATTCTATTGCCAACTTTAAATTATCCGATCCTAAGTCTTCATTATCTACACTTCTAACATAAGATAACTCTTCAATTTCATATCTTTCTAATTCTATCGCTGGTTTCATAGTCTACTCCCTTAAGCCACATCTACTTCATAGGTTAAATTATCAAGATCTACTTTAATTGTAGTATATTTTTTGATCCCCTGTTGAACACCTTTTTCCTTTTTAAGTGAATTAGATGTTGCAGAAACGACCGTATCTAATAAAATACTAGTTTTTATCTGTTTATTCCGTTTTTCTTTTTGTTGCTGAGCATATTCATAAAATTCAGCATCTAAGGATTCTAGGAACTTAGTATCTCCTGACTCTAATCCTTCGATCAGCTTATCCATTCTGTTAAGCAATGACATGTCATTCAACTCTTTTCTATGTTTCCAGTAAAAATTCCACCATTTCCTTCTTTTACGCAATATATAACCTTTACCTGATTAGTTAATTTCTGCACCCTATTTTCTGAATCAAGCAATTCAGTTTGAGGGGTTTTAGGATACTTACCAAAAAACTTCACTAATTTAACATTACATTTTTCACACCTGAATTGTCAAATTAAGTTAGAAAAAAACTACATGCTCATTTGTAATGTACTTCATGAATACTTCTAGTGGGGTTTTGTAGTTTAAACTTTTACGTGGAATATTGTTTCTATAGCTAGCTACTTGTTGGACATAGTCAGTGGGGAGATCACTGAGATTCATATCTTTTCCTAGTCCGTCTTTCCTAAGTAATCCATTCGTATGTTCATTTAGTGCACGTTGGTTAGGAGCACCTACATCGGCAAAGTAGGTACTGATATCATGCTTAT
Organism: Ligilactobacillus murinus; assembly: GCF_003288115.1. NCBI lineage: Bacteria > Bacillati > Bacillota > Bacilli > Lactobacillales > Lactobacillaceae > Ligilactobacillus > Ligilactobacillus murinus. The sequence continues at coordinate 2,262,385 of NZ_CP023565.1, read as the reverse complement.
TAGCGATATCTTTCCACTTAGAAAATTCCTTACCATTATCAAAAGTGATCGATTTAAAGAGTCCTTTAGGAGTAACAGAAAGTAAAGCATCAAGTTTCTCAAAGATAGCTTTATCCGTCTTATGGCGTGTATTCAAAATGATGACAGCCTTAGACTTTCGTTCAACTAATGTCATTACTGCACCACGATGTTTTTTACCTTGGATCGTATCAGCTTCAAGATGTCCAAATTCATTATGGTAGTTGGGATAGTCCTGATGCCGCTCTGAAAGAGCCCGACCTAGTCGTCCAGCTTTTCCACGGCGTTCAACGTAACCATTTGGATGTCTTTTTCCTTTCATTGGGAGCGAGGTCACATCTAAAACGTTAGAACGCTTGAAGATGCGATAAAGCGTACGCATTGAGCAACTGATATGTTTTTCATTACGTCCGATGATCGTATCAGGAGTCCAACCTAGACTAACTTTTTCCTTGATGTACTCAAGCTCATCATTAGGTAATACGATGAGTTTACGGCCGGATTTAGATTTATTAGCCCGATAGTTTTCATAGTATTCAGAGATCGAATTCCCAGCATCTAAAAAACGATATACTCGATAAATAGTTTCAGCACTACGTTTTAAGGTTTTAGCTACAATATAGGCTTTAACACCTTGATTCCAAAAATTTTGTATGAAGGACAGTTCGCTTATGGTAAGATGATTATAGGTCATTTGTGATTTTCCTTTACTTTTGTTTGTTGGTACTCAAAAGTCTATCACAAATGGCTTTTTATTTTTCTAACTTAATTTTACAAACTGCGACAAAAGAAATCAATTTTATCCCCAATAGAAGCTTTCTTTAAATATTGTAGTTTTGGTTCTTTACTAGCAAGCCGTATAAATTGATCTAATCTCTTTTCAACATTTAAATCAGTCAGATCGAGTAAATCATTTCTAGCATCAAACTTAACGTAACAACGAAAAATATCTGCCTTACCATCTTTTTGTTTTTTCCAATATTCTGCATTACCTTCGTTATCCAAAAAATACATCCCCGTTCCGCCCCACTCACTGTCATCTTTATGGTGGCTGATCCGTAACTCTTTATGCTTTAAAAAAACTTTCCACACGGCTTTCATAATTACAATGGTATAGTTCTACTATGCAATTCATGATTTTTCCCCTCTTGCTTCTTTTTCCAAAGCATAGCATTCGTACAAAGAGATTACAACTTCATTTATTTAGCTTAAAAGATCACTGATCTGCTCAAGCGAACTAGCTTCCAGATCGATCTTGATCTTAGGGTCAGCCACCTGGTGCTTACGATTCAACCATAGCGTATCGATCCCAGCATTTTGTCCGCCTAACATATCTGAGCTCAAAGAGTCACCAATGATCAAAGTTTTAGCTTTATCAAACCCAGCTATTTGCTCAAAAGCACGTTTAAAAAAGAGCTGCGACGGCTTTTGGGCACCTAACGTCTCTGAGATAAAGATCTGTTTGAAATATTGCTCAAACTTAGATTCCCTTAGCCGTTTTTCTTGGATGAATTTAACACCGTTAGTCACAATATACAGCTCATAATCACGCGCAGCTAGCTCTTCCAACAATTCCCGTGCCCCTGGAAGTGCTTGATGACCATTGGCTAAAAACTGTAAATAACGATCATTTAAGCTATTGTTAGCTAATTCTTTGCCAAAATGCTCCTTAAAAAAAGTCGGAAACCGTGTCGCCATCAACTCATCACGTGTGATCTCATTTCGTTCTAGCTTTTCCCACAAACCTTGATTATACATCGCATAGGCATGTTTTACCGTAGCGGTCGGCTCGATATCAACTGAAGTAAATAGTTGATCGAGAGCTTGGTCTTGCGCAGCATGAAAATCAAGTAAAGTATCATCAACATCAAAAAGTAGCGTCTTATAGCGTTTCATTTTATACATCCTTTTATTTTTTCTTAGTAGCGAGCGCGATGGCTGCTAAGATAATAGAACTCAGACTTTCAAGATCGATCGCATTTCCATCTTCAAATTCCTTGATCAACACTTGCCCGATCGCTTCTGTGACTGAAACAGCGACCCCCGCACTGATCGCACCACCTAATATGCTCCCAGCTCCAGGAACGAGCTTAAATAAATTTCCCGCCAAACTGCGCCCAAGCGTCGTTGCAAAAGTCGATTTGAGTACACCTTGGACCATACCCTTGGATACTTTTTTACCATAGGCACGGTAGATCTGAACGATCATTGCAGTCTGGATCGGCATCAAAGCGACGGCATCAGCAAACGGGATCGGAGTAGCTGCGACCGTAGCTGCCCCAAGTGCTGCTGTATGCACAGCTTTGTTAGCTTTTTGCTTTGGCGTTTCAACTGTTTGCTCATCTTTTTTATCCATAATAATACCTCCTACTTTTTCTTCTCTTTTCATAGTATAACTAAAAGTTAGCTGTAATCATTTATTTTGCTTGACTTACAAATGGATTATTTATATTTAATGAAATTATACCTTTACACTTAAGTTGATTACTTTTATAATTTGGCTCACAAAGAAGGATCACTTGAATAGTTGGATAATGCAGTAACGTTTATTTATTAGGGGGCGGTAAGCCATGAAAGTTCAAAAGTTTGTCGTATTATTCTTTGTCACACTACTGCTTGATCTCACAGTCGTGCATCCGGTTCCTGTGTTTGCTAGCCAAACAAACACCCAAAATACACATCAGTCGGTCGCTACTTCTCTTGCTGATCTATCTCCAACTTCGCTAGTAACTCTTCTTACTGCAGTGGAAAAATTACCACAAGATATGCTTGCTGGGTCAGATCAAGCTGAAATCGATCGTTTTATGCTTGAAAATTTAAAATTTACAGGAGAGCGCGCTAAAAGAGGACTTGGGTGGTACATTACTTCTATTTCGTGGGCCATTGGAACCGCAGCTGTCGGTGTCTTAAAATTAGCTAAGATCAAAAAATTTGTAAATGCTGTTGGTGGTGTTCAGAGAGCTGCCAAAGTACTTATCGCAATTGCAAAAGGCAAAAATTCCAGTGTCGCTTTCGTGCAGTAAAGGCAAGGGTTGCCCTACGGCGTCTCGCTATCGCTTGCCCCTTGCCTTTACATCTACTTCCTGCTGGCTCTCGCCCTAATTTACTTAAATGTATAGCTAAAATTATATATTTATGTTATTCTGAAAACGGATACAATAACATGCTTTTGAACACAGCAAGGAGCTTTAAAAATGCAACTAAAAAGATTCATAATCACAAGTCTACCAGCAACTATTTTGGTACCTACAGCAATACAGACTACACAAACCATACAAGCTTCAACCTATGAAACAACATCCATTTCACCCCCCGTTAAAGAAAGTGACTATAACCACTTAAAAGAGCAACGAAGCATTTGGACTAAAATCGCCAAAGCAGCTCTTAAAAAAGCAATACAAAACAGAAGCGCCGTAATAAATGCTGTTTACGATTCCGTATACAGAAATGTAAAGAATGCCGGAGCTTCTAACAAAGTCGCCTCAAACGTAGCACTTGCAATAAAAGAACAGTGAGTTGGATACTATGAATATAGACGAATATATGCTTTTAACATTAAAAAACAATATGCTATTAAAAGACTCAGTCATTGATATAGCAACGATTATGGGACATACGCCCACTCATCCTATTTCTTCACATATTTTTTGCTTAGAATTCAACTTCACTCAAGAAGATCACGACAAAATACTTTTAAAACTAAATTTATTGTCTGATAAAAAAACTTTAAATTTAGCAGAAATCCGCTCAGAACTAACAAAGATCGTCCCCGAAGTATCAGAACTACCCGAAGCGATTTTTAAAGGTATGCTCAGCATATTTTTAAAACAATTTGACATACCTTTAACCGTACCCGAACTGAACTAAAGCAATTCAGCGCTTGTTTTTCGAGCGCTGTTTTTCGTATCGATCTAAATCTTACAAAAAAGCATAGCGCTGACACAAAAAACAGCAGCTAAAAAGATCTGGACCCATTGCCCAGATCTTTAGCTTCTTAATTTTTTAACCGGCGTCTTCTCAGCTCGCTTGAGTGCATCTTGGATACATTCTAGATAGAGTTGACTGGCATTTTCACGTCCACCAAAATGCGTTCCGTCAGTCCCCTCAAATACTTCAGGATGGGCTCTTGCAACTTCATCCCAGTCGCCGATCGTGATAAAGTCATACTTCTTAGGTAAGGTCCGTTCCCAAACCCCTAATTTATATGAATTATACGAAGAATCTGCATGGCCATCGTGTGGCGTGATAAAGATCAAGTGATGCCCTGGCTTTAGATCATCGATGACTTTTTGCGTCTGTTCTTGATAATCATCAAGCGAATTAGTCCCGATACACATCACGACATTTTTGCGTAACTGCCCCGTATTTTGTAAATTCATCAAGACATCATAAGCTAAATTCATCGTGCGATTTCCTTCAGCATCGATATCTACATCTTGCATGTGTTCTAACAAATAGCTACGACTCCCTAGCGTAACACTATCACCAATGATCGTTGTTCCAGCTGGAATATCTGTATTTTGAGCGGGCACTACTGACGGCTCATTTTTAGGTGCCGTCGCTTTAGCATACGCCATATCGAGCTTACCGACATCTTGTTGGATCCCACCTAGCAACAGACTTTGTTCCAACGAAGAGATCTTTGGCGCTTGTAAACAAAGAAATACACCAAAACCGATCGCTAATGTTAAAAATCCACCTAAAGGAGCCATAATGTGTTTGAATTCGAGCTTTTTATCCAAAACTTCAACTGACTTTCCACGCAATAGCGGTTCTATGAAGTAATAGGAAACACTAGCAAATAGGACCGACAAGATCGTCGTGATCAAAGCTGCGACCCAGTTGCTATAAAGTTTGGAAAAGATCACAAATAACGGCCAATGGAAAAGATACACACTATAGCTGATATCCGCTAGATAACCAAAGATAAAGGGTTCTTTTGTATCTGGGGTCTTGCGGTGTAAGATGTTAGCCCCTAAGATCGCTCCTGCTGCAAATAAACTAGCTAATAAAAAGCCAAACATATATGTTTCACGCTGATCAAAGCGCAAGCAATATGCCAAAATGAACAAACAGATCAGATTTGCACTCATAAAGAGCAAAGCCCGAGTCTTGGTCCAATGTTTGGCCAGGTTCGCACTAAAAGCTGGCATCAGATCTTGGATACCTGCAAGCGCCCCTAACATACTCCCGACAAAAAAGGGGAAGATATGGGCAATGCTTGAAAAATAGATCGGCGAAAATTCCGTCAGTTGTTGAGCGCGTAGGTACATAACTAACGCACTGCCGATAGCCAAAACAGTTGAACTTAGAAATACTCGTTTGCGAAATTGTTCTACCGTTGCGGTGACCTTTGTCAGTAAGTAGAGCACAAAGCCCCAGATCAAGTAAAATTGTACTTCGATCGCTAACGACCAGGTATGCACGAATAAATGGGGGATAAAGCGTGATTCGTAGGTCCCACCCGTATCGATCTCAAAGAGATTGGTCACAAAGCCTAATGCTGCTGCGATTTGATGAAAAAGATCGGTAATATAGTCTTTTCCGACCAAAAGCGTAAAGGGTAAAACAAGACAGATCATCAAAATCAAAGGTGGCAAGATCCGCATCACACGCCGATAATAAAAATCTCGCAACGCAAATTTATTCGACCGACTAAATTCATCTAAGGCTAAGGCGGTGATCAAATACCCTGAAAAGGTAAAGAAGATATCGACCCCAATAAAGCCACCCGTGTAACGCATCTGAAAGAAGTGATAAAGCAATACACAGATCAGTCCCGTGATCCGGATCAAGCTAAACCATTTGATTCTCATTTTTCTTGATACACTCCTTTATCATAATTTCCAGACTGGATCACTTTGCCATCTTTTAACAACTTACCTTGGCCTTGAGCAACTCCACGATGAAAGACCCCTTTAAAAGTCCAGCCTTCATGTGAGCGATATACTCCGCGCCCTTCAAAATGTCCGTCTTTAAAGGTCCCCGTATAGGTATCACCATTTTTAAAGCGTAATTCGCCGGAAACGAGTTTGCCTTTTTCAGTCTTTCCCCGATAGACGGTCCCATCTTGGAATTTGACAACATCACTTTTTTGACCATTACCATAAAAAAAGGTCAGCCCAATACAGCTAACGATCAAAATGCAAGCTGCGATCAAGATCCACTTTTTTCTCCCTTGCATAATAATTCTCCTCTTTACTAATAATTAATGATTACTATATATTTGTAGTCTTTATCTATTTTCTTACTACAAAAATAGATAAGCTACCGCACCAAAGAGCACAAATGCCACCCTGAAATTCTTTAAAATTAGCTATATCTTACTATAAATTGCGGTCAATTAAAATACTTTTGGCATTTTTAGATAAATTATTTTTAAGATAACTACAAAATGAATATAGTATAATAATTAAGGAAGTGAATTTTATGGAAAATGTTGATTTAATTGCTGAAAAAATCGCTAACGAGGCCATTAAAATTGCCACTAGTGGAAAGAAACTACCAGATGAATTTGAACTAAAAGATCTCTTTACCAAAGAGTCGTGGTAAAAAAGTTCTGTAGGGGTTAGAAGATTAGTAGGAAAAAAATTTAAAAAGTATGTAAATAACCATCCTAATATTGAATTTGTCAAAACTAACACTGCCAATCACTCTATCTACAGACTAATTAACCCCAATTAGGTATCCATGTAAGAAAACACACAAATGAGCTCCCTAGACTGATTCAGCTAGTTATTAGTCTAGGGAGCTCTTATTTTATAAATTCCTTCTTCGCTTCATTCTATTTTCTAAAATAATTTTAGCGCTTGTTCTTTTGGAGTGGTCTGGATCTGAATCCATTATCCTGACTAAAGTAGCATCGTCTAATTTATTTAGCTCATCCATCTGATTTCGCGAGGCACGTTCATTATCGGCATTAGTTTTTAATGCCCAAGCTACAAGTGCAGCAATTCCTCCGAATATCTCACCAGCCCCTATGCCAAATTCCTTATTTAGCCAAGGAAGAACAAATTTCCAAATAACATAAATAATAGCAATTATAAAAAGCAATTGTAACATTGTATACATCACCTACAAATTAAAATGTTTTTTTATAGTAGCACTTCAACATCACTACAGATTCCACTGACGCTCCATTCAATATTTTAGGATTTGTTCAGCAGTTTTTTTACATGAGTAATCTGGATCTGAATCCATTATTCTAACTAAAGTATTATCATCGCATTATTTGAGCTTATCCCACTGAGAGGTAACTTTTTAGTAAGCTCTAACTCAGTACCTGTAAATGTCCATTAAACAAGTATCAAAATATTCTTCCATTCATTAAATTCAACCTCCTAATACATATAAATATCAATTTTTCATCTATCCTTTATTTCATTTATCATCCGTCGTATGCTTCGCTCGCTATATCCCGTTAATCTTGCCAATTCACGTATAGTTAAATGATCCATATTTTCTTGAATTTTAGAAAGAACATACTCTTTTGAATATAGCTTAGACGGAAAATATATTGAACTTCCACTGAAATTGTCATAAATTTTATCAACAATTTTTTCACCAAACATATCACGAAATAACTGATAAACATCATTGTATTTTCCCATCGTCATAATTCCTTTAATAATAGTTGCATCACCAAGCAAATATCTAGCTTATGTAACGATTTATTTCATTATAGGATTTCATTATTGCTATTTCGACTGACAATTTCAAAGAATTATTTCAGGAAAATTAGTTATAAAAACTTGTATTATCGGTCTAAATTTTTGAAAAAAGAACTAATTTTGTCCGAAAAAGTATATTAACTAGTGTATAATTTTCATAAATAAGATATCCATGGAGGTTTTTCCAGATGAACGTCACTGTCTATTCTAAAATCAAAGCTGATAAAGCAACTCGTTTAGTAGTGGGGCTTTCTAAGTACAATAATTCATCTTTATTAACTAATATGACCAATATTTCCTATCCGTTTGATACTGCTGCCTTCGTAGTAAATGATGTCAAAAATTGCAATACTTCAGAATTAAACTCATTTCGCCGTGTACTTGGGATAATATTTTCACCTAAAACAGCTAAAGATCTGATTGAATACTGGAAAAAAAACAATATTTCTGGACCACAGATAGCATTAGACCTTGAAAATCATTTTCAAATTTATTTTGGTAACTACTTTGAAAAGAACAACTTAAATGCCTTCATCAAGCAAAATAATACAAAAAATTTGAAAATAATTTTATTTACTGTCAAATCTTTCAAAGATCCTATATTTAAAAACTCTAATGCTGAAATTTTTAAATATACACATCCTTCTCAAAGAGGAAACACCCAACAACTTTTTGAAGATTTTGATTATTGTAGCCAGGATTATGGTTTTAGTTCAGCTGATGATATCAAACAAAAATTTTCAATAAAGTTTTGACAACGGATATCTTTCTTGCTATTATCAAAGCAACTTAAATCGAACGGAGGCGTCGCCATTGAAATTCTAAATTCTGCACAAAACAAGTTTAACAACTCTGGGAACAAACAGAGTCGGTTTCACTTGGGCAGAATTTAGGGTTCTAGGCTGATGCAAGATGACTCAGTCTGCCCTTGTGCAGGCTTTTTTTGTTCCTCAAAAATTGGAGAAATGCCTTTATGACCAATATCTCGATCAAAAATCTTACTTTTGCTTATCCCGGCCAAGCAGCTCTTTTTGACAACGCTAATTTTGAACTTGATACTTCTTGGCGTTTAGGGCTTTTAGGGCGCAATGGTCGTGGTAAAACTACCTTATTTAAAATATTACAAAATAAACTTTCTTATACGGGTACGCTCAACGTTTCCGTGCCCTTAGCGTATTTTCCACAACCTTTGGGCGATCAAACAAAACTCGCACTCTACTGTCTACAAGAAACTGGGAATTTTTTAGAATGGGAATTAAACCGTGAGCTCAAGTTATTTAAGATCAGCGAAGATCTCTTGTGGCAACCATTTAACACGCTTAGCGGTGGGGAACAGACAAAATTGATGTTATGTGCGCTCTTTTGCCAAGCGGACCACTTTTTCTTGCTCGATGAACCGACCAATCATCTCGACTTAGCGGGGCGCAAAGAATTAGTGGCTTACCTAAAACAGAAAAAACAGGGCTTTATCATCACAAGCCATGACCGCACCTTCTTAGACCAAACGATCGACCATACCTTAGTCATCGAAAGAAGTCAAGTGCGCTTAGAAAATGGTGATCTTGCGTCATATGAGATGCAAAAGAAACGGCGCGATAGCCATGATATCCAGCAAAATGAAAAAACACGCCACGAGCTAAAGCGTCTCAAACAAGCTGCCTTGACCAAAGAAAATTGGGCATCTCAAGCAGAAAGACAAAAGCAAAACAACTCGCACGCCGACAAAGGCTTTATCGGTCGACGTGCTGCCAAAGTGATGAAACGTGCTACCGCTTTGAAGTCGCGTGCTGAAGAGCAGATCAAACAAAAAGAGACCCAACTCAAAAACCTCGAAGTCAGTGAAACACTCAGCTTAAATTACCGCCCGACCCACAAACAAGTTTTAGTAGAAGCCAAGGACTTTACCCTCGCCTACGAAAAACAGCTATTTTCACCTTTGAATTTTGAAGTCAAAGCTGGTGAGATCGTGGTCTTAAAAGGTAACAACGGCAGTGGCAAATCTAGTCTCTTTCAAGCACTTTTGAAAAGCTCAAAGGCAACTGTAAGTGGTGAGCTATCACTAAACACCCAAAATATCAGTGTCGTGCGCCAAAATTTCAGTACCGATCGGGGAACACTCAAAGAATTTGCGCAAAAACGCGAACTCGACTACACCCTCTTGTTGACACTTTTGAAAAAATTAGGCTTTGAGCGCCATACTTTTGATGTTTTGCTCGAAAATATGAGCTTAGGCCAACAAAAGAAAGTCCAATTAGCGGCTTCACTTGCTACCCCAGCTGAGTTGTATTTGTGGGACGAACCCCTAAACTACTTGGATACCTATAACCAAGACCAACTCTTGACCCTATTACAAGAAACCAAGCCCGCACTGTTAGTGATCGAACACGATCAAAATTTCATCGATCAAATCGCTGATACGGTCGTTAAACTAAAATAAGCTCTCATAACTGCAATGGCGCTGTAAGCTAGAATATTTCTAACTTACAACGCCATTTTTACTATATATCCAATTCAGACCAAAAACTAACGGTGCTAAGACAGCTGTACTCAATTCAACAAATATAGCTAAAAGAGCATCCTACCACTTATGGCAGAATGCTCTTTAGGTCTTTAATTATTCACTTTTTCTTTTGTTGCTTCAACTTTTGGATCTTTGATCGTCAAAGTGATCTTGCCCTTTTTGGCACCGACAGTGACCGTTGCGCCTGTAACGATCTTACCTTCTAATAAGGCTTCACTTAAGCGGTCTTCGATCTCATTTTGCAAGGCACGTCTGATCGGGCGAGCACCGTACTCTGGATCAAAACCTGCCTTAGCCACCACATCGATCGCAGCTGGCGTGATCTTTAGTGTCACATTGCGTTCAGCTACCCGTTTGATGATATCTTTTGCCATCAACTTCACGATCTGATGCAATTCAGCTTTTTCAAGTGAATGGAAGATGACAATCTCATCGATCCGGTTCAAGAATTCAGGTCTAAAGCTCTTTTTGAGCGATTCTCTGATCTTGGCCGACATTGCAGCGTAATCATCAATGCCATTGCCTGCACCAAACCCAACGGATTTTTCATCCCGCAAGGCAGTTGCACCTAAGTTAGAGGTCATGATGATGATCGTATTTCTAAAGTTGACTTTTCGACCCTTGGAATCCGTCAAATAACCATCGTCTAAGACTTGTAACAAAATATTGAACACATCTGGGTGGGCTTTTTCTACTTCGTCTAGCAAGACGACTGAATATGGCTTATTGCGGACCTTTTCGGATAATTGTCCCCCCTCATCATAACCGACATAGCCTGGAGGAGCACCGACTAAACGACTAGTGGAGTATTTTTCCATGTACTCACTCATGTCGACCCGGATCATCGCGTCTTCTGAGCCAAACATTGCGTCAGCTAAGGCTTTAGCTAACTCAGTCTTTCCAACACCAGTAGGTCCTAAGAACATAAATGAGCCGATCGGACGGGTCGGATCGCTCAAACCACTGCGCGAACGGCGAATAGCTTTAGCGATCGAACTGATAGCTTCATCTTGGCCGACCACACGTTGGTGCAATATCTTCTCTAAACCGACCAGCCGTTGACTTTCAGTCTTGGTCAATTGAGTAACGGGTATGCCTGTCCATTCTGAGACGACAGCTGCCACATCTTCTTGGGTCACCACAGCTTTAAACTCGCCTTTTGCTTCTTCTTCAGTTTGTTTAGCTGTGAGTTTTTCAACTTTTTCTTTTAATTTCAAAACTTCTTTGCGTAATTTAGCCGCATCATCGAAGTTTTCGTGTAAGATCTCTTCGTCATAGCTATCACTGACTTTTTTTAGCTTAGCTTTAGTTTTAGATAACTTGTTGCTCTTTTCAGCATTCATGATCCGCAACCGCGCTGCCGCTTCATCCATCAGATCGATCGCCTTATCAGGTAAGAAGCGCTTTGTGATATAGCGTGAACTCAACTTGACGGCCGCATCTAAAGCATCATCGTCGATCTTGACTTTATGGTGCTTTTCATACCGAGAACGCACACCTTTTAAGATCTCAAGTGTCGCTTGTTGGTCAGGTTCATCGACCATAACTGTCGCAAAGCGCCGTTCTAAAGCGGGATCAGATTCAACGTATTTTTGATACTCATCTAATGTCGTAGCCCCGATGACTTGAACTTCGCCCCGCGCTAAAGCAGGTTTTAAGATATTAGAGGCATCGATCGCCCCTTCAGCCCCACCAGCACCGATCAAAGTATGCATCTCATCGATAAATAAGATCACATTGCCATCACGGTAGACTTCTTCTAAGATCTTCTTTAAGCGATCTTCAAATTCACCACGGTATTTGGTACCAGCTACAAGTGAGCCCATATCAAGCATCATCAAGCGTTTCTTCGCCAAATTCTCAGGGACATCTCCCTTGACGATCGCTTGCGCTAAACCTTCTGCGACCGCCGTCTTACCCACACCAGGTTCACCTAGTAATACTGGGTTGTTTTTCGTCCGGCGACTTAAAACTTGGATCACCCGCTTGACTTCACTTGTGCGCCCGATAACTGGATCGGTATCTTCATTTTGTGCGATCGCCGTCATATCCCGTGCTAACCCATCTAATGTTTCTGTCTTGGAACGTTTTTTGGCTTCATTAGCTTGCTTAGCTAAATGCTGACGTTGGCGGTCAGTCATGCCCAATTGGCGCAACAACAACTGCCGCAAGCGCCGGGTATCGACCTGTAAACTATACAAGATCCGTGAAGATAAAATATTTTCATCATTTAATAGTGCCAATAATAAATGTTCGGTCCCGATCTTAGACGAACCCATCATCATCGCCTGGCGCAAGGCATCATTTAAGACGGCCTTGGATTTTGGTGAATATGGTAAATAACTATCTGGTGCTTGACGGCGCAAAGTTCCATACCCTGCGATCCGTTCGATCTCTTCTTTGATATCGACACTACTTACAAGATTTTGCCTTAAAACTTGACCGGCAACACCATTTTCCTCCAAGACAAGGGCCAACAATAAATGCTCGGTCCCGATCGCTTGGTGCTTGAAGTAGTTAGCTTGTTCTTGTGCAAGTAATAAGACTTGGTTAGCACTCGGTGTGTAAGATGTTGAATCCATAAGATCCCCTTCTTTCTATTATTGATCAGCACAACGCAGACGATTTAAAATGCGATTCAAGATCTTGGCACGGATCGCCTCTTCTAACTCATTGTCGGATAGTGCTAGCGTGCTTTTCTCGATCGCCGTCGCTACTAAATGTGCCTCTTTATGTGTCAATAGCTCATTTTCATAGAGCGTTTGAATGATCTGAAATGCTTTGGTCTCGCTGATGCTCGTCCCAACGTACTCGATCAATTCATCTAAGATATCCGGGTCACTGATCAAATCGACCTTGGCGATCCGAATATACCCACCTCCGCCCCGCTTACTCTCGACTAAATAGCCATTTTGCAAAGTAAAACGCGTCTTGATCACGTAATTGATCTGCGAAGGCACGCAGTCAAATTGGTCTGCGACTTCAGAACGTTTGATCTCAACTTGGGAAGCTTCAGCAAGAATACTCTTCAAATATCGTTCGATTATATCGGAAATATTGCGATTTTGCATAAAACTATCCTCGATCTGTTTGACTAACTTTGACTATAATTATAAACGTTATCCACCATGCTTGGCAATGAATTAGCGTTAATTTCTGGGGCTGATCGTGTAAAATATCCTTTATTTATCTGCCGTAAAGATCACAGCCCACGCAACATGTTCAGCTGGGCAAAAATAGACGAACTGATCGCCTGTTCCTTTAGCCTGCTCAACTGAAATAGCTTGGTCAGCATATTTAGCTGTTGGGCTAGTCGGATCTTTTTCCCATTTAGCATACTGTGCCTTAGTTCCCGTAAAGCTTTTTTCCTTGGTATAACCCCTTTGCTCATAGGGTGCCAACAGGTCAGCTGTGATCTGTTTTAGCTCTTCTTTAGTGTAACGCTTAGCAAAACTGCTTTGACTAGTTGTTGCTGAGCTTTCTTTAGTCGAGCTCGTTTTTTTAGTAGGTCTGACCGATAACTTGACACTGTTTTTGCCCCACGTCACGTGATAGCTGCACCCACTGACACCTAGAACAAAAGCCCCGATCATCAAAAAACAAACCGAACGCTTCATTTAACTTCCCCCTTAAACAAAAAGAGCCGTCCTGCATAGGTACGACTCTAACTAGTAATTGATCGGGATGGCAGGATTTGAACCTGTGACCCCCACGTCCCGAACGTGGTGCTCTACCAAACTGAGCTACATCCCGAAAACAATTACTATTATAATACTAGTTTGTTAAATGTAAAAGGAAAATCTTATTTTTCTTAACATTTATCTGGGCAAGGAACGTGCTTTAGTAAATAAAACAGACTATCATAAAAGATGAAAGGAAGGTGGATAACATGACAAATACTTGGCTTTATAAGCAATTATTTACCAATTGGAAGAAATTTGAAGTTATCTATGTCAGCATTTTGATCTTGATCCAACTGGCTGTCTTTTTGGTCGTTCCCGATAGCTTGATCGGTATGATCTCAGGTGTCACGGGCACGTTATCCCTCGTTTACGGGATGAAAGGACGCAAGATCGCCTTTATCTTTGGAACGATCCAGTGTCTAGCCATGACTTACATTGCTTGGATCAGTCATGCCTATGGTTCATTTGCGATGGATATCTTCTATGTCATCTCACAACCCATTGGCTGGTTCATGTGGGGCCACGACCAAGCAACGCATCGCTTTTCTTCTGCCAGTCGCAAAAAACTTTTTGGCGGTGCCTTTGTCGCTTGGCTCATCGGCTGGTGGATCTTAGCTTTACTACACGGACAACTGCCGTATTTTGATTCGATCAATTTTGTCGTCAGTTTCATCGCTCAACTGCTCTACATCTTGAAATACCAAGAAAACTGGTCACTTTGGATCGTGGTCAACATTGCCAATATCCTCTACTGGTCGATCCTAAGCCTCCAAGTCATAACTGGTGCTACTGACATCGGTTCTTTAGGGGCTTACCTCTCCCAAGTTGCCTTGCAAGCAGCCCTACTCTTTAACTCGATCTATGCAACTAAAGTCTGGGCCAGTGGTGAAGCCGACAATGAAGGTGGAACTAAGTCGTAAATTATATAAATAAATCAATATTTACTCTTCACCACTCACTTAAAGTAAGTTAACATAGATGTTGCTTACTTAAAATAATAAAGAGTGGTAACTAACTATAGAATTCAAAGATGCACTTACACCTTGAATCCTCTCAGCGTGGGCTTCCTGGAAAATCCGACTTAGTTTTTATGCATCGCGATATCTGACCTTGCCTAAGAATACTTCTGCGTGGTCGATCTATGACTTAGGTGCTTTTGGGCAAACCTTGATGCTGGCAGCTGTTGCTCGAAAAATCGATTCAATACCAGCGTGAGAGATCGTCAAGTATCCAAGTGTCGTTAAAAATATCATGCAGATCCCAGATGATAAACAACTCATAATGGGGATCGCACTAGGTTATCGCAACCAAGCAACAAAGATCAACGGTTTTTATACTGAGCGCAGTGAAGTTGATAAGTTTTTAACTTTCAAAGACTAAATGTGACAACTTAACTTATAGAGACGATCCAAAGAGGACCTACCACGATGCAATGGTAGGTCCTCTTTGGATCATCTCATGCTCTTTAGTTTAAGTTATCCAAATACTGTTCGCCCCGATCGCATAATGCTACTACGAGCGAAACTATACTATTCCCCAATTCAGTCAACGAATACTCTGTTTTACGCATTTGAGTAATAAGCCGATCACCAATCTTAGCATACAAATAAAGTCAAAAAAATAGATCAAACTTGACGCAATAAATTTTTCTGGCACCACTTTACCTCATCTTTCATCGCACATTTCCTGTTTACCCTTATTTAAAACTGGTAGTACCACAAAGGCTGTAAATTCTCCATTTACGGCTTTAAAATCATAATACCCGTTATATTTAGCAACTCTTCTTTTGATACTCCTCAGCCCAATTCCTTGGCGTCCATATCTTTTAGATGATCCAACCCTAAGTTTATTATGATTTTGCTGGCGTATTCCCGAGTAAGGATTTTTCACTTTAAATATAAGCTTACCTTCCTTAAATGCCAACATAATTTTTATAGACTTCTCACTTGGTGTGGCCTCAATTGCGTTATCCAATATATTTCCTAAAATTGCGCAGATATCTATCTCCTGTTTACTAAGATCCAAATCACTGGGAACTTGCAACTTTAATTTATAATCTATATTTTTTAATGTCATTACTTTTATCTTCTGACTTATAATTGCATCTAAAGCTAAAATTCCTGTATGTTTATTCTTGAGTACAGTACTTTTAGAAATATCAGCTACCAACTCTTGAATTTTTCTATGATCTTTTCGTTCTGCATAGTATGCAATACTTGCTAAAATATTTTTCAAATCATGTCTCAACGTTCTGATTTCTTCTTCTTGTTGCAAAAAATCTCTAAAAAACTCTAACTGCAACTTCTCAAGTTGCAACATTTGTACTTGATAATTTTTGGCTGTTAAATAGTTATATAGATATAAAATAGAAACATTGAACCATAGCAACAATAAACAAATAACCAGCAGTATCCCACTGTTATGGATCAAATTCAACACTAAAAAAATTGACGATAATATTGGTGCTTGCATTAAAAGCAAATATTCCTTGATCGAAACATCTACTTTATTTTCAAATTTAAAATTTCTCAGGCATTGAATCAGCATAATAAAAAAAATAAGAATAATTGCATACATTCCCAAGAAAAACAAACTAGCATTTCCACTTACTACCATGTAAAGTGCCTGCCCAATATTTTCTTGGATCAACAGAAATGAACTTAAAAAACTATAGTGAAATATTTTTTTATAGACTGATCCTCGTAGGCACCACCACATTATTAAAAATAATATTGTGAACGTGATTCCTCTGCCACCATATGTTTTTGTTCCTATATTCAACGAAACTTTACTTATAAGTATTGCCCCAAACAATATACTGCCTAATTTTATACTGGTTATTTTGAATTTAAAGAAGTAACCTAAATAAATATAAACCGTAAGTGCTTGAATAATGATCACTACTATCGCCAAAATCATATTAATGCTATTACTCATATCCCCGTACACCTTTCAATAAATTTGGTATACGCTTTCTTAAAATCTTGTCTATTTCGGCGGCTAATATATACGACCTTCTCATTTATTAATGTTATCTGATCACCAATTATCCCTGTTATATAATTTAGATTGATTATCACACCACGATTGACTTGAAAAAAATAACTGCTTGGTAAAATTTTCAGTAGTTCTTTTAACTTGAAATAAAATTCAATTTCAGACTCGTCCACTGACCTAACTTTTACTTTTCGACCTAATTCTGATGAAATCACAACAATATCTCTAATTCTCAACTGATAATGTTGCTTACCAATTTTATAAAAAAGGTATTGATTATGGTGATCCAATTCAAATACAAGCTGTTGTAAAATTGGCTCCATTTTCTCACTGTCGATCGGTTTTAGCACATATCTAAACGGTAAAACCTCAAAACTTTCCAACATATAATTATCATATCCAGTTATAAAAACGAGCAAAAATTCTTTCTCCAACGCTCGTAATCTTTTTGCTACTTCGATCCCATTTATCCCTTGCATTTCTATATCCAAAAAAATGAGTTGATAATTATTTTTTGGTTCACTCATAACATTTAACAATGTTTCTGGTTTAAAAAAAACATCTATCTCTATCTTTCTATCTATAGTCGCAAAAAAGTCTAAGATTATTTTTTCTGTAATCCCTGTTTGCTCAACATTATCATCACAAATAGCTATTTTGTACATTGAATCACCTCTAATCTTAATTTAATTATAACATTTCATACTCTAGTATTCCTTTTTTTCAAATTGCTTAACTGTTAAAAATATAAGGCCACTGCACAAAAACTCCAATTCAACATACTGAAAAATCACTCTTGATAATGTAAACTTATAGTTAGCTACAACTGTAAAATATCCTGGAATAAATGCACTTGAGCCAGAGATATATGCCAATAGCATACACAATAAATAGACTCCCATTCCTGAAAGAGTTGCGACAATTACACCTGAATTAATTGAAAGATAAAACGTTGTCATTAGCAAAAAAAATATAAATAATAAGCTTGCAATTGATACCAAAATTGATTCTAAATTATAATTGTGGGTTACAAAAATAGAGCTGTAGCCTTTATTTGTTCTAGAAAGAAAAACTATATACGTACAAATTGAACAAATAATATTGGTTATATAGAATAACATACACATGAGCAAAATTGCTAAAGCTTTCCCTACTATTAAGTTCTTCTTATGCTTTATTCTTGTTACTTCTAACAACATTTGCCCTTCATTTATTTCGCCTCCTAAAGTTGTAGCAGCTATAAATAATAATAGAATCAATGGTATTGTTAACATAACAGTAAAGCTCCACATACTTGTGGCAAATGTTATCAGATCTAGCTTAGCTCCTATTAAAACTATTTTCCATTTAAAATATGCTCCCATCCCATACAACAAAGGTAAAAGATTTAAGCATAGTAAAGAAACTAAATATTTTTTCTTGTAAAATTTATAAAATTCAACTTTTATAATTTCTTTTAGCAACTTCCTCACCTCACAAAAACATTCTCTAAATTTTTTTCAACAGTAACTTTCAAAATTGTTAATCTTTCTTTGGAAATTATTCTAAATAATTCAGATAACTTCCCATCATCATTAGCAATCAAAACTACATTTTTTTCTACTATTGCAAAATTGGATAAAATCGATCTTACTTTATCCGGGATATATGATAGCCAAATACACAGTTTGCTCTGACTTATCTCTAAGTAACGCTGTAACTTCCTATCTTTGATAACAAGAAAATAATCACAGATCCCTTCTATTTCACTAAGTTGGTGCGATGATATCAAAACAGTTACCCCTAACTGACTTCGGATCTTCTGAATATATTCAATAAACGATTGAACGCCCACTGGATCTAGTCCAACAAATGGTTCATCTAAAATTAAAAAATCAGGCTCCTCAAGCAATGCCAAGGCTAAACTTAATCGCTGTTTCATCCCAAAAGAATAATCTTTTACCTTCCTTTTATCATTAGGCAAGCCAACAAATTCTAGTAATTCCTCAACACGTGTTACCGAAAGCATGCTAGGGCCATAACTGCCTATCAATTTTAAATTCTCTGCACCTGATAAAAATTCAAATACTTTACAATCCAGTAAAAATCCAAACTTCACTCCTTCTTTCTTCTCGATGTTGCCACGTGTTGGTGATGCTAAGCCTAAAATCAATTTCATTAAGGTAGTTTTCCCACAACCATTTCGTCCTACTAGTCCAACAATCTCCCCACTTCTAATTTCAAAATTTACATTCTCTAGAACAACCTGAGATCCATACTGCTTAAATAGCTTCTCCACTTTTAGAAGAGTCATTATTTTTCACCCCCACAGACATTCTAGCTTCATATTCACTCTTGCTTACAACTTTCCCATCTTTTAAGTAAATTATTTCATCCATTTTATTTAAAAATTCTTCATCTGAGCTATGTGTTATACAAATAATTAATTTACCTTGCTCTAGTATATAGTCTTGAATCATTATTTTTGTTTCGTTATCAAGAGTATTTTCAAACTCATCCATCAATACAAGTGAACTATTACTAATAAGTGTCCTAGCTATATTTATTTTCCTTTTCTCACCACCTGACATACTCTCACATGCTATCTCAGACATCCTTTTATTATTAAAAAAACATTCAGATATATTAACCCTTCTCAATATCTCATCCAGTTTTTCACGTAAATCTTCCCTACCTAAAAGAATATTTTCTGATAAATTTTTTCCAAAAATCGCTGATTCTTGTGGTAAGAAAGATATGTCAGCTATTATCCTTCCCTTTAGACCTTCTCCATTCACAAATATATTTCCTGAATAATTTTTCCTTATTCCTAAAATAACTTGGAATAAAGTACTCTTTCCACTACCATTCTCACCTATGATTGCGTATTTTTTTCTATCATTGAATGTCAGAGTAACATTATCCAATATCTTGCGCCCATCATCCCCATTTAAAGATACATTCTTTAACTCTAAAGTTTCTATTTTTTTATTATAATTTTCTAAATACTTAAACTTCCTTCCATATTCCAGCAAATTATCCAATTTTTCTCTTATACTTTTACTTCCTTTAATCTCTAAAACTGCTATTCCAATCTGTTGCATAGGCATGATCAACATATTTGAAACCTGTGTTACAGCAACTAACTGTCCCAAATTTACTTTACCAACTATAACCCCAGCCCCGGATATAATTAAGCATAAAATTATAATTGTATATTGAAACAGTGCACTAAGCTGATTTAATTTTCCATTTGTTATACCTAATGCCTGTGTATGCTCTTCTAAAGTTACTAATTTTTGGGTAAATTCATCAGAAAATTGCTTTTCTAGCCTATATCCTCTAATTACCTCCATACCCGTCAATATCTCTTTTATTTTTGATAAAAATTCAGAATTTAGTTTAGAATTTTTATCAACCATATCATTGACGATTTTTCCTAAAATTATCGGTAATATTAGAGAAAGCATTCCTAATCCAAGGACCAGAATTGTTATGAGTGTACTAACACTCAATAAATAAACCATTCCAATTATCAAAATAAATATATTAGCAATAAATTCCCATACATTGTTTAAATAATATTGTTCATAGACATCCATATAATATTCAAAATAATTTATCTTTTCACCTATAGATACTTTTTGAATATTCTCAAAATCAGTATATAAACAAAAATTCATCAACCTTCTTTTCATCTCTATATGGATTTTCTTTTGAATTATTGATTGTAGCCTAATTAACCAGTAAGTCATAAAATAGTTAGACAGTATAAAAAATACAAATAATACTACTGACAACTGAAAAATAAACAAATCATTGTTTTCTATAGAGCTAATAAACAATTGAATGATCAACGCAAAAGAAATATCTATTCCCCCTACAACTAGAGAGAGCAGTACAAACAAAATGATTTTATATTTTTGTTTTAGAAGTATTTTTCTCATATATGTTACCTATTGCCCAAAGATTTCCTTAGTTGTATCACTATAATAATCTCTAAATAATTCACAATACGGATCCTGAGAAACAACATTTCCATACTTCATGTATGATCTTGCTCTACATCCTCCACCGCAAAAATATCTAAATTGACATTCTGTACAATTTCCACTTAATTTATCAACACTTAAGTTTCTAAATGTTTTTAATTTATGTGAATGTTCTAGAATATACTTTAAGGAATTTTTTCTAACATTTCCTAAACAAAATTCTTCATACATCAGCATATGACATGGATAAACATTTCCATCAGTCCCTACTGAAATCATTGTTTTACCTGCACCACAATAATTCTCTGCATGAAATTTTTCAAAAATACTGCTATCTTCAATAGCCATATCAGTATTTTTCATAAATTGACTAATTGTTCGCAAATCTTTATTATTTGGCAAATAATTAAGCAATTCACCTTCAAAACATGCTGATAATATACTAAAACTAATTGTTACACCTAACTTATCAGCTAACTTGACATATTCTTCTAAATATTTTGAGTTTAAATGATGTATGGTTGGTAAAATATTCACATTGTTTCCAGTTTCTTTTAGCCATCCAATAGATCTCATTATCTTATCAAAAATATTTGGATCTCTTAAAAACGGTTTTCCCTCTGAACAATAAGTATCCAAAGAAACTGAAACAGTATCTATATACTTTGACAGCTCAGATAAAATCTTCTTGTTAAATATTGTTCCATTTGTAATAAGGATAAGATTAGGGAATTTACAATCTATTTTTGCATATCTTACTATCTCAATGATATTCCTAGTAAGCAATGGTTCACCACCCGAGAACACCAAATTCTCTACTCCTACATCCCTAAGTTGAAAAATTGCCTGTTTTATCTCTTCGGTGGTCATATCTTTATACTTATTTCTTTTTTCGTCTAACGAGTAACATCCAACACAATGTAAATTACATTTGTTAGTTAAATGAATATAAGCTGATATTGGAGCTTTCCTAGCCACAAACTGCTTTTCAGAAATAAACTCGTTATCCTTTAAAAACTCAAAAAACTCTTTTTCTTCACCATTTAACCCGTCTTTAGAGATATTCCCTTTCCTTAAATTATCTAATAATTCTACAGCTTCTCTAGTGACACCAGCTACCACTCCATTATCGAAATTAAATAATAATTCTGTATTTTTTGAATGTAAGACTGCAATATTATCATTTATAAACACTATTTCCACCTACCTTACTAAATAATTTTATCAATACAAATTCTAGTAAAAATAACATAATAAACGAAGATATACCAAAGTCTAAACTAATATTTGTTACCACAAGTCCATCAATATTTTGAGTCAACATTGCTGTATTTTTTTCTATAGAGGCTAATGTACTATTATCAACTCTAAAATAACTAAACAGTAAAATAATAATTACAAAAGTAACTGCGGCTATAAACGTAGACATACTTTCTCCAATAGGTCTAATTATGCATACAGAAAAAACTGCGAATAAAATTGCAGGAAAAATAACAACAAACAGAAAGAAGGTCAATAAATTCAGTTTATCTACTAGTAAAAAGACTATAATCATATTCAACATAAATAATGCACTTGATATTTTCTTTACCATCCTTATCCCCCATATACTTTACATAATTGAAATACAGATATTATACGTAGCATGAATTATTGTTGGATATATTAATTTTTTAAATTTTATCTTTATACAACAAAACACTACTCCTAACGGAAATCTATACAATAAGTTATTTATTATTTCCTCCCCCATATGACCAATAATGGCAAATAAAAAGCTACTAATTATTAGAGCAACAATAATATTATAATTTTCCCTTATATCATCAAATATTATTTTTCTGTACAAATATTCTTCTGAAAATGCTGCTCCTAAAAAATGAATTGACATAAAAAATAATGTTTGGGTTTTCATAGTAAAATACATAATAGCTATAAACGAAGCTACTATAATTAAATCAACTTTATTTGGAGTTTCGTATACAAATTTACTTTTTCGATATTGTTCAATTAAATATGGAAATCCTGTTAATGCTAACAACACAGGGAGAGTTAATCTCACTAATATATTTTCAAAGGGAAATATACTTACAACTAACATGATGAGCACTAATATACTTCCCGATAAGACTGACAGCATAACAGGATAGAAAAGTTTATCACTGTGTCTTCTTATCACTTCTCAGCTCCTACTAATTAACACCAAGCAAACAATTTTACTTGGTGTTAATTACGATCTCTTATACATCACTCTTAACTTCTTTGATATAATGGCCAACGGATCCACAAACGATATAACCAACAGAGATACATCCAGTTTTTTTCACTTTCTTCTTAGTAAAAAATTTAATCATTGTAAACACCTCCAAATATAAAATCCAACATCTATAGTGTTGCTATGCTCAGTATATTCAATAATTAAACTGAGATTTCTATATTGCTGTATTTTGTACCTCATTATGTAGTAAGCGGTTAAATTTACTGAATTAGATATTTTTAACACATTATTTGTTCCATAAGTTCTTGTATAAAACTAAAAAACATGCCTATACCATTTGATTTATACTTACAAAATGGTATAGACATGATCTACATAGTTATATTAATATACTGCCCCTTCATAGAAGTTGTAGTATGGTTTATTGAAATCAAAATCCGCTAGTTCGGAGACTTTGATGACTGTATCAGCAACGCCAAAACTCATCAAGTTTATTGGCTTACCGTAATCTTCATCTGGGATCACCAATACGATATATTTGCCTAAACCCTTGGCTAAGCCTAACTCGACCCCGCAACCGATATCTTCTTCATCTGGTAGATAAGTACATAAGAAGATGTCTGAACTCTTGATCCCGACACAGTCCCCGTTGAACGTTGCCATTTGCCATTCTTTATCTTCTAGTAATTCAGGGTGTTCATCCACGCGCAATCCCTTATATTGATGCGCCAAAGGAACATAACTGTCTGCATCATTTATCGTCTTGTTTTTCTTGATCGCTGCCATTACTTGTTCATAGGCTGCATTTTGCTTTGGGGTGAACCACCCAGCTGCAAAATAAACTGTTTTTGCCATCTTATTACCACCCTTTAACAATATATATTTATTATCATATTTTTATATAAATATTTCAAATCAGTGGTCAGATACCTAGGCTAAAAGATCACTAAAAACTTATTCACACCGTCGCTAATGCTTATTTTACTTTGAAAATTTTTTCTAGATCTATGCTCTATTTGTTGTTGTGATCTACTATTTGTCTCTGCCAGTGAGCTCAATTCTGAAAGTCCCACCATCAATAAAATGATAAAGATGATCACGACTATGATCCCTATAAAAATATTATTGTTGTTTTTCACTGTTACCCTCTTTATTAATGATATTTTATTCGATCCACATCTTAATATTGTTCTGATTTTTTAACTAATTATCTAAGTGTTCCCCAAAAATTGCCAATACTGCTTTTATCTATCCTATATTCGTTCATTTACAAAAAATAATACTTCGCTAAATAAACATCTTATCATAAAATTCATTTTCTTTAAACTAAATTAAAATAAGTAAACATCATAAACACAAAAAAGCTTAGGATAAACGCCTAAAACGTTGACCCTAAGCCATTAAAAAAGCCTGCTTCCATTTTAGGAAACAGACTTTTACATAGATAATTTTATTCAACAGTTACACTCTTAGCCAAGTTACGTGGCTTATCCACGTCATAACCACGTTGTAAACTTACATAGTAAGCCAACAATTGTGTTGGTACGACTGAAACAAGTGGTGATAACAATGGATCAACTTCTGGTAAGATGATCTGATCACCTTCAGCAGCTACATCACGGCTGGAGATGAATAAGACATTTGCACCACGCGCGATAACTTCTTGTGCATTGCTTCGTGTATGAGCAGCAGTCTTAGGATCAGTGATGATCGCTACGACTGGTGTACCTTCTTCGATCAAGGCGATCGTGCCGTGCTTTAATTCACCTGAAGCAAATCCTTCAGTTTGAACATAAGAAACTTCTTTTAGCTTCAAAGCAGCTTCTTGGGCTAATGCATAGTCCACACCACGACCGATATAAAAGGCGTTGCGTGTTGTCGCAAACATATCTTGGGCGATCTTTTCAATGTCACCTTTTTCATCAACTAATTCTTGCATCCCGTTAGCAACTTTTGTCAATTCACCTGCAACATCAAAGTCCTTAGCCGCCTTGATGTTTTTGGCTTCACCATAAGCTTTGACTAAAATAGCTTCTAAAGCGATCTGGGCGGTGTAAGCTTTAGTTGAAGCAACCGCGATCTCAGGGCCAGCGTGTAACAACAAAGTATAAGTTGCTTCACGTGAAAGCGTTGAGTTAGCCACATTGGTGATCGTCAAACTTGGATAACCCCATTCATTAACTTGTGTCAACACTTGGCGACTATCAGCTGTTTCCCCACTTTGAGTCAAGAAGATAAAGAATGGCTTTTCAGACAACAATGGTGGGTTATAAGCAAATTCAGAAGCCACATGAACTTCAGTTGGAATATGAGCTAATTTTTCAAATAACTCTTTCCCCACTAAACCAGCATGATAACTTGTCCCAGCAGCTACGATGTATAAACGATCTGCCTTGGATAGAGCATCCAACAGTTCTTGATCGATCTTAACTGAGCCGTCTTCGTTAACGTATTCTTGGATCAAAGTGCGCATCACACCTGGTTGTTCATCGATCTCTTTTAACATGTAATATGGATAAGCGCCTTTTTTAGCAGCTTGTGGATCCATATCGATATGGAATGGTTCACGCTCTACGGCATTGCCAGCTGGATCCATGATCAAGATCTTGTCTGGTTCGACTACTACGACTTCACCATCCATCAATTCGATGAAATCATGAGTTTGTTCAAGCATCGCTGTAGCATCAGAACAAACAACGTTGAAGCCATCTCCCACCCCAAGTAACAATGGACTCTTGTTTTTAGCTACAAATAACTTGCTTGGTTGTTCTTTGTCCATCAATAAGAATGCGTAAGATGAACTTTCATCAACTAAGCCTAAAACCTTACGGAAAGCAGCTAAAGTATCCATCCCTTCAGCGGCAAATTTACCGATCAATTGCACGATGATCTCTGTATCTGTATCACTCTTTAATTCAACATCTCCTAAGTATTCATCGCGCAATTGGCTAAAGTTACCGATCACACCGTTATGAACTAAGAAGAAACGTCCATCGGCTGAAACATGGGGGTGCGCATTTTTAACACTTGGAACTCCGTGTGTTGCCCAACGTGTATGGCCGATCCCAGTCGAGCCTTTGACTTCTGGACCAACTAAAGCACGTAGATCCGCGATCCGACCTTTTTCCTTAACTAAAAAGCCATCACCTTGTTGGTCATTTACATAGATACCAGCTGAGTCATAGCCACGGTATTCTAATTGTTGTAATCCATCTAATAAAATATCTGTTGCATTTTCATTGCCAGTTACGCCAACGATACCACACATAATTCAATACCTCGCATTTTTAAATTGGTATATACCTTAATTATTATTTTCAAATCTCATAGAAGTTAGTTACATCAAGTAACAAGACTAAATATAGCGCAATGAAATTCTTCTGTCAACTAATATATATTTAAATTGGTATACCAGCTTTGATTTCTTTTAAGAAACGTTTAGCCAGCTCACTTTGAAGTGCTTTTTGATCTCCTTGTTCAAATAAAGCCAAGGTATCATCATTTAGGATGATCATACTGCTGATCGTTCCTAAAGCATCTTGTTCGATCTGGGACATATTTTCTGGTGCTAATAAAACTAACATGCGCTTGACGACGATCGGGCGTTGATCCATCGCTTGCATCGTGATCGGTTCAGTCAGCTCGAAAATCGCAAAATGACAACGTTTGATCGCACAACTAGTCGTATGCAACAAAGCTAACGAACTATCCGGCAGACCGATCGGAGCTAAGCGTTGTCTTTTCTCTAAAGCAGTTACCGCCTCAGCTTCATTCAAAATAATATTGTTGCCGATCTCACCTACGAGCTTTTCAATGGTCTGTCGCAGATCAAATCCAGTATTATCGACTTTTTTGACCTGTAACTCATTGACTAATTCAGTGCAAAAAAAGGCTGTCGCTGCGATAAAGCTCAAAGTTTGCGGCAATTTACCGTTGAACTGCTTGTTTTTTCTAGTCGCTACTTTAGCAAAATATTTACGCTGGTAATCTTTGATATAGGTCTTTAATCGCATAAGTTCTTCTTTGGTCAATAATGGACTAACGATTTGATATTCACGCGGAAATCCCGGTAAGCGTAGCGTCGACAATACAATATCATATTCTCCTAGCTCAAGCTCATTTAGTTCTTGGATCCGCGCAAGTTTGAAATGCTTGACTTGCGGGAGCTCTTTTTTCAAACGTTGCTTCAAAATAGAAGACGTCCCGATCCCGTTTTCACAAACGATCAACACTGCTAACTTATCTGAGCGCTTGGTTTCTACATATTGACTAGCAAAATATAATAAGATCAGTTGTAATTCAGTCTCACTGATCGTTTGTTCAAAAAAGATCTCCTTCCAAGCTCGTTTGACACAAGCAAATAATTCTGGATGATCATTTTTTATCCGCGCTAAAGTCTCGATCCGAACATTTGGCAGACCTTGGTGCGGCTGTTTTAAGAGCGTTATCACGTGGCGACTGAGTTTTTTAAAAAAGACTAGATCACGTGAAAAATCAAATTTCATGTCCTGCGAGACTAGTGCGATCAATGCCTTAACTTTGAGAGAGACTGCTAATTCATACTCATCAGTATAGGTAAAACTCTTGGCATTTTGATCACCTTTTTTCAGTTGATATGCTAAATAAGTGAGCTCATTTTGTTCAAGCTCTTCATCTACGGCACTCAAAAAAGCATAGACTAAGGCTTGATAGCGCAAGAGTTGGTCTTTTAGCTCTACTTTTACGGGATGCTTTTTACTTCGCACCAAACAGATCGCAAAGAGGATAACTAATTGCAATACTTGATGATCCGAAGTGACCTTTAATTTTGGTAAAATCTTTTGTTCCAAGCCTTGATAACATTGTTGTAATAGCTTTTTAGGCAATAAGCGTAAGAAAAAGTCGGGTACGATCGTTGTTTTATCATCTAGATAAGCAAAAAATTGATAATCATTGAGTTCATTCAACATGATCTCACTTAAAAACTGACGCCGTTTGAGTTCAGTCGTTTCTAGCCAAACACCTACACCTTTTTGGCGTTGCAACTTGATCGCAAAACTAGCAAATGCTTCCTCTAATCCACTTAGATCACGTTGGATCGTCCCTTCACTAACGTCCAATTCTAACGCTAAACTGATGATCTTTTGCGGTTGGTCAGCTAATAACAGCAAGGCTGCCAAAGCATTTTGGCGACTCTTTGGCTTAAGTGGTTCAACTAGTTCGGTCTGCATCCCTAATATCACTTGTAATTGCTTCAAAGCTACATTTTTGCCCACCAAAACATAACGTCCTTGTTCATTTTGTAAATTTAGCCCGAGATGTTGCAAATACAAACTCAATTCATTAAATTCCCGATATAGCGTACGTCGACTGACTTTGGTGATCTTACTCAACTGTGAAAGTGCGATCCCCTCGGGAGCATTTTTCACCAACTCGCCCAAGATCACTTCCTGGCGCTTGGTCAATCTTACCACGTCTCATCACCTTGCTTTCTCATCGTCCTTCCTCCAGTATAACCTTTAATTTTTTATGTTTAAAATATTAGGTAATAACACAAAACTACCACCCCAAACTAAGGGTAGTAGTCAGCAAAGTTATCGTTCACACTGCGCTTTTAATTCTGCCAGCAGTGTAGCATCTTTTTGTTTATCTAACCCAGTTGTTTGGTAGATCACCTCGATCAAAGGTAACGTCGTCAACATTTCTTTTAGCTGTTGGCTTTCTGGATCAGCCGGATCATTGAAGCGATAAATATCACTGGCTGTCTTTAAAAGTGCTTGATAGCTCAAACCGTGCAACTTAGCTTCTCTGATCGGACGAATGAAGCGTTCGTCATAACCCAACTTGCGGATCGGTGTTCGTCCGACACGCGTGATCTCATCTGAAAGCTCCGGATTTTCGAAACGTTCGATGATCTTTTGTTGATAAGCTTCCAGTTCAGCGCGCTCAAAACCCCATTTGGCTAACAATAATTCCCGCGTCTCGGCTAGTACAGCTTTAACTTGGTCTAAGACCCTTTTATCTTTTATCGCCTCACCGATCGTGTCATATCCGTAAACTTGCCCCGTGTACGCTACCGTTGCGTGTCCCGTGTTGACCGAGAACAATTTGCGTTCGATATAAGGTTCAAGCTGCTTGGCATAGTGGACGTCTTTTAATTTTAAAGCCGGATCTTTTAGTTGACTTTCATCAATGACCCATTCTTTAAAGGGTTCAACGACCACAAATAACGGATCGGCATGGCTTTGTTGCGGGACGATCCGATCGACCGCTGCATTTGGAAAACCGATATATTCATCCGCAAAAGCTTTAGTTGCTGCGTCTAAGTGCTTATAGACCTCGGTTTTTAAGAATTGCGAACCACCGATCATATTTTCACAAGCGATTACATCGATCTTTTGATAATTATCATTTTTTCTTCTGAGTTTGATCCCAGCTGCGATCAATGGAGCGATCAAAGGTAAAATCTTGGGTCCGATCGCTGTGGTCACGATATCTGCTTTAGCAAAAGCTTGGGCTACTTTGGCAGGCTCTTTTGCATTATTTATCCCAGCGACCCCAGTAACTTTAATTTGTTTTTTAGTTGGTTCTGCTAGTTGGATAAGGTATTCATGTTTTTCATTCAAAGCTGTGATCACTTTTTCATTTACATCAACAAATGTGATCTCAAAACCATTTTTCGCTAATACTTCACCAATGAAACCCCGTCCAATATTTCCTGCGCCAAAATGTAATGCTTTCATTATTATCCAACCTCTTTCAATAAATTAATGATCTCTGCTTTAGTTGTGGCATCCGCCAATTTTGCTACGTTAGAAACATCGCTACAATACAAGGCGATCTGTGATAACAGCTCTAAGTGCTCATTATTTGCCCCCGCGATCCCAAAGACTACTGTTACTAGATTTTCCACTTGTTCATCATTGCTAAAATCTACCCCTAAAGGTACTTGGACCACCGAGATCCCGGTCTTTTTGATGAAACGTTTCCCTTCATCCGTACCATGGGGAATCGCGATAAAATTGCCCATATATGTTGAAACATCTTCGTTTCGTTTGATCATCGAATCGATATAACGCTCATCAACACAGCCTTCTTTGACCAATAATTCACCGGCTAAGCGGATCGCTTCTTTTTTGGTCGCTGGTGCTTGATCTAACAAGATCATATTTTCTTTTAATTCCATCTCTAAAACCTCCTAAGCTAAACCAGCAATGATCTGAGCTAATTTTTCGTCAGTCAACAGATCAGAAACTACGAGCACTTGAACCTTGGTATAACGGATATCTAAGTTCTTTTTAGCTTCCTTAGTGACGATCACTAAATGATCTGAGCTATCTACCAACTCGTCTAAGCGAACTGCTTTGACTGGTACTTTTTTACCCGCTTTATGCAAGCTATCTTTGAAAAGACTAACTGCCATCGTTGAGGTTCCGATATTTTGATCATGTCGAATGAAGTTGATCTCTTTGATATTAGAAAGTTCAAGTTCTGAACCAGTAGTAGCTTTAGGCTCAGCGCCAGTCTCTTCATTGATCAAGGTCTCAGTTTTTAAGCGCGCGATGATCTCGTCATACCGCGGACTGTTTAAGAAATTACCAACTTGAACATGTACAGCACTTGGGGTTTTTTGGGCTGCGCGTTCAGCTAATTCCACTTGAGTTACGACTAATAGATCAGGTTCATCTTGTAAGCGACTGACAGCCGTATTTGTGACCGAAACATCTGTAATACCTGCTTTTTTGATCTTATCTCGCAGTAAAGAAGCTCCCATCGCCGAAGAGCCCATCCCAGCATCACAAGCAAAAATGATCTTTTTGATCCCAGAAAAATCAGCTGGTGCCAAGTTAGTTGGTGTTTCTTTTCCTTTTGACTCCGCTTTCATTTGTGCCATCTCTTGTTGCTTAGCTTCAAATTCATCAGCAGTAGAGCGGTCATGTTTCAAAATGATCGCTGCGATGATAAAGGACACCACAGCCCCGGTAGCTACACCGGCTAGTACGCCAAGATAGCTACCTTTTGGCGTCATTGCTAGGATCGCAATGATCGACCCTGGGGAAGCAGCGGCTTTAAGACCAGCACCAAACATTTGGAAAGTAAATGTCCCTGTCACCCCACCGGCGATCACGGCTAAAAACATCGCTGGTTTCATCAAGATATATGGGAAATAAACTTCATGGATCCCACCGATGAACTGGATGAAAGCAGCTCCTGGAGCCGAACCTTTAGCATTACCCTTACCAAAGAACGTAAAGGCTAACAAAACACCTAGACCCGGGCCTGGGTTAGATTCAAGTAAGAATAAGACAGATTTACCAGCACTTGCGGCTTGTTGGATCCCTAATGGAACTAAGATCCCGTTACCGATCGCATTATTTAGGAATAAAACTTTAGCTGGTTCGATAAAGATATTAGCTAAGGGCAGTAAGTGAACTGAAATGATCCAGTCAACACCTTCACCCATCAGCATACTACCGGTATTAACGACCGGATTGACTACATAGACCCCAACGATCGCTAAGAGCATCCCCATGATCCCACTGGTAAAGTTGTTATAGATCATTTCTAACCCCGAACGCACTTTATCTTGGAAGATACTGTCTAATTTCTTGATACACCATCCACCAAGCGGTCCCATGATCATCGCTCCAAGAAACATCGGAACTTGTGAGCCAACAACGACCCCGATCGTCGCGATCGCCCCAACGACCGCTCCTCGCTCTTCATAGACCATTCTTCCCCCGACATAACCGATCAAGAGAGGCAATAAATAATTCAACATTGGGCCGATAAGTTCAGCGATCTGTTTATTAGGGAACCAGCCCTCAGCCATAAAGATCGCTGTGATAAGTCCCCATGCAATAATGGCAGCAATATTTGGCATCACCATTCCTGAAAGTGCAGTTCCTAATTTTTGGATCCGAGCTTTAAGTGATGTTTTGTTCTTTGCGTCATCCATGTCGTAATACCTCCTGTTTATGTTTACAATTTAATCTTAAATTCCAAAGTATGCGCTTACAACAAAATCCAAATGCACTCGTGTCACACTCAGTTGTGCCAACTTGCAACGCAAAAAACGTGTTCGACGATGTAATCAGCGCCATATAAATAACGAGGACCCCACCGTAAATTGGTGGTGCCTCGTTATTCACTAAGCGTTGCATCATCGAACACGTTTTAGCTATGTTAACATCAGTAAATACTCTAACTTACTTATTCAGTTTCATCTTGATGACCATCAATTCAGCATCAGTTTGCGCTTTTAAGGCATGCTTTTCATTGGGTTTCATTTTAACGAGCTTGCCTGGATAGATGATCTCAAAATCCCCAGTTTCAGTATAAAATTCTACCTTGCCCTTGATCGATACTACTATTACATCATAATCAACAAAATGTTGCGGTACTGCCTTATCCTTAGCAATAACTAAGTGTGTGACTGTTAATGTTGGTCCTGCGACCAGATTTTCCCACAGCTCAATATTAGGATCACCTGTTAAAAATTCCATTGATCTTTCTGTTATATCCTCCATATTTTTTCAAAATACCTTTTAAGATCGCACACAATTTTGATACTGGTCCAAACCCAAAGTTCGTTGTTACAGCAAGTACTTCTTTCATATAAATCTTCTCCCTCTCGTATCAGTTTATTCAATACTAATTCTCAACTAAATTAAAAAAGCAACGACTAATGGCCAAACCTGCATTTTGAATCACGATCAACTTTAGATAATAACTTTGCAGTGGAATATCTTTATCTATCTTGATTTTTCCATCTATTACTACCGTTCTCAGAGTGTTAAAGCGAATTTTCTTTAATTGTGTTTTTTCTACATATTTTTCAATGTAACTAGGTACTTGAACTAATATAAACACATCTCCTTTATATTGTGGTGTTATCTCAATTTTATAATTTATCTGTAATCCTTTTTCATTGTACTCATCACAGCTAAATTTTATTTGAGGCATTCCTATCATAGAAACTAATTTATCACCACATAAATAGCAATAAGTCGCATTTAATTTAAATACATTAGATGTTTCTGGCAGATAATCACAATTTTTTGCTATCCTTCCACAATCGCAAGTAACATCAGATATACTACTTTTATTCATTACTGAGCGATATATATTGAAACTATCAAAGTCAGCAAGTTGGTCACTTGAGTTTTTTTGAAATAACATCCCCATCTCTTTTGAAAATGGGTTTACACGATTACGAAGTTCCTTCTCAAATTTTTCTGTATCTTCACTCTCTGTGCCAATTGTTCCTCTCCTGGTATATTGCATTGTTTCTGTTAAAATTTTTCTAGCCCACTTTTTAATTGGGTGTGTACTATCCAACATTGTTGAACTAGAGAAAATCGATAGTCTGGATAAGATCAATTTTGTCAAAACTGTTTCTCTAGCTACTGGAGAGCTCATTTTTTTAGCAGGAATTTCGTCAGGAAGACCAATAGTTACAAGTGAAACAAACGGCTGAATATCACTCAAACTCTCTTGAAGCTGATCACTAATATTATTCATATCAGATTCTTGCAATATTAAACTCAATTCCGGCAAATCAGCTGATTGAACTGCTAAAGATGCTACAATATTTCGAACAACGCCATCAATAGCATTTAAAACCAAATTGTACCTAGCACCGTATAATCTGGCATCACTAAATGGAAAATTGCTACAGGATAATAGAAATACCTTTTCTGCTTTTATTGAACTTAACATGATCGCCTTTTTTTCATCTTTAAAGAATTTTTGTCCCGGATGCCCCCAAGACGGTGCAAATTTTCCATCCCACTTAATACATCTATTAAACCCATGAAGTGTAAAATCATTTAAATTAAGATGATCTTCTTTGCCATGTCCGTGAAATACAAGTACGTTCCATTTATTTCTTTCTAAAATCTCCTTTATGTTTTCTACACTGAGTTCTTGACTCCCAAAAAGATTCCAAGCAACTGTTCTTTGTTTAAATTGTGGTAATTTTTTGTATGAAAATACTCCGCACTTTTTAGCATTACTTCTTAAAAATTGCTTACTTACCATCCAACTCAAAGATGACAAATCTCTCCCTAATAACAGATACACCGCGATTCCTTGTGCTCTACAGTGCTCTAAAATTTCCAATACTTTTTTTTGAGTAAAGTCTTTATATAAACCGATAATAAGTAGCGTAGAAGCTTGTTTCATCTCTTCAAGCGTATCTATCCACTTTCTACAAAAATCAGCATTCATAGTATATGACATCACCTCTCTTGATAAAATCATACCTAAATCACACTTAACAATTTGTTTAAACATGTAATCATTCATACTTAAATTCCGACTAATTTTTAATAAATCTTCCCGTTTTGGATCAATAAATAAAGGAATTTTTTCTTGATCAATTGAAAAATCTTTAAATTTTTCAAAATATAACTTTTCGTCATTAATAATTTCAAACATCATAATTCTCCATTCTCAAAATAAACTGTTTACTTTCAAAAAAATTGCACTATAATCATCAGTAACCAACACAACTCAATCTCGTTTAACGTATTCTAGCACTCGTGTTTCATATTTTCTCTATACATAAACTAAACTCACACTTTTTTGATTGGGGGAGATTTTTATGGAATTTGGTAAAGTTCTAAAACAGATCAGAATTTCACGTAACTTGAAACAAACAGACTTGTCACAAGATTTTTTATCGCGTACCTCAATTTCAAAAATCGAAAATGGAAAGCAAATCCCGGCTTACGACACCGCAGTTAAATTAATTAATAACCTCGGATTAACTCCAATGGAATTTGATTATATTGCCTCAGGGTATAAGTGGGATAAAAAACAATTACTTATTAATGAGTTCATCGAATCGGTTCAATATCACACAAAAAATCTTGATGAATTGCAAAAAAAATGTCAAAACTATCTTGAATTTCATAATGATACTGATATTTTCCATATTCGTTTAACACTATTGTCGCTACTTGAATACAACCATAACATTTCTGTATCTACAGAAAATGCAGCATTGGTTTGGTCTGATTTAGAAAAATTCAATACCTGGAACAAATTAGATCTTTTTTTAATTAATAGTATTCTTCAAACATTTCCAACAGCTACTGCCATCAACATCTCTAAGTATGCTCTCAACATTGTTATTAAAAAATATCCTCATTTAAAATATCTACAAGCTTCTCTTTTAAGCAACTGCGCTAAAATGTTGATGGCTGATAATAACTTTATGGAGGCTAAAATTTTCTTTTCTCAAACACTACCACTCTATCAGGCGCTATTTAGATATGATCTGCTATTGCTCACTAAATTATATCTTTCATTGTGTGATAATAATTTTACGCAAGCACAAGAATATCTAAGTTTTTTAAAAAATATCGGAGCTACTACCTTAGCTGATACTGCATACAATGAATTTGTTCGAGTAAAAAAATTACGCTATAAACATTGAAATAAAGAAGCCATATGAAGTTCTAATTCTAAAAATACTAACTTCATATTGAAGTGAACCCCCTAAATTGGACAAAAGAATCTAACTTAGGGGGTTTTACTATGACTAAATTTTCTTTTGAGGATAAGTTGGTGGCTGTAAATATGTATCTAAGAGGCTATGGAAGTAACACAGTAGCTAAAGTTTACAAAGTGAAGAATCACTCAAATATTCTTATATGGGTCAAACGATATCAAAATATAGTATTGATGGGTTAAAAGTTCGCCACCCTAAATACGATTACGATGGAAATTTTAAGCTCAACGTTTTAAACCGGGGGCATAAGGCTTCCTATCTGGAAACAGCACTTCAGTTTGATATAAGTGATCCTGGAACGATCGCGACTTGGCAACGTAATTTGGATACTGAAGGTGTTGATACCTTATTTACTAGAAGAGGACGGGCTAAACACGTGACGACCAACAATAATAAACAAGCAGAAAAATCAGAATTATCTGAATTAGAACGTTATGGAGGTTGGGAGCATGGCTCAGATAACGGTTTATTTGTGTGAAAAAGATGTCGAAAATTTGAAAAGGTTGGTTGCGGAATTCGACAAGAAAGAATTACTACCGAGAAGCAATCGGAGTACGGTAACTGAAAAAATTTTGATGGACTATATCGAAATGATGTCCGAAACGAAAATCGAAAAAGGTAAAAAGTATTCGATCGAAATTTGATATTTGAGTACGCGGAAAAACATGCGCAATCAAAAACGGACGAGAGCGAGCTGGAAAAAGAAAAGTTGGCGCTATTCGATAGCTACATGGAGCGTATGCTAGCTAGGAGAGTGAAAATTGATCGTTTGGAAACTGAACTGAAATCTTTGGAAAGTTATGTCGATAGTGAGAAATATGAGTCGAGAGAGAGAGTGTTTTAGATCAATACAAAAAACAGCGTTTAAAAAACAAACGCTGAATTGTATTTGATTATTTATTTTTTTTGTCTAGCAGATAAAATATTGGGGTTTCTATGATTATGCATATTATTGCGAAGTATATTATAAAGCTTTCTTTAGTTTTAAGATAATATACTAGCGCTATAGTTATAACAGTAGCTATACCAAAAAGTGTTTTTATCCAAAATCTCATTTTAAATTCCTGCTCTCTAGTTGATAACATAGTAATCGATTTGTCTTAATGACATTGCTGCTGCAGATTTCATAACTATCTTAACTCTTTTGCCTTGGTAATACGCTTTAGTTATAGCATTTCGGAAGTTTGGGTTTTGAAAACCACTTAATCCGAGAATTGCTCCTGTTATGGGATGTCTAAATCCGATGAATGTTGATAATAGTGGTACTGCCTTATCTAGATTATTCAAATTATGAAATATTTCTCTAACAGTATTTTTAGATAAAATTTGTGTGTCGGTATAGTTTTGTGAGATCGATCTAAAAGGACTTGGGGTTATGGTTATAAAATCAGTGCCGATCAATTCTTCTTGAGAGTCGGTGGTTGCCACAAGGGTAGTTGTATTGTTTTCATGAAGTGGTTCATCGGCGTATACAGTATCATTGCTTAGTGGAATTGATATTATGAAGTAGGCTAACGCTAATATTAACGGCAATTTGGCAAATTTTTTCATGGTAAATATTCCTTTCTAAATTTATGCCAAGTGTCGCTGTATCCGTTTTCATTGTAACATGGTATTTGGCTTACGGTCTATATATTTTAGGATATTTAATGGGAGGAGAAAGTAACTGTAAAGGCAAGGGGCAAGCGGTAGCGAGACGCCGTAGGGCAACCCTTGCCTTTACTGCACTAAAGACACTGAGACCCAAGGGAAGACATGCAATAACTTTCCGACGCCTAAACGGCGAGTGAGGGAGCGGTCAAGCTGGTTTTAGCTTGTGGGTGTGGGTAAAACCCACTTGCGTATTATATTTTTTATGAGAACCAAATATTGGCATACATTATTCCGTCAAATCCTTTTTGAAAAATTTGTCTAGTTAGTTTTGTTAATTTATACATGATCTCTTCTTGGCTTCGTGTAAGTCTATTTTCCTTACTCAATGATAGTTTAGAGAAATCTTTTTTTAGAAGATCTATTGCTTCTGGTATTTCTTTATATTTTTGTGATGGTTTATATGGTTTGTTTATCTGGTTATAAGTTAGTTGTACAGCTTCTTTAGCTTTAGTATTATCTAAAGATTCGTATAACTGTTGGAGAAGATCATTTACTTGTTTTATAGCTTCTTCTTTTTTTGTCATTAACGACCACCCCCACCTGTTCCGAGTTTTGGTAGACTGTTTATCCAACCGTTACGTGAGATTTCGAAAACTGAGTTCCAAAGTTGTCTTGAGTCAGAGCGGCAAGTAAATTGATTGCAATATAGTCCGTTTCCATAATATTTTTCGGTTAGTTTCCCACCACCACTCATGGGTGCTTGAGCGTTTGTGTTTGCAGATGCGCTACTGAATGCACCTGTAGTTGCTAAGGTTATAAGTGATTTTTTCATTTCACCCCCCTAAATTATATACCAATTATTTTTTATCTATTATAGCATTGATATAAAAGCATTTTCAAGTCTATACCATTTTTAACTTTTGATAAATAATTAAATAAAAAAGGACTTAGAATTAAGTGAAGTGCCCCCCTAAGTTGGACAAAGGAATCTGACTTAGGGGGTTACTATGACTAAATTTTCTTTTGAGGATCAGTTGCGGGCTGTAAATATGTATCTAAGAGGCTATGGAAGTAATACAGTAGCTTTTGGGAAACTACCGAAAAGAATTTAAAACACTAACTGATCAGATCGATGTTTATGAGACCTCGGTGCCAACAACTTATTCAGTCACTGGTAACAGTGAATTTATCACCGAATTAAAGCTCTCCCCCTACCATAGTTAGCGTTTACATGGTATGCTCAACTTAGAAAGGAGCGTAAGACAATGGCTGCGAATTTTAAAAATTATATCATCCGTGGAACAGAAATGTTTAGCTATCTTTCTATCTTAGATTTTATCATTGAAATGATATTGATCAAGGGAAATGGCAAGATCACAACGGTATTAGGCTTACATGTTGAAAGTTTTATCACGCTTGATGAACAAGAATTGATCCTCTATCTCACCGAGTATTCTCTTATCCCCTATCTACTTTTCTTATTTTTCTGGACAAAATTTTTCAAATGGGGACAACAACGAACTATTCACTCTTTGCATAACTAATTATCGAAACTAAGTATTGGATATCTTGCAAGCAACCTTTTATAATGTTAGTGATAGTTAAGATGAAAGGGGCAAATTTCATGAAAAGCGCAATCTTTGAAAAAGCAGGTCAAATGATCATCGAAGAGGTCAAAAAACCAACACTTGAGCGGGATGATGATGTGATCATCAAAGTCGTACGTGCTTGTGTCTGTGGCTCAGATCTTTGGTCATATGCTCACGGCGACGATAAAGCAGCCCACTCAGAAAATAGTGGGCACGAAGCTTTAGGGATCGTTGAAGAGATCGGTTCTGCGATCACCACGGTCAAACCTGGTGATTTTGTGATCGTACCATTTACCCATGGGTGTGGTCACTGTGACGCTTGTTTAGCTGGTTTTGATGGTACTTGTGATAACCATCCTGGCTATAGCAACTGGTCAAGTGGTTTTCAAGCTGAATACGTTCGTTTCCACTATGGTAACTGGGCTTTAGTCAAGATCCCTGGCAAACCAGCGGATTATACAGAAGGCATGCTCAAATCACTTTTAACTCTAGCTGATGTGATGCCAACAGGTTACCATGCTGCACGCGTTGCCGATGTCAAACCTGGCGATAAAGTCGTTGTCATTGGTGATGGCGCGGTCGGGCAATGTGCTGTGATCGCAGCTAAAATGCGGGGGGCTTCCCAGATCATTCTCATGAGTCGCCATAAAGACCGCCAAGAAATGGCCTTAGCTTCTGGTGCAACTGCTGTTGTTGCTGAACGTGGGCCGGAAGGGATCGCCAAAGTCCGTGAGATCTTAGGTGGTGGCGCTGATGCTGCTCTTGAATGTGTGGGGACTGAAGCTTCGATCGATCAAGCTTTAGGTGTTTTACACAACGGAGGCCGGATCGGCTATGTTGGTGTACCACATTATAATAATCGTCCTTTAGGTTCAACTTTTGCGCAAAATATCACGATCGGCGGGGGCTCTGCTTCTGTGACGACTTATGATAAGCAACTCTTATTAAAGGCCGTTCTTGATGGTGACATCGATCCAGGTCGGGTCTTTACTCAAACTTATAGCTTGGATGATATCGATCAAGCCTATAAAGATATGCAAAATCGACAAACGATCAAATCAATGCTCGTTATTTCTGAATAAAACGACCAAACGCCTTTCAGCTTATTGAGAGGCGTTTTTTACTACGAATATTCTTGCTTGCTGTATAATAAAATCAAGAATAAATTTAGAAAAGAAGTGGCTTTTTTGCTCAGTAGAACACGGACTTACCTTTTGATCTTCAATCTTTTTTGGCTAGTATTACTGCTATTTGAACAACTGCTCAAAAATGCGACCAACAGCAATATATTATTTTTATTACTTTCTGTTTTAGCATTAGTCGGCTTGATCTTCCAAGCTCTTTCTTGGCGCAGTTTAAATCAGGAAAGAATGCGTCTCGACTATGCTTTATACGGTACTTCTTGGGTACTTTGCTTTTTATTTGTACTGTTATTGTAATTTTGATCGTGATCTATTTAGGTCACGTTTTTTATTTTAAGTATTTCCTCGGTTATGATCAAAGTAAAAAATACACATAGCGATACAATATTCCCGAAAATAAGGTAGCAGTTAATAAGCCAACTTGCATTGAAATTTCAGCAAATGAATTGATCTGTAAGGCATTATCTTCTGTCGTAAAACTATTTAAAATATCTTTTGATGCTGGAAAATACAGCTTCCAACCGATTCCCCCACTTAGTGCCAATAAATAAATCGCTGATTTCTTATCTAAATTCATTTTAAAAAGCACTAAAGCCAGTACAATAAAAAATATTCTAAAACAATTCGAACTTATCACTAACCATCTAGCGTTTATACACTTAAGCATTCCCACAGCAACTATAGAAATAAGTATCCCCGCAATAACATTTATATTAGCAACGATCGCTATCAAACTATTTAAATGATAAATATCAATGATATACCAATTTAGCGCCACTAAAATCAGCCCTGCACCAAATTGTGAAATAATATTACTGGTAATAAAGAGTCTAAAATCTTTCTTCATCACAGATCACGCTCCTTTTAAATCGCTACATACGTCACATGAGTAATAGCAATAATGATGCTAAAATATTATATTATGTTTTGATAACCTGAATTGTCAAATTAAGTTAGAAAAAAACTACATGCTCATTTGTAATGTACTTCATGAATACTTCTAGTGGGGTTTTGTAGTTTAAACTTTTACGTGGAATATTGTTTCTATAGCTAGCTACTTGTTGGACATAGTCAGTGGGGAGATCACTGAGATTCATATCTTTTCCTAGTCCGTCTTTCCTAAGTAATCCATTCGTATGTTCATTTAGTGCACGTTGGTTAGGAGCACCTACATCGGCAAAGTAGGTACTGATATCATGCTTATTAGCGATATCTTTCCACTTAGAAAATTCCTTACCATTATCAAAAGTGATCGATTTAAAGAGTCCTTTAGGAGTAACAGAAAGTAAAGCATCAAGTTTCTCAAAGATAGCTTTATCCGTCTTATGGCGTGTATTCAAAATGATGACAGCCTTAGACTTTCGTTCAACTAATGTCATTACTGCACCACGATGTTTTTTACCTTGGATCGTATCAGCTTCAAGATGTCCAAATTCATTATGGTAGTTGGGATAGTCCTGATGCCGCTCTGAAAGAGCCCGACCTAGTCGTCCAGCTTTTCCACGGCGTTCAACGTAACCATTTGGATGTCTTTTTCCTTTCATTGGGAGCGAGGTCACATCTAAAACGTTAGAACGCTTGAAGATGCGATAAAGCGTACGCATTGAGCAACTGATATGTTTTTCATTACGTCCGATGATCGTATCAGGAGTCCAACCTAGACTAACTTTTTCCTTGATGTACTCAAGCTCATCATTAGGTAATACGATGAGTTTACGGCCGGATTTAGATTTATTAGCCCGATAGTTTTCATAGTATTCAGAGATCGAATTCCCAGCATCTAAAAAACGATATACTCGATAAATAGTTTCAGCACTACGTTTTAAGGTTTTAGCTACAATATAGGCTTTAACACCTTGATTCCAAAAATTTTGTATGAAGGACAGTTCGCTTATGGTAAGATGATTATAGGTCATTTGTGATTTTCCTTTACTTTTGTTTGTTGGTACTCAAAAGTCTATCACAAATGGCTTTTTATTTTTCTAACTTAATTTTACAAACTGCGTAATAAAAAATTATGCAAACATAATATAAAACTTAGCGCAATTAATTTACAATACTATGCATAGGGGAAAAATATCTGCAGACACCATAGGAGGGGGAAAATAATATATGTATAAAAAACTTTTTAAATTTGTGATCGTATATTTTACCATACTTTCAATTACACCTGCACTAACTGTAAAAGCTAGTGAATTAGAAGCAGATCAAGCATCTCAAAATAATTCTTTTTCTGAATTATCAGAAGACTCTATGGTTCAATTATTTACAGCAGTCGAGAAACTTCCAGATGAATTACTTTAAAGCAGAAATAAACGTGATATTAAACAGTTTATGCTTGAAAATGATGTTAATCTAAAATTTTCTGGCGAGAAAACAAAGCGTGATCTTCCTGGATGCATAGCTTCTATTAGTTGGGTAGTAGTCTCTACGGCATTTGGTGTAGCTAAACTTGCAAAAGTAAAACAGTTTGTAAGAGCCACTGGTGGTGCTCGTAAGGCAGCTAACGTTTTGATGAAAATCATCAAGGGGGGACGCTCACAAGAAAATTTCCAACAATTTGGTAAAATCGTTATGGATTTAAGTTCGGAAGTATTAGGAATTAAAGATATAAAGGATAATTGTGTATGAGATTTAAAGTCTTACAAAAAATTCAAATAGTGTTGCTTTTCGTTTTTCTCATCTTACATTTTTTATTGCATACTTTCAACTTTCATCCAGAACTTTTGCTTACCATCACATTTGGTATGACATTTTTGGAAAATGATCGCTCATCACTTTTTTTCTTCAGTTGCCTTGTGTTGATGACATTATCTACGGTTGCGTATTTCATCGCTAGTATAACATAGCTTATGCAAAAAACAGGGGCTTTTTTATCTATAATATACAAAACGGTCGTAAATGAACAATTTTAAAGTCCATTTACGACCGTATTTTAAAGAC
Organism: Ligilactobacillus murinus; assembly: GCF_003288115.1. NCBI lineage: Bacteria > Bacillati > Bacillota > Bacilli > Lactobacillales > Lactobacillaceae > Ligilactobacillus > Ligilactobacillus murinus. The sequence goes on along the minus strand of NZ_CP023565.1, from coordinate 2,219,541 downwards.
TTATATCACAGCCTCTTTAGTCTTATTATTTATCCCAGTAAATATCTTCTTTAGCTTGATCGCTTGAAAATAGCCAAACTTCAACGATCTTACCATCCTTGATCTTGAAAAGGTCGATCCCATTCATATCAAGATCATCACCATTTTCACGTTCAGCTTTAAAAGTAACATTGGCTGCTACTAAATCATCATTATCAGAGACCCAGTTGGTCAAAACTCTAAACGTACCATTTGTTGAAGCCCCAAATTTTGCTAAATGAGCTCCTAAAACTTCTTTGCCTACGATCTTGCCTGATAATTTATTTTTGCCTGGTTGATGCCAAACGATATTATCTGCCATCGTTTTAAAAACTGCTTCAAAATCCCCTGCTATCAAAGCTTCGTTGTAAGCGTTAAACACATCTAGATTACTCATATATTATCCTCCAAAATATTTCTTTTTTGAAAACGTTCTACTATTTTAATATAATAAAATCAGTAAATAATTTAAAGTACTATATTTAAGTGAAGCTACTAACTTTTTCGCTAGTATTCATTATTAACAACAAAAAGAAAGGAGAAAAAATTATCTAGTATGTCTAATGAACGCGATCCTTTATTTATGATATGTCCTTTTACGACCACGAGTCGAGTTGTTTCTGGAAAATGGGCCGTTTTAGTTTTATTCTTTTTAAAAGATGGACCTAAACGTTTCGGACAGCTAAAAAAATTACTCCCCGATATTGCCGAAACCACGCTCACCAAACAATTACGGCAATTAGAAAAAGATAAATTGATAAAACGTCAAGTCTATCCAGAGGTCCCCCCACGAGTCGAATATTACTTGAGCCCACAAGGAGAGGCTTTCAAAAAAGTCCTCGACAGCATCGAAGAATGGGGCACAAATTATATCAAATATCTCCAACAAACAGATAATTAAGCAGCGTTTTTAATAAGCACGCTGCTTTTTTCTATCATGATGGTTTGTCTGAAGCGATCATTACCATATTATGTTAAGATAGCCCCCAAATTTAATCATTTTCAAAAGTCCCGTCTTTTAAAATAATAGTACCCAATGTATACGTATATACCAACTGGTTCTGTTGCAAAGTTTTAAATCTACTATCAAATAAGGTAGAATAATAGAAAAAGATAGCAGGAGGAATGACGATGAATCATTTTAAAGGAAAGCAATTCAGCAGGATGTGATTATTGTAGCCGTGGGCTACTATCTTCGTTATAACCTTAGCTATCGTGAAGTTCAAAAAATCTTATATGATCGTAGCATTAACGTTTCTCATACGACGATTTATCGTTGGGTGCAAGAATATGGCAAACTACTCTATCAAATTTGGAAAAAGAAAAATAAAAAATCCTTTTATGAAGTGAACCCCCTAAGTTGGACAAAGGAATCTAACTTAGGGGGTTTTACTATGACTAAATTTTCTTTTGAGGATAAGTTGCGGGCTGTAAATATGTATCTAAGAGGATATGGAAGTAACACAGTAGCTAAAGTTTATAAAGTGAAGAATCACTCAAATATCCTTATGTGGGTCAAACGATATCAAAAATATGGTATTGATGGGTTAAAAGTTCGCTACCCTAAATACGATTACGATGGAAATTTTAAGCTCAACGTTTTAAACTGGAGAAAAAGGCATAAGGCTTCCTATCCGGAAACGGCACTTCAGTTTGATATAAGTAATCCTGGGACGATCGCGACTTGGCAACGTAAATTGGATACTAAAGGTGTTGATGCCTTATTTACTAGAAGAGGACGGGCTAAACACATGACGACCAACAATAATAAACAAGCAGAAAAATCAGAATTATCTGAATTAGAACGTTTACGAGCTGAGAATCGTGCTTTACGGGTTGAAAATGAATACTTAAAAAAACTCGATGCCTTGGTTCAGAAGCGCGGACATCGCAAGAAAAATATCAAATCATCCAAGAACTAAGGCAAAAATTTAAATATACATTGGATGAAATACTACCTTACACTAGTCTTAAACGTAGTACATTTTACTATCAAGCCCAACGAATAAACAGGCGAAAAAATAAAGATGAGGAGCTATTAAAGCTTATAAAGGAGGTCAAATCAAAGCACCCGTGTTTTGGTTATCGTACAGTAACACTGAAATTACGATCTCAAGGCATAAAAGTAAATCATAAGCGTGTTAGTCGCATCATGCGAGAAAATGATCTATCAGCGCATATGTATAATAAACAAAGGCGAAAATATAATTCTGCCCTTGGACCACAAGGTAAGAAAGCTAAGAACTTATTACATCGACGTTTTGATACACATTTACCATTTCAAAAAATGGTGACCGACGTAAGTGAATTTAGGTATGGAAATAAGACACAAGAAGAACGTGTCTATCTTTCACCTATCAAAGATCTATGTACAGATGAAATAGTAAGCTATAGTATCAGTAAGCATCCAACAACAGACTTCGTGGTAAAACCGTTGGATGCATTGATAAAACTTAGACCTAAATTAAACTATCGTATGACTCTCCATAGCGATCAAGGTGTCCAATATCAGAGTGTCCAATGGCGAAAGAAGCTAAAAGAAAATAGGATCTTTCAAAGCATGTCTCGTAGGGCAACGTGCTTAGATAATGCACCCATGGAAAGTTTTTTCCACACAATGAAAGTAGAGCTATATCACAATAAAGAATATACAACACAAGAAGAGTTGGTCAAAGCAATGATCAGCTGGATCAGCTATTACAATAACGAACGGATAAAGGTCAAACTAAAAGGCAAGACACCGGTAGAATACCGACATCTTGCCTTAAGAAATATAGTCTAAATAGAGTGTCCAACTTTATGGGTTCACTTCATTATCCATGGAAAATGGATGAAACGTACATCAAAATTAAAGGAAAATGGCATTATTTGTATCGAGCCATCGATGCAGATGGTTTAACCTTGGATATTTGGTTACGTAAAAAACGGGACACACAAGCAGCCTATGCTTTTCTTAAGCGGTTAGTGAAGCAGTTTGATGAACCGAAGGTTGTAGTCACAGATAAAGCCCCCTCTATTACAAGTGGCACTATGTCCCGTCAAGTATACAGATCAAATAGATAAAAATTTTAGGCGGCTTGATTGCGGAATTGTTCCGCGGTCAAGCCGTTTTTGCTTGTGTAAGCGCGTTTGGTATTAAAGTATTCAATGGCTCCTTTGACGAGTTGTTCTAGCTCTGCTAGCGTCTTAGGACGAGGGTGTTTGTTAATCCAGATTAGCTTGAAGTCATTCCACCAACGCTCTATGGGTGAGTTTTCCCAAGGATGACCGGGGTGCGACATACTATGAATACAATTTTTAGAGGCTAAGTAGTCGTTGAACATACTTGAGCAGTAAGCTGACCCGCGGTCAGTATGGATCATTGGTTGCGCATCAGGTTCAACCGTAAAAGCACGATTAAAGGTTTCAATTACTGCTGATGAAGTTTCTGTGTCTGAAATATTGTAGCTTAAAGCGTAACGACCATATAAATCTAAAATAACGTGTACTCGTACTTTATGAAGTGTGTGTTCGCCGTAGGCTACTTCCGTTGTGTCGGTAACCCACACTTCATTTTTAGTTTCACGGTCGAATTGTCCCTGCAATAAGTTGTCATTGATGTATTCTTCATGGCGTTGAATTCGATTGCGCTTCTTCTTCCTAATATTTGCTCTAATTCCATGCTTACGCATGCAGTTAGTTATTCGTTTTAATCCAGCGGTAAAGCTTAAACGGTTTTCAAAGCTTAACTGTGTAGTCATCGCTAAATATCCCAGCGTCCAATTATGTTCTTCTTCTAACTCTACAATCGCTTCAAGTAACTCTGCTTGCTCATTATGATATTGACTTGGCTTTCGATTGAGCCATTTGTAATAACCATCTCGCGAAGAATCAGCTATTTTACACAACTGGCTAATTGACCATCCATTTTCTTGATTTAGTTCTTTGATGGCTTGGTACCGGAGTCCTTTTCCACCTCCCGATTGCGTATTTCTGTTAATTTTTTTGCGAATGCAATCTCCATCTCTTGCTTTTCTAGCTGAGCCCTTAATAAGCGATTCTCTGCCTTGAGTCGGTCAACTTCCGTCCACTTCTCTTCTGGCTTAGCTTTGCCTCGGCGATCACGAAGTGATTCTGGGTCATTACCGCTTTTGCGATACTTTTGATACCAGCCATAAACTTGTTGGTAACTAATATGGTATTTTTCAACTGCCCAATTGTAGTTCACATCATGCTTAATCAACTCTTCAATGATAGTAAGTCGTTCTTCAAAGTCAGTCTTTCGTCCACTCATTTTTGAATCTCGCTTTCTTGGCGTATAGGCCTTTAAGTTAGATTCATTATACTGCATAATCCAATCTGATAGTTGTGTTTTGGACTTTAGCCCATGCTTGATCGCGAATATTTCAAGCGACGCGTCTGATTTTTGATACTGTTGGACCAAAGATAATTTAAATTCCTTTGAATATCTATGATTATTGTGAGTAGATCGTAAGCCATCAATGCCCTGATATTCATATAGATACCCCCAAGTTCTAATAGTTTTCTTGCCCACTGCATACTTTTTAGCCACCTCACTAATATTAGAACGGGTTAGTTCATTTAGTATAGCTAATTTTTGTTCTGCACTGTATTTTGATTTCCTAGACATATAAAATACCCTCCAAGTATAAGATGAATTTTCTATTTCATCTGTATACTTAGAGGGCATTATAGCCAGTGCCTTTAAGAAACTAAAAGAATACGGCTTTTATCAAGGGACAGAACATCGTACCATTAAATACCTGAATAATTTGATTGAACAAGACCATCGTCCAGTAAAGAGACGCAATAAATTCTATCGAAGTTTACGCACTGCCTCTACCACGATTAAAGGCATGGAAGCCATTCGAGGATTATATAAGAAAACCCGAAAAGAAGGCACTCTCTTCGGGTTTTCGGTCTGTACTGAAATCAAGGTATTATTGGGAATCCCAGCTTAAATCATAGATACCGTAAGGAATTTTATTCTTTATTTAAAACTTTGCAACAGAACCACATAATGCTCGTTTTTGGGGACTAACTTCTAAACTACTTTATCTAATTCACATCGTTCTAGCATAAGCGTTTCGTATACCATTCGTTCTTCATCAATAGTTACATGCATTATCGTTTCAAGTTCTAAAATCAACTCTCTTTTTGCTAATTCATATCCTACCAATACTTATCCCCCTCCAATCATTTGCTCGTAAACTCCTAAGATCATCACCATAAATGATGCTGTCTAGAAGATACACTTCCATCAACTCTCCAACCTCCTTTATTTTTCGCGTAAATTTCAGATCATTTTCAGACGGAGTGGTGTCTCCTGAGGGATGATTGTGGATAATAATAAATCGGATCGAATTTGCTAATAGCAATGTCTTAAAAATTTCTCTTGTTGAAACTGTCGCCTGATTTAATGTCCCTATCGAAATTACACTAATGACAGTCGGCTTATTTTTTGTGTCTAAACCGAGTACCAACATCATTTCCCTATCTAAGTCTTTAAAGAATGGCATCATTAGATCTTTAATGTCATAGGGTGAAGAGATTGGTTTTGCTTCTAGCTCCTCCAATCCCTTAATACATAACTTTTCCTGTTTAAGTCTAACAAAGCTAATCTTCTTTCTTCTCATGTTACCTCTTCCTTTCCAATTAGATAAAATCCACAACTGCCTAATTTCATACCAAATAAAAAGAGCGAGCTACTTAACTAGTAACTTGCTCTCAATATAAAAATATATATTTAATTAGCGTTTAAATTTTGAGTCATTTGTGTTCCTTGCAAATAATCTGGATACATAATATCAAATTGACAGTAGGAGGAAATATTATGCCAAGACCAAGAACAAAAAAAGACTTGATATAATTCGTTTACAATGGTAAACTTACTTTGAACATATTTGTTTACATCTGTAGACAACTAGAAGGAAAGGAGAATGAGCACAATAGAATTTAATACTCATATCACAGATGCAGAATGGGAAGTCATGCGTGTAGTTTGGGCAAATGATCGAGTAACTAGTAAAAAAGTCATTTCCGTATTGCAAGAAAAAATGGACTGGACACAATCCACTATCAAAACGATCTTAGGTCGATTAGTTGGAAAAGGCGTACTAAATACAGAGCATGAAGGTAGAAAGTTTATTTACACTGCTAATATTGAAGAGACAGAAGCCGTAAGGGATTATGCAGAAGATATTTTTAACCGTATTTGCAATAAGAAAGTCGGAAATGTAATAGGAAGCATCATTGAAGATCATGTTTTAAGCTTCGATGATATAGATCGACTAGAAAAAATATTAGAGATGAAAAAATCTTTCGCAGTAGAAGAAGTGGATTGCAATTGTCCAGAAGGACAATGCGAATGTCATTTACATCATCATTAAGCATAAGGAGGAATTTAAAATGAATAATGACAACAAATATTCGTCCCATAATCACCATCAAGTACATCATGCTGGGCATGATCACAGCGGGCACAGTGGGCACAGTGGGCACAGCGGGCACAGTGGGCATGACCACCATCATCACGGAAGCTTTAAGGAACTTTTCTTAAAGTCATTGCCACTAGGAATCATTATTATGCTCTTATCCCCTATACATGGATTTAAACTACCATTCCAGTTTACTTTTCCATATTATGATATTGTAGTAGCTATTTTATCTACTATATTAATTATTTATGGTGGACGTCCATTCTATCAAGGTTCAGTTGACGAATTTAAACAAAAAAAACCTGGAATGATGGCACTCGTTTCTTTAGGTATAAGTGTTTCATATTTATACAGTATTTATGCTGTGATCATTACCTACGTAACGGGTGAACACGTGATGGACTTTTTCTTTGAATTTGCTTCATTACTATTAATCATGCTATTAGGTCACTGGATTGAGATGAAAGCTATTGGAGAAGCAGGAGACGCACAAGCAGAATTGGCTAAGTTAGTGCCGAAAGATGCTCACGTTGTATTAGAAGACGATTCAATTGAAACACGACCAGTTGCTGACTTAAAGGTAGGTGATTTAATTCGTGTTCAAGCCGGAGAAAATGTGCCAGCAGACGGGATTATCGAGCGTGGCGAATCACGTTTAAATGAAGCTCTTCTAACTGGGGAGTCAAAAGCAGTAAAAAAAGGCCCTGGCGATGAAGTAATCGGAGGCTCAACAAATGGAGAAGGGGTTCTTTATATTAAAGTGAATGAGACAGGTGATCAATCCTTCATCTCTCAAGTACAGACTTTAATCAGCCAAGCTCAAAGTCAGCCTTCCAGAGCAGAAAATATTGCTCAAAAAGTTGCAGGGTGGCTCTTCTATATTGCTGTTATTGTCGCGCTAATTGCTTTTGTAGTGTGGATGGTTATAGAAGATGTACCAGCGGCAGTTATATTTACTATTACTACATTAGTTATTGCTTGTCCGCACGCATTGGGGCTGGCTATTCCATTGGTAACCGCCCGTAGCACAAGCTTAGGAGCTAGCCGTGGCTTACTAGTAAAAGACCGCCAAGCCTTAGAAATAGCTCAAGATGCAGATGTGATGATTTTAGATAAAACGGGTACTTTAACAACTGGTGAATTTAAAGTATTAGATGTAAAACTTCTTAATGACAAATATACAAAAGAGGAAATCATTGCCTTATTGGCAGGTATTGAAGGAGGATCTAGCCACCCAATTGCTCAATCAATTATAAGTTTCGCCGAGCAGCAAAATATACGTCCAGCATCTTTTGATTCGATTGATGTGATTTCCGGTGCTGGAGTAGAGGGTAAAGCAGGTGGGCACCGTTACCAATTAATCAGTCAAAAAGCCTATGGACGTAATCTTGATATGGATATTCCAAAAGGAGCAACTCTTAGTATCTTAGTAGAAAACGATGATGCCATTGGTGCTGTAGCTTTAGGGGACGAATTAAAACCAACGAGTAAAGAGTTAATTAAAGCTCTTAAAAAGAACAATATTCAACCAATTATGGCAACAGGTGATAATGAAAAAGCGGCTCAAGGCGCGGCAGTAGATTTAGGGATTGAATATAGATCAAATCAATCTCCACAAGACAAATATGAGTTAGTTAAAACACTTAAAGATGAAGGAAAGAAAGTTATCATGGTAGGTGATGGTGTAAATGATGCTCCTTCTCTTGCCTTAGCAGATGTTGGTATAGCTATAGGTGCTGGAACTCAAGTTGCATTGGATTCAGCTGATGTCATATTGACTCAATCCGATCCAGGAGATATTGAATCATTCATTGAATTAGCACACAAAACAACTCGTAAAATGAAACAAAACCTATTTTGGGGAGCTGGTTATAACTTTATAGCTATCCCTCTAGCTGCAGGAATTTTGGCTCCCATTGGTATCACATTAAGCCCTGCATTAGGAGCAATCCTAATGTCTGTGTCAACAGTCATCGTCGCCATTAATGCTATGTTATTAAGTTTAGACCCCAAAAAATAACGGTTAACAGATCGAATGATTGAAACTCCTTAAAGTATCAAGATACAATAGTTTTACAGGAGAAAAAGAGATTTAAGTACTGGCTCTTTGTAAAATCGTGTTGGTAGAAGTAGACGATTTTTTCTACCAACACGATTTTTAATTTATTATAGAACTGATTTCTTTTAAAATCCTAAAAGCCACCTATTTCGGGCACTGGGGTTCGTCAAGTATACAGTTTAAATAGACTTGAATTGTCAAATCAAGTTAGAAAAAAACTACTTGCTCATTCGTAATATACTTTATGAATACTTCTAGTGGGGTTCTATAGTTTAAACTTTTACGTGGAATATTGTTCCTATAACTAGCTACTTGTTGGACATAGTCAGTGGGGAGATCACTGAGATCCATATCTTTTCCTAGTCCGTCTTTCCTAAGTAATCCATTTGTCTGTTCATTTAACGCTCGTTGGTTAGGTGCACCTACATCGGCAAAGTAGGTACTGATATCATGCTTATTAGCGATATCTTTCACTTAGAAAATTCCTTACCATTATCAAAAGTGATCGATTTAAAGAGTCCTTTAGGAGTAACAGAAAGTAAAGCATCAAGTTTCTCAAAGATAGCTTTATCCGTCTTATGGCGTGTATTCAAAATGATGACAGCCTTAGACTTCCATTCAACTAATGTCATTACTGCACCATGGTGGTTTTTACCTTGGATCGTATCAGCTTCAAGATGTCCAAATTCATTATGGTAATTGGGATAGTCCTGATGTCGCTTTAAAAGAGTCCGACCTAGTCGTCCAGCTTTTCCACGGCGTTCAACGTAACCATTTGGATGCCTTTTTCCTTTCATTGGTAGCGAGGTAACATCTAGGTCTTTAGAGCATTTAAAGATACGATAAAGCATACGCATTGAGCAACTGATATGTTTTTCATTACGTCCGATAATCGTATCAGGGGTCCAACCTAGACTAACTTTTTCCTTGATGTACTCAAGCTCATCATTAGGTAATACGATGGGTTTACGGCCGGATCTAGATTTATTAGCCCGATAGTTTTCATAGTATTCAGAGATCGAATTCCCAGCATATAAAAAACGAAATACTGGATAAATAGTTTCAGCACTACGTTTTAAGGTTTTAGCTACAATATAGGCTTTAACCCCTTGATTCCAAAAATTTTGTATGAAGGACAGTTCGCTTATGGTAAGATGATTATAGGTCATTTGTGATTTTCCTTTACTTTTGTTTGTTGATACTCAAAAGTCTATCACAAATGGCTTTTTATTTTTCTAACTTAATTTTACAAACTGCGATTACTAACATCAATCAGTTTTTTAGGTATCTATTATGGACTTAGGGAGCTTAGGGTATATATTTCAACTCATCTCCTGTCATTTCCAACATTTGTCCTAAGTTGACATCAATTCGTCATGAATCGTCACGATACACAAAAAAGCGTGGTCTCGCTCGGAGATCACGCTTCTTTTATCGAAAGGCTTTATCTTAAAGCTTTTCTTTGGAGACAATGTTCAAGTTGTCGTCCAATTCATAAACAACTGGTTGACCTGTTGCCATTTCAACGTCCATGATGTCTTCATCAGAGATGTTTTCAATGTATTTTGTCAAGGCACGTAATGAGTTACCGTGTGCGGCAACGATAACGTTCTTGCCATCCAACAAGTCTGGAGCGATGTTGTCTTCCCAGAATGGGATAACACGTTCCAATGTGACTTTCAAGTTTTCACCGCCAGGGATGATACGTGGGTCTAATTCTGCGTAACGACGATCGTTTGCTGCAGAACCTTCATCGTTTGCATCCAATAATGGAGGCAATACATCGTAAGAACGACGCCAGATGTGAACTTGTTCGTCACCGTATTTTTCAGCTGCATCAGCTTTGTTCTTGCCTTGTAATGCACCGTAGTGACGTTCGTTTAAGCGCCATGATTTGGTTTCAGGGATCCATAATTGGCCTGATTCTTCAAGTGCGAAGTGCAAAGTCTTGATGGCACGTGTTAAAACAGATGTGTAAGCTTGGTCAAATTCGATACCAGCTTCTTTTAACTTGTGGCCAGCTTCCTTAGCTTCACGTTCGCCTTGTTCACTCAAGTTGACGTCTACCCAACCTGTGAAAAGGTTCTCTAAGTTCCATTCACTTTGTCCGTGACGGATAAATACTAATTTTGCCATTTAGTAAAAACCTCTTTCTTATGTTTATGATACAAAGATATTTTACACTGAAATCCAAAAAATTGATAGTGCTTTAGTGAATTTAGCTTTGATTTTCATCTAAAGCTTTCACCAAAGCAGTCACGGCACGCTCAATATTTTCAGGTGTCGTTGCTAAATTGACCCGAATATGCCCAGCACCGGAAGCACCGAACCAAGTGCCAAAATCGACTGCTAGGCCAGCTTTGTTTTTTATAAAGATCTCTAATTTAGCTGGATCCACGACTGCACTAAGATCGATCCACATTAGATAGGTCCCTTCTAACGGTGAAATGACGATCTGTGGATAAGCTTTAGTTAGCTTTTCTTTTACATAGTCATAGTTAGCTTGGATCGTCTCCAATAGACCTTTAAGCCACGAAGCACCATGTTCATAGGCAGCAGCTGCAGCTACCTTGCCTAAAATACTACCGGCTGGAGCAGCTAAACGTTCAACTAACTTATCATAGCGCTGGCGCATTTGGGGATTAGGGATGATCACATGACTATTTTGAAGAGCTGCCATGTTAAAGGTCTTCGAGGGCGCATCGACAACGACTAAATTATCACGATACTTACCTTCACTGACCTCTAAAGCTGAAACAAATGGTTTATCCGTCAACAAAAGGTCGTGGTGGATCTCGTCTGCGATCACAAGCACTTGCTTTTGGCGACAAAGTTCGAGTAACTCAGCTAGTTCTGCTTCAGACCAGACACGTCCGACTGGATTATGTGGTGAACATAAGATCAACAACTTCACTTGCTCTTCAGTGATCTTTGCTTCGATATCAGCTGGATCCATTGAGTAGACTCCCGCTTCATGTTTGAGCTCAGAAACAACTAGTTTACGCTCATTATTTTCGATGACTTTCATAAATGGATAATACACCGGTTGTAAGACCAAAACAGCATCATCTTTTTGTGTCAATAAGTTGACTAGCGTGCTCAAAGATTGCACGACCCCCGTGCCAAAACGCATCCATTCGCGATGCAATTCGATCCCATAACGTTCCTTTTGCCATTTGAAATAAGCTTCAAAATACGCATCTGGTGTTAAGGAATAGCCAAAAGCACCATGCGCGATCCGTTTTGTCATAGCTTCAAGCGCTTCTTTTGGTGCTTTGAATTCAGTATCAGCGACCCAAAGTGGTAATAGATCTTCTGCATCGAAAGTTTCTTTTAAATTATCCCACTTGACCGAATCAGTATTTTTACGGGCAACAGCATATTCTGCCAAAAATTCCTGCTTATTCATTTTTACGCTCCAACTTTCTAACTTTCTTCAAACGTTCACCCTTGGAATGGACCGGTTTTACTCCTAAAACATCTAGCATAAAGGTAAAGATCGGGATCCCCACGATCAAGCCCCAAACACCAAAAAGATGTTCCGCAACAAATAAGACGACAAAGGTATAAAACATCGGTAATTCCGTACGGCTAGCCATGAATTTCGGATTTAAAACATAGGCTTCCAAAGCGTGAACAACGACTAGCATAATAACAATATAAAAGACATAGCGCAACCCACCGACCGAATAGCCGATAAACATCATCGGGATCGCGGAAATGATCACCCCAGCCACAGGGACTAAACTCAAAACAAAGACCATGATCCCTAAACTAAGCAGTTGGGGCATGTTCATGATCGCCAAACAGATCGTGGTGATCACCGTATTGACGACTGCGATCACAAATTGAGCTTCAAGTACGACCCCAAAAGTGTTTACAAAAATCTTAGCAAAATGATAAATATCTTCGAATAACCATGCAAATGGCCCACTTAAAAAGCCCTTGGAAAAACCATAGAGATCGTCTTTTTCGATCGTAAAAAAGAAACTCAACAATAACGACATCACAAACGTAAAGCCGATCGAGCCCAAACTCTTAAGATAGCCTAGTGCGATCCCAAAACTGCCCTTGAACTGTTGCATGATATCGACCTTGCCAAAATAGCGGTCGATATAGTGGATCAGATCTTGCGCTCCATGCGGTGGATGCTGATAAAAACGCAAGAGTGAATTGATCATTGCTTCAGTTTGGATAGCGAGTTTAGGCACATAGATCGTCACAGCCAAATAGATAAAACCGATGAACAATAGATAGGTCGCGATCACGATCAATTGCGATGGGATCTTCACATATCGCCGAATGTAATTTGTCAGCTGTACAACTAGAAATGTGAAGATAAACGTCAGCAAAATGATACTGATCAAGCTACGTAAAGCATACAAAATACCAATGATGCCTAGTAAGACGACAAACCGTCTCAAGGAGACATTATTGATAAACTTTTTCCAAAGATCCATAAACTTTCCCCTTACTTAAAGATAATAATTTAAGTATACCATTAATACTTGATAAATGTAGTAAGTTGAATATTTCAAAAAAAGACCGTGCTTTTATAAAACACGGCCCTAAAACAGCTATTTGATCTTATCGTATGCAAATTGGATGTGATATGAACGCTTACCGTTCTTTGGCAAGACGATATCGCCAAAGTTTTCTTGATTGATCGCATCGGGTAAAGTTTGAGCTTCAAGCGCTAGCCCTTCACCTGGGATCGCTGGTTTACCTTGATCACGTGAGAACTTGATCTCAGTATCTAAAGCTGGCATATTGTACATTACCAAGCCGTTGCGATCGGAATCGATCGTGATCTGGCGGCCACTGTCTTCATCCCGTAAAACAGCGATCGGCTCTGTCCCTTTGCCCGGCTGATTGACTACAAAAGCATCATCAAAGCCATCAGCTTCATCGGCTGCCGCTTTGACATTGCGGAAGTCTCTAAAATCTAGCGGTGTAGCTTCAACTTCTTTGACCCGTCCGGTCGGAATATTATTTTCATCCGTCTCTAACGTTGCACTACTGTTGATCTTAAGTGAGTGGCTGGAAAGATCTTGGCGGTCGCTCAAATTGAAGTATACATGGTTTGTTGGGTTGAACAAACTATCTTTTGAGCCCCCTAATGCACTAAAGGAGATCGTCACTTTGTTATTGTTATTTAGCGTATAGATGATCGTTGCCAAAATATTTCCTGGGAAACCATCCATTTTTTCGGTGATCTTCTTTTGGAAAATAACACTCACACTATTTTTATTACGTGAAGTGGTATAGTTCCAATTATAAGTACTAAATCCGTTTTGGCCCCCGTGTAACGTATTACCGTTTTCATTTTGTGGTAATTGAACTTGCTCGCCGTTTAATTCACACTTCCCGTGGGCGATCCGTCCAGCGACCCGACCGATCGCCTTACAGATATTTTGCGCATTAGCATAGTAATCTTTTGTATGCTCAAAACTCAATAATAAGTTCTTCTTACCTGCACCACTTGGAACGCTGAAAGCTTGCCAGATCGCACCCATCGTCAAACACGAGATCTCGACTCCGTTATCATTGACCAAAGTGATCTGGGTCACCGTATGTCCATCATAGGTATCAAGCTCTTTTCTAAAGATATCCATCAAAAATCTCCTCCAAATCTCACTTATAAATGCGTTATTTAACTACTTTTATTTTACCGCATTTGCACTTTTATTTAAAGCGCTTGCACAGATACTTAGTGACTTTTTAAAACTCCAAAAATTGGTATAGTTTACAGATTTTTCCTTAAAACAACCTTAAACATTAAAGATAAGTCCTTAGACCCCCGCTATTTGGGACCCTGAAATAATGATTTCTACTGATTTGCTTATCATAAAATATAAAACGCTTGCAAAATATTCTGATCCATAGTATGGTATAGACGTCAACACAACTAAAGATTTTTCTAGGAGGGGCTTTATATGACCGAAACAGTAGTTGAAAAAATTGAATCACGACAGAACCACAGTAAAGCGTGGCGTTTATCCGATAAGGAAAGCGGTTGCTTTTTAGATGTGACCTTTAATATTGATCTTGAAAAAACGATGAAAGAGCAACGCAACTTCTCCTTTTCTCGCTTTGTCTCGGAACAATTGAATGAGCTTTCAAAAATGGTCCCTTCACTCACAAGCAATTATAGTTTAGCGATCGATCGCGCAGCTGTTGGTCCAGCTTACTTGCCATTGGATAATGCCAAGGCAAAACCACTCTTGACCCAACTCGCCTAGATCGTATCAGGAAATGTCGGCTGGCATTTCCTTTTTTTATGCAATACGCATTTGAGTTATATAGCCGTAACGTGCAATTCAGAGCAGAGACTAGTAAATAAGAGTCCCCGACATCGCAATGCAAAATACGCATTTAAGCTATATAGCCGTAACGTGCAATTCAGAGCAGAGACTAGTAAATAAGAGTCCCCGACATTACAATGCAAAATACGCATTATAATGTCGGGGACTCTTATTTATACGTCTCTTAACGCTCTGAATTGCACTTCTTATTTGTCATCATAACCGTTTGGATGACTTGAATGCCATGCCCAAGCGGTTTCGATGATGCGTTCGATGTTGTCGAACTGTGGCTTCCAGCCTAAGATCTCACGGGCTTTGTCGGAACTTGCGATCAAGGAATCCGGATCACCGCCACGTCTTGGGGCGATCTCAGCTGGGATCTCTTTACCCGTTACCTTGCGAGCTGCTTCAACGATCTCAAGGTTGGAGAAACCTGTCGAAGAACCTAAGTTGAATGCGTTAGACTCGTTACCCTTACGTAAGTGATCTACCGCTAAAATATGCGCATCCGCTAAGTCAAATGGGTGCACATAATCACGCACGTTCGTTCCATCTGGTGTGTTGTAATCATCACCATAGATCTGTAATTTATCCCGCTTGCCTTGAGCTACTTGTAAAACGATCGGGATCAAATGTGTTTCTGGACCATGATCTTCTCCGATCGAACCATCTGGCTTAGCCCCTGCCACGTTGAAATAGCGCAATGCGACAAATTTTGTCCCGTATG
This sequence comes from Ligilactobacillus murinus, assembly GCF_003288115.1. Lineage (NCBI taxonomy): Bacteria > Bacillati > Bacillota > Bacilli > Lactobacillales > Lactobacillaceae > Ligilactobacillus > Ligilactobacillus murinus. The sequence continues at coordinate 2,203,995 of NZ_CP023565.1, read as the reverse complement.
CTTCATCTGCCCAACGCATGATTTTTTCCATCATCAACTTACTTTCACCATAAGGGTTGATCGGATCTTGGGGATCACTTTCCATGATCGGCATCTTTTCAGGAATACCATAAGTTGCTGCCGTTGATGAGAAAACGATATTTTTGATATCAAATTCATTCATAACTTCTAACAACTTGATCATCCCAGCCGTGTTGTTATCAAAATACTTCAATGGTTTTTTCATCGATTCTGCGACCAATGAGTAAGCAGCAAAGTGGATCACTGCATCGATCTCAGGATTTTCTGTAAATACCTTACGCATGAAATCTTGATCTGCAAGATCGCCTTGATAAAACTTCGCCTTATCATTGACTGCAGCTCTATGACCTGTCACTAAGCTGTCAACTACTACAACATCTTGGCCTTGGTCTACTAAGCGGTCAACTGTGTGTGAACCGATATAGCCAGCGCCACCTAAAACTAAAACTGACATTTTATTTCCTCCCAGCAGATGAGTTTCAATTCTCTCAAAGATATTCTACCATTTATTTGTCAAAATAGTTAGTAAAATTTTAGTAAAACTCATATTATTTTTTTATTTCTTGTTGTTTTACTCTTCTTGTGGTTAACTAGAATTTAATAAGAACTAGTGAAAGGGTGAGAACTACGGCCGAACTTATTTATAAACAGATCATCTCTAATCTCAAGCAAAAGATCTTTGATCATGAATTCCCCGATATGAAACTACCCGATGAACGTACGCTTGCCAGTCAATATAATGTTAGTCGTAGCTCGATCAAGCGTGCTTTGAATCGTATGGCAAATGACGGGATCATCTTCAAAAAAAGAGGCTCAGGCACTTTTATCAATCCCCTATATCTCAAAAATGAATCGGTCTTCAACTACGAAGAAGGTTCTAACTTAGGGGTCACTGATAACTTCCAAATGGACGGGAAAAAACCTAAGATCAAAGTCCTAAGCTTTGATGTTGAACGTCCTAGTGAAGAATTACAACGCGATCTCTTCTTAGAGCCAGAAGATTTTGTTTACAAGATCGTGCGCTTACGTCTTTTCGATGACCAACCATTTATGATCGAAACAGGCTATATTCCGATCAAGATCGTGCCTAAATTAAATCAACAAACGATCAAAGGGTCGATCTTTAACTATATGCAAGATAAGCATAACCAATCCGTCACTAAATCGTTTCTCTCAGTCTTTGCGGAGCCATCAACGCCTAACGATCGTGAACTATTAGGCTTAACTGAGCACGAACCAACTGGGATCATGGAAGGTGTCTTTTTCTTAGATAACGGAACACCGTTTGAATATTCACACATGCGTTTCCACTACAAATATTTGAAATTCAATACTTTCGTCAGTGTTACGCAATAAGCATAATATTTTACAGCTCACATAAACACTGCTATACTGTGAGCGATATAAGCTGGGGTGCCGTTTGGCTGAGAGATACCCATATCACCTGATCTGGTTAATACCAGCGGAGGGAGCTTAGCATTTTTTGTGCGCCCAAACCACCACACCCCTGCTTATATAATCTGAGCAGGGGGTTTTTGTATGCAAACATACGATCCAAATTCAACCAAACAACACTGGCAAGTCAAAGACATTATCTTTCTTGCCCTCTTAGCTGCCTTTTTTGGTTTGATCTATCAAGGTGCGAGCTATTTATACTATGCTTTAGCGGCGACTTTTCTCAAACCTTACGCTAATGATCTGATGCTTGGGATCTGGCTGATGGCAGGGCCACTAGCAGCGATCTTATTGAAACGTCGAGGAGCAGCTTTTCTAGGCGAATTTCTCGCTGCGACCGCAGAAATGCTACTTTTTTCCAGCTGGGGCGCCGCTAACTTGATCACCGGGGCTTTGCAAGGAAGCGCTAGTGAGTTAGGCTTTTTGACTTGTGGTTATAAAAATTTTGGCAAAAAAGCACTGACCCTATCTGTGATCTTTTCAGCCAGTGTGACCTTTGCTTGGGACTATTTCCAAAGTGGGTATCAGGCCTATCCGCTTTCAATGTTATTGACTTTATTTGGTATTCGGCTACTCTCTTTAGCCTTTTTTGATGGCGTACTTATCTACCAGATCGCAAAACTCGTCTCGAAAGCTAAGGTGCGTGTCTGATGGTCAAATTAGAACTTAGAGAGCTGACATTTAGCTATGCTTCAGATCGACCACCGCTCTTTAAAAAGCTAGATTTTTGCGTCGAACCTCAAACTTGTAGCTTATTAGCAACTCCTCTGGGCAGTGGTAAATCGACCTTTTTTAAATTGCTTTGTGGACTATATCCTCAATTTGGCGGACAGATCACTAATGGTGGCGTCTTTTTAGAAGATCAGCCCCTCGAACAGATCGTGCCCTTTGAGCGAGCTAAACGTATCGGTATGCTATTTCAAGATCCTGACAAACGCTTTTGCATGGCGACTTTAGACCAACAATTGACCTTTGTCCTTGAAAATTTACAACTACCAGCTGATCAGATCACCGCCAAAAAACAACGTATCTTGCAAGAATTAGAACTAACTTCGCTCAAAGACCGCCAACTCTCTACGCTGTCAGGTGGGCAAAAACAACAAGCGGCCCTCGCCTGTGTACTGGCAACTGAAAGTGAGATCATCTTACTCGATGAACCCTTTGCTAACGTTGATCCGACCAGTAAAAACAAACTGCTAAAGCTATTATTGAAATTAAAAAACCAAGGCAAGACTTTTATCATCGCTGATCATGATCCTAGTGGCTACCAAGACTTACTTGATTTTGCCTATCGCTTCAATGCTGATCACAGTCGACTCATCAAGTTTAACTTGAGTAGATCGACGTTGGCCAGCCCTGTACCTTTACGTTGGCAACCATTAAAACCCGGGAAATTGACTTGGAAACAGCTCAGTTTAACTCGAGGCAACAAGCTATTGCTAAAACCGCATGATCTTACACTTCCAAAAGGACAACTCGGGCTGTTGAGCGGAGCAAATGGGGTAGGTAAATCGAGTTTATTCCAAGCGCTTTGTACCCTTATCCCCTATCAAGGAAATTTGAGTTATGCTGGGCAACGTCCACCCCGTTTTTTCAAACAGCGTTGGGCAAAAAAAGTCGGGCTCATGCTTCAAGAAGCGACTGCGCAATTTAGTTGTGCAACCGTTCAAGAAGAACTCGCCCTTGTCAGTCAAAACACTTTAGCTCCCCACTATTGGACTAAAGAGCGACTCTTTTATGCAAAACAGGCCCTTGGATTAACTGAACTTGCGCACCACTCTGTTTACCAACTCTCCGGTGGCCAACAACAAAAACTCCAATTTTTAAGCGTTTTAGCGATGGGACAACCGGTCTTGCTTTTAGATGAGCCCTTCGCCAATCTCGATCAAGCTAGTATCCAAACTTGCTTGACTTTGCTCAAAGACAGTTGCCACGCTGAGCAGACCACTGTCTTATTGACTTCGCATCAACGCGTAGGGATCACTGAACATTTGGACTATGAACTTATTTTGGAAGAACAGACGCTAAAGCTAGGGGGATACCAAACTTGACAAAATTCCGCTTAAATCCTACGATCCAAGTCATCCTCATGTTCGGACTAGGGATATTGCTCGCTTTTAACCATGTTTTATGGCTAAATATCACTCTTTGTGCTCTGTGTTTGCTCTATCTTGCTAGTCAACGAGTAGCTTTCAAAAAGCTTGGGCTTATCTTATTGATCAGCTTGCCCCTCGCATGTGGAACTTGGTGGTCTTTTATCGCCTTTAGTCAAACAAACGCTTGGGCCAATGCAGCTCTATACACCAGTCGCCTCTTTTGCTATTTATTGTTAGGCTGTTGTCTACTTTTGACTGCGAGTTTAGAGGAGATCTTATTTAGCTTAGTCTTACATCTCAAGCTCTCCCAGACCTTTGTTTATGGCTTTTTAGCCGCTGCTAACATGGTCAACGCTTTACAAAAGCAACTCCGCTCGATGCGTTATGCTGCTTTGAACAAACAACAGCCTTATCATTTTTATACCCCCGCACTCTACCTAAAATTGATCGTAACTTCCATCCAATGGTCTGATGCACTAGCGCAAGCAATGCGGGTCCAAGGCTTTTTAGAGGGCTATCCGCGAACTTTTAGCTTTCAAGATCACCTACCTAAATGGCAATGGGGCTTAGCTGTGATGCTCATCGTTTTATATGGCTTTTTAGCTTTTTTAAATTAAATCCAAGTGAGTTTGTGAGTTAATTACTGTCAACCACCACTGACTAAAGTCAGTGACTTGTGAGCCGAAAATCCTTACAGATTTCGAACCACAATTTGCGTAGATAGGGACAACTTATTTGACCAACCGAAATTGTAATCAAACAGCGGTCGTCTAATTACCAACGCCTTTTATGTCCCCAGGTTGCCATAGGGACAGATAAGCTAAGCTAGTTTAGCTGTTCCCTTATCAAGAATATTTTTAGCTGCGTTCCAGTCACGAATATGGTGAATACCACAGTTAGGACAAGTCCATTTTCGGTCATCTAACGTTAGTTTGTCCGTCCCATTAGTGCCCATCACAAAGCCACAATCGCAACATGTTTGGGTGGTGTTTCTTGGATTGATTGTGATAAATTGACGCCCATAAAGCTTTGCTTTATAAGCCAACATGCCAAGAAATGTTCGCCAACCAACGTCAGAAATACTAAGTGCTAAAGCATGATTTTTAAGCATATTCTTGCTACGCAACTCTTCGGCTACTACTAAATCGTGGTTCTTGATTAATGCAGTAGAGATTTGTTGGAGAAAATTATGTCTTTGGTTCATTACTTTGGCATGAAGTTTGGCAACTAGCAAGCGTTGCTTTTGGTAATTTTTACTATCGCGTAAAGAACGATGTTCTTTTTTTGCACGTTGTTGCCGTCTAGATAAAATGCGCTGTTCTTTGGCTAATTTACCTTTAATAGTGCGATAATATCGTGGATTAGGAACTATGTTACCTCCACTGTCGGTTAAGAAGTTATCAGTATTAAGATCAATTCCAACATGCCCATGAGTAGCTTTGGCCACTTTAACAAAAGATTCATCTGAAGCTAACTGCATTGATAAGAAGAAGCGATCCGCTGAATCTTTAGTCAACGTCACAGTACCAATTCTAGTCTCGCATATTCTTTTCAAAAGCCGTGCTTGCGAACCGGCAACACGTAACAGTCCGATTTTAGGGACTTTGACATGGCTATTATCTAGAAAACAGACTGTACCGTTAGTTAGCAACGCAGTCTTTTGCCCTGGGTATTGACAATTGGTTTGATAACGCCAGCGATAATTCTTTCGATGAAACTTAGGAACACCAGCGGTGTGAACCTTCCGAAAAGCATTCCAAGCTTTCCGATAGTTCTGAATGGCATTAGCTTTCGTCAAACTATCAATTCGTTTATCTTCTAAGAATTGATAGTGATTAGACATTTGCTTAGCGTTTTGGCGCATAGTTAGTTGCTTAATACGATCCCGAACTATGTCAATCGGTAGCTTAACTCTGCGAAGCTGCATCAGTTCCTTATTGATCGCAACCATTTCGTTATAGATAAAGCGACTAGCGTCACTGTTGATTTTAATCAACTGCTTTTGTTGGTCACTAGGATAGCAGCGCATTTTTAGGCCATAATGATATTTCATTTTTGCCATTGACTTCACTTGATTTCACCTCCATCATGATATAATAACATTATATCATGATGTCAATGTATTAACAAAGGAGACCATATTATGACTAAAGAAAAAATCAAAGAGGCCATTTATACTCGTCGTTATATCTATAATTTCCATTACCATTTGATCTGGGTAACTAAATATCGCAATCAGACTTTTACAACCGAGGCCTTATCTAACGAAATGAAAGCTATCTTGCAGCAAGTTGCAGATAACAATGACATCGTAATCGAAAAGATGGAAGTCATGCCGGATCACATTCATATGCTGATCAGTTTTCCGCCAAGCAAAGCGCCGGCTAGTGCCATTAAGGCGCTCAAAGGACGTAGTGCCTATATTTTTTTACAAAATCATCCAGAAATACGACGTAGCCAATATTGGGGCGGTCATCTTTGGTCGCCAAGTTACTATATGAGTACATTGGGCAATATGAGCAAAGAAGTTGTAGAGAAATATATCAATGACCAAAAATATACAGAAACAAACAAAAAGCCCCATAAAGGGGATGGATAGGCGTCATTACACTATGATGCAACAGACGCATCAGGGTGTTCCCTTTGTTATTTACTAGACGTTATTTCCACTATGATAGCTCATCACTTCACAAACTAAAGCGTTTACATTGGATACTAGTTAGCTTATGATAGTAATGGATCTAACTATATGAAAGGGGTTTACCTCATTATGGAAAAAACGTTGATCATCAACTCTGGTAGTTCTAGCTTAAAATTCAAATTATTTGCGATCCCCACCGAAGAGGTTTTAGCAAGCGGACTGATCGATCGGATCGCGATCAAAGGTTCTAGCGTGACCGTCAAGTATAACGGGCAAAAATATCACCAAGAACTGCCGATCCCAGATCATGCTTTTGCTGTTGATCTCTTGTTGAAACTTTTGGTCGAACTCCATTTGATCAAAGACCTAAACGAGATCACCGCAGTCGGGCATCGGGTTGTAGCTGGGGGCGAATACTTCGATCATTCCGTCGTTATCGACGATGATGTGATCCAAAAGATCGCTGAGCTCAGTGACTTAGCTCGTTTACACAATCCGGCCAATCTTCTAGGTATCAAAGTCTTCAAAAAACTTTTGCCAAATGCTTTAGCTGTCGCTTCCTTTGACACCGCCTATCATCATTCGATCCCAGAAAAAAATTATCTCTACAGTGTACCCTTTGAATGGTACGAAAAATATGGCGTTCGACGCTATGGAGCTCACGGGATCAGTCACCGCTATGTCGCGCGCCAAGCTGCTTCGCTGATGAACAAACCACTCAAAGAGCTCAAGTTGATCACTTGTCATTTGGGAGCTGGTTCTTCTTTATGTGCGGTCAAAGATGGCAAGTCCTTTGATACGACGATGGGGTTCACACCACTGACTGGAGTCACAATGGCTACTCGTTCAGGTGACGTTGATGTCGAGTTAGTCACCTACATGATGAAAAAACTAAATATCACCGATCCAGAAGAAATGATCTCGATCTTGACGAGACACTCTGGACTTTTAGGGATCTCGGGCATCTCATCTGATATGCGAGACGTCATCGCTGCTAAAGATGCCGGCAACAAACGCGCTCAGATCGCCGTTACGCTCTTTGTCAAAAATATCGTACGCTATATCGGGCAATACTACGCCGAAATGAAAGGCTTGGATGGGATCGTCTTTACCGCTGGGATCGGGGAAAATTCTGATGTGATCAGAAAGTTAGTCTGTGACGAACTCGAATTCATGGGCGTCAAATTAGATGATACGCTCAATTCTAAGGGCGAAGAAGGCTTTATCACTAAACCTGACTCTAAGATCGCGGCTTTGTTAGTTCCGACTGATGAAGAATTGATGATCTCACGGGATATCGAAGTGATCAAGCTCCAAGAACAAAAAGAAATTTCAAGCAAAAAGCCTTTATTATAGGCATTTGTTCCGCAAATTTTATTTTTGGTACGTTCCAATATTTAAAATGGTTGACATCTCCCGAGAAAACGTTATTATAGAAGTGTAGAAAAAATTAACAAAGGAGATCTCGCCATGACTGTAGATTACTCATCTAAAGAATATTTAAACAAACTTGATGCTTACTGGCGTGCCGCTAACTATGTTTCTGTAGGGCAACTTTACTTAAAAGATAACCCATTATTACGTCGCCCACTTGAAGCATCTGACGTAAAAGTCAAACCGATCGGCCACTGGGGTACGATCGCGGGCCAAAACTTTATCTATGCTCACTTGAACCGTGTTATCAACAAATATGATCTTGATATGTTCTATATCGAAGGTCCAGGTCACGGTGGTCAAGTTATGGTTTCTAACTCATATCTTGATGGTAGTTATACTGAACTTTTCCCAGAGATCACGCAAGATGTTGCAGGTATGAAGAAACTCTTCAAGCGCTTCTCATTCCCAGGTGGGGTCGCTTCCCACGCTGCTCCTGAAACACCAGGCTCGATCCATGAAGGTGGCGAATTGGGGTACTCGATCTCCCACGCAACTGGGGCTGTCTTAGATAATCCTGACCTGATCGTTGCTGCTGTTGTTGGTGACGGTGAAGCTGAAACCGGTCCGTTAGCTGCTTCTTGGATGTCAAACAAGTTCATCAACCCTGTAAATGACGGGGCTGTGTTACCGATCTTAAACTTAAATGGCTTTAAGATCTCCAACCCAACGATCTTGTCACGTGAATCAAATGAAAACTTACGTAAATACTTCGAAGGGCTTGGCTGGGATCCGATCTTTGTTGAAGGTACTGACCCTGAAAAGATGCACCCAGAAATGGCTGCTGGCTTAGATAAAGCGATCGAAAAGATCAAGGCGATCCAAGAAAATGCACGTAAGAACAATGACAATTCATTACCTGTATGGCCAATGATCGTCTTCCGTGCACCTAAGGGCTGGACTGGTCCAAAAGAATGGGATGGCAAGCCGATCGAAAACTCCTTTAGAGCTCACCAAATCCCGATCCCAGTTGACCAAAACGATATGCAACATGCTGATGCTTTGGTCGAATGGTTAGAAAGCTATCGCCCAGAAGAATTATTTGATGAAAAAGGGGCTTTAGTTCCTGAATTGGCTGAACTGACACCTAAGGGCAACAAACGAATGGCAATGAACCCACATACAAATCCTGGTTCATTGATCCGTGATCTAGCGTTACCTGATTTCCGCAACTATGCTGTGGATACAACAACTCCGGGTAAGAATAAAGAACAAGATATGACGGTTTTAGGTCGTTATCTTGAAGATGTCGTTAAATTAAACGATACTAACAAGAACTTCCGCATCTTCGGACCTGATGAAACGATGTCAAACCGTTTAGCACCACTCTTCAAAGAAACAAACCGGCAATGGATGTTAGATATCAAAGAACCTAACGATGAATTCATGGCACCACAAGGTCGGATCATCGACTCACAATTATCTGAACACCAAGATGAAGGCTTCTTAGAAGGTTATGTCTTGACTGGACGCCACGGTTTCTTCGCCTCATACGAAGCCTTCTTGCGTGTCGTTGACTCCATGTTGACCCAACACTTCAAGTGGTTGCGTAAAGCTAAAGAAATTCCTTGGCGAACAGAAGTACCTTCGCTAAACGTGGTAGCTACTTCAACAGTATTCCAACAAGATCACAATGGTTACACTCACCAAGATCCAGGTCTTTTAGGTCACTTAGCTGATAAGAAACCTGAATTTATCCGTGAATACCTGCCAGCTGATGCAAACTCCTTGTTGGCCGTCTTTGATAAAGTCCTAAACGACCGCGACAAGATCAACTTGATCGTTTCATCTAAGCACCCACGTGAACAATTCTACTCAGCTGCTGAAGCTAAAGAATTAGTTGATAAAGGGCTTAAGATCATCGATTGGGCTTCGACCGATCAAAACGCCGAGCCTGATGTTGTCTTTGCAGCAGCAGGGACAGAACCTAACTTGGAGACCTTGGCTGCGATCTCGATCTTGCATGAAAAATTACCTGACCTCAAGATCCGCTTCATCAATGTTGTTGACTTGTTGAAACTCAGAAGCCCTAAAGTTGACCCACGTGGTTTGAGCGATGATGAATTTGATATGTACTTCACTAAAGACAAGCCAGTTGTCTTTGCCTTCCACGGCTTTGAAGGTTTGATCCGTGACATCTTCTTTGATCGCCACAACCACAATCTAAAGATCCATGGTTACCGTGAAAATGGTGACATCACAACACCATTTGACATGCGTGTCCTAAACCAAATGGATCGTTTCGACTTAGTGAAATCAGCTGTCTTGAGCTTGCCTAAGCCAGACAAGTACGGCGAATTAGTTGCTGAAATGGACAGCATCATTGCAAAACATCACCAATACATTCGTGATGAAGGTACTGACCTACCTGAAGTCGAAGCTTGGGAATGGAAACCGTTAAACAAGTAATTTTGATACTAAACGAAAAAGTCCTGTTTTCAGGGCTTTTTTCTTTACTTTCAAATCGAGCTTGCACTAGAATTTAAGCAGAAATGGGGGAATTTATCATGACAACTATCTATTGTGTACGACACGGACAAAGTGAGGCTAATTTAGCGCAGATCATGCAAGGTAGCAAGATCGACACACCACTGACCAAACTCGGAAAACAACAAGCTTTAGCTGCTAAAGCCAAACTAGCTACCGTAAGTTTTGATGCAGTCTATGCCAGCCCGCTCAAACGTGCCGTCCAAACCGCTAAACTCATCAGCTCAGCTACCCCAACTTTAGATGACCGGTTAGTCGAGTTTGACTACGGGACTTGGGATGGTCAACTTTTGTCCGACCTTTATACCCAATATCCAACGTATTTTGATGAGCATCACAACTTATTACCTAACTCATGGGAAGTTTCCGGGGGACCGACCTATGCGCAAGTTACTGCCAAACTTGAAAGTTTTTTAGCTGAAGTCACTAAAAAGCATCCCGACCAGACACTTTTAGTCGTCAGCCACGGTTTTACACTCAAATTACTGGCGGCATTACTTTTAGATATCAGAAATTTGCAAAACCTAAGCGAACCAGCTAATGCCTCGCTCACTAAATTACTGGTGACTCCGGCTACTAAGACCCTGGTCTATTACGGAAAGTAGGTGCTAAGCTATGCAACGCTTTAAAGCTCTAGTTCAAGCCCAAACTACCTTACTGACCATCTTGCCCTTGCTCTTGGGCACGATCATGGCAGCTTATCATTATCACCACGTAAATCTCGGTGAGACTTTCTTGTTGATGCTTTCGGCGATCTGCTTTCATTTAGCGGTCAATGGGCATAACCAATTAAGTGACTATCGCCGTTACCAAAACTCGACCACGGTACAAGATAGCACTAATAACATTATCAAACGTTTCGAGATCTCGATCCCATGGGCCTATAGCGTATTGGGCATCTTGATGCTTATCTTTTTTATCAGTGGCCTGTATCTCGTCTACTTAAGCGGATGGCCGCTATTATTGCTAGGGGGATCAAGTTTTTTGATCGGCTATTGTTATTCTGGCGGTCCCTATCCACTACTCAAAACACCTTTAGGCGAGCTTGCCTCAGGTTTAGCAATGGGGTTAAATATTACCTTGCTCGGGGTCTATATCAATATCTATAATGCCCCGACCTACGATAATTGGTTTTGGCTAACAGGAAGCATCGTCTCCTTGCCGGCTGTCTTTACGATCGCTAACATCATGCTGGCCAATAATATCTGCGACAAAGATGAAGATGTTGTGATCGGACGTAAAACACTTGCCTATTATCTAGGCACCAAGCACAGTTTGACTTTATTGCAAATTAATTATGTTTTTAGCTATCTGGGACTGATCTTAAGCGCGATCCTTGGTTATCTCCCCTGGCTCATTGTCTTATCCATCTTCACGGTCAAAAGTGACTATCAGCTAGTCCAAGGCTTTGTCAAAGCACCCAATAAAGTCACAACTTTTCCGCGTAATGTTTTGATGTTTCATAAGATCGTCGGTCTCGAAGTTATCTTAGGCTTACTTGGTTTGTTGCTGTGATGAAAGGATAGTTAAAATGCTGCTCTAAGCTATCATGTTTAATAAAGTAAATAGGCAAGTAGCGCTTTAGCCCAGCCGCTACTTGCCTATTTACAGTGCTGACTGCATTAGCCCACACTTTTATATCTTAACTTTATTCAACAATAATGAACTACCGACAACTGAGATCGAGCTAAAGGCCATTGCTAGACCGGCTAATTCTGGGCTAAGCGTCAAGCCCCAAGCCATAAAGACACCAGCTGCGATCGGGATCCCGACCACATTATAGATCAATGCCCAAAACAAATTCAATTTGATCCGTTGGAAGGTCTTTTGACTTAGCTTCAAAGCTTTAACGACACCCATGAGATCATTTTGGACTAAAACGATCCCGCCAGCTTCGATCGCAATATCAGAACCAGCTCCCATTGCGATCCCGACATCTGCAGTCGTCAAAGCAGGCGCATCATTGATTCCATCCCCAACAAAGGCAGTTTTTCCTTGTTTTTGTTCTTGTTCGATGTAATTTGCTTTTTCTTGTGGTAAGACCCCAGCAATAACTTCATCGATCCCAACTTCTTTAGCGATCGCTCGAGCTGCCCGTTCATTATCACCTGTCAACATCACGGTCTTTAAGCCCTGAGCTTGCAACAATGCCAAGGCCTGCTTAGAAGTCGGTTTGGGGGCATCTTGAATAGCGACCATACCAATAACTTTATCCGCTAAGCCAACTAGGGAAACGGTTTTGCCTTGAGCTTGTAATTTATGGAGCGTTTGTTGTTGCTCGCTGGTCAATTTAGCATTACCCAAGAGACGTTCATTTCCGATAAAGGCTATCTGATCTTCAACTTTGGCAGTCACCCCCATCCCTTTTTGGGCTTTAAAGTCAGTCACTGGACTTAATTTTAACTGTTCTTGTTCTGCTTGTTTTAAGATCGCTTGGGCTAATGGGTGTTCTGAAGTAGCTTCTAAACTAGCTGCCACCGCCAAAACTTCTCGGCTGTTTGCACCGACTACATCCGTTACGACCGGTTTTCCTTCAGTGATCGTCCCCGTTTTATCTAAGACGATCGTTCTTAATTGATCAACTAACTCTAAAACTTCACCATTTTTGATCAAAACGCCCATTTTAGCGCTCCGACCTGTTCCGACCATCAAAGCTGTTGGCGTCGCTAATCCCAGCGCACACGGACAAGCGATCACGATCACAGCGATCGCGTAGAGCAGAGCTGTGATCGCACTTGCACCTAAAAAGACGTACCAAACGACATAAGTTACGATCGCTAAGATCATTACTAACGGGACAAAATAATTTGAGATCTTGTCCGTTAATTTTTGGATCGGTGCATGACTGGTCTGAGCTTTTTTGACCAATTCAACGATCTGAGCTAGTAAAGTTTCTGCACCAACTTTTTTAGCTTCAAATACCAAAGTTCCATCGGTATTTAACGTTGCCCCGATAACTGGTTCACCCTTTGTTTTTTCAACTGGCATACTTTCCCCAGTCACCATCGATTCATCAACTAAAGAATCGCCTTTAACAACGATGCCATCAACTGCGATCTTTTCTCCTGGCTTGACTAAGATCAGATCACCAACTTTAACTTGATCTAACGGTATTTTGACCGGTTTACCAGCTTGCAAGATCGTTGCTTCTTTAGCTTGCAGATCGAGGAGCTTTTCGACAGCACTCGAAGCATTGTTGCGCATTCTTTCTTCAAAAACTTGCCCTAATAAGACAAAGACCGTGATGAAGGCGGCACTTTCAAAGTACACTGGACGCCCCGTTGCCATCGCAAAAATACTATAAAAATATGCAACTGCCGTCCCTAAGGCCACCAATGTGTCCATATTGGCATTATGATGCTTAAAGGCTGCATAGGCACTGCGCCAAAATGGATAAGCAGCGAAAGCCATGATCAGCGTCGTTGTGAGCAGTGCGATCCAATTGTATCCAGGTAGCATTACACCAAAGGGCATCAAGATCATATCTACCAACATCGGTAGCGATAAAACTAAGGCAAGCCAAAAACGTTTTTGATATGACATCATTTAACGACCACCTTCCCATGAAACATGTTCATTCCACAAGCATAATTGAATTCACCCGCCTTGTGCGTATCGATCTTGATCGCATGGTCTTGATCTTTTGGCAAAGTCTCATTGATCCCAAAGTCTTCAAAGACGACCTTTTCCAAACATGCTGATGGATCTTTACGTTCAAAAACTATCTCAGCTGGGACACCCTTTTTCAAAACGACCGTGTTTGGCGTATACCCCCCATCAACTACAACTTTTACTTTTTGCAAATTTTTGTCTTTCATCGTTGCACTTACCTCTTTTTGCTCATGTTTGCCAAAGAACCACCAACTGATAAATCCGATCAAAGCTACTGCTACAACTAGTGTCAATGCTTGTGCCATTTATTTCTCCCTCTTTCGTTTACATTTGTAATCACAATTATATAATACACCTTAGTTTACAAATGTCAACAAAAAAGTTCAGCCTACTTGCGACTGAACTTTCACCTATTATTTATTTTGCCAACGTAAGCAGTAACGCTCTAAACCGCTGATCGTTAAAAACAACAAAAATGAGACCACACTGATCACAATGATCCCGCCAAACATCGCTAAATAATCCAAGCGATTCCACTGATCCATGATATAGTACCCCATACCATACTGTGTCCCATACATCTCCGTGAAAAAGAGCGTAGCAATGGCAGTCCCCAAAGCGATCTTTAGCGCAGAAAAAAAGCCCGCCAAACTCGCTGGTCCCGTAACATTGACAAAGGTCTGCCACCGATTTGCTGCCAGCACATCTAGTACTTGATACATCGTAGGAGCGATCTGCTTGACTGCATCCCGGACCCCGATGATGATCTGAAAGACGATGATCAAAGTGATCGTGATGATCTTTGAGGCATTGCCTAAGCCCGCTAGCAACATGATCACAGGCAATAAAGCGATCTTTGGGATCGGATACGTAAAATACACTAAAGGTTCAAATAAAGCTCCGAATTTAGGCAAACGGACACTCATGATCCCTAATGGAACACCGATAAGCGTCGCAAACACTAAACTCAGCGCCAACCGATATAAACTAAAGTAGATATTCCACCATAGATCCATATTCAGCAAGTGTGGAAAATACATATATACAGCCCAAGGTGTCGGTAAAATTGGCCGATCCACGAGCCAAGCCCCAAGTGCCCACAAAACATGCAAGATGAGCACAGCATACAGTAATTGCAGTCCGCGTTTTACCATAATGTTGACACCAACCCTTCTAATTTCGTCAAAGCCGGCGTCAAGATCTCTGGGTGAGCGCGTTTAGCAAACGTGATCGCTTGAAGAGGATTTTTAATTAAACGTGGCTGGTCTTTGGTCAAGATCAAGATCTGGTCACTGAGTTGTAAAGCTTCTTTTAGATCATGCGTGACCATTAATGTCGTCACCGGACTTTGTTGCCACTGTGCTAAAAACAACTGTTGGGCTCGGCGCTTGATCACTGTATCTAAAGCTGAAAAAGCTTCATCCAACAATAATAGCTCAGGTGTCAAGGCAAAGGCCCGCGCTAAGGCCACCCGTTGCTTTTGTCCCCCAGAAAGCTGACTGGGATAACGCATTAAAACGTCTGTCAATTCCAAAGTCTCACACAGCTGCTGTATTTTTTTATTATCTAGCTTTTGTCCTTTGAGCTTAGCCCCTAGTTCGATGTTTTGTATGACACGTTTCCAAGGTAATAAGCCATAATCTTGGGGCACTAGTGCGAGTGTTGCTTGTTTAGGCGTGACTGGTCTAGCATTTAAATAGATCTCACCACTATGAGGCAATAAGCCTGCGATCGCATTTAAAAGCGTTGTTTTTCCACTACCAGATGGACCTAAAATGGCTAAGATCGTCTGTTCAGGGATCGTTAAGCTAAGATCGGTGATGACTTGACGCTTTGCATATCCGATCGTCAAGTGCTCAAGTTCAAACATTACTTAGCCACCGGTAATTGGTAGTGACTAGCATCAATATTATTTTTCAAGATCCCCTCTTCTTTAGCGTAGTTGAAGGCTGCTTGAAGCATCTTAGCTGGGACACGCCCGGCTTTTTCATAATGAGGCAAAGTGTAGTTTTTAGCAACCACTTCTGGGAAGCCGAGGTCTTTGGTCAAGATCTCTTGATAATCGCTAGCTTTATGCTTATTTATCTGAGCAACTGCCTTATTATATGCTGTCGTCAATTTTGCCAAAGTAGCCCTGTCATCACCTAATTTCTTATCTACACCAAGGATCGTTGTTTGGTAAGTCTTAGGATCACTTTTAGCGATCTCTTTTAACCCACTTGCTTTAGCCATACTCAAAAATGGATCAGGCAAGATCGTAGCGTCGGCTTTTTTTTGTTCGACCAATTGCAAACGGGCTGGAATAGCTGGGACTTCTTTGATCGTTACGTCATTAGCCGAAAGACCATTTTGCTTTAATTGTTGATATAGATAAAATGTTGGGGTCTGACGTGGCAAAGTTGCAACTGATCTGCCTTTAAGATCAGCTACATTTTTTACACTATCATCACTTGTGACGATCCCAAAATAACCGGTCAAACCAGTAGCACTCTTCCAACCTAGGTCACCATTGACATAACTAGCTAAAGCGACCACATCAGTCACCGCAGCATCCAATTGTCCCCCAGAGATCGCTGCATCACGCTCTTTAGGTGATTTAAAGTTAGTTAATTTGACATCCAAGCCTTGATCTTTAAAATAGCCTTCTTTTTGAGCAACATATAATGGCAAAGAATCCGGTGCTGGCATCGTTCCAATATTTAAAGTAACTTTCTTATCAGATTTTGCTGAAGAGGAGCTATTTTTTACGGCATCTTCACTCGGAGCGCACGCACTCAAAGTCAAGACAACCAATAAAAAGGCGCCTAATGCAGTAAGGAATTTAGTGTGTTTCACCAATAACATCTCCATCCATAAATTTTTAGTCACTGAAAGTTTAAGAAAAAAATTATCAACTGTCAACTAAAGTAACTCAGTGCGTAAAAATGCGCTCTGAGCCGTACAGATAGCCTAGGTTCGGCAAGGATGCGCTTTTTGCATCTTTGACCAACCGTAGCTATCTGCTAGGCTCTGCATTTTGGAGCACGACAATAACTCAGTGCGTAAAAATGCGCTTTGAGCCGTACAGATAGCCTAGGTTCGGCAAGGATGCGCTTTTTGCATCATTGACCAGCAGAAATAACGCGGGCTCTAGCGCAATGCAAAAAGGCACCGCACGCTAGAACCCGCGTTATTCATCTTGTACGACTTAAGCTTCCGACTAATGTTTGCCCTTGACGGCTAATTTAACTTTAAAACCAAAGACTTCTTTGAAGATGCCACTCTTGTTCAACAAGGCGATATATAACAGAACAAAGGCCCCGCCAAAGACCGCTGCATACAAGAAGGCCGTTAATTTATTTTGTGGCAGATAAACTAAACTGATCAATTTGTTTGTCAGATAAGCCATTAAAGCTACCAATAAATTGATCACAATGATCAACTTCACATTTTTCATCTGACCTCTTACTAGATAATGCTTCTTGATCTGGCCATAGACCCCTAAAGAGATCAGTAAAAATGACACTGTCGTCGCACTTAAAGCACCGTACGCCCCAAAAAGATAGGTCAACGGAACTTGTAAGGCTAATTTTAAAATGATCCCTAAAGTCAAATAACGCACAGCTAAGCGATGTTTACCAAGTGATTGAACGATCGTAAAGAAATCCGTAAACAAAGCCAGCGCAATACTTGTAACTAAGGCATACGCTAACAAATTGGCTCCCAAACGACTAAAGGGGAAAAATACCCCGTTTACTTCCCAAGAGAGTACCGCTAATAATAGCGAACTTGGCAAAAGTGTCAGTAGCATCAATTCGATGTTTTGTGCGATCGTTTTTCCGATCTGACGCTTGTCATTTTGCTTGGCTAATGTTGCTAATAACGGCAAGGAAGATTCAGAGATCGCGATCGTTAACGAGATAACGACGGTCGTGATCTTACTTGGGTTAGCTGAAAAATACGTGTATAGATCCTGAGCTTGTAACGCATCCAAGCCTGTCAGCTCGACCATGATATCTTTAAAAGTCAGCTGATCGATAAATTGGTAGATCGTGATCGCTGAACCAACAAAGATAAAGGGTAAAGCTTCTTTGAAAATATTTTTAAAGATCGTAAAAACATGCATATCGTGAACAGGAACACTTTCATGGTAAAGTTCGCGATAATGTCTCATACGCTTTCTCGAATAGGCGATCAAATATATGTAACTTGCTAAAGCCCCGATAAAGGTCGCAAATGTACTGTAATTGACCGCTTTGATGTAACTTCCATGTTGGACGAGCATGATCCAATAAGTTGCTCCCAAAATAAAGAGCACTCGGATCAATTGTTCCCATAATTGAGAAACGCCCATCGGTTGCATATCGGAGTTACCTTGATAAAAGCCTCGGATCATACTCATCGGTGGCAAAATGATCAAGGTCGGCACCATCACCCGGATCGCTGTTGTCGCTACCTCAGTCGAGACGACCGCACTTCTTTGTGCGATCATTGGGGCAAAAATATAGAGTAGTAGCCCACACAACGAACCCGTAAAGAGCATGAACAACATTCCGTATTTAAAAACATGGACACTATCTTTAAAGCGATTTTGCCCATTATACTCAGCGACTTGGCGTGCGATCGCAGTTGGAAAGCCAGCTACTCCGAGCGATAGAAACAGAGCATACGGTGTATACGCTGCATTAAAAATAGCCTGGGCAGCATTTTGATCACTAGGTGAACCGATCATCATCAGCCACGGGATAAGATATATGATCCCTAAGATTCGTGAAAGGATACTCCCAAGCATCATCCAAAAAGTTCCGGATAATAGTTTATTTTTCATTTCGATTCTCGCTTTTCAATTTAAACTCAGTATTAACCAAAATGTGGCTACACAATAGACATTATATACCATAATTAAAAAATTTTCTTTTAAATCAACAAAAAAGCCGATCACGACTTTTGTAGCATGATCGGCTAAGATCGCGGTAAAAATAAACCATATCCTTAAAATAAAGATCAGACTTAATGCGCAAAAATCTAAAAACATTGCGCAGATAAAAGCGCATGTTATTCAAAGCAGTAACCTCTGTATGGTCTTTAGTCGGCACACCTGTTGTTGTACTTAGCTAAATATGGGCCCATACGTTTGTACTTTAATTTCATCTTCAGCGTAACACTATCTCTGTTGATACCCTGACACTTCTAGTCTAAATTTAACAATGAAGCAGCATCTTCATCTACGATCACTGTTACATTTGGATGCTTTTGCAAAATACTTGCGGGAACATCTGTCGTTA
Organism: Ligilactobacillus murinus; assembly: GCF_003288115.1. Lineage (NCBI taxonomy): Bacteria > Bacillati > Bacillota > Bacilli > Lactobacillales > Lactobacillaceae > Ligilactobacillus > Ligilactobacillus murinus. The sequence continues at coordinate 2,184,985 of NZ_CP023565.1, read as the reverse complement.
CTTCACCTTCGACCATCGCTTTGACCGCTTTGGCTTTGTTTTTGCCAAATGCTTCCAGCAAGATCTTCTTTGCTCGCATGATCTCGCCAATGCCCATTGAATAAGCATATTTAGGCACATCTTCGTAGTTGTCAAAGTAGCGTGAATTGGCTTTGATCGTTGAGTCGGTCAAATGGATCTTGGAAGTCGTTGAATCAAAGGCACTTCCAGGTTCATTGAAACCAATATGTCCATTTTCACCGATCCCGAGAAGTTGTAGATCGATCGGATCAGTGGCGATCACTTGGCTATAACGCTTAGTCTCGGCTTTTTCATCAAGGTTCGTGCCATCTGGCAAATATGACTTCTTGAAAGGCTTTTTGTCAAAAAGATGATGTTGCATGTAATAGTGGTAACTTTGCTCATCATCAGGGGCTAAGCCGACATACTCATCCAAGTTGACTGAAACATCATCGCTAAAGTCAAGGTCGCTTGCAACTATTTGTTCATAAGTTGTTTCTGGGGTCCCACCAGTAGCTAAACCAAAAACTTTGGCACCGCTATCATGTTCTTGTTTAAAAATCTCGGCTGCTTTTTTGCCACCTTCAAATTTATCTTTAACTACAATAATTTCCATGATCCATTGCTGCTATATAAAATATGAACAAACGTAATCAAATATATCAAATGATTACATTTGAGAAAGAAATATAGCTTTTCCTTTCCTAAATTTTATTTACTACCATCAACGCTAGTGTTCCCATATCCTAACAAGAGGGTAATGACATTGACTAGCTCAGATAGCTTAAGGGTGTAGCCCACCCCATTATATTTTCTAGTTTCCTGAATTGTCAAATCAAGTTAGAAAAAGGCTAACTGCTCATTTGTAATATACTTCATGAATATTTCTAGTGGTGTCTTATAGTTTAAACTTTTACGTGGAATATTGTTTCTATAGCTAGCTACTTGTTGAACATAGTCATTGGAAAGATCACTAAAATCCATATCTTTTCCTAGTCCATCTTTCCTGGGTAATCCATTTGTCTGTTCATTTAACGCTCGTTGGTTAGGTGCACCTACATCAGCAAAGTAGGCACTGATATCATGCTTATTAGCGATATATTTCCATTTAGCGAATTCTTTACCATTATCGAATGTGATCGATTTAAAGAATCGTCTAGGAGTAGCAGAAAGTAGCTTATCAAGTTTTTCAAAGATCGCTTTATCATTTTTATGATGTGTATTCAAAACGATAACAGCCTTAGACTTGCGCTCCACTAAGGTCATCACTACTCCCTTATGCTTTTTGCCTTGGATCGTATCGGCTTTACGATGTCCAAATTCATTATGATAGTTAGGATATTCTTTATAGCGGTCTGAAATACTACGACCTAATCGTCCAGCTTTACCACGACGTTTAACATAACCGTTTGGATGTCGTTTGCCTTTCATTGGAAGAGAGGTGATATCTAGTTTACTGGAGCGTTTGAAGATACGATAGAGAGTGTGCATCGAACAACTGATATGTTTTTCATTACGTCCGATGATCGTATCAGGAGTCCAACCTAAACCAACTTTTTCCTTGATGTACTCAAGTTCGTCATTAGGTAATACGAGCGATTTACGCCCAGACTTAGCTTTATTAGCTTGATAATTTTCATAGTATTCAGAGATCGTCTTTCCAGTATCAAGGAAACGGTAGACGCGATAGATAGTTTCAGCACTACGCTTTAAAGCCTTGGCTGCAATATAAGCTTTAATACCTTGACTCCAAAAATTTTGTATGAATGATAGTTCGCTTATGATAAGATGATTGTAGGTCATTTGTGATTTTCCTTTACTTTTGTTTGTCGGTACTCAAAAGTCTATCACAAATGGATTTTTTATTTTTCTAACTTGATTTTACAAACTGCGTAAATAAACTTGAGAAGAAAATCAAGAGTAAAACAACTAACTTCAAGTTCACACATGCTTAAAGTAAAATCTTTAAAACATTGAACTTAATTTTCTCGACTATTATGGGCTAATATATACAAATAACTTTGAAGCTAATCTATTTTCTGCAACAACCATTATCACAATCTCTATTTTTTTGCTATGTAATGTACAGCTTTTTTGATATGGTATACGAATACATAAAAAAGAGTCATAATGGCATCTCTCTCTTGTGCATCCTACCACGAAAACTCAACTAGAAAGTATGATGCCCATTATGACCTCTTCAAATTATACTACAAATTCGATCGATTCGATAGTTAAATCTTGCCTTGATCGTCATGATCCACAGCTTCGTTTTGAGGCTAAGCCTTATCTTGATACTCTTAGAGGTATCAATTATCTTATTTTTCCTGCTACTATTGTTTTTTTACCTCAGGAATCAGCTACTTTTAGATGCCATAACTGCGGAACTACTTCATTTTATCGCAATGGTTTTACTCCTAAACATTCATCAGAGTTCTTTCTGTCAATCGACATATCAAACCAGTATCTCTGCTTGTTCAGCTAGGTTACGAGGAACTCACAACACTTATTATTTTATTTGTTTAGACGCTGTTAATCATGCTATACAGACTATCTTTCCTAATCACTTGAAACAGACTATTTCAATTACTTCATGCGGTTTCCTGATCCTGTGAGAAGCTTAGTCCGAACTGTTAGTTGAAATCTAAATTCTTATTCTTACTATGTCGATCTTATCAAAAGGCTATTTCCTAACGCCAAGATCATCATCGACAGATCCCACATCGTTCAAATGCTCAACCGGGCTGTAAATTCAATGCGTACTGACTTGATAAATCGCTTTGATCATAGTTCTAAAAACTATAGGTTATTTAAACGTAACTGGAAACTTTTCTTAAAGCGGTATGATGATCTAAACTGTACTCATCAATTTTATGAAAGATCACAACGTAAATGGGTCACCTCTGAACGCTTGGTCGCTCAGGGGCTTCAGTTAGCTGATCAAAATTTTCGTAAGGCATATTGAGATCATCAACGACCTCTAAGCTGAAAATATTCAAACAGCGTCTTGACGAAGTACACCAAAAGTGCTCAGGTTCTTGCCATAACGTCTCTAAAGCTGACAAAGTACTACTGACGCTCTTTGTTAATTTGTCTCCTGTTATCACAGCTTTAAAGCCAAAATATCGTCATTATACTAATGGACCTTTGGAAGGTATAAATCGTAAAATAAAACAAATTCAGCGAACTGCCTATGGTTATCGCACTTTTAAACATCTTAAAGCTCGGATCTATCTCCAAACATATCTTGGAAAAGATACAAAAAGTTCTGTTAAAACAGCTTAAGCCATTCTCACGGAACTTCTCTAAAAATATTTATGCTTTACACAGTGGTTGACAAAGAGCCGAAAAATCCCGCGTTCAAACCGCATAAACTATTTTTCTATTTAAACTGTATACTTGACGGACCCCAGTACCCCACATTTAGCGGACTAGGCGATTTTTCATAATTTCAATCGACTAATTTCGAATCTCTTATTCCTTAGCTAGTCAGAGTATATCAGTCATAGCAAGTTACCTTTTTGATCCTTACCCGCGACTAATTATCCGTTTCTAATGTATCTTTAATGAATTGTTTGAGATACGTAACGGTTGAGTCGCTTGCCAGGCTTTCTTTGGCGGTTTCCAACAGAATTCTTGGTAAATCCAATACTGATGATTTATTTGACAAGAGCAACATGAATGTTGAAAATTCATTGAAGGAAGAAAAAGCTAATAAGTTGTCATGTTTTTCCGCTAGACCTTTGACTGAGCTGTGTAAATCTTCGGAGATATTAATTGAATTTCCGTACACGAAAATAGATTTATCTAATCCAGCTGAAAGGCTTTTCTTTAGGCTGTGTTCCACATCTTGAAGTGTAAAAGGTTTGTCTTTTGCTTCTACCGAAAAAACTAGTACCGAACCGTCATAAACATCGATATCGCCAATTTCTTTTGATGATGCACCGGATTGATTAACTTTGTGAACCTCAACCTTATACCCCAACTCATGCGAGTTAGAATATATTTTTAGCAAAGTTCCTATTAAAATTGCAAGTGTTTCCCCTCCATGCTTTTCTGATAGCAAATCACTTAGCATATTTTTTGTTTTCAATAAAGAAGAGTCATTTGTGCTATCAATTTTATACTTATCATTGTTTTTTTCACCGACTTCAATGAGTATTTGAAGAGATTTCTTCAGCATCACTATTGCCTGTTCTTTTGATATGCCACCAAGAACGTCAACCAATAAATCTAGTTTCTGTTTATCTTGTCCAGCACGGACAGCATTTTCCTTTGATAATGCAGGAAATCGAGCAGGTTTATTCAGATAAGGCTCATTCGAGGCTCCGAGTGCCCCCATTTAAAAACTCTCCTTCAAAAGGAACAACTACTTTATGCGCTAAACTCCTAGCATCATAGGCCCCTTTTCCTTTATATTCTTTTTGAAGAGATAATGCACTTATATCTTCACCGAAAGTTGCCTTTGCAAGCAAAGCAGTAAACAAAATATACCTATATGTCTTATGATTTCCCGTCAAAATCATCTCTAAGAATACATCAAAATCAGAGTGAATTTTCTCATCAGTTCCAATAACTTAGTTATAACTAGCATGCAAAAAATTTTCAGCTTTTTGCAATTTCTCCTTGCTCATTTCCACATTTGTTTCCCCCTACGCTCTATCGTACAGGGACAATTATATCACGGTAATGATGTTGTTGTATATTTTTCCTCAAGTATGGGCTAACTGTAAGGTAGATGAAAACAGATAACCTTCTCATTAACAAAATGCAAGTACGTGTACATGAGAATGTATTTTCAAACGGACAACTCGATTAACAGTAAGTCGTCCGCTTATTTTTATGCCGACCGAAGAGCCATTTCTTCTAAATATGTGACCACAGCCTTCGCAACAGCTTCAGCCATTTTTGATGGTACGGCATTCCCAATCTGGGTATATACCTTCCCTTTGCTTCCAGCAAATTCGTAATCATCTGGGAACGATTGTATTTTAGCAGCTTCCTTAATAGTTAATCTTCTCAAGCGATTTGGAGCTAATTCAAATTGCGGTTTGATTGTGCCATTAACCAATCCTTTATGATACCCTACTACCCAATCCTCTTTGGCATCACCATATAGATAATCTTCATCAACAAATGGGGTTTTATTTCCTCCCATGGATGCGGGAAGAGTATTGGAGTATTCATCCACGTTTATCGGTCTACCTTGACCGTTAAAATACATGCCAGAATAAGGCGACTTCCTCATAATTGGATTCGTTGCAAATGTAATCTTTGCGGTACTTGTCTTAGGATTGATTTCAGTCCCAGCAACACCTAGTGGGGCTAGAACTTCTCGAACGCTTGGAGCTTTTACTTTTTGGGCATTTATCAGTTCTTGCATATTGTGTTCAAACATTGCATCGTCAATTCCTTTAATCCCAATGAAGAATACACGCTCCCTTTTTTGAGGAACTCCAAAATCAGTAGCTTTCAAGACAAACGGCACACATAGATATCCCATTTCCCTAGTTCTACCTAGATATTTTTTTCTGACATCAGACCATTTATCTAACACTCCCAAAGCTTTAACATTTTCCATAACAAATGCCTTTGGTTGTATTTTTTCTACTGCATCAAGAAATGTAAAAATTAACTTACTTCTTTCATCATTCGGATCCATTTTACCCGCAACCGAGAAGCCTTGACAGGGTGGTCCTCCAAATACGAAATCAACACCTGCATAATCTTCTAATAAAGGAAAAATATTATTTACATCATCATTAACCATCTTTGCCCCAGGGTGATTGGTGGAATACGTAGTAGCAGCTTCTTTCATCATCTCATTGGCAAGAACGGGTTTTACACCAGCCTTTTCAAATCCAATATCCATACCACCTGCACCAGTGAACAGCGACACCGCTGTGTAATTTTTATCTCTCATAGCCATTTCAAAATCCTCATACCTTTCGAATTATCATTCAACCTACAAATCTGTATTTTTTTCCACAGATTCAGAATTGTACTCTACGATATCTTCAATCCTACAGTCAAAACTTTGACAAATTCTTCCAAGAACCTCCATCGAAACTGTCTGATTTTTTGAAAGCCTTGATAACGTTGCATTTGTTATACCAACTTTATCTCGAAGAGCTGTTTTGTTTAAACGATTTTGATATGCGATTTCCCATAGCTTATCATAACAAAATGACATGGCAACCTCCGTTCTACAAACGAAGAATTTTTATTCTCTATTTGTAGAATAATTGTAGCACAGAAAGTTCAAGATTGGAAGTTAGTTCTTAGCCAAGAATCGTGTAGCTTCTGTTTTAGTCACCCCCAGTAGTCGTGTTAATTGGAACATCAATCCTTGCCTTAGCAATTAACGTATCATCTATGACTGCGTAACACTCGACATAATGTTCTCCATTAAAATCCGTATGCTCTTTTTTCCTCATACCACCAACAACAATTTGGCCACGTTCATTATTTCTATTTTTGGCTTCATAACCAGTATTGCGAACCTTCCAATACCAAATCACTGATGGTATCAGCAAATCAGGAATATCAGTTTTAACAACTTTGAACTCAAGCTGTTTATTCGCCTTCAAAGGACGATGCTTAGCTAAAAATTCTGTCAATAACTTAGGTCTAAAGCCTGCTTGAGTTACTGTGCAATCCAATTTCAGGTTATATCTGATATCCACATTGAATTTATTTTCTGCGAATTCTTCATAAGGGGCAACGTACTGAGCCTTTGCAGTTTCCTGAGCAAATTTTGATCCAAATAGCTCTCGATAAGCATCCCTTAAAGCCTCCTCAGATTCAAGTGCATTGACTTTGTTGAATGCCTTCTTGGCCTTTTTTACAAACTTCCCATTGTCGTCATTGGTGATTTGTTGATTGCTCCCAAGTGCATACCAGTAACTTCTTTCAGGATCTTTTTTAGAAAGATACTCAAACAAATCAGTCACAAGAGTTCCATAATCTGAAAATGTCACAGATTTACGTGAATCATCTGCATCAATGAAATTCTTCACTAATGAGTCAATAAGAAGTCCCTTAAACTTGAATCCAATATTGTTCTTCCATTTACGGAGCAACTGACAGAGGTAGATGTAATGGTTACTAGTTATTTCTGCCATTTCAGTTGCAGCATCTTGCTCTGGAATTGGTTTAGTTATTTTCCATGAACCCCCATCATGTGAATCAGGGTATTTATAATTTCCATCAGACTGCTCGAATCCCGGTACTAACTCAATAACTCCATCACTAAAAGAAACAACAACGACTTGGCCATCTCCTTTGATGTCCGTTCTAGAATATAGAAAATTGATTTCCTTCTTCACCTCTTGAAGCAAAGCAGACTGACCATTTGAATCATAATCATCAAATTTGTCAAAAACATCTTGTGGCAATGAAAAAATGCAGTCCCAGTCACTGACTCCGTGAATAGCCGTATCCCTACCGATACTGCCGACAACTACCATATGATCCCTGTTCGATGTTGAGTCATAATACTTTTTATTCAGTTTCTTTGCTATGGATTCTAGCCGATTTATCCATTTACCCGCCTCGTCATCTGTGATTTGAATTTCATCACAAAAATCTTTGAAATCATCTGATAACCCCAACTACTTTTCGTCCTCCTTCAGTTCCATCATATTTTGTGGAATGAAATACTGATAATCTTCTGAATAATCATTGTCTTTGCGCTCCTTAAGAAGCTTTGATGCCTTCGTCACAACTCGAGAGGGAACATTCAATAGCTCATCATTGTACTGATTACGCAACTCAATCAACTCATCAAATTTAGTTTTTACATTTGCAATTTCGTCTGTCGAAAATTGAACATCTGATAACAATCTCTTGCCACTTTCTCTCAGTTTCCAAAAATTGTTGGCATCCTGCTTCTCTTTAGTGGAAAGCTTCCTCAAATCCATTGCCTTATCGAGTCCATTGGCCACGAGCGTAATGAAGGAAATTATTGCGATAATGACATTAAATTCGAAGCTGCCCTTCCCTAACACGATAGCTAGTAGCCCAGATGCAGTGATAGCAGATGACAAAATTTGGACAATCTTAATTGCATTTGCCCACCACATAAGTTTATCTGACTGGACAATGTGTATTTTATGTGTCCAACCGACATTTACAATGAACTCCTTCAATTCTGCATAAAGTCTTTCTCTTAATTCCAAAATCTATCGCCCCTTTCAGCTATCCTATACATCGGTGTATTTCCTAATTATAGCATGAAAAGCCCAACATTTCAGGCTTTCTTTCCATTCTCTTCATTCGATTAACCTGATGAAATTAGCTTACTTTTCCAATTCAACTAACTTCCTTTGCAAGTAATTGGCATGGTCAGCAGCATGCTTAAATACAGCCACAATTTCTTCAGGAGAAACCTCCTCACTCAATTGAGATACACTTTTTCCGTATTTATTGACAATTTCTTTTATTCGTTGCTCTTCTTCAGTCGGTTCTGGCGTTTTCAAGTCCTCCATAGTTATTTGTTGATGTCCATTGATTCAAATTCAATTTTACTCACTACCATCAAGGAGCGTAATCATCAGTTTCCTGTCCTTGCTAACTACAATCTTCTCAATAATCATTGCCACGTCATCTCTGCTCCCAATTTTGAACTCAGCACTCTTCCCATCCACATCAAAACCAAGAATCTCATTCAGCACTTCACTCAAGTCCTCTCTCATCTGAAGGATTAGTCGAATAATATCACCAAGAATCACTCCGATATGACCATCATAAATATGCGGTGTGCCACAGGTAGTTCGCGTTCTACATTTCCATACTTTTGCTTTGTGACACGACTTCTGCTTTCTTTTCAATTTATAGGCATGCCACGTTCGTGGTCCGTAGTAATTCCCGCATTCTTGACAGGTAATCTTCCTACACACTGGATTATCTACTGTTCGGCCAGTCAGCGAAAGAGTCTGAACATAATCGAACACCTCTCGTGAAACAATACCTTGATGATGATTTTCAACATAATACTGGGGCAGCTCTCTCTCATTCTTCTTTTTTCTCTTAGTCAGGAAGTCGGAAGTAAATGATTTCTGAAGCAAGGCATCGCCCTTACCACCTTTGCTTGCTTCTCGTTAACAACAAACTCACCATTGGACTCATATCGTAACCCATAAACCGTCTGAACGGTACTGTGGCCTTTCCATCAACGAAACACTTCCTCTATCCCCACGTACAATTTTCAGAGATACTACGGCTCTCCTCTTGAGCCAGACTCGACATCAAGGTGATAACGAACTCGCCCTTGGCATCAAGCGTGTCGATGCCTTCCTTTTCAAACCACACGCCAACATCAATTGCCTTGATCATCCGAATGGTCGTCAACGTATCCACAGTGTTCCGGGTGAATCGGCTGATGGATTTAGTGATGATGTACTCCACTTCACCCGACTTCGCCTTTTCAATCATCTCCTGAAAAGCGACACGCTTCCTAAAGGGCGTGCCACTCAAGCCCTCATCCGCAAATAGTCCAGCAAACTCCCAGTCTTCATTGGATTGGATGACTTTAGTGTAATGTTCTTTCTGTGCAATTAGGCTATGAGTCTAATTGTCCTTTTCTGTTGAAACCCGTGCATAGGCAGCAACCTTCAACTTACCCTGCTTCTTATGAGCTGATTTGATTTTCGGGTAGAGCGTTGGCTCAATTTTGATGATTTCCTTATTTGCCATGTTCCGCCTCCAACATCCCAATAATCGGTTCATAAACTTTGAGCAAACGGTTGATTGCTTTATCTCGGTCACGCTTGTTAATCACGCCACTGGAGTGTAAATAGTCAACCATCATCTTCGACAGCCGATAGTCCATTTCTGATTTCTTGATTTGGGTCACTTCCGCTGCCCCAAGAGCTAGTTTGGGATTCCAGTTGGTGCGATTACCCGTCAACCCTTTTGCGTGATAGAACGACTTAACTGTGTTGAGGGAAACGTCCAATACGTTTGTATCCGACCCCCTCGTTCCGTAAATCGATGATTTTTTATTTTTAGGGGTGTCCATTTTTGTGTCCTCCTTCTCTTTTTGATACACACATACATCCCTCTAAAGTCTTATAAAGGCAAGTGTTTCAATGGGTGTCGCACTATCACAAAATGGGTCTTGAACGCAAAATAGGGGTGTCGGTTTTCTCGGATCAAGGGGGCCGATCCCCTTTGCCAAAAATTCCGACACCTCTAATTCCGACACCCATCAGCTGCAATAATTAGAACTTGACCCTTTTCCCGCAAAAGCCTGATGAAAAACCGACCCTCAAGCTCTTTAGGGTCAAGCAGTTTGTAAAAGTATCATTTCCGACTTTCAAAAATGTATTAAGGGTTCAAGAAGAGTACAAATGCGTAACCACGGGCTTTGTATTGGTTTGGAAGTGCAAATAGGTATTTTGAAGGCAAAAAATTAGAGCCGCAGCTCCGACCCCCATTATGGTTCTTTGTAAATGTATTATTAAAGGATTTACATATCATAAATTCTTCCTTTATATGGTTCGATCATTTCAACTAATGTTCTAACGATCGACCGTGGCGTATAAAATCCCCCTCCATTTTTACCTTTTCTGGCTGCAAATTCACGAAGAAAATATTCATATACTCTTCCTAAAACATCTGTTCCTTGCGCCTCTTTACTTCCCACATCAATTTATGTGATCAGATCCACCACTTGACCTAAACGTACTTTATCCAAATCTGGAGAAGCATAATTTTTACTCAATACTCCACGGATAGACTCATTTTCTTTTTCGATTGCTACCATAGCCTTATCGATTATTTCTCCAATTTGAGGTGTTTTGGCAGCAGCCTGAATAACTTCCCAACGCGCTTCTTTTGGTACCCAAAAAATATTGTCGGCCATATACATATCTGGATCTTCAGCATCTTCAAGATAATCTGTGGCTAGAATTTCTTGATGTTTTTCTTCAAATGAATCTGATACATATTTTAAAAAAATCAAACCTAAAACAACATTTCTGTATTCAGACGCATCCATACTTCCACGTAATGCATCTGCTGTTGCCCATAGTTTATCCTCAATACTAAGTTCTTTTGATTTTGCTACCATCTTCTCCTATTCTTTCTTATGTATAAAATATACTTTAATCAATATTATTATATCATTGAATATAATAACAACTACAGGTAACTTACATTTTATGTAGTTTATGAAAATGCTACTACCAATTTGTTGCACAAAAACAAGATTTTTTAATTACTCCTGAATTGTCAAATCAAGTTAGAAAAAAACTACTTGCTCATTTGTAATATACTTTATGAATACTTCTAGTGGGGTTCTATAGTTTAAACTTTTACGTGAAATATTGTTTCTATAGCTAGCTACTTGTTGGACATAGTCAGTGGGGAGATCACTGAGATCCATATCTTTTCCTAGTCCGTCTTTCCTAAGTAATCCATTTGTCTGTTCATTTAACGCTCGTTGGTTAGGAGCACCCACATCAGCAAAGTAGGTACTGATATCATGCTTATTAGCGATATCTTTCCACTTAGAGAATTCTTTGCCATTGTCAAATGTGATCGATTTAAAGAGTCCTTTAGGAGTAACAGAAAGTAAGGCATCAAGTTTCTCAAAGATAGCTTTATCCGTCTTATGGCGCGTATTCAAAATGATGACAACCTTAGACTTTCGTTCAACTAATGTCATTACTGCACCATGATGTTTTTTACCTTGGATCGTATCAGCTTCAAGATGTCCAAATTCATTATGGTAGTTGGGATAGTCCTGATGCCGCTCTGAAAGATCCCGACTTAGTCGTCCAGCTTTTCCACGGCGTTCAACGTAACCATTTGGATGTCTTTTTCCTTTCATTGGAAGCAAGGTCACATCTAGAACGTTAGAACGCTTGAAGATGCGATAAAGGGTACGCATCGAACAGCTGATATATTTTTCATTACGTCCGATGATCGTATCAGGAGTCCAGCCTAGACTAACTTTTTCCTTGATGTACTCAAGTTCGTCATTAAGTAATACGATCGGTTTACGCCCAGACTTAGCTTTATTAGTCCGATAGTTTTCATAGTATTCAGAGATCGAATTCCCAGCATCTAAAAAACGATATACTCGATAAATAGTTTCAGCACTACGTTTTAAGGTTTTAGCTACAATATAGGCTTTAACACCTTGATTCCAAAAATTTTGTATGAAGGACAGTTCGCTTATGGTAAGATGATTATAGGTCATTTGTGATTTTCCTTTACTTTTGTTTGTCGATACTCAAAAGTCTATCACAAATGGCTTTTTATTTTTCTAACTTAATTTTACAAACTGCGTGTAAAAAAATACTCCCCACATTTCTGTAGGAAGTGTTGTATAGGTCATCCATATCAGTTGACGGACACCCAAATATTTACTCTTTACACAGTTATTGACAAAGGGATTAAATACATTATTTTTGTAATCAACTAAAAAACAAACCAGAAATAACGATGTGTGAAGTGAACCCCCTAAGTTGGACAAAGGAATCTGACTTAGGGGGTTTTACTATGACTAAATTTTCTTTTGAGGATAAGTTGCGGGCTGTAAATATGTATCTAAGAGGCTATGGAAGTAACACAGTAGCTAAAGTTTATAAAGTGAAGAATCACTCAAATATCCTTATGTGGGTCAAACGATATCAAAAATATGGTATTGATGGGTTAAAAGTTCGCCGCCCTAAATACGATTACGATGGAAATTTTAAGCTCAACGTTTTAAACTGGAGAAAAAGACATAAGGCTTCCTATCCGGAAACAGCACTTCAGTTTGATATAAGTGATCCTGGGACGATCGCGACTTGGCAACGTAAATTGGATACTAAAGGTGTTGATGCCTTATTTACTAGAAGAGGACGGGCTAAACACATGACGACCAACAATAATAAACAAGCAGAAAAATCAGAATTATCTGAATTAGAACGTTTACGAGCTGAGAATCGTGCTTTACGGGTTGAAAATGAATACTTAAAAAAACTCGATGCCTTGGTTCAGAAGCGCGGACATCGCAAGAAAAATATCAAAGCATCCAAGAATTAAGGCAAGAATTTAAATATACATTGGATGAAATACTACCTTACACTAGTCTTAAACGTAGTACATTTTACTATCAAGCTCAACGAATAAACGATAAAGCCCATATAATTGTGTAAAAGTTAAAAGGCCATGTAACAGCCCTTTTTACGGTACAATGTTTTTAACCACAAAAACATACCTAGGAGGACGTTACATGACCCAAGTACATTTTACACTAAACAACAAAGAGGTTCAAAGTATTATTGAACATTCGGTAAAAGATGATATATCTAAAAACATTCTAACCACTATTTTCAATCAATTGATGGAAAATCAACGAACCGAATATATTCAAGCCGATGACTATGAACGATCAGAAAGTCGTCAGAGTCAAAGAAACGGCTATTACGAGCAAGATTTTACGACTCGTGTGGGTACACTTGAATTAAAAGTGCCTAGAACACGTGATGGTGAATTTGCACCGACGGTGTTTGAGCGTTATCAGCGAAATGAAAAGGCACTGCTCGCTTCCATGTTAGAGATGTATGTCTCAGGTGTTTCTACCCGTAAAATTTCAAAGATTGTTGAAGAACTCTGTGGAAAATCGGTATCGAAATCTTTTGTTTCTAGCCTGACTGAACAGTTAGACCCGATGGTCAACGAATGGCAGAAACGTTCACTCTCAGGTACGAATTATCCTTATCTGATGACGGATGTTCTCTACATAAAAGTCCGAGAAGACAATCGAGTGCTTTCTAAGAGCTGCCATATTGCAGTCGGAATAACGGAAGATGGTGACCGTGAAATCATTGGCTTCATGATCCAAAATGAAGAAAGTGATGACACATGGTCCATCTTCTTTGACTACTTAAAAAAACGCGGTCTACAGGGGACAGAACTCATCATTTTTGATACCCATAAAGGCCTAGTGTCTGCGATTCGTAAGTCCTTTACCAACGCAAGTTGGCAGAGATGCCAGGTCCATTTTTTAAGAAACATCTTCAGTTCCATTCCAAAAAAGAATTCAAAACCGTTTAGAGAAGCAGTAAAAGCGATCTTTAAGTTTACGGATATTGAACTCGCTCGAATAGCTAAGAATGCCTTAGTCGGTGAATATATCGACCAGTCTAAATATACAAAAGCTTGCGAAACATTGGATAATGGCTTCGAAGAAGCCTTTCAATATACGGTTATCGGAAATGGTCACAATCGGCTAAAAAGCACCAACCTTCTTGAACGACTGAACCAGGAAGTCCGCAGAAGAGAAAAGATTATTCGGATTTTTCCCAACCGAACGTCTGCCAATCGATTAATTGGAGCTGTCCTTATGGACCTTCATGACGAATGGCTCAGTTCTACAAGAAAATATATTAAGTTTGATCAATGAGAGACCGGTAAAACATTGTATAGTATTTTACACAGGATTATGGACTTGACTAGTGAAAAAAATTACTATATTTAAACTCATCATCCTTTAGTGAACTATGTGTTTCTAAAGTAAATTTAGAACTGCATTTAATCGTAGTGTCAGAAGTTTTGACCTTACAAACATAGCTAATATCATATTTATGTTTCTTGTTACTTTTCTCGACAAGTAAGCTTTCATCCTCGATATCTTCATTAGCAACATTCTCATCATCTACTTTAAACTCCGAATGTGCTACTGCATGAGCATACTCCCAAAAAGCATTTTTTTGTTCATCTGTCAATTTGTCTATTTTTGATGATAGTAAGACTTGTTTTTCATTCGAATTATAGGCCGGTGCATGCCAAATATACCAATCATGTAATTTGATTCCACCAACTATACATATTATTCCAATCACAATACTAGGTAATACGATCTGCAAAATTTTTTTCTTATCCACAACATTGACCCTCCATTTATTTTTTTAACACAATATAAAAGTATCTTATACTATAAAAAACAAATCAAGTTGTGTCCTATTTTAATTACTTGTAAATAGTTACTGACTCCTATAAATATCTATTCATACAACAATACAAGTCATTAAATCTCGCAACAAAAACTATCTTCGTAAAATTTTATTTCTCTGTGTTGGCGGTATCATTAAAGGATCAGCTACGATCTCATCAATAAATGCTAATGTTTCTTGATATACTTCTTCTTGAGTCATCATATCTAAGACCTTAACACCACCCACAGCATTAAAATGTCCATTTATGAAGCCATAGCTCCAGCTCTGATTTTTGATAACATCTTGTCTATCTCTGATACCCTTTACTATACCGAGCATGATCTCTTTATTCGAAGTTAGCTTGCTGGAAAAGAAACCTACAGCTTTTCCTAGTGCATTCTCTGCACAGAAAAATTCCATTAATTCATATGGATCATCGCTTTTTTCATCATACAGTAGATATCCTAACCACCAATATTTGGAAATACATTGGATCAATTGATCACGCTTAGTTTTCAAAAACAATGCATTCTTGACTTTTGTCCGATCGTTACTTGATAACAGCTTAAGGGTATAATCTAAATAAAAGGTATTAGCTAATGTAAACCACAAATTCTCCTTAGAAGCTTGAGCAGGAGTTAGTTCACGTAATGATCCATATATGAGTTTCGTATTATTGATATAGTCATTAGGTGTTGTTAACTCATGAAAATCAAATGGAATGTCAGCTTCATATGTAGGTGCTTTTTCAAATATCTCAAGTAGCGCTTGTTTGTCACCCGTCCGATATAATTTTGCATATTCATCATTTATATCTCTCCCAAAAGCTTCAATGAATTCTTCTGTAAATAACTTAATCCTCATTTTTAAATAATTCCCCCACTTCTTCAAACGAACGCTCAAGTGGATCATCTAAGATCAACTGTGCTAACACGATTGCTGAAATACGTTGATCTTTTAACTCATCGATACTATGTCCCAAAAGTTCGATTTTTTTATCTAATACCTGATACCATTTATAGTCTTCTAATTCTGCCGAACCAGAGCTTGCTACTTTATTCAATAGTTCGATCACCGCAGGAAAAATAACCATACTTAAAGCTATTTCAGGATAATTGATCGACTGCACATAAGCTTCATACTGCTTTTTTGGTAAATAGACATATACAACATGGCTATCCATATTCAGTTCTAACTGCTTACTATCCCTAGACTTGGCTACCTTTATAATAGATGAGAGTTTTTTAAAACTTTCTACTTCAGATAATGTGATATCAACTGTAAAGCTAACTGCTAAAGGATCTCCCTTTTCTAAATCAGGAAAGACATAGTTACTTCCATAGAGATCTGGATTAACATTTCTTATTTTTAAATCATCTATATCTTCATTTGCGAGTAAGAATCCAGTCAATTCAACTTTTTGTCGCATCAATGTTTGATCTATTTCTACATCTACCATTTTTGTAACTGGATCAACTGGAATAAGCTTTCTAAAATAAGTCCGACTACATTCAACATGCATATATAATCCTAAAACACCATCTGTAAGTAGCGTTTCAAGCTGAGCATCCTTCAATTTGAATACACAGTGGACCTTGGCATTCTTAAATGGTGTCGCTTTTGTCATCGTATATTCCACATTAAAATATGAATCACTGGTATAATCCTCATCTTCGACTGATAGCACTGGATAAGGATAGATACTATTTTGTATACGCATAAACTTCCACCTCCAGTTTCAAACGAGTATTCCGATTCAATTTTATCCGAACCTTCTGCCAACGTTTCTTTAAAATTTGTGGCAAATATATACTGTGTCCTTGTGTTTCAAAGTTTGCATTACTTACCTGTGCATTCAAAACAGAAACATAACCCTTGTTTCCAGAATCACCAATGATATCAACATCTACTTTGACATTGGATAGATCATGATCAGACCACAGCAACAGATCATGGATACCATGAGCAGCATCAACTTCAATACAACGATACTTGATCCGAGTGATGCGACTTCGATTACGACGACCTTTATTCAGATACTGGTCACCGCTAGTTTTATCAAAATTCCCCATAGATCCACCGATCCCATTTTGATTATCACCAGTACCTAGGCCTTTACCATTACCTGTGCCATAACTTTCCGCTCCACCATGTTCGCCTGGTTTACGTCCTGTTCTTTCAAAATCATCGCTCATATCATCATCAAAACTAGTTTCATAGTCACGAGTAGACTTACTGCTTGTCGATTCTTTATGCACAAGTTCGATCTTAATATCATCTTTTTGCTTAGACAAACCTTCTCTACCTTTTAAATCATTAATATCATCAGGTAAAAATTCACTGATACCAAATGCATCGACTTCATCTTCAATTTTTTCTTTGTACTTTTGATTGATGCTTTCACGAATAAATTTTCGTAGATCTTTGAGCAGATTTTTGGCAAACTTTGGATCATCACTGTACCTATCAGCAGACCACTTATCATGATTAGGATTTTCAACTTGCTTCAAAAAATCATTGATATTTCTTCCATCCGCGTAAAAAATACCCGAGAATTTCAAAGTACCACTGATATTTTTTTGTTCGTATATCTTCATCCCCGCGCTACGCGTCATTAAAACACGCCGATTACTTTCGACATTTTTAGAGGCTATTAAAGTAGCTTCACCTGGTTGTATCCCATATTTCTCCAATCCGATCAATGGGAAAACATCATGTTCTTCATCTTTTAAGACACCATAGTAACTCAAAACATTAGTGTACCTCTTAGTTAATTTCTTATTAGACTTGATCTCAGCTATTATTTCATTGATAGTCGAAAAATCGACTTCAAAGTTATTGATATCCACAACTAGTTTTTGCTTATAAAATGAGTACAAAAAGTTATCCACAAGTGAATATTTTATCTGACTCTCCCAGTTCTCAAAAATATCCTTATTTATCCCAATAATATAAATGTCTGTGCCACTTTCCTTGCGAATATCATCGTCAAAGGTAACATTTTTTTCTAACGGTTGTTTACCGTTCTTCCCTAAATAACCAGTCCCCTGTGTTATCTTATCGCCTTCTTTAAAGGATACAAATTTCATGACCCCGATCGAGCGATTTTGCTCTTCAGCAACAGTATTATAGAAGACCATTCTTAAGTCACTAACTGCAAATGGCGCGCCTTTTCCGATACCAAATGATCCCGCAGATGAAGAATCTTTTTTTACGGATGAACCTACTTGATCGATCAAAGATTCCCAATTATTTTTTAGCAATCCTGTCGTGTTATAGTCACTTATCTTTAAAATATCTAAATATTCTTGGTCTAAGACTTCTTCCATTCTTTGAAGCATTCGTTGTGTATTAGCTTCATTTGGCCATTGCTTCTTTGCTTTTTTGACGATATCTTTACGTAATTCATCTATTCCTTGGATCGAACTTGTTTTCTTTTTTAAAAGTTTAAATGCTACTCTTACTGGCTTATTTTCCTCAAGTTTAGCATCCAAAGAATTTTGACATATCTCACGCGTCAATGAGTCAAGTGGATCATCTCTAAACATCTCAAGTGCAGCATTAGATCCCGATTCTAATTGAAGATCACGTCCACCTGGAAAATACCACTTATTCTTTCGTATGCTCGAAAAAATACTCATAAGTATTATCTCTCCTTAATATATGTAATTTATGTTTATTATACGTGATACGTCAATTTTTTTATACTTATTCACTATTAATATTGATAAAATTGAAAATTTTTTATAAAAAATGAGCAGTATCCTACTTTGGGCCCTGCTCAATTATACTTAATATATTTTCTTAGGTGCTTTGTTGAAATACGATTCAATGTGTAATTCTGCAATTTTTTTCAAATATCCCTTGTCGATCACAATATTTATTGGCTTTTCTGGTAATTCTATATTTCGCATCAATCTAATTCCCTTACCTTCATCAAAATCCTTAAACTTATAACACCGCTTGTCAATTGTAGCCATAAATTTTTCCAAGTAGTCGGGATCGTCATATTTTCCAAATAAATCATCCTCACACGAAAAAACATCTCTAACAAAATCTTGTATTCTCTTTTTGTTTAGTAACATTGACTCAACTGATATAATCTCTACATCTTTTTTCCACCAATGTTTATCTTTTACATCATCTGGTAACGTTATCCAATTTATCAAATAATAATCCGTATTCGTGTAATTTTTTCCAAATAACCATCCTTGATTATTTCCATGAGCATTTATCTTCGTCTTTAATTCAAATGCGAAGGTGTTTATTGTTTTGCGTGGATTTGGATAATACAATGCAGCTTTTTCGTCAATAACGACCACTCTTTTATCATCCATGTATAGTAGCATATCTTCTCCCGCAGATTGTCTAATTTTTTCAGTCACTGTTTCATATCGAACTACTTTACTTCCATCCAATGAATATCTTGTTTTAACTAATCCGTATTTTCCACCATATAAATGCTCACATAGAAATTTATTTACTTTTTCTTCACCCAAACTATCTTTCCGCTCCCTACACATCTTCTATTCCTCCCTACTTCTCACAATATACTTCACAAATTCCACACAATAATCGGTCTCTTTCAATACCATCTTCTCCCAAAAATGGATCACATACCAGCCATCAGCTTCCAATAAGGCATCATTGCGCTTATCACGCTTCATATTCTCTTCGATTTTCTCTATCCAATACTCACGATTACGTTTTAACCTCTGCTTACGCACCTCCCAATCCTTTCCATGCCAAAATTCACCATCAACAAAAATAACAATTTTATATTTAGTTAATACGATATCTGGAGATCCAGGTAATTTTTTATAATTTTTGCGATACCTTATACCTTCGTGCCATAAACGTTTCGCCAATAATACTTCAGCCTTACCGCCTTTTAAATGGACCCGAGACATGCGTTTTCTTGTCTTTTCGTCAGAATCATAACTTTTTGGATGCTTCATCTTGATCACCTTATCCCTGACCGTATTATATCAACTATTTAATAATTTTTTTATCATAGTGGTATCACTTCACCTTTTGTGTCATTATATGAGTTAGAGAACTGTAGATAAGGTGGGAAAATTATTATGGAACATGAATTTTCATATACCTCAAAAGAGATCAACGATAAGCTGAGCTCTATCATTAATGAAACTTTAGGAGATATCGACGTCAATAATGCTTTTGACAAAACTATCGGTAAACCTAAAGTTACGGGGATCGCTGGTGATGTTATCGAACAATCAGTTCTAGGCTACCCAGCTAATTCTGACCAAAAGCCAGATATTATCGTTGATGGTAAAAACGTAGAGGTAAAAACTACTGGTGTCAAATATTCAACTAAAGCCTTGAAAAAGAAAAAACAAACAGTGGCTGACTTTGAAGCCAAGGAACCAATGTCTGTAACTGCTGTTTCACCTGAAAAGATAGTAAATGAAACATTTGACGATTCAAATTTTTGGCATAAGTTAGAAAATATCCTCTTCTTTTATTATCACTATGATTCCCCAACGACCGTCAAATCTTGGGAGTATAAGGATTTTAAGGTGGTAGGTGCTGAATTCCACGAATTTTCAAATGCAGACAAGGAACGTTTGAAGCAGGATTGGGAAAAAGTACGTGATTTTATCATTGATGCTCAAAAAAATTATTCTGACCCAACTACTCGGTATCCTTTGCTTGGTTCCTTACGTAAAGAATTATTACTGATCGACACAGCACCTAAGTATCCAAATCCACCACGTTTTCGCCTTAAGCGAAGCACTGTGACTTCGATCATTCAAGAATACTTTGGTAAAAAATTTGAAAAACTTCCTCAAATCGATAGTTTTTCAGATATCGATAAAGTCTTGCATAATGCAACTCAAAAATATCGTGGTCTAACAGTCGAAGAATTACTCAAACGCTTAAATATAAAATATACATTGAATACGAGTGGTGATGTTAATAAAAATGTTGCTGAAAAAATAATGCTGAAACTTTTCGGTTCAAATGCTAATAAGCTCAATAAGATCGATATCTTTCAAAAAGCAAACCTCACCTTAAAATCGATCGTCCAAACTAAGAAACAGACTCGGACTGAAGATACTAAATTGTTTCCTATCGACTTTGACGAAATAGGACTAGATCCTGATTTTGAAGAATCTCAATTCTATACTTACTTTAGTGAAAAACAATTTATCTTTGTTATCTTCGAAGAACCAGATAGCGATGCAAAATTACTCAAAAATAAATTTCTCGGTTTCAAACGTGTTTCTTTCGATGACCACTTCATTGATAATTATGTTCATAAAGCTTGGACACATACCAAAGATCTAGTCTTGAATGATGGTTTAGTTGAGGAGATAGTCATCAGTAAGAAAACTGGTCGGCCTATCATCAACAAGGCTGGGACTCCGAGGACTAAATTGAACTTCATCAAGAGTTCTGAAAATCCTATCTTTGTTCGTGGGTCTGGAAAAGATTCTAAACACAAACCTTTGCAAGTCAATGGTATCGATATGTATGCACAATGGATCTGGATCAAGGGATCGACCATCAATGAAATGCTAAACAACTTAGACTACATCTAAAAAAGAGCAGCTGCCTATCATTTGATAAGTAGCTGCTCTTTGTCTATTCATTATCTGCATCTATTTTCTTAAGTTCTTTACCAATGCGTGATACGATCCCTGTAACTAACGCATTTCCCATGAAAAACATCCGCATTCTAGTGGACACTTCTTTAACTTGACCATCTTCAGTCAATTTATATTTAGTCCAATCATCTGGGAAATCTTGTAAGCGCTCAGCTTCAATTGGTGTCAATAAACGATAACGTCCATCAATTTTTAACAAGTGGGTCGAGCGATTAGTTGAACCCTCAGATGTTAGCATCGTCCGACTTGGTAAGTCTAATGAATCATATGGACTCATGCCGCCTTCAGAATATGTGTATTCATGTCCATCAGCTGATTTACGTTGGAGTTTCTTAGGACCACGTAGATACTTGAATTTTTCTAATTTATCATCATCATTTAGATAGAATTCTTCTGGTACATCTGCTTCAGCTTGTACGATATCCCCTAAAGTTCTAGGCTTTTCTTCGCCAGTAGGTGCTGTTTCGATAGTGTAATAATGCCCATTATGCATCACACCAGTATTAAATACTTTACCAGTGAAGTTATCAGAAATATCAACAACATCACCTTCTAAAGTATATTCAGCGACCCGATTTTTCACTGGCTCTTGCTTCACAGGAAATTGTCTTGCAAATAATCCATCTTTAAAAATATAGTCTTCATATGGATTTTGCCCTAACTCCTCCAAGTGCTCTACTTCACCAGATCCAAGCTTTTTGTTCACACGCTTGGCCCATGGTGTATCATTACGATAGACAAAGAAAAAGACACGTCTTCTTCTCTGTGCCTCCCCATATTCAGCAGCATTGATGACACGCCATTCGAGCGAATATCCTAAGTCAGCAAATGATTTGAGCATAATAGCAAAATCACGTCCACGTTGGCTCGTAGGTGATTTTAAAAGGCGGTCAACATTTTCTAAAACGAGGTACTTGGGCTTGATATTTTCAGTAGCACGAATGATCTGCCAAAAGAGGACACCCTTCTTACCTTGGATACCCTTAGCACCTGTATGGGCAACAGAGTAGTCTTGGCAAGGAAAGCCACCAACTATCATATTAACGCCATTTTCCTTCATTTCTTGGAATTTTTTATCAGGTATTTCTGCTACATCGATCCCAATATGTTCCATATCTGGGAAGCGATATTTCCCTACTTCAAACGCATCTTGTGTCTTACGTGATGGTTCATATTGGTTAGAATACAATGTTTGATAATACTCATTATCTGCATTGTCAAAACCGATCGTAAACCCACCAACACCATCAAACATTGAAAAAATGTTTAACTCCGCCATTCATTTCACCTCATCAATTAAATATCATTACTATATTGTAGCAAAATTTCCCTGATCGATCAAGGGAGCGCTTATATCAGTCAATCATAATATGTTATCGCCATTAAACAAACATGAGTTCGTACGAGCGAAGAATTAGATACTATATATTACAATTACTATTCTTAACGCTTTATGCAGAAATAGTTATACAATTCTTATGTTATGAATATCCCTCAGTTGCTCAATAATCTATAACTTTTTTTGTGTCACTCTATCCCTAAATTCTAACATGTCTATTCTTTCTAGTAATTTCAAAGCTAATTTTTTATCGGTATTTCCAATAAAGTGTGCCGTTCCTCTCAAATATCCAAAAAAGTTCTGTCTATTATATTCTCCTACATATTTCAGATGGCCAGATACACCAAATTTTTCACAGTAATGGATTTCCCGCTTTATTCTCCTTCTTATTTTTTTTGAAACTGACATATACTCTTTAAAAACATTAATTCCTGTGACTTTAGCTGGATATTTACCTAAAATAATTTTTTTCTTCATCTTATTAATTTTAAATTTAGGTAATAATAAATTTTCTATTTCCGAAGATAGTTTCATTAAATCATCGAAGGTAAATGTTTTACTAGTAGATATTGTTATATCATCCGAATATCTAGTATATACGAACGTATTTTTACCATATTTCTCATTTAAAATTTTTTCTATCAATTTATCATATTTATAAAAAAATATATTTGATAACATTGGACTAGTTGAAAAACCTTGATTTAAAATATTTTTATTTGAACATAATTTTCCAAATAACATAGCAACATCCTTAGAAAACCCCAGATTTTCAAAAATCTTTGAAATATCATCTCTATTAATAGCATCAAAAAAATTCATAATATCTAATTTAATCATACCTTTATATCCTACATGGCATTGCGCATTTGTAAATATAGATTTTTTAGATACATATGCATTTGCAGCGTCTGAAATCTTCACATCCTCTAAGATATTTTCCAGAATCCAACTCTGTATTGCTTTTAATTGATTGTTAGCAATAAATATATACCTTATATCCCCATTCTTTTTCTCTATGGGGTAGAACCAACTACTATTATCGACAAATTCATCAATATTTTCATTGATACCAAAAGCCTCACTTACCTGTTTTACTGATATACTTCTAGACACTTTCACTATAAATCCCCCTACACAAAAAGCCATCCTTTTAGAAGATGGCCGTTGGAATACTAACAAGAAACTTACTAATGAGTGAATGATTCTTTTTCTTTATAGATATTCGCTCATAAAAGGACACCTGTCCTTACTCTATTCCCCCATAATATTACCATAGTAGCCAAAGATTATCTACCTTATTAATTAAGAAGATGATCTTTTTATGTGTCTTATCTCTTCATCATCATTGCCACATAATTCCTAGTTTTTATATCTTTGTTCGCATATAATTAATCTTTTCAATCGTATTTTTACTATCGAAAAATGTACTCGAAGCCCAATATAATACTTGTTTGCCATACTTATGATTAATTTCATCGTATCTATACCATCTTCTCTGATAAGCGATAGATTGTCTTTCCTTCAGTTAAACCACTTTTGATACTTTTTGTCTCCGTAACGTTGAATTTTTTCGAACCTCTGTAAATTCTATGAATTTTTATATAAACAATTAAGAGCTCACTAAATAATAGTAGCTCTACTTGTATAAAATATCATCGTTAGGTAGCTTATAGCAACTCTTCCATTTTATATTACTTAAAATCCCCTCTCCACGTTTAGTCAAATAAATTTCATCATTTTTATACTCAATTAATTTTGCCTCATTAAACAAGTCAACTAAATCTAATGCAGTCCCATCCTGTATAGCCAAACAATCGCAAAAAATTTTTATTACATCTCCTAATTTAGGATTAACTTTATCACTTATTTTTTTTAACAGTATTAGCCCCTTCATACAAACTTTTTTATTTATTCCTCCTCCACTACCTATATTTATTGAAGAATATCTAAAATCATACTTTTCCAATGTGCGATTCAAATTATCCATATTATATTTTTCCTGAATATTCCTATTTGCACGTCTAAACATAGGTTTCCAAAATTCATTTTCCTGCCAAAAATTTTCTACAGTACTATTCGGTGTATCTGTATATGTAGATACCAAAGCTTTTTTACTATATCTGTTAGCTTTAACTTTAGCTAAACTATTGATAGTTTCGACAGCTTTCGTATTTGAATATTCAGTCATCGTGGCACACTTATAATACCTAACAACATTTTGTAACCTATTTTCATCAATAAATTTTTTTATCAGTTGTTCAGCCTCTTTTGAGACTTCCAATAGTAGCATTACGACTTCTATATTTAATTGCCCTAATTCTTGTATATTTTCAGAATTTTTTTTCAAAAATTTATTAACTAAACTATTTCCAGTTCCTACAAAATCATCAAAAATGATAATTTTCTCTAACCTAAAAACATTAGCAATACCATATGATTTACCTTTTTGGGATAGTCTCTTCTTCTCTTCAATATACTCAGCATCTGATATTTCCTTACCAATTCTTTTGTCTTTTAACGCTTTATGTTTTTCTCTTATATTTACTACTTCATAAAATAATTCATCCGTCTCCAATCTAGATAATTTATATTTTCCATCTTTAACCCCTTCACAAAATAAATTATATGTCAAATTTGAAGATTCAACTCTATTTTTTTCCATTGTCAAGGGGTTTATTATAATATTAGGTTCATTCAATATACCACTATATTTCTTAATAAACTTAAGCATATCATCTCTTGTATAGTATCTATACTCATCCAACATATTAAAATAATATTTACGTGCTTCAGGCTTACTATTAAAAAAATTTTTTTGAAAATCTAGCATTTCTATGATATCTCTATCATCTTTTATATCTATGATATTTTTGCTTGTAATTTTTAGATACTTTTTGTATATGTCTTCCATCATATGCCCTCCTCATAATAAATAATATTCCTAATATATATATTGGCACATCTATATAATCTAGTCTTTTATCGTAACGTAAAAACATTTCCACACTCTGTAGCCTAATTTCAGAAGAATATAAAATTACTTTTAAAGTTTGAAAATATACTACTATTATTGCGAAACTCATTGTCTATTATTTATAACCGATATCATAAATTCTCCCAAACTTTTAGCCGAATTAGCTACCAAGCGTGCATGATGCTCCTTTATTGTATTTCTTTTACTACCTCTTCCATGAGCATCTCCATTATTATTACGAAATTCTGAAATAGCTACTATTATTTTTTCAAGACCTGATAGTATCTCTTTCACTCTCACATCTTCAAATTTCGACTGATCCATATTATAGTTTTGTTTAACCAACTTGTACAGTTTTCGTATATTACCGCGAGTATTTGCTTCAACTCCTCGTTTTTCAAGAGCATATATAAATACTTCTTCTAGTAGAGTTCTAGATTGTGTTAACACACTATCATAATCTCCAGATTCTAAATTTTTATCTATTTTAACAGAAAGTTTTTTTACGCAGTTTGTAAAATTAAGTTAGAAAAATAAAAAGCCATTTGTGATAGACTTTTGAGTACCAACAAACAAAAGTAAAGGAAAATCACAAATGACCTATAATCATCTTACCATAAGCGAACTGTCCTTCATACAAAATTTTTGGAATCAAGGTGTTAAAGCCTATATTGTAGCTAAAACCTTAAAACGTAGTGCTGAAACTATTTATCGAGTATATCGTTTTTTAGATGCTGGGAATTCGATCTCTGAATACTATGAAAACTATCGGGCTAATAAATCTAAATCCGGCCGTAAACTCATCGTATTACCTAATGATGAGCTTGAGTACATCAAGGAAAAAGTTAGTCTAGGTTGGACTCCTGATACGATCATCGGACGTAATGAAAAACATATCAGTTGCTCAATGCGTACGCTTTATCGCATCTTCAAGCGTTCTAACGTTTTAGATGTGACCTCGCTCCCAATGAAAGGAAAAAGACATCCAAATGGTTACGTTGAACGCCGTGGAAAAGCTGGACGACTAGGTCGGGCTCTTTCAGAGCGGCATCAGGACTATCCCAACTACCATAATGAATTTGGACATCTTGAAGCTGATACGATCCAAGGTAAAAAACATCGTGGTGCAGTAATGACATTAGTTGAACGAAAGTCTAAGGCTGTCATCATTTTGAATACACGCCATAAGACGGATAAAGCTATCTTTGAGAAACTTGATGCTTTACTTTCTGTTACTCCTAAAGGACTCTTTAAATCGATCACTTTTGATAATGGTAAGGAATTTTCTAAGTGGAAAGATATCGCTAATAAGCATGATATCAGTACCTACTTTGCCGATGTAGGTGCTCCTAACCAACGTGCACTAAATGAACATACGAATGGATTACTTAGGAAAGACGGACTAGGAAAAGATATGAATCTCAGTGATCTCCCCACTGACTATGTCCAACAAGTAGCTAGCTATAGAAACAATATTCCACGTAAAAGTTTAAACTACAAAACCCCACTAGAAGTATTCATGAAGTACATTACAAATGAGCATGTAGTTTTTTTCTAACTTAATTTGACAATTCAGGTGATCTTTAGTCGTTGTTGTCGCTTCATCAGCTGATACTCCACTAAAACCAGCAAAAGTAAAACCGATCAAGACAGAAGCGACTCCAACACTGATCTTTCTGATCGCAAAGCGTTGTTTCTTTGGTTCTAACTTATGTATTAATAATTTATTATTATTGCGTGATAACAAAACTAAAAATAGCCCTCCTCAGTTATTAAAAAGTATAAAAATAGGGGGCGTATACAATCGCTATACTCCTCTACCTAATTTATAAACATTTACTATAGTACAACTAAAGAAATTTATTTTCGGTAATTTTTTGATATAAATACATATATTATTTTAATTTTATTTTTTAAAATAAAATTTTTAAAAATATATCTATCCTTATAAATATACTTTTTTTGGGCTAAAACACTTAAATTGGCCATGCTACCCTTACACAAATAGCATTTCAATTTAACAAAAAACTAATATTTTTCTAAAAAATTGACTATAGTTCCATTTGAAAATGAAACTATAGTCAATGAGCTTTTTAAAGATCGTTGCAACGCATGATCGTTAAATGTAACATAAAATCATTGTATTTATCATCAGCTAGATCACGCCCAACTGCAGTGACTGTCCGTACAGCCAACTCTTCGTTTTGATCATACAGATCTGTGCTATCAACACGTAGATCTAAATCGATACCATCTTCAATATGAATGTGTAATTCGGTCTCGTCATAATCACATTGGTAAAAACCACGGATCGGAGGTAAAGCATCTTTGCTTTGACGTTCACCTTCAAATGACACTTTTTGACTCTGAGCATCGCATAATATCATCTTAACATTAAAGTCTGCCATCGTTGACATTTCTGCAAATACGTAGTAGCCACGAGGGATACTCAACTTAACTGTCTTATCGTCTTCCAGCAATGCGATCTTATTCATCTTTTAACCCTCCATAAATCAAAAAATAAAATAATTATATAAAACTTTTTAATGATTTAATTTTATATTCTTTCGCATTTTTGGGTCAACAAAATCACTTTCATTTAGTTCTGACTTAACACAAACATAACAATTATTATGTAAACGTTAAGTTATTTTTTATCAATCTTATACCACAATTAGCAAAAATTACATCTATAGGGTAAAATATAACTATAAATATGCAGTAAAGGCAGGTAATATTATGGTAACGATCAAACAAATCGCAGAAGAAGCCGGTTTTTCACAAGCTACCGTCTCACGCCTCTTAAATGAAGATCCGACCTTATCCGTTTCCCCTGCCACTAAAAATAAGATCCTCACAGTGGCAAACAAGCTCGGCTATGGTAAACGCCAAAATAAATTTCTTATCTCACGTAAGATCGCACTTTTGACCAGTTTCACCGCTGAAGAAGAGCTGCAAGATGTTTATTTTAATACTCTAAAAGAACTTATCCTAAAACAAAGCAAAAATGCCAACTTAGAGATCGATATCTTTCATGATCTTGATCATTTGATCGCTAAGGGGAAAAATTACGAAGGCTTCATCGGGATCGGTGCAGATGATCTTTCCTCAGAAAAGCTAGCTAAACTCCATGAAGTCACACCGCTCGGGATCTTTTTAGATATCAATCCTTATCCGGATAAATTTGATTCCGTCCAACCAGACCTCTCCCAAACGATCTTAGATGCCCTCGACTTATTACAACGTGCTGGCAAAAAACGGATCGGCTTTATCGGGGGTGTCGGTTCGATCATGGGGCAACACAACTATCGCCAAGATCCGCGGGCTTTTGCCTTTGAAAATTGGGCTAAGCGCTTAAATATCTTTAATGAAAAAGATTATTTCGTCGGTGGCTCATTTACAACTTCAAATGGTTATGAGCTCGGTAAAAAAGTCATTACTAACTTAGGTACAGATCTCCCCGATGCCTTTATCGTCGCTTCTGACGCTTTGGCGATCGGTGTTTTACAAGCTTTCAATGAGGCTGGGATCCGCTTGCCACAGGATACTGCGATCATCAGTATCAATAACATTGAAGTCTCACAATACGTTTCACCACCATTGACGACTTATAGCATCGACCAAAAAGAACTCTGTCAGACCGCGATCAATTTATTATGTGATGCCTTAGAGCGTCCTGACCGCGCCAAGATCCATGCTTTCGTCAATACTGAATTAGTGATCCGTAAAAGTTTTACTTTATAACCCCCTAAAAAATCGCATTCTATCAAGGATGCGATTTTTATTTTACCGTTTTTACGTAATTATTTTAGTAATCTAGTTTACTTATTAAGTAAAAAGTTGTATGATGATTCCTGTAAACGATTACAGCTAGTTTTAGTTATTTGCTTAGCTTTTAGGGGGAACACCAATGGAAAAACATGCATCAAAATCATTTATCTCTAAGTTCTCATTTGCAATGGGCAACTTGGGGCATGCAGCTTTTTACGGCTTACTGAGCAATTGGTTCATCGTCTTTGTTACGGCGGGCTTGTTCAGTGAACTAGCACCTGCGATCGCCAATAAGCTGATCGCTTTGATCACTGGTCTGATCGTGGTGATCCGGATCATCGAGATCTTGATCGATCCACTGTTGGGAAACATCGTGGATAACACTCAAACTAGATGGGGCAAATTCAAACCTTGGATCATTGCCGGGAATCTAGTCAGTGCTGTGATCTTAGTAATACTTTTTACTGGGATCTTTAACCTAGCCAATGTCAATTGGATCGCCTTTGCCGTATTATTTGTGATCTTGTTTATCACTTTAGATGTCTTTTACTCATTTTCCGATGTCTCTTATTGGGGCATGGTACCAGCCTTGAGTGAAGATAGTAAGGAACGGGGCGTCTACACGGCCCTTGGAACTTTGACCGGTTCGATCGGGTGGAATGGTCTGACCGTCATCGTCGTGCCTGTGGTGACCTATTTTACTTATGTTGCCACCGGAAAACACACGCAAGGTGCCCAAGGTTGGCTAGCATTTGCGATCATCATTTCGCTTTTAGCTATCGCCTGTGCATTTATCGTTGCTTGGGGAACTGAAGAAAAAGATAATCTTATCCGTAATGCTGCTAAGCAAAAAACGACGATCAAAGATGTTTTTTTGGGGCTAGCCAAAAACGATCAGATCCTTTGGGCCAGTTTAGCATACTTTATGTTTTCCTTTGCTAACGTGGTCACAAACGGGGTCTTGTATTACTTTTTCAAATTTGTCTTAGGTAAACCAGAGACCTTTAGTTTGGCGGGCTTTATTGCGATCTTAGTCGGTTTTATGACCTCACCTTTATACCCTGTCTTGAATAAGTTCATCCCAAGAAAGTGGCTCTTTTCCTTTGGACAATGTTGTATGATCACTTCATACCTGATCTTCATCTTTGCCCGTGAAAATATGGCCCTTTTAGTCGTTGGGCTCGTCTTATTCAACATTACCTTTGCCCAACTCGTCACAGTCCTCACCTTAACAGATGCGATCGAATACGGGCAATTAAAGACTGGCGAACGTAACGAAGCTGTCGTATTAGCTGTTCGTCCGATGATCGATAAATTAACAGGGGCCTTTTCAAACGGGATCGTCGGTTATATCGCGATCGCCGCGGGCATGACTGGCTCAGCGACTGCTGCTGACATGACCGCTAAAAATATCCGAACTTTTGAAAGCATGGCTTTTTACATTCCACTTGCTCTAGCGATCTTAGCTTTGTTGATCTTTTTGACCAAGGTCAACTTGACTGAGAAAAAACACGCTGCGATCGTTGAAGAGCTCAAGGATAAATTAGCTGCTGGCGATGAGACTTTTGGACTTGAAGCTAAACAAGCTCCACTAACTGTCAGTGAGACAACTAATGTCTTAGCTCCAGTCACTGGTTTTGCTAATGCTTTACCAAGCAAAGCTGCACCTGATTTTGATGCAATCGGTTTTGTGATCGCTCCCCTCGATACTAAAGTCTACGCGCCATTTGACGGCACAGTCCGCTTTACATTCTCCACTAAACACGCCTTAGGATTGGTGGCCGATAATGGACTAGAAGCGGTCATCCATGTGGGGATCGATACGGTCAAATTGCGTGGTGAAGGTTTTGTCACATATTATACTGACGGTCAAGCCGTCAAAGCTGGTGATCTGTTGTTAGAATTTGATCCAGCTGTGATCAAAGCTGCCGGGCTCAGCGATAATGTGATCGTCTTTTTCACACAGCCTAAACGCATCACCAATTTGAAACTCGATATCAAACGCGAAGTGACCCATGGGCAACTGCTTGCACAGGTCACCATAAAACAAGGTTGACTTTAAACCACTTAAATAGGCGTTCAGGACACACACACCGTGTCCTGAACGCCTATTTTGTCGTGCTCCCAAATGCAACTCCTAGTAAATATCAACGCCTCACTAACGATGCATAAAACGCATCTTTAGCGAGACATTGCTATTTTTACGGAGTTGATCGCATTTGTCCGCACTGATTTATTTTGGAGTCTTTTTCTTTTCTACTTTTTTACCCATTTCCATTTCATCGTTGTAGCCCCAGAACCAGGTCACTAAGAAACTAATGATCAAAGCAGCTGCACTTGAGAATAAGAAAGCATAGAAACTGTTTAACTCAGTTGGATGTGCTGGGTTAAAAAATGATGGGAAACCGATCAATGAACCTGTAAAGCCAAACATCGAACCGTGCATCAGACCTGTAATGAAACCACCCACAGCTGAACCGATCAAACCTGAGATAAAGACTTTACGGTAGCGTAAGTTGATCCCGTAGATCGCTGGTTCTGTTACCCCGCAGAAAGCAGAGATAGCAGCTGCGATCCCTAATGATTTCATGTCATTTTTACGTGATTTGATCGCTACGGCTAAGACAGCGGCACCTTGAGCGACCATAGTAACCGAGATAATCGCATTCAATGAGCTTTCGCCACTAGCTGAGATCTGTTGTGCCACCAATGGAACAACGCCCCAGTGTAAACCAAAGATAACTAGCAATTGATAGAAACCGCCAATGATCAAACCACCAGCCCAGCCAGAAGCATGGACTAACCAGTTGATGAAATCAGCGATCCCGTTAGCTGCGCCTTGAATGATCGGACCAGTAACAACTAAAGTGATCACAGAAACAACTAACACAGTGATCAATGGATTAAAGATCATTTGCAGATAGTTCGGTAAAGTCTTCTTCAACCAATCCCCTAACTTCTTAGCCATCCAAGCTGCTAAGATCATCGGAAAGATCGAATATGTGTAGTTTAAGAATTGGAAGTGGAACCCACCGATCGTAAACATATCCTTAAACTCACGACCCCAGTCAACTAACTGTGGATAGGTCAAGACGCCCCCGATCACAGCTGTTACGATCGGATCACCACCTAAACGTTTAGCTGCAGCAAAACCAACTAAAACTGGCAAGAAGTAAAAGGCTGAATCGGCGATCGCACTAATTGTGATATAAGCCGTATCCTTAACGTTCAACAAACCACCTAATTGTGGCAAGGTCAATAAAGCTAAGAGCCCTTTGATGATACCAGCCGCAGCGATCACACCAACTACTGGACTCATCGAACCTGTGATGACCCCGATCAAATTGCTAAAAGCACGACTCACTGGATTTTTACCATCATCTTGTGTGGTCGTTTCAACAGCTTCACCTTCACCTAAACCTGGTAATTTCTTCATCACTGCATCAAAGACGTTGGTTACTTCATTTCCGATCACAACTTGGTATTGACCTGAAGCATGCATCACGTCGATCACACCATCGGTCTCACGTAAAACGTCATCGTTGGCCAGCTTTTCATCTTTCAAATAAAAACGTAAACGAGTAATACAATGGATCAAATTATTGATATTTTCTTTGCCACCAACATTTTCGATGATGATATCAGCTAATGCATCATAGTCACGTTTGCCAGCTTTTTGTTTAGCTTCTTTAACATAAGCTGTTGCGACCGTTTGACCAGCTGTTGCTTCTAATTCTTCAACATCCAGTCCTTCTAACTTATCGGCCGAGTTCGTGATGATCACCATGATCGTAGTTTGAAGACCCGCTAAACGGATATTTTCCAAGGCCATGTTAGCGATCTCTTGTCCTGCTTGAACTTTATCTCCAGTCTTGACCTTTAATTCAAATGGTTCCCCGTGCAGACCAACGGTATCGATCCCCATATGGATCAAGACTTCCAAACCTTCTTTAG
The DNA here is from genome assembly GCF_003288115.1 of Ligilactobacillus murinus. Classification (NCBI taxonomy): domain Bacteria; kingdom Bacillati; phylum Bacillota; class Bacilli; order Lactobacillales; family Lactobacillaceae; genus Ligilactobacillus; species Ligilactobacillus murinus. Next base: position 2,151,376 of record NZ_CP023565.1, on the reverse strand, counting down.
TTAAAATACCGATCGCATGTTTAGATTCGGCGATCATCGTGATCTCCCCAGCGACTGGTGCCACGATCTTTTCACCGATCGGTTCAAGTCCAAACCCTTGGCCCATCATCCCTGTCGAAAAGACTTCATCTTGAACTTTATCTAGTGCAATGGCTGCCCCTGCAGCGGGTGCACCTAAGACTACTTTGTTCTTAGCCATTTTATTTCCCTCCATACGTAAAACTAAAAACGTTTTCACTTAACTTCACCGATAACTATACATGTTGTCTATACATGTTGTCAACATTTTTTTGTAACCATTTACAATAACGATAACATAAGCATTTTTTTATTTTGCGCATGTACAGACAACTGTGCTAAAATGAAATAAAAAATGACGTTAAGGATGTGAAATTATGGCTTTGAAACACGAAATGATCGCTAATGACCTCGCCGAAAAGATCAAACATCAACAATTTTGTCCCGGCGATTTTTTACCTAGCGAAAAACAATTAAGTGAACTCTACGGGGCTTCACGCGAAACAACGCGTAAAGCCCTCAACCATTTGACAGAATTAGGTTTGATCCAAAAATTAAAAGGCAAAGGGTCATTAGTGCTAGACATTCAAAAGTACACCTTTCCGATCTCAGGGATCACTAGCTTTCAAGAATTGAATCAAGCCTTAGGACTTCACGCAAAAACTAAAGTCTTACGGCAAGAAAAAGTTAAGGCCCCTGAATACTTTGGCAAGACACCGATCACCGCAAAAAAAGCGCTCTTTATCGAACGCCTACGGATCATTGATGATGCTCCTGCCGTGTTAGATCAAGATTATCTATTAGATCCACCGATCAGTGAACTACCAGCAAAGGTCGCGGCTAATTCGATCTACGCCTATTTAGAAAAACAATTAGGCCTTGAGATCGACTATGCCACAAAGGAGATCACTGTTGAAGAAGTTCCTAAAGATATTGCAAAGCGTTTAGACCTTGGACCAAACGAACCAGCTGTGATCGTGCGAAGCCTTTCTTACCTAAGCGACACTACTTTATTCCAGCTGACAACGTCATATCATCGCCCTGATAAATTCAAATTTATCGACTTTGCCCGCCGAAAGAAATTAAGTACTAACTAGGAGGAAGTTATGAAGACAAATCTTGGTGAAAAAGTTATCTACCAAATCTATCCAAAATCATTTTACGATTCAAATAATGACGGTTTTGGCGACTTACGTGGGATCATCGACAAGATCCCTTATCTAGCTAAACTCAATATCGACATGATCTGGTTCAATCCATTTTATGTCTCGCCCCAAAATGATAACGGCTATGATATCGCCGATTACCGCCAGATCGATCCGCGCTTTGGCACAATGGCTGACTTTGAAGAACTAGTTGCCAAACTAAAAGAAGTCAAGATCGACGTTATGTTGGATATGGTCTTGAACCACTGCTCGACTGAACATGAGTGGTTCAAACGTGCACTTGCTGGCGAAGAGAAATACCAAAAATATTTCTATTTGCGTTCAGCTAAAGCAGATGGTTCTTTACCAACTAACTGGCAGTCAAAATTTGGTGGTCCGGCTTGGGCCAAGTTTGGTGACACTGAGCTTTACTATTTGCACCTCTATGATAAGACCCAAGCTGATCTCGATTGGCACAACCTAGATGTACGCAAAGAAGCCCAAGATATCGTAAATTACTGGCGTCAAAAAGGAGTCAAAGGTTTTAGATTCGACGTGCTAAATGTGATCGGAAAAGATGAGATCCTTGTTGACTCCACCGATCCTGTCCAAGAAAAGATGCTTTATACGGATACACCGATCGTGCACCAATACATCAAAGAACTAAACGAAAATTCCTTTGGGCAAGACGAAACGATCATCACTGTCGGTGAAATGTCTTCCACTAATTTTGCTTCTTCGATCAAGTACTCCGACCCTAAAGAACATGAACTATCCATGGTCTTTACCTTCCATCATTTGAAAGTCGATTACAAAGATGGTGAAAAATGGACCAAGACGCCCTTTGACTTTATGGCACTCAAAAAACATTTAGCTGATTGGCAAACTCAGATGGATCAAGGGGGAGGGTGGAATGCACTCTTTTGGAACAATCACGACCAACCGTTTGCGCTCAACCGGTTTGGCGATCCCGTAAACTATCGGGTCAGATCCGCCCAGATGTTAGCAGCGACGATCCATCTTTTACGTGGCACCCCATACATCTATATGGGTGAAGAACTCGGAATGATCGATCCAACTTACACAACGATCAATGACTATGTTGACATTGAAGCATTGAATGCTTATAAAGACTTATTGGCTCAAGGACACAGTGAAAAAGAAGCTTTCGCGATCGTTTTGGCTAAAGCACGTGATAATTCACGGACACCAATGCACTGGGATGATGGTGAATTTGCTGGGTTCTCCAATGTTGAGCCGTGGTTGATGCCAACTGGACAAGACAAGATCAACGTGGAAGTTGAATTAGAAAGCGGTGCGATCTTTAACTTCTATCAAAAACTGATCGCACTTCGCAAACAAGAGCGTTTGATCTCTGAAGGTCACTTCAAATTGCAGCTAGCAGATGATAAACAAGTCTTTGCCTTTGAACGTTATCTAGATGACAGCAACGACAAATTATTAGTCTTAAACAATTTCTACGGCACTAAAACTACAGTCAAGCTAACCGATCTAGCTGGTAAAGCAGGTAAGGTCCTTCTTTCTAATTACGACCGCGACCTAACAAATTGGCCAGACACGATCACACTAAACCCCTACGAAACGCTAGCATTTAAGGTGTAAAACAAGTTGCTCTACGCCGTATGAATAACCTTGAGACCGGCAGGATGCGCTTTTGGCATCATGCTGGGCTTAGCGTTATTCACTAGGCGTTGACTTGACGAACACGTTTCAATAGAGTGTGAGGCAAGTCGCTCTACGCCGTATGAATAACCTTAAGACCGGCAGGATGCGCTTTTGGCATCATGCTGGGCTTAGCGTTATTCACTAGGCGTTGACTTGACGAACACGTTTCAATAGAGTGTGAGGCAAGTCGTTCTACGCCGTATGAATAACCTTAAGACCGGCAGGATGCGCTTTTGGCATCATGCTGGGCTTAGCGTTATTCACTAGGCGTTGACTTGACGAACACGTTTCAATAGAGTGTGAGGCAAGTCGTTCTACGCCGTATGAATAACCTTAAGACCGGCAGGATGCGCTTTTGGCATCATGCTGGGCTTAGCGTTATTCACTAGGCGTTGACTTGACGAACACGTTTCAATAGCTCTATTGCATAAAGACATTTAAATTTAGATCAAAAAACTGATATCAAGATCTTACTTTGCACGATCTTGATATCAGTTTTAATTTTGTGAGATATTTGTCAAAGTCACGGTGCTCAAGCTGGTCAACTGTTTTGCGTTGTAGATCTGTACCTCCCATGTCTGTAATTTTGTACCTATATGCACTGGGATCGCCTTTGCAAACAGGGTCCCGCTACTGGCTTTGCGTAAGTGTTGTGTGGTAATATTGACACCAACAGCGACTTGCTCTGACGTTAAGTTTTCATTTGCACCAAGAGAAGCTGCTGTTTCTGCAAGGACTGCGTTGATCCCACCATGGACTAGACCATATGGTTGCAGGAGCTTAGCTGTGATCGGCAGTTCGAGTTTCACGTAGTCTTTTTGCAAAATTATCGTCTTTATCCCTAAGTTTTCTAATAAATTCATCAGCTACACCTCGTTTAGCTAAAAAGGAGTTATTTTATGTCAAATATCAAGTGGGAAACCATCAAACAATACTCTGAGATCTTATTTGAGCGCAATGATAAAGTCGCTAAGATCACGATCAACCGTCCAGAAAAGTTGAATGCTTTTACTCCAGTCACCGTTCAAGAAATGATCGAAGCCTTCAGTATCTGCCGAGATGATAGCACGATCGGTGTGATCATTTTGACTGGTGCTGGCGACAAAGCCTTTTCTTCTGGAGGCGATCAAAGCATCCGTGGCAACGGAGGCTATGTTGGTCCAGACAAGATCGCTCGCTTGAATGTTTTAGATCTTCAACATCTAATTCGTATTATACCAAAACCTGTGATCGCGATGGTCAAAGGTTGGTCTGTCGGCGGTGGCAATGTTTTGCAACTCGTCTGCGACTTAACGATCGCTGCTGATAATGCAAAATTTGGTCAAACTGGTCCTAAAGTCGGTAGTTTCGATGCCGGTTACGGTTCTGGGTATCTTGCCCGCGTTATCGGACATAAACGTGCTAAAGAAGTTTGGTTCTTAAATCATTTCTATAGTGCTGAAGAAGCTTACCAAATGAATTGGATCAACAAAGTCGTGCCCTTAGTCGATGTCGAAACTGAAACTATGGCTTGGGCTCACGAATTACTTGAAAAGTCGCCAACTGCGCTTCGCTTTATCAAAGCAGCCATGAACGCTGATACGGATGGTCTAGCCGGCTTACAACAATTTGCTGGCGATGCCACGATGCTCTTTTACACTACTGACGAAGGCAAAGAAGGTCGTGATGCCTTTAATCAAAAGCGTAAACCAGATTTCGATCAGTTTCCAAAATTCCCTTGATGCAAACGCAAAATTGGCTCTTAAAACAAGCGAGTTTAAAACCAAATACCCCAGCGGTCATCACGGAAAAACAAAGTCTGACTTTTGCCCAATTAGCCAAACTCGCTGCTAAAAAGGCCGGTCAGATCGCCCAGATGACCCAAAAAAGGCGTGTCGGTCTTTTGGGGGATAACTCGCTAACGACCTATGTTTTAGCGCTCGCATTATTATTTTCGAAAAAAACGATCGTCTGGCTCAATTTTCGCTTATCAACTGCCGAACTATTGGCGCAGGTAAGCGATAGTCAACTTGATCTGTGTTTAGTCACCGATGAGCTATGGCGATCCGAATTTACTGAGCCCTTTATCCCCTATTCAAAGCTTGAAGCAAGTAAAGCACCGGCTAAAGAGCTCATGGAGACCGTTGAGCTTGATGCGATCGCAAGTATCATGTACACTTCAGGGACCACTGGACAAGCTAAAGGTGTCCTGCAAAGCTTTGGCAATCATTTCTACTCTGCGGTCGCTTCCGCTTTGAATCTGGGTTTGAGTGCTAATGATCAGTGGCTTTGTGCCGTACCGCTCTTTCATATCAGTGGTTTTTCGATCCTTATGCGCGGACTGATCTACGGCATGACTGTCCGTTTAGTCAAACGCTTTGAGCCCAGATCAGTCGAAACGCTCTTAGTCAGTGAACCAGTTACGATCATTTCGGCAGTCCCCTACATGCTACAGGAACTGTTAAAACAGCATGTTACCCCGTATAATCCCAAGTTCAGACTTGTCCTTTTGGGTGGGAGCAGTGCACCTAAGGAGCTCTTGTTGGCAAGTAAAAAAGCCCAGATCAATGTCGTTCAATGTTATGGAATGACTGAAACTTGTTCGCAAGTCGTAGCCCTATCAAGTGAATATGCGCTTGCTAAATTAGGTTCAGTCGGTAAACCGCTTTTTACCACCCAAGTAAAACTTGCACCTACGACTAATGAACTCCTGTTAAAAAGCCCAGCCTTAGTCAGTGGTTATCTAAACCATCCTGAATTATTTGCTAAAAAGCTTGACGCTGGCTGGTACCATACAGGCGATGTCGCTCACTTTGATCACGATGGTTTTCTTTATATTGATGGTCGTTTAGATGAAATGTTAGTCTCAGGTGGCGAAAACATTTTTCCCCAAGAGATCGAACAATGCTACCGTAAATTACCTGAGATCGCCGAGATCATTGTCGTCGGTCGGCCTGATCCCATCTGGGGCGAGGTTCCAGTAGCCTTTGTCCGTGGGCAAAAATTAGCTCAAGCTGCCCTGCGTACTTACGGCGAAAAATATTTAGCTCATTATAAGATCCCCAAAGAATTTATTTGGGTAAAAGATTTTCCTAAAACGGCTAGCGGGAAAGTCAAACGGTATTTATTGAAAGGAAGTTTTTTGAATGAATAATACAACTACACGCAACAAAGTTTGGACTTTTTGCGTGATCTACCTAGGTTATATGCTACTTTTTGCCGATCGAACAGTCTTTAACTTAGCTTTGGCTGGGATCGGCAAAGACTTCAACATGTCACCAGCTGCTTTAGGAGCTGCTGGGAGCGCCTTTTTTCTGGGTTATACATTGATGCAGATCCCTGGTGGCTACTTGACCGATCGCTTCGGCGCACGTGCGGTCGTTATCTCTACTTTGATCTTATGGTCACTACTGACCGGGTTTACTGGACTAGCTTGGTCTTTTAGCGCTTTGGTCATCATTCGCTTTTTATTTGGGGTCGCGGAAGGTCCCTATCCAGCTGCCGCTTTAAAGCAAGTAGCCCAAAATCATCCTAAGAAAAAACGCGCCCAATTAACTGCCCTATTGATGTCTTCAAATTATGCAGGAGCTGCGATCGCCCCCTTTATCATCGTTCAAGTCATCGCTGCTAGCGGTTGGCGTAGTGCCTTTTATTATCTCGGAGCTTTTGGGATCATCTTGGTCGGCTTATATGCTTTGAGTGACCGCAAAGTAGCCACTGATACTAAAAAGTCCACTACCCATAAGATAAATTGGCGTGAACTCGATGCACGTGTCTGGTTATTTGTGGTCTTAGGGCTAGCTTTGAATGTGATCACGAAAGGCTTAGAAACTTGGATGCCGATCTATTTTTTGACTTCACAGCATTTGGAACTTAAAAAATTAGCTTGGCTTGTTCCGCTCCCAACGATCGCTGGTGGGATAGCCGCTGCGATCAGTGGCTATCTCATGGTCCATCTCTTCAAGAAAAAAGAAGTCTTGATGCTGATCACCGCCTGCGTCTTGACCCTTTTATTCATGTTTGGCTTATTCAGATCTCAAAGTCTATTTTGGATCGTTTCATTTCAGATCCTGACTTATTTTGCTAAATCATTAGCTTTCACTGGGATCTTTGATTTTGCTTCACAAGTTCTCCATGATGATAGCTACGGTTCGGCGATCGGGATCATCAATTTTGGCGGACAACTCGGAGGCTTTATCGGGCCATTACTGATCGGTTGGATCGTTCAACTGACGGGTTCATATTCAGCTGCTTTCTTAGGCCTAGTGATCAGCGCGGTCATTGCCGTGATCACCAGTTTTTGTATCAAACGCGATCAATAACTACGACATAAGTAAAAAGGCATCTTCAAATTCCAATATTGGAATTTCTGAAGATGTCTTTATTTATATATAGAAAAGCTATTTTTTTAAAGCTTTGCCGTAGAAAATAACACCTAAACAACGAATAATAATTTTTTAGCGGTAGTTTCTATTAATATAATATACACAACCTTTTTATTTAAATTTCATTTCTTCACGCAAAGCAGTATAGATCGGACGCCCCCCTAAAAGTGTATCGACCGTATAGGCAATAAATGTTACAAAGACTAATGGGAAAACTGATGCTAATGAGCCTGCCATTTCAGTCAATAAGACGATCGCCGTAAATGGGGCTTTTTCGATCGCTCCAAAATAAGCTGCCATTGAGACCAAGATCAATCCCAAGACCTGGCTGTGCTCGATCCACCCAGCATTTACCCCTAACAAGCCTGAAAAGCATCCGATCACAGCACCTAAAGTCAAGATCGGCATAAAGATACCCCCTGGAACCGAAGCTCCATAGGATATCATGGAAAAAATAAACCGAACAATAAAAAACAGCAAGAGTAACTTCAAAATTGCACGTGGCTCAGTCGTCATTAAACTCATATTCGTCATATAATTGATAAAATCATGACTCCCACCTAAGATCTTAGCATTCCACAACCCCAAAGGTATAGTCAATAACAATGGGATCAAGCTATGATAACATTGAGGTAACCATTTTAGCTTGCTATACAGATAACGTTGCTCTAACAAAACATATTGATATCCATATGCTAAGACACCGATAACAATGCCCAGAATAAGCAAAAATACATAATTAGGCGCACTCACAAATGGTGTGATATACATTGCTAAACTAGGCTGTGGGCCTAATAAAATCAAAGTCATCAGATCCGCACTCAAAGCTGCCGCTAAAGCCGTCAACCAGATCCGTGGTTTAAAAGTCATTGTGATCTCCTCGACCATGAATAATACCCCAGCTAATGGTGCACTAAATGCAGCTGCCAAGCCTGCTGCTACACCGGCCAAGAGCAATGTCTGTTGATCTTTTTTAGAGGTTTTAAAAACATCATTGGCCAAGCCTTTCCCTACACAAGCTCCCATTTGGATACATGGACCTTCACGTCCCAAAAATAACCCAGGACATATGGCTAACAAGCCACCAACAAATTTACGCCACAAGATCTGCCATGGGGCATAACTATTTTGCCCCAGTAAGATTGCTTCGACTTGGGGGACCCCTGAACCGACTAAGTTAGTCAGATCATATTTGAGGATCTTGCTTAATAACCAGCTGATCGCCACTAAAAATAGCGCATAAACGAGTACATAGCTCAAATGTTTCTCAAGATATGGATACCACCAAAATAATAATTTCAATGAATGATCGATGATCCACCGAAAACAACTAACGATCCCACCCGTGATCAGACCCACGATCGCTCCTTGAACGATCAGATTTACATAGTTTATGGAAAATGGTCGTTCCAGTATATCCTTTGCTCTAGCTACCAAATCGTCACATCCCTTCAGATAAAACACTCCATCTATCATAACATTCTTATCACAGTTTATCACATGTTTAATCTTTTATTAAATTCCTAGAATACTTGACCTAGCGTACCTAACTTTACTATATCGCCCCAAATGAATCCCTTTTCTAAATTAAAGACTAGAACAATATTTTTTTATTTTATAATCTTTATAGACTGCATCCGTTCAATATGCGATAATTCTCTACGTTATGCTATTTTACAATAGCATCAGGTAAGAAAAAGGGGATCTTTAATTATGAAACATTGTGCCCTATATCTGGGCTATTTGATCGCGTTACTTGCACTCCTATTACTACTTTGGTGTGCACATTATTCGTACACGCATACAGGAACACACCATTTCGTTGAGATCAGACTAGAAGATGATGCTTTTGATGATCCACACGATAGCAATTTTTCAGTCGAGTATAATTGATTTAAAAATAAAAGGACTACTGGATGCCAGTAGTCCTTTTATTGCTATTTATGACTTTCAATATAGTTGAAAGCTTCTTGACCGGCAATGCCACCGTCGCCAACTGCAGTCGTGATCTGACGTAATGTCTTTTGCCGAACATCCCCGATCGCATAGATCCCAGGAATGTTAGTCTCCATCTTATCATTTGTCACGATCCAACCCTTGTCATCCGTGATCCCTAGGTCTTGGAACGGAGCTGTCATTGGGATCGAACCTACATAGATAAAGACACCATCTGCTGGAATGGTCGTGGTTTCACCCGTCTTGACATTTTTAGCCTTGACCCCCGTCACTTTTTGCTCGTCACCTTGGATCTCTTCAACTACAGTATCCCAAGTAAATTTGATCTTGTCATTTTTAAAAGCACGTTCTTGTAAGATCTTTTGCGCACGTAAACTATCACGCCGGTGGACAACATTCACGCTTGCAGTAAGGTTAGCTAAATACATCCCTTCTTCAACTGCCGAATCACCACCGCCGATCACAACAACATCACGATCTTTATAAAAAGCACCATCGCAGACAGCACAGTATGATACACCGCGGCCACTGTATTGTTCTTCGCCAGGTACACCTAACTTACGACTTTCTGAACCAGTAGCAATGATCACCACAGGAGCTTCTAATTCGCCACTATCTGTCTTAACGAGCTTCGTCTTTTCATCGAGTACTTCGATCTTTTCAACATTACCGTAGACAAATTCAGCACCAAAATTAGTTGCGCTTTGATACATTTCTTCAGAAAGATCTGGTCCCATGATCGTTTTAAACCCCGGGTAATTTTCGATCTCGGCCGTGTTATTCATATTACCACCATAAACACCGCGATCAAGCATCGCTACTTTTAAATTTGCGCGTGATGCATAAAGAGCTGCGGTCATGCCGCCTGGTCCTGCACCGATCACGATCACATCATACTTATCTGCCATCTACGTATCCTCCATTAATTAAGCTAAATGCTTTTCTAAAGCTTGTTTCAATTGGTCTTTCATATGGACACCAACTAATTGGTCCACAACTTGACCATCTTTTTTGATCAATAAAGTCGGGATCGACATGATACCAAAACTTTGAGCGGTCTTAGGGTTAGCATCAACATCTAGCTTGCCGATCGTTACCTTATCGCCCATCTCATCCGCTAATTGTTCGATGATCGGAGCTTGCATCCGACATGGACCACACCACGTTGCCCAAAAGTCGACCAAGACAACCCCTTTATTTGTTTCTGTTTCAAAATTTTCATCTGTAAATACTTTGACCATTTTTATTACCTCACGATCACAAAACTATTCAACTACTTAATTGAATAATTAAACTATATCACGCTTTTTTATTTAGCGCAACCATTTTAACTTACTTTTTTCAGTTACCCAATCATAATAGCTATAATTCAAGCTATACGCTTCATATCCCTTAGCATGCAAAAGTCCTGTTGCTAGATCAGCATAGGTGCAAAGCTTTCCACGACAATAAACGATGATCTCACGGTCTTGGGGTAAAAAGCTCAAATGCTCCTCTAACTGTTCAAATGGAATATTCAATGCGCCTTCGATGTGACCTGCTTGATACTCATCGGTGGGACGAACATCTAAAAAAAGAGCGTGATCTTGTTGTTTAGCCTGTTTTAACGTGATCGTCAAACTCCCTGTTTTTTTAGCCAGATCAGCTTGCATCTTTTCTAAACGAACCACACCAACTTGTTTTAAGCTACTTGCTAACTCTGCCACTTGAGGTGAAACAAGCGAGTAGACCACAAAATTGCCTTGTTTTCGGCGCTTGACTAGCCCGGCTTTAAATAAAACTTGCAAATGGCGCGATGTGTTGGCGATCGTCATCTGCGTCTCTGTAGCCAGCTTTTCAACAGTCTTTTCACATTGGATCAATAATTCTAAAAGTTCCAACCGGCGTGCACTCGAAAGACATTTGCCGATCTTAGCCAGTTCAGTATAAAGTTTATTTCTGTATTCTTTAGCTTTACTTGTTTCCATCAACTCACCCCTAACTATTCAATGATATTATTGAATAGTTTAAGTGATTTGACCGATTTCGTCAAGAATTATCCCAAAAAACAATTTCATTTAATTTTAAAAATGTTCATTTATTCTCATTTTAGGTTTTAATATATATAAAATTATAAAACTTAAAACATCTATTTTTAAACTTTTCTGAAAAATAAATCCATTTTCCTATTTCATTCTTTTTTAAATGTAGTATAATATGGCTAAAATAAATGTCTGCTCCTAATCAGACAGACTAAGTTTGGGGGAATGCCTATGTTTAGTAAGATCGGTCAGTTGATCTTTAATAATGAAGCAGTTGCTAAAACATCAGATTTCACAATGGGGCTTGAGATCGAGATGCATCGCGTTGATGATACGGGGAATCTCAGTCAAGAACCATATCCAGCCGCACTCGGTGATGAAACGACCAATCCTTGGATCACTACAGATTATTTAGAAACGATGTCTGAAGTTGTGACACCACCTGCGGCTTATGCCCTTGATGCGATGCATTATCTTTACGGTATCAATAACGTCTTACGCTCTGCTTTAGCACCAGGCGAATTACTTTGGCCATTATCAATGCCACCTAAATTACCTAAAGATACGAGCCACATTCGTTTAGCTCAGTGGGGTCCTGAAAAAGAAGCCTATTTAAAAGAGTGGACCAGAAGGCACCGTTTTGCTGAAGGTACTCCGTGTGGGGCTCATATCAATCTCAGTATTGATCAGCACCTCATCGAATTAGTCTTAAAAAACTTTCCCGAGCGCTTTAAGAATGAACTTGAAGCTAAAAATTACCTCTATGAGATCTTAGCGCAAGGATTTGTCCGTTATCGTTGGTTGATAACTTATCTCTTTGGTGCTAGTCCGATCGCTGAAAAGAATTATTTTGAAGGTAATTTCAAGCTCGATCATCCTGTTCGAAGCGTACGCCAAAGTTCTTTTGGCTTTGGGACCAAATTTGCAGGCGATTATACGAATGTACAAGCTTATGTCGAGCGCATAAAACAAGGAGTCAAAGATAAGATCTTGATCAAAGAATACGAATTTCATGGTCCAGTGCGCTTTAAGGGGAACCCCGTTTTATCTGAGTTACCAAAAACTGGTGCTGAATACATCGAATTACGAATGCTAGACCTTGATCCAAGTAGCTCAGTTGGTATCAGGACCGATACATTGCGTTTTCTTCGCCTACTGGCAAGCTATTTTATCATGAGTCCAGCTCTCAAAAAAAATGAAGTCAATCGCGTTTTAGAGCAAGCTGACCGAATGAATGAAGAAGTTGCCAATGAAGATCCGCGTAGTATTTGTAAATATCAAAATAAAGCACGCGCATTTCTCAAGAGTTTAGAACTTTATGCTAATCGGCTCCAACTTGGACCTGAATATCAAGAAATTCTAGATGATCTAGCTGACCGCGTAGAAAATCCACTAACGACCCCGAGTGCCCGCCTGTTAAATTACGTTAAAGATGATTCCTTAGAAGAATATGCTTTACGTCGCGCTCGGCGCTATCAACGGGCAGCCCAAGATGCGATCCTCAAATTTGAAGGCTTTGAAGATCGCCAATACACTGCAACCGAACTTAAGCAAGCACTCTTTCGTGGTAACTGGGATCCTGATCTGCGTCGTAGTTGACCGTTGCTTTATTTGTAAAAATAATATATGATTTCCTTGGAAGTACAAAATGCGGGGAAATCATTTATTTAAAACTTTTTTGTAACCGCTAACAAAAACAAAGAAAGGAAAACTATATTTCTTCCTAATAACATAAACCGCTATGTTATTCCGCATTTAATATAGTAACACAAACATATGAAAGCCGTTTCAGTTAAGGACTCTGGGGTTGGGATCGAAATTTCAGAACGCGCTATTCCAACACTTAAACAAGGTGAAGCTTTAGTAAAAATGGAGTATTGTGGTGTTTGTCATACTGACTTACACGTGGCTAATGGGGATTTTGGTAAAGTTCCAGGTCGGATCTTAGGCCACGAGGGGATCGGGATCGTCACTGAAGTTGCTAATGATGTAACTTCGCTCAAAGTCGGTGATCGCGTAAGTATTGCTTGGTTCTTCAAGGGGTGTGGATACTGTGAATACTGTACCACAGGTCGTGAAACTCTTTGTCGTAATGTACAAAATGCAGGTTACTCAGTTGATGGGGGCATGAGTGAATACGCTGTCGTTGTGGCAGATTATGCCGTCAAAGTTCCTGAAGGGCTCGATCCAGCCCAAGCTAGTTCTGTTACTTGTGCTGGGGTAACAACTTATAAAGCACTAAAAGAGGCAGACGCAGCCCCGGGTAAATGGATCGCGATCTACGGCGCTGGTGGTTTAGGTAATTTGGCTGTTCAATACGCTAAAAAGGTCTTTAACGCTAAAGTTGTCGCCGTTGATATCAACGATGATAAATTAGCTTTAGCCAAAGTATCTGGGGCTGATATCGTTATCAATGCTAAAGATACTCCTAATAGTGCAGAAAAGATCCAAGAGTTAACTGGTGGGTGCCACGGAGCTGTTGTAACAGCCGTTTCTAAAGTTGCTTTCAATCAAGCAGTTGAAAGTTTGCGGGCTGGTGGAACAGTCGTTGCGGTAGGTTTACCCTCTGAATATATGGAACTAAGTATCGTTAAAACAGTTTTAGACGGTATCAAAGTTGTAGGTTCATTAGTTGGGACAAGAAAAGATCTAGCTGAAGCTTTTGACTTTGCAGCTCAAGGATCAGTTGTACCAGTCGTTCAAAAACGACCGATCGAAGATGCACCAGAAATTTTTGCAGAAATGGAAGCTGGCAAGATCAACGGTCGTATGGTACTTGATTTCACCAAATAAAATAATTTTACTCCACAAAAATAGCTCGCTGGATCGACCCACCGAGCTATTTTTTAGTTATTCTTATTATTTTTTTGAGCAACTTTTGCTGCACGTTTGATCAGATCAGCAAAAATATTTTGTGAATCCCGATAATGCTTATAGGTATTTTCAGGATGCCACTGTAAGCCTAAGATCTGATCATTTTCAAGTGATTCGACCGCTTCAGCTACGCCATCATCAGCTTTGGCTACAACACGTAAAGACGGCGCGATATCCTTTAAAGCTTGATGATGCCGGGAATTGATATACGGTCGTTTCCCCACGAGCTCATAAAGACGACTATCTGTGATCACATTTGCATGATGAGACGGAAAGTTGCCAGGCGCATCTTGTGAATGCTTAACATAGATATCTTTATCTTCTGAAAGATCTTGATACAACGTCCCACCTAAAGCTACATTGATCAGTTGCATCCCGCGACAGATCCCTAAAATAGCTTTCCCCTTTTCAACTGACCGTTTTAATAATGCAATTTCAAAAATATCACGTTTGCGGTAGGTCATCCTCAGCTTCAAATGAGGTTCTTCTCCAAAAAAGGTCGGATCGACATCAAAACCCCCCGCAAAAACGATCCCATCAAACAAATCGATATAATCATCTACAAACTTTGGATCAACACTTGGCAAAATAACAGGCACACCACCAGATTTGACGATCGCTTCGATCGCGGGTCTTGGTGCATAAGGCGCATTACGTTCATTTATTACGTTTGTCGCCTCAGTTAAAGTATCCGCTGGTATTGCAATTCTTGGTCGCATGAAATTTCCCCCTTAAAAATACGTTATGAGAAAAATATCACATTTATGATTTTAAGTAAAGTTAAAAGCCTTAAGAAATTTAAATCATTCTACCAATGACCAAGCCTTAAATTACCATTTTGCCCATTTTCAACTTTAACAAATGGCAAATAAGCCATGGCATACTCGATCTGGCCTTGATCTCTAACATAACAACTACCTTGGTCACGTAATTCACATATTGCCATTTGAACTTCATAAGGTGTTAGACTAGGACTACGTTGTAAAATATCTTCCACTTGTGCCAATTCATTCAAGTTAAACATCCTACTCATCCTTTCTTATCAGTTACTGATCGTCTCTTGATCTAGATTTTCTTGCACATCAAATTGTGGTTCAAGTTCTTCACTCGGTCTAACTTTAAGACTTGTCTCCATAGCTTCATTTGTTGGTCTAAGCTCAAGATCATCATGTAAAAAATTACCTTCAAAAAAGAATAGTACTGCAAGTAAAATAATAGCTATTATAACGCCCAAAACATTTAAGTAACCGCTCTCATTTAAACGTTGCTTGATCGGTCGGCTAATGGGCTGATCAGATCGTTTTCTCATTGTTGCTGCTAGATAAATGTATAGACCGCAAAACTGCACAGAAAGAATATCGTTTCCCTTTTTTAACTATAAATATCATTAACTACTACACTGACCAGCTATACATTTGTCTTTCCCTGGCCATTTTAACTACAAACTTATTATATCATTATAACGATTTAAAACAGTAATTTTTTGTTTTGCCCTACTTAATATGAATACACAAAAAAAGCCATACCCAAAAGTATGACCTTTACACGATCGGGAAAACAGGATTCGAACCTGCGACCCCCTGGTCCCAAACCAGGTGCTCTACCAAGCTGAGCTATTTCCCGATAAAAAATGCACCCAGCAGGAGTCGAACCTGCAACCTTCTGATTCGTAGTCAGACACTCTATCCAGTTGCGCTATGGGTGCATAATATAAAATATTCAGTTAATGCCGAGGACCGGAATCGAACCGGTACGGTGATCACTCACCGCAGGATTTTAAGTCCTGTGCGTCTGCCAGTTCCGCCACCCCGGCGTGATACACTGATCACAAGCGGAAGACGGGATTCGAACCCGCGACCCCCACCATGGCAAGGTGGTGTTCTACCACTGAACTACTTCCGCATTAATGGTGCCGACTAGAGGATTCGAACCTCCGACCCTCTGATTACAAATCAGATGCTCTGCCAGCTGAGCTAAGTCGGCGTAAAAATGGTGCGGGTGAAGGGACTTGAACCCCCACGTCATAAGACACTAGAACCTAAATCTAGCGCGTCTGCCAATTCCGCCACACCCGCAAAATCGACGAAATGAGTCGTGACAGGCTCGAACTGTCGACCCTCTGATTAAAAGTCAGATGCTCTACCGACTGAGCTAACGACTCATGATGGAGGATACAGGGCTCGAACCTGTGACCCTCTGCTTGTAAGGCAGACGCTCTCCCAACTGAGCTAATCCTCCATAATGATAGCGTGGCAACTTCCTATCCTCGCAAGGAGCGATCCCCTAACTACTATCGGCGTTACAAAGCTTAA
>NZ_CP023565.1:1630000-2132500 GCF_003288115.1 Ligilactobacillus murinus | reverse complement strand
CCCCTCCCGGGGTGCTTTTCACCTTTCCCTCACGGTACTGGTTCACTATCGGTCACTAGGGAGTATTTAGCCTTGGGAGATGGTCCTCCCGGATTCCGACGGAGTTTCACGTGTTCCGCCGTACTCAGGATACTGGGCTGAGGAAACGAAGTTTCGCTTACAGGGCTATCACCTTCTCTGGCTGATCTTCCCAAATCATTCAACTACTTCGTTTCTTGGTAACTCAAATGTCCAGTCCTACAACCCCAGAGAGCAAGCTCTCTGGTTTGGGCTGTTCCCTTTTCGCTCGCCGCTACTCAGGGAATCGAATTTTCTTTCTCTTCCTATGGGTACTTAGATGTTTCAGTTCCCCACGTCTACCTTCAACTGAGCTATGTATTCACTCAGTGATAACAGGTCTTTACTCCTGCTGGGTTTCCCCATTCGGAAATCTCCGGATCACAGTTTACTTACAACTCCCCGAAGCTTATCGCAGTTAGTCACGTCCTTCATCGGCTCCTAGTGCCAAGGCATCCACCATGCGCCCTTAATAACTTAACCTGTATTATCTTACGATAATGGTTATGAGTTTAGCGATCAAACATTAAATGTTTTAAACTCTTTAAAACGCGGTGTTCTCGGTTATTTTAATTAACAAAGAAATAAAAGATATTATCTAGTTTTCAAAGAACAAGTTTGATAACTATCGTTATCAATGGAGCTTAACGGGATCGAACCGTTGACCTCCTGCGTGCAAAGCAGGCGCTCTCCCAGCTGAGCTAAAGCCCCAAAATATTTATTTAATGGGCCTAAGTGGACTCGAACCACCGACCTCACGCTTATCAGGCGTGCGCTCTAACCAGCTGAGCTATAGGCCCAAATAAGCAACCTTGAGAAAAGTAAATCTCTCAAAACTAAACAAAGTTTACGATAAAAGTGCAGGTTTCCGAAATTATCCTTAGAAAGGAGGTGATCCAGCCGCAGGTTCTCCTACGGCTACCTTGTTACGACTTCACCCTAATCATCTGTCCCACCTTAGACGGCTGGCTCCAAAAGGTTACCCCACCGGCTTTGGGTGTTACAAACTCTCATGGTGTGACGGGCGGTGTGTACAAGGCCCGGGAACGTATTCACCGCGGCATGCTGATCCGCGATTACTAGCGATTCCGACTTCATGTAGGCGAGTTGCAGCCTACAATCCGAACTGAGAACGGCTTTAAGAGATTTGCTAAACCTCGCGGTCTTGCGACTCGTTGTACCGTCCATTGTAGCACGTGTGTAGCCCAGGTCATAAGGGGCATGATGATTTGACGTCATCCCCACCTTCCTCCGGTTTGTCACCGGCAGTCTTGCTAGAGTGCCCAACTTAATGCTGGCAACTAACAATAAGGGTTGCGCTCGTTGCGGGACTTAACCCAACATCTCACGACACGAGCTGACGACAACCATGCACCACCTGTCATTTTGTCCCCGAAGGGAAAGTCCTATCTCTAGGATTGGCAAAAGATGTCAAGACCTGGTAAGGTTCTTCGCGTTGCTTCGAATTAAACCACATGCTCCACCGCTTGTGCGGGCCCCCGTCAATTCCTTTGAGTTTCAACCTTGCGGTCGTACTCCCCAGGCGGAATGCTTATTGCGTTAGCTGCAGCACTGAAGGGCGGAAACCCTCCAACACTTAGCATTCATCGTTTACGGCGTGGACTACCAGGGTATCTAATCCTGTTTGCTACCCACGCTTTCGAACCTCAGCGTCAGTTACAGACCAGAGAGCCGCTTTCGCCACTGGTGTTCTTCCATATATCTACGCATTTCACCGCTACACATGGAGTTCCACTCTCCTCTTCTGCACTCAAGTCTCCCAGTTTCCAATGCACTACTCCGGTTAAGCCGAAGGCTTTCACATCAGACTTAAAAGACCGCCTGCGTTCCCTTTACGCCCAATAAATCCGGATAACGCTTGCCACCTACGTATTACCGCGGCTGCTGGCACGTAGTTAGCCGTGGCTTTCTGGTTAGATACCGTCGAAACGTGAACAGTTACTCTCACGCACTTTCTTCTCTAACAACAGGGTTTTACGATCCGAAGACCTTCTTCACCCACGCGGCGTTGCTCCATCAGGCTTTCGCCCATTGTGGAAGATTCCCTACTGCTGCCTCCCGTAGGAGTTTGGGCCGTGTCTCAGTCCCAATGTGGCCGATCAACCTCTCAGTTCGGCTACGCATCATTGCCTTGGTAAGCCTTTACCCCACCAACTAGCTAATGCGCCGCGGGCCCATCCAAAAGCGGTAGCATAGCCACCTTTTACATAGTTACCATGCGGTAACTATGGTTATGCGGTATTAGCACCTGTTTCCAAGTGTTATCCCCCTCTTTTGGGCAGGTTGCCCACGTGTTACTCACCCGTTCGCCACTCAACTCTTTATCGGTGAGTGCAAGCACTCGGTGATAAAGAAGTTTCGTTCGACTTGCATGTATTAGGCACGCCGCCAGCGTTCATCCTGAGCCAGGATCAAACTCTCAATTTAAAGTTTGTGACTCTTTATTTTTTACTAGCGAATTGACTTCGCAAAATGTTTATTGCTCTTATTACTTAGATAAGAGACCCTGCACATTTGCTTATCGAAACTTTATTCAGTTTTCAAAGATCTACTTTTTATAAATCAGCTGTTTAGCAACAACTTCTTTATTTTATCATCTCGAAGAATTGATGTCAATAACTTTTTTAAATAATTATTTAATCATCATTTCTAGGCGACTTATTTATCTTACCAAATCATCAAGTGATTTGTCAATAAATATTTTATTTTTTGTTATCGTTGATCTCAACAACAACTTTTATATCCTATCATTATCAACAACTCAATGTCAATAACTTTTTTAAGTTATTGTCGTCATCTCAACGACAAATAATATATTACCAAGTCTTATTGCCCACGTCAACAATTTTTTAAATTTATTTTAAGTGTGTTGTATCACTCCATTTTAGAAGTTCAAATGTCGCTTTATCTTTGACTTCTAAAACCGTTACTGACGTATTAGCAACTAGTCCTTCACGGCGAATGGTATTAAGATCTTTTCCTAAAAGATATTTAACACCAAAAGTGATCACCAACGCATGTGCCGTCACTAAAACATTGCCTTTAGGATAACGTTTAGCGATCTGAGTCAAAGCCCTTTTTACCCGTGTGGCTAATTCAAAATAGTTTTCCGCCTCGATCTCACTACCATCAAAATTGTGCGGATCATTCAAAAATGTCTGCCAAATACGATCAGCTTGATGCTTAGTCGCTAGATCACCATCCCAGATCCCAAAATCAAATTCTTTTAGATCATCTAAAGTTTCAAACTGTAATGGCTGCTTAAATTGAGCTACGATATTTTTACCAGTGTCTAAAGCTCGCTTTTGCGGACTGGAAAAAGCCGCTACAAAATCGATATCAGCTAAAGCTTTACCAGTTTGCTTTGCATCGGCTATGCTTTGGGGCAATAATGGTGAATCATGTACAGCACCTTGCAAACGGCCATCACGATTATACTCAGTTCTACCGTGGCGTACTAAATAAAAAGTTGTCATCTCTTTACGATCCTTTCAAAAAATTACTTGTTACATTTTACGTTATCCCATTTATTCGTGCAACTTCCATCCCATATTAGCAATCCAAAAAGACCCAACACGATACAAAATCATGCTGGATCTCTCATCATTTATGCAACATTGACCACATTATTTCAAAACATCTTAATAATTATGCTTCGGGATCATCTTTTGTGATCTTCTCTAAACCACCCATATATGGACGCAAAGCTTCAGGGATCGTGACCGAACCGTCTTCATTTTGGTAATTTTCCAAAATAGCCGCTACTGTCCGACCAACAGCTAGACCTGAACCGTTTAGAGTATGCACGAATTGCAATTTGCCATTTTCATCACGATATTGGATATGTGCGCGCCGTGCTTGGAAATCTTCACAGTTAGAACAACTTGAGATCTCACGGTAAGTATCTTGCGCCGGCATCCAAACTTCAAGGTCGTGTGTCATGGCTGCACTAAAGCCCATATCACCAGTCGATAAAGTGATCACATGGTATGGCAAGCCTAATTTTTCCATGATATCACCGGCATTTTGAGTCATTTTTTCTAATTCGTTATATGACTCTTCTGGCTTAGCAAACTTGACCAATTCAACTTTATTGAATTGGTGCATCCGAATAAGGCCACGCGTATCACGCCCTGCACTACCAGCTTCAGAACGAAAACTTGGTGTCAATGCGGTAAAGTAAACTGGCAATTGGTCTGTTGGGATAACTTCATCACGATAATAGTTAGTCAATGGAACTTCTGCAGTTGGGATCAAAGTCATATCTTCACCATTGACTTGGTAAACATCTTCTTTGAACTTAGGAAATTGTCCCGTACCATACATTGTCTTAGCATTTACGATATATGGTGGTAAAACTTCGGTATATCCTTCCTTAGCATGTTCATCCAACATAAAGTTATAGACAGCACGTTCTAAGCGAGCACCCCAACCTTTATAGTAAACAAAACGTGCACCAGAAACTTTAGCTCCACGTTCAAAGTCTAAGATACCTAGATCTTCACCGATATCCCAGTGAGCTTTAGGTTCAAAATCAAATTTACGTGGTGTTCCCACTTTGCGCAATTCAACATTATAATCTTCATCAGGCCCAACTGGGATCGTTTCGTTAGGCAAGTTAGGTAAGCATGCAGCCATATCATGGACGATCGCTTCAACTTCAGCTAATTGTGCATCGAGTTGCTTGATCTGACCACCGACTTCACGCATTGCTGTGATCGCTTCAGTCGCATCTTCTTTGTTACGCTTAGCTTGCGCGATCGCTTCGGATACTTCATTACGCTTTTGCTTCAAAGATTCTGAGCGCACCAAAAGTTCACGGCGTTCTTTATCTTTTTCCAATAATGTATCGATCGTTTCAGCTTCCACACCACGTGTTGCTAAACGCGCTTTGATATCATCTGGATTTTGACGGATCATTTTAATATCTAACATCTTATTGCCCCCTAATTTAGCTAATTATTTTATCTAATCGAAAAAAAGAGCCTTTCCGCCCCCGATATTGGGACGAAAAGACTCTTTTCGCGGTACCACCCAAGTTCGACATAACATCGCACTCACATATAAATAACGGTTTTCCCGTGCGGCATTACCCGCCCATACAAGGTTACGCTGGAGTTTCGGCGTCATGGTTTGCAGCAACCACCATGTCTCTGTCATGCCTACTTATGGCGAACTCAGATGTTTCGATTATTTATACCAGTATCATAATATTTATTCTGTAAAATAGCAAGCCTATTCTAGACTTTCATCGATTTTTTCTTGCATTTCCATTTTTTCTTTGGAAATATCATGGGGGGTCAGATCCACTTTATCTAATGGAATAACTTTCGTCTTATATTTGATCTTATAGTAAGCATACAAGATGATAAACAATGGAACTGACATATAGGAGACCCCGATCGCTTGCCAGTTAAAGTCCTTAAATGATTGGATATCTTGACCAATGATGACTAAAATACACAAGACCAAAGCTAAGAGCGGACCAAATGGGAACCACTTAGCCTTGTATTTCAACTCACTTAGATCATGGCCTTGCGCTTTGAAAGCACGGCGGAAACGATAATGTGAGACTGCGATCCCGATCCACGCGATAAAACCCGTCAAACCACTAGCACTTACTAAGAAGGTATAAACTTGGTTACCAAAGATACTTGCTAAAAAGGTCAGCAATCCGATGATCGTCGTCCCGATCAAAGCAAAGATCGGGATCCCACGTGAGTTGACCCGCGCAAACATCTTCGGTGCATCGCCATCGATACCTAAAGCATACAACATCCGCGTTGAAGCATACATCCCTGAGTTAGCAGCCGATAAGACCGAAGTTAAGATAACAGCATTCATCACTGAAGCAGCTGAAGCAAGTCCCGCCCGCTTAAAGACCAGGGTAAATGGACTGATCGCAATATCACTTGCTTCAGAACCTAATAAGTTTGGACTAGTATAAGGAATGATGCAGGCGATCACAAAGATCGACAAGATATAAAAGAGCAAGATCCGCCAAAAGACTTGCTTGATCGCTTTTGGTAAACTCTTTTCAGGATCTTTAGTCTCACCTGCTGTAATACCGATCAATTCAGTCCCTTGAAAAGAGAATCCGGCCACAACAAAGACGCTCAAGATCGTTGGGATCCCCCCAACAAATGGGGCATCACCTTTAGTGAAGTTTTCTAAGTAAGTTGCATGACCACCTAAAATACCAAAGATCGTCAATAAACCAACTGCTAAAAAGACAATAACGGTCACAACTTTGATCAAAGCCATCCAGTATTCAGCTTCCCCAAAAGATTTAACTGATAAAGCATTGATCAAAAAGATGAGTAGTAACGCTGATAAACTAAAGACCCA
The DNA here is from genome assembly GCF_003288115.1 of Ligilactobacillus murinus. NCBI lineage: Bacteria > Bacillati > Bacillota > Bacilli > Lactobacillales > Lactobacillaceae > Ligilactobacillus > Ligilactobacillus murinus. The sequence goes on along the minus strand of NZ_CP023565.1, from coordinate 2,126,074 downwards.
GGCTGGAACATGGGGGAACCAAAATTTCAAAACTAAGGCGACCGTCGAGATATCGACCGCTAATGTGATCGCCCAGTTGAACCAATAATTCCACCCCATCGCAAAACCAAATGCTGGATCAACAAAGCGCCGCGCATAAGTCGCAAACGAACCTGTCACGGGGAGATAAGTTGCCATTTCCCCTAATGATGTCATCAAAAAGTAGACCATCAGACCAATACCTAGATACGCCACTAAAGCGCCCCCAGGTCCTGCGGTCGAGATCGCTGAGCCACTGGCCACAAATAAACCAGTCCCGATACTACCGCCAAGTGCGATCATCGACAAATGTCTTGTCTTCAATGATCGCTTCATTGTGTTCTTCTCTGCCATGAAAATTCCTCCTATTTTTTAGAGAAGTCGTGCAAGCATATAAAAAGCGCACCTCCGAGACATCGAAAGTGCGCTTTGATCATCTATCAATTCATTCTTGTAGCAAACTGCCACTCATCTCGATAGCGCTCCGTAGTTTATCACTACGACAGTTCCCGATCTCTTAAACCGGGCCCCAGCCTAGACAAAATAAAGTTTGTCTAGGCTTCGGCAAATCCCCCTTTCACTAGATTTTAGCGTTGCTTTATCAACTCCACCTAGCTACTGATGGTTTTTGCGACCTCTTCTTCGACGTTTTCAATTTCCAATTTTAACTTGGATGCGATCTAATTGCAAGCTATATCTTTAATTTTGTCCTTCAGCTTGCTTTATCTGAGCATGTAGATCCGCGATCGCTAAGTCTTTCTCTAAAAATTCTTGATCTGCCATTGGGAAATGTTGTTCGATCGTAGCAAACGGCTGCAATTGGACTGTAGCTTGGTCGAGCTCAAAATCAAGTAAGTGACCTCCCATTGACTTATCATCAGCTAAGAAATGCAAGTGATACCCAGCTGCTGCCATCCCTTGAAACATTTCGGGTGCAAAATAACCAATGACCGTACCGGTGATCGCTTCAGCATCAAACAAGGCCTGTTCATCAGCCACTTGCGTCAATGTCTTGTACGGACGTGTTTGCTTTTCAACGGCGCGCGTTTTGACTTTGCTAAAACGCCCCGTGATCTTAACTGCAAAGAACAGATTTTTGTACGGATAGTTAGCCAAGATCTGCTCGCCTAACTGTTTTTGGGTCAGAGCACTAGCCGTAAATGTATCTTTTGCTTGCTCAAAGTGGACCGTGGCAAAAGGAACTTTTTCCTCTGGCTTTAAGATCCGGACCTCACCTGTACTTTGGACCAAATAAGGTGTGTGGTCTAATAAGACCATTTCACCATCTAACCCACTAGCAGTTCCGATCCCAAGCTCACCATGCTCTAACAATTCGGCTACCGTCAATGTGCCTTCAAACAGACCCGGGACTAACATTCCTAGGGTCCCGTGTTGATAGACTTGACTTTCATATTTTTCCATATATCCTCTACCTCGATCAGTGTAATTGATCTTCTAAGATCGTCTTACCTAACTCTTGATTGAAACTGTAATCGACCGGTACGTCCACGATCGTTGGTCCCTTTTCTTTGAAGGCTTTATCTAAGACTTCTTCTAATTCCGAAGCTTTATTGACACGATAACCCTTAGCCCCAAAGCTTTCTGCATATTTCACAAAATCAACTGGTCCAAATTTAACAGCAGCCGACTTGCCATATTTCATCTCTTCTTGGAATTTGACCATATCGTAGTTACCATCATTCCAAATGATGTGCACGATATTTAAATTCAACCGGACTGCAGTTTCTAAGTCTTGTGATGAAAACAAGAAGCCACCATCACCTGAAACAGAGACCACTTTGGTATCAGGACGGACCAAAGCCGCTGAGATCGCCCACGGTAAAGCCACCCCTAAGGTTTGCATCCCATTACTAAAGAGTAAATGGCGTGGTTCATAACTTCTAAAGTGCCGTGCCATCCAAATATAGAAACTACCAACGTCAACTGTCACGGTCATCTCATCTGTGACCCGATCTTGCAAAGCTTGAATGATACTCAATGGATGACTTTGAACTTGATCTTTGGTAACTTCAGGTGGCACATCGCGTTTTTGCAAAGTCTTACGTAACGAATCCAAGTAAGCCTTTGATTCTTCTGGGACCGAGTAACCTTTCATATATGGCAACAAGAAATCTAATGTTTGTGAAATATCGCCCACTAATTCACGCTCTGGTTGATAATTCTTATCGATCTCAGCTCGCATCGAATCGATAACTACGATATTAGCACTACGATCAGAATTCCAGTTACGTGGTTCGTATTCGATAGGATCATATCCGATCGCGATCACAAGGTCACTTTTCTTTAGCAATTGGTCCCCAGGCTGATTTCTAAATAAACCGACCCGTCCAAAGAAATCATCTTCCAATTCACGTGGGATGATCCCTGCACCTTGGAAAGTTTCGACCACTGGTAAATGGGTCGCAGCGATCAAACGGCGGATCGCATCAGTCGTTTCAGGATCAGAAGCCCGCATCCCTAACAAAAGAACTGGTAGCTTGGCAGCTTTGATACGTTGGGAGAGTAAAGTCGATTCGATCGGACTGGCTGGTCCCAATTTCGGGGCTTCAAGAGGCTCGATCACACTTGTTTTCACCTTACCATCTGTCACGTCTTGTGGTACTGAAACAAAACTTGCACCTTGTTTAGCTGCTTCAGCTTCTTGGTAAGCATTAGCGATCACTTCTGAAACATTTTCTGGTTCTTGGACTTCCGCACTGTATTTTGTGATCGGTTCAAACAAAGCTGCATTTTTCATGCTTTGGTGCGTCAAGCGTAACAGATCTGTTCGTTGCACTTGACCAGCGATCGCTAAAACAGGATCACCTTCTGCTGTAGCAGTTACCAAGCCAGTAGCCAAGTTAGACGCTCCCGGACCTGACGTTGCGATCACGACCCCAGGTTTACCTGTGATCCGCCCTACACCTGCAGCCATGAAAGCTGCATTTTGCTCATGACGCGTCAAAACAAATTTTGGTGTGCGTGGATCTTTAGGATGTTCGAGCAATTCAAAAACCCGGTCGATCTTAGCTCCCGGGATCCCAAAAACAAATTTAACATCATGGTTGATCAAACTATCAACGATCGCATCCGCACCGTAATATTCTTTTTCCGACACACTTAATTCCCCCTACTCAATTTTAAACGTTTTCTTACTTCTAGTTATAACTATATACATAACACAATTTATTTTCAAGTAGAGTGTAAACCAAAGTGTAAGGCAGCATTTTCAGATAACCAAAAAAACGCGCCGGCCCCTCCCGTACGCGTTTAGCTTATAATTTCAAACTATTTTTTATCTTCTTGATCAAAGCTTCGATCTGATCGGGGTCGCCACCGCCCAAATGATTCCAATCGATCCGAGGAATTATCTTGGTATTAAAAGTCTCGCATAGTAATTGATAGATCGTGACTTTAGCTAATTGCTTTATCCACAGCGCATCCGCCGTGGCAAAAGCTCGTTGGATCGCACTATTACCTTCTTTAGCCAGAGGTTTAAAATCCGAAAAGACCGCATTGAATAAGTCAGTACTTGGATAAGATACCAACGGGCCTTCGACTACTTCAACGATCTGCGCTAAATTGATCTCAGCTGGATCATGAGCTAATCTAAAGCCACCATTATTGCCTGAAGCTGAGGTCACTAAACCACCAACGACCAATTTTCGCATCAATTTACGCAGATAAGTCTGCGAGCCTTTGAGTCGGGCGTGGATCACAGTTGAGGATAAGGGAATATCTTGTTCTTGTGTTGCTAGCAACGCTAAAATACAAACTGATTGTTCAAACCCTCGCTTTAACTGCATATTTTCACCCCCTATAGTTGTTTATAAAATAACAATTGTGAACGATTTTCTTTAACAACGAACCACTCGTTGACAACATATTTTTCGACGACTCTAAAGCCACAGCGCTCTAGCAATTTGATCGAGGCTTGATTTCGCTTAGCGACTCGTGCTTCTAGACCGACCGCACCTTTTTTTTGAGCGAGCTGGCTAAGTGCCCTGAGCGCTTCGGTCATATAACCTTTATGCCAATAATTTTGATTTAGCACATACCCCACTTCAAAGACAAGTCCAGCTTGGTGGGGAGAAACTTCATACAGGCCGATGTTTCCAATGACTTTTTGTTGTTCTTTTAACTCGATCACAAAATGCTTTTTACTTTGCAACATTTTCCCAAAAAATAACGCCTGCATCAGCGTCTCACACGGCATAAAGCCCGCATCTTTAGCTACTTGCTTTTGACTAGTGTATTCTAAAACATCGGCTGCATCTAATGGGTCAAAGTTTCGCAACAAAAGACGCTTTGTCTCTAACATCGCACCCACCTCGTTTGGCGATATTTATTATCTAAATTATACGCTTGCCTTGCTTTAATTACCATCATCTATCCGGTTTATTTTGATCATTTTGTTGCTTTTTATTTTGTGCTTCAAAGGTGTAATCCAAGTTCGTCACTTTTTGGGGGCGCGTTGCTAAAAATAAGCAAATGATCTCACCAACTACTGTTAAAGCTAAAACAACATAGAGCACAGGGATCTCAGCATCCCGAAAACGTCTGATCAAACCCGTAAACATTTCTAAAATATAAAAACACATCAAAAAATAAACCATGATCTCCATTGCCATCATCGCAGAATCCGGTGCCACCGCCTGCCAAATTTGGACAATAAGCGCAAGGGGGAACGTCAACAAGACTGTTAACATCGTGATCCCTAAATAGCCCCACCAAAAGTCGGCGCGCCCCATTCGTTTATCAGTTCTAAACGTATCACGTAACATCAATTTGGTAGATGCGATCAAGTTAGGCTCGGGATTTTCATTTTTCCCAAAAGTCCGTTTTTCTTGTGCTGCTTTGGCATCAGCTTGTCTTTTAGCCAGATATTTTTCATTTTCCGCTCTGATCTGGTCAATCAATTCGGCTAGATCCTGAGCATCTTTTTCAAGTTTAGGTCCAGGCGTGAACTTGGCCTTATCTTCCTCAGTTTCTCTTGGTGTCTCACGGTACTCAAAGATCGCTTGATCATGCCCACAATAAGGACAATAATTAGAGTTGACAGGGATCTTTTCTTCACACTTACGACAAGGTTTTTTCTCACCATCTAGCTCACGTTCTTGCAAGACACCGCAATAAGGACAATGCAGGTGCGCTTCATCGAGCTTGCGCCCACAGCGTTGACAATAAACCATAATTTTTTTGTATCCTTTCGTTACTTATTTTTACTATTATAACGTAAATTCTTTTTGCGGGTCTAATAGTCTTAAACCTTTAAATCGCTTTGAGTAGAGCTTGACCCTTGTTATAATGATTCACGAACATACTTTAATAAATTATTAAAATTTATACTGTGATAATTTGCTAAAATTAATATGTTTAGTATTTTAAATAGATAAAGGGGTAGTTTTAATATGCTACATACAGCACTACTTATGCTCGGTGTCGGTATTTTTGCTGGCATCATGGGATCTATTCTCGGGATCGGTGGTGGGATGATCGTTACCCCGATCGTCACTCTCGCGATGGGGCTTGATATCAAATATGCGATCGGAGCTAGTATCATCGCTGTCATCGCAACCAGTTCTGGTTCAACGATCGCTTTTTTAAAAGATGATGTGTTGAACTTACGGGTCGCGATGTTTCTTGAGATCGCAACTACGATCGGGGCGATCATCGGAGCCCTATTGACTGGAGCCTTTGAGCCGATGATCTTATATATTCTTTTTGGCAGTCTGTTGGTCTTTTCTAGCTGGAACATGTACCGCAAAATGCGAAGTGGGCAAGAAGTCTTACAACAAGTCCACGCCGATAAATGGGCGGAAAAATTCAATCTTAATAGCTCCTATTATGATAAAAACACTAAACAACAGGTCGATTATCAAGTGGAAAATGTTCCCGGCGGTTTCTTGATCATGCTTGGAGCAGGTCTAGCTTCTGGGATGCTTGGGATCGGCTCAGGCGCCTTTAAAGTCATGGCAATGGATGGAGCAATGAAGATGCCACTTAAGCCTTCAAGTGCTACCAGCAATCTAATGATGGGCGTTACAGCTGCAGCTAGTGCAACGGTCTATTTCTTTAATGGTTCGATCAGACCTGATCTAGCAGTTCCCTTAGCCTTAGGGATCTTAGGCGGTTCAACGATCGGGACTCGGATCATGCAGATCTTACCTTCAAAGATCATTCGCCTGATCTTTATCCCGATCCTACTTTACTTAGGGTTACAGATGATTCTTAAAGGATTTGGGGTGACGATCTAAAATGCCAAAAAATAACTCTACCCGAAAAGAAATGTTAGCCGTTGAGATCGTGATCGGTAAAATAATGCGTATCGGCGTCTTATTCTCAGCTGCCGTAATGATCTTAGGCTTTGCAATGTTTTTGATCACAGGTCACAGTGGTTATCCTAATACGAGCTTTCCAACTACTTTACCTGCGATCTGGCATGGACTCATAAGTTTTAAGGCGTATGCTTATATGATGGCTGGGATCTATCTTTTGATCTTGACCCCCGTCTTACGCGTTGTGATCTCGATCTATGCCTTTTACCAAGAAAAGGATATGCTTTACGTCAAAATAACCAGTTTGGTCTTATTGATCTTGATCATTAGCGTTATCGTAGGCCACCATTGATTCTAAAGAAAGGACTAATTTTATGCCAAGCAACAATCAAAATCACTCTGATGACCATTTCACTAAAACTAGCGCTACGATCCCCAGTCGCCGTGAAACTTATCGTAATCAAAAAGCACGTAAAGCGCAAAAACAGCGCCACGCAAAAGCTAGTTCTAAGCGCCGGGGATGTTTCTTTTGGACACTATTAGTCATTGTGGTCACCTTGATCTTTGGCGGGCACTATGCTTATAAAAAATATATCAGTGCCAAAAAAGCAGCTGATTCGATCTATAATTCTTCAAATATCACCAAAGCACGTGATGTCAATTCGACCTTAAAAGATGGCCACCCGATCTCGGTACTTTTGATGGGGACTGATACTGGGGCTTTGGGTCGGACTTTCAAAGGACGGACCGACACAATGATCGTAGCCGTGTTAAATCCTGAGAAAAAGAAAATGACCGTGGTCAGCTTGCCCCGTGATGCTGAAGTAGCTATTTCGGGTCATGAAGAATACTTCCCCAGCAAACTAAATTCCGCCTACGAATACGGTGGTTCAGCCACGGCTGTCAAAACTGTCCAAAAATATCTCAACGTCCCGATCGATTTTTATGCAACGATCAATATGGGCGGTTTGGAGAAACTGATCAATGCCGTTGGGGGCGTTGATGTTGATCCCTTATTAACATTTACTTATGACGGGCAAAGCTTTGAAAAGGGCAAAAAGACCCATATGAACGGTAAACGTGCCTTAGCTTACGTCCGCATGCGCTATGATGACCCTGACGGTGATTATGGTCGGCAAGCACGACAACGCCAAGTCTTGACGCAAGTTGCGTTTAAAGGCGCAGATCTAACTAACCTGATCAATGAGAAATTCCTTTCCACGATCTCCAAACAAATGGTGACCGATCTAAGTTTTGATGATCTCGTGATATTGGGTAGTAAATATCGCGTCGCCACTCACGACATGCAAACCGACAGCTTACGTGGCCAAGGGCAAATGATCAACGGTGAATCATTTGAAGTTCCCACAACCGAAGAAAAACAACGGATCACCGATCTCTTACGCTCAGCTCTAAACTTAAAACAAGCTTCGACTGGTAATACCCTTTCAGACTCCGCTCAAGTCGACGTTGAAGGTAATTAAAATAAGTCCTCGCCAAAAACTTGGTGAGGACTTATTATTTGGTCGCCAAGCTTTAGGCATACCTTTTGACCTATTTTTTAACTAAATTGAACTGGGCTACCACAATAACAAAGAGCGTTGTGATCCCCATCAAGGCGATCATCACGGTAAATAGCATATTATACGATGAATTATCCACGATCAAGCCACCAGCTAAGGGACCGATCGCCCGCCCTAAAGCAGCAAAAACACTGACTGCGCCTTGGTATTTACCCTTTTCACTTAAAGTACTCAAGTTATCAACAACGGCTGGGATCGTTGGAAAAGTCAAGATCTCACCCAAAGTCACGATCACCATCGTTAAGATAAAGTGGGGATAATCGGTAGCAAATAACAAGGTGAAAAAGCCGAGGACAAATAGGGCTGAACCTAAATAAAGCTTATAGATCAGCTTGATCTTTAAAATATCATCCAAGAGCTTATTTAGGATCGGCTGACCACAGACGATCACGAACCCATTGATCGTCCACAAGAAACCATAACTCTTAACGGAGATCCCTAATGATTCCATGTAGATCGACAAGTTGCTTTGCCATTGTGAATAGCCGGTCTCGATCGCAAAAAAGAGAATTAAGATTGCCCCTATGACCCAGACATAGCTCAGTGGTGTCTTATCCTGACCCTTTTTAGCCACCTGTTCTTTGACCAAAGCAGCTTTTGGCACATAATAATAGCGATAGACCACGAACCAATAGAAAGCAAATAAAATAAAGTTGCTGATAAAGATCCATTCGATACTTATCTCAACGAGCACCCCAACAAGTAACGTTCCGATCACGACACCGACATTTTGCATAAAATATAGCATGTTAAAGACTTGACGTGAGCTTTTTTCTTTGATCCCAGTAGCTAATGAGTTTCCGATCGTGATCGCGATCCCACCACCAAAGTTATCCAAAAGTAATAACACTGCAAATGTCGGCCAGTCATTGAAAAAGATCAATAAAAAGACCGCTGACGTCGATAAAAAGATCGCACCTAACAACCAGCGCCGAGCGTTTTTGCGATCTTTATCATACATCCGGCCACCTAAATAACTACCCGCGATCAGCGCTAATGAATTGATAAAAAGCACGATCCCAGCTGTCGTCAGACTTTGACCAAGATAGTTATGCATGTAGATCGTAGTCAGTGGCCACAACAAACTACTGCCGACTGAAACGATAAAACTTCCACATAATAACCAGCTTAATTTTAATTCCTTTTTAGCCATAAATTCCCCCTAGAATAGCAAAAAAGAGACCGTACAAGACAGTCTCTTTTCGATTCAAAAGTCTAAGCGTTATTACTTAGACCACTTATTAGTCTTTTACTACGTTAGCAGCTTGTGGTCCGCGTTCGCTTTCTTCAACATCGAAAGTTACGTGTTGGCCTTCATCTAAAGTCTTGAAGCCTTCACCTTGGATAGCTGAGAAGTGTACGAATACGTCGCTACCATCTTCGCGTGTGATAAAGCCAAAACCTTTATCAGCGTTAAACCATTTAACTGTTCCTTGTTCCATAATAATTGAACTCCTCCTTGCGCCGATCACGGCACATTAAAAATATATTGTAATTCCTCTAATCAGCGCATAATGGAGAAAGTTATCAAAGATAAATCCTAGCCACAATAGCCTATACAGAAATACGATTATAATTATAGCACACGATTTTTTTTAATGATACTAAAAAGCCTTATTTGACAAAAATATAATGTGCAGCTTTATAACCGATGCTTGTTTCTTGCCCATTTGGGGTAAAACGTAACCGGATCGGGCCTTCAAACGGGGCATGTTCTAATACCTCTAACGTATCCCCGATCTTAATGTCGATGTCATCTAAGTAGGTCAAAAGATCATGATTATCGGTAAAACGATCGACTATGATCGTACTTCCTACTTTAGCTTCAGATAACGTCAAGTGACTTTCTTCTTCATAGTGTCCGAGTTTATCAGGGATCACCCCACCATGCGGACAATACTTGGGATGGTCCAAAAAAGCTTCCAAATGATCCATCAAGTTATCACTTGTCACATGTTCTAAAACTTCAGCATCACTATGCACATCTTGTAATTTGTAATTTAGCTTTTCAACTAAAAAAGTTTCCCATAATCGGTGACGGCGGACTAATTTTTCGGCTACTTTCACACCTTCATCAGTCAAAGAGATCCCTGAGTAAGGCGTATGCGTTACCAGCCCTTCTTTGACTAGTTTATTGACCATTTCCGTCACTGAACCAGCCGCAATATTTAAACTCATCGCGATCTGTTTATTTGAGACTTTCTTCTCTCTTCCACCTAATTCAAATATTATTTTTAGATAGTCTTCTTTTTTCGGTGTCATTTCAAGTACCTCGAAACACTTTATTTATTCCAAATAGAACTTTACTTAATCTATTATAACAGAACTTTGGTAAATTACAGGCTTTCTGACTGCTAGTTCCCAAATTCTTTATCAATGATCAGTTGCATATCTGGTGGTATAGGACAAAAAAATTCCAGATATTTTTTAGTGAATGGATCGGTAAAACCAAGCTTACCCGCATGTAAAGCTTGGCGCGCGATCAAACTACGCTCACCGCCATAAAGCTTATCACCCAACAGCGGATGCCCATTTTCACTAAAATGAACGCGGATCTGATGCGTCCGCCCCGTATGGAGTTTGACCTGAACTAGTGATAGCTCAGCCTTGCTCTTCTCAAGCCAATATTCACTCTTAGCAAATCGGCCTTCAGGTGAGATCTGGTATTTGACATCGTCAGCGACACGTGCGATCGGACCTTCGATAAAGCCGTGCTCATGCGATATTTGCCCTTGGACCAATGCAAAATAACGCTTGTCCATTCGATGAGACCCAACTTGAGCTGCAATTTGAGCTTGTGCAAAGCTGTGTTTAGCAAATAAGACCAAGCCACTCGTATAGCGGTCCAAACGCGTAATGATCCGCGGTGCTTTTATGGCTGACCTTTGTTCGATAAAATAGCCTTTAACTCGGTTGACCAGCGTATCGGTGCTATTACTTGGCCCAGGTACGCTCGTTAAACCAGCGGGCTTATTGACAACAAGCCAAAATTCATCTTCATAGACCACTTCGATCGGCACCTGACTGATCGCCACATTTTCTTCTATAGCATCAGGTGGCAATTCCAAGGTGACCGCAACTGGTCGCTCCAATAAAATTGCAAGTTTTGTTTTTTGTCCATCGACTAAGACCTGACCATATCCTTTTTTTAGCTTGCCATACAGACGTTGACTGACTCCTTGTTTGCGCAAGAAACTCTTCAAAGTCTGTTGCTTTGTATCTTTTTTTTGCCAAGTAACCTTCATCTGAGCCTTCTTTCTAGCGCCAATAGATCATTATCAAAATATCAAAGATCATCACAAAGAGTAGTAGCAACAGCATTGCCTTGAGCCAAAAATCTTGTGCAACGATCAATGGTGCTAACAAGCTACCTAAACAGTACCAAGTAACTCCAAGTAAGATAATGATCATTTCAGCATAGTTGCGTTTAGGTAACATTATTATCCCCCTTGCTTTAAAAAGCGACAACGTTTCACATCTTTACTATACCAACTAGCCTTGGCTGGCGCAAATGACTATGTGAATTGTAAGTTGATCTGTAGTAAAATGTAAACTAGTTTACTGATATTACGAGAGAAGTGAATTTTTGTGACACACCTTACTTATAAAAAATACCGTCCCTTATATGCAACGATCTATCTAGTGATCTTTCTTACTTTAGCAACTTTGGTCAAACTAAAGTCGCCTCTTATCACTAGCTTTGATACTGCTATCCAAAAGCTACTCTTACCGATCACCACGCCAGATATGACTGCTTTAGTCGACAAAATAACTTTTTTAGGTGGACCAGAGATGTCCTTTATCTATTGTTTATTGCTTTGCTTGATCGTTTACTTGTTACATGATACATCTGACGCATTGTGGGCTTTAAGTACTGTCGTTTTCTGTAATTTGATCAATTGGATCGTTAAAAATATTGTAGCTCGAACACGCCCTAGTGATCGTTTAGTTGAGATCAGTGGCTATAGTTTTCCCAGTGGTCATACTTTTGGAACTGCCTTGTTTGTCTTGTTAGTCTTCTTTTTATTTTTACCACATATTCAAACAAAGGGACTAAAAACTTTACTACATATAGTTGGTATCCTTTGGATCATCATTATTGCTTTGACACGGATCTATCTTCACGTTCACTATCCGACTGATACGATCGCAAGTATTTTTTTAGTCGGTTTTTTATTTGAATGTTCTTTGATCATCACTGAGGCTTACCAGCGCCAAAAGAAAGCTTAAAAAGGTTTGGTCGATCTGACCAAACCTTTTTTACACTCTAGCATTTAATTTATCAGCATCGCTCAGATCAGGGCTATCAGCCATGCGACTCGCTAACCCCCAATAATAAAAGCCTAAGCTCACACCAATGATGATAAAGAAATCATAGGGATATTTGATCCAATCTTGTCCGTTAAAACCTTTGCTTCCAATATAAGACATCACCGACAAGAAGACCAAATACACCAAGAGCCAACCACCACTTTGGAGTTGACGTCTCCATGAGATCTGACCATTTTTGTGATCATAATACATATACAGTGGCAAGCCCAACAAGATCGCAAAAATAACTTGAACTGTCGTCGGCCACATTGCCCAATAGATCGCTAAGCTTGCGATCACAAAAGTCACTGGTGCGATCACAGGCATCCATTTAGACTGTACTGGTCGCGTATAATTTGGCCGTAGTTTGCGAAATGCCATCACAGTCACTGGTCCAGTAGCATAAGCGATCAAAGTCGCTGTCGCCATCACACTAGCTAGTAAGCTCCAATCACGAAAGACCATAACTAACAAAGTACCTACTGCAAAATTTGCTAAATAAGCAAACCGCGGATTACCATAAGTACTATCGACTTCACCTAACCACTTTGGGATCCGACGATTCAAGGTCATCGCCGCTAAAGTCCGCCCCGAAGTAGCTGCAAATGAGACCCCAGTGCCAAAAGGTGAAACAAACGCATCTAAATACAAGAGAACAGCTAGCCAATGAATCCCAAGCAAGATAGCGATATCAGCAAAAGGCGAATCAAAATCTAAGCCACTCCAGCCATGGTCGGCTAATTGTGTTGGCGTGATCGCACCAATATAAGCGATCTGTAATAAGATATAGATGATCGTTGCGACCGTTAATGAGATCGTGATCGCCCGAAAAATATTTTTTTGTGGATCTTTGATCTCTCCGCCGATATTGATCACCGTTTGAAAGGCATTATACGATAAAATGATACCCGAAACTGTTGTCGCTTCAAAAACAGGACTGGAGCCATTTGGCATAAATTCATGCCAGGTGCTCCCAAAGTTTTCTACATAAAAACCTGAACTCATCAGTAAAATGATCGTCAATAAAGGGATCGCGATCTTAAAGACTGAGATCAGGTTCGTAAACCGCGTCAAAACACTAACTGACCAAAAATTCAACAAGGTAAAGACGACCATAAATAAAAAGACAACGATCAAGCCTTTACCTGTGATCTGACCATTTTGCATAAAGTCATTAGTCCAATTAGCCCATTTCCAAGGCCAAGTACTCATATATTGGACAGCTGCGACTGCTTCGATCGGGATCAAGGCTACTAACGAGAGCCAATTAGCCCAAGAGGCGATAAACCCCACCAAAGGTCCATGGCTATACTGAGGATAGCGACTCATCCCTCCACTTTCAGGCAACATAACCCCTAGTTCGATGTAATTAAAAGCCACGATCCCGATCACGACTGCTCCGATAACCCAGGAAATAACTGCGGCTGGACCAGCAACACTAGCTGCTTCACTTGAGCCAAAAAGCCAGCCCGATCCGATCAAAGAACTAAGCGCTAACATAGTGGCTGAAAATAAACTTATACTTCTTTTTTGCACGATCTGCACCTCAAATAAAATTAAGTGCAAAGCTTTTAGACCTGACTTTGCACCTGTGAATATTTCTTATGTTATCATTTATTAGAATGTCGCGCAATTTATCTTTGAGCGTCATTAAAAACAACTGAGTTTTCCCCCTCACCAGTTCGCTCATTTTTTCTTACTATTTATTCCCGATACTTCGAACACAACCCCCTAAGCTAGACCAGATCTAACTTAGGGGCTTACTTTATTCAAAACTATTCTTGTTACTCAATTCATTGAACCAGTGGCCTGATTTTTTCAAGGTTTTGATCTGAGTATGGATATCATCGCGGATCAAACCATAGCGATTGCGGTAGGCATTCTTCCATGACCAACAATCGATCCCCGTCCAAACAAAGTAACCATGACAGTTAGAGCCTGCTTTGATCCCGCGATGCAAAGCTTTAAGATGCTTTTTCATAAATTCGATCCGGTAATCATCACAAACCACCCCATTTTTATCCATAAAGCGCTCTTCACCTGAGACACCCATCCCATTTTCAGAAACGAACCATTCGATATTGTTGTAATTGTCACGGATATTTACCGCAATATCATATAAAGCTTTAGGATAGATCTCCCAACCTTTATCAACATTCATCACTCTACCAGGCATCTCATACTCATCAAAGTAAATATCTGGCATCCAAGGCTGTAAGCTAGCTGGCGAAACGGCTGGGGCTTTGACTCTAAATGGATGATAGAAATTGACGCCTAAAACATCAACGGTCTGTTCTTTTAATAACTGTAACTCTGCTGGTGTTTGTTCCCATAAAACACCATCACGTTCTAAGATCTCAACTAATTTTTGCGGATAGTGTCCTAAAACAGCCGGTTCTAAAAACATCTTATTAGCCCAAAGCTCAGCAAACTCAGCAGCCTCTTTATCAGCCGAACTATCGCTGGCAGGATAGGCTGGCGTCAGATTCAGGATCGTTCCGATCTTTTTAGACTTATCTTGTCCATAAAGTTCACGGAAAGCCTTGATCGCTTTGGCTGAAGCTAAGTTCAAGTTATAAGCTACTTGAACAGCCAGCGGTCCATCGACTTTTAGCGGATAGTGGAATTGATAGAGATAACCACCATCTAAGATCACTTTGGGTTCATTAAAAGTAAACCAATGATCGACTCGATCGCCGTAAAGTTCAAAACACTTCTTGGCAAAGCCAGCAAAAAGATCCGTCACATGCTTAGACTCAAAGCCACCGTATTTATGCTGTAATTCAACTGGCATATCGAAATGACACAAATTGATATACGGTGTGATACCGTTAGCCAACATAGCATCGATCACACGACTATAAAAGTCAGCACCTTTTTGATCGACTTCGCAAGTTTCAAAGTCAGCGATCAAGCGACTCCACTGGATCGAAGTTCTTAAAGCTTTGATTCCTGCTTGATGCATCAACTTTAAATCATTTTCATAATCATTGTAAAAATTAGACGTCGTATCTGGTCCTACCCCAGCGTAAAATTCATTTGGTGCTTGCATATACCAATAGTCAAAAACATTTTGATGGCGTTTTTTAAAATTACCTTCTGATTGTGACCCTGAAGTAGCGGCGCCCCAAATAAAATCCTTTGGAAATGTATACATTGTTATCCCTCCATCATTTTTTTAAAATTGATCGCAGCCCCTAAAAGATTAGCCTGTTCATAATAGCGACAAACAGCTATTTTAGGCTCTAGTTTAGCGGCCTTGACTTTTTGTCTTAGCTTAGCAAGTTTTGGTTCTAGCATCGAGATCAGCGCTGGATTTTTAGAAATCGCGCCCCCGATGATAAAGAGTTCAGGATCAAAGCTATATTGTAAGTTATAGATCAAAAGTGCTAACGTTTGTAGTGCATTATCGACTTCAGCACAAGCGATCTTGTCACCAGTTTGGGCTTTGGCAAAGACTTCTTTACCACTAAGAGCTTGACTTGTTTTGGCATTGTAGCGCTCTGCTATACTGACTGGACTAACTATTTGACTGACTGTCATCTCTTGGCCCAAGAGTAAATAGCCAAATTCTCCCCCTAAAAGATGGGCTCCGTGGTGGAGCTTTTTATCTACAACTAACGCACCACCGACACCGGTCCCGATCACTAAAAAGATCGCATCTTTGACCTTTTTGCCAGCACCACTTGCCATTTCAGCTAAGGCAGCACAATTAGCGTCATTTTCGATGCTGACCGGTAAGCCAAAGCGCTTTTTGAGCTCACTTCTAATATCAAAGCCATGAATATAAGGTAAAGCACTGTCCCCCCCGATCACACCTGTTTTTTGATCGACTGCCCCCGGGCAACTGAGCGCTACACCTTTGATAGGTACTTGTTTTTTTAACTCATTTACTGTCTCTTCTAAGCACTGATAAAATTCAGGTAACGTCTTAGGTGTTTTCTTAGCTGGTAATAGCTCCAACTTCTCACCTGTGTTTAACCCAAATTTGATCGTTGTTCCTCCTATATCGATCAAGATCAGATTTTCCATAACACCCTCCTAATGTATATACTTTTACCTCTAGTAAAAAAGGTGCGCTGTGTACTAGGCGCACCTTTTAAATTATTTACCTTCTTCGTCTAATCGTTTGTAGACGGCAATGATCTCCTTGGCTAGATCAACAAATGTAATCCCTGTCATCAAATGATCTTGTGCGTGGACCATATAGAGATCGATCTCAGTGTGTTCACCTTGAGCTTCTTTAGTTAACATATCGGTCTGCACATTATGCGCATCCACGATCGCTTGGTTTGCGTCTTTGAGCTTTTCTTCAGCTAAAGCAAAATCACCGTTTTTAGCAGCCGTGATCGCTTCGACAGCACAGTTTTTCGCATTTCCACCCGCCATGATCAGTCCCATGATGATCTGCATTCTTTCATCTGTCATCTTGTGCTATCTCCTATCCCATAATTTTTTCAGCTTCATCAAGCACATTTTTACCGTTCATCATGCCATAATCTGTCATGTTGATAACTTCCATTGGCACTCCAGCATCATCACATTTCTTTTGAACATCAGCTTTCATATATGCCACTTGTGGTCCTAACATCAATACATCTGGCTTTTCAGTTTCAAATTGATGATCGATATCAGCCACTGATTTAGCAAAGATCTCATAGTCTTTTCCACGATCCTTTGCTTCTTCTTGCATTTTTGCAACTAACATTGAAGTTGACATACCTGCTGAACAGGCTAACATAATAATTTTTTCAGCCATTGTAATTCATCCTTTTCCTAAATAATTATTTTGCTTCATTTGCTGCTTCTTGTTGGCAGAGATATTTATCGTATTTCTTAGCAAATGGCCAGTACATCGCAACTGAGATCAATAAGACGATCGCTTGCCATAATGCCATCTTCCAGCCCCCGATCAAGAAACCTGAAATGATCGGTGGGGTCGTCCAAGGTGCAGCAACCCCAGTTGGTGGAACTAAGCCAAAGTAGATCACCAAGTAAGTCGAAAGTGCCACGACGACTGGTGTCATGAAGAACGGAATTGCTAACCATGGATTCATGACTAACGGGATCCCAAATAAGAATGGTTCGTTGATGTTAAAGATGCCAGGTACTGCTTCAACTTTACCTAATGACCTGAATTGGACTGACTTGGCTGCTGTCAAAGTAAAGACCAAAAGCCCGATCGTGATCCCAGAACCTGTCAAATTGATGAAGTTGTTGTAAAATTCGTTGGTTACGATGTGAGCACCATTTTGCAGGGTCAATTCGCCTTTAGCGAGTAAAGCAGCGTTATCAGCCGTATTTGGTAGTAAGAAGGCACCACCGATACCACCCATGATCAAGCCACCGTGGACCCCAAAGAACCAGAAGAACACGACCATGAAAGCTAAGATCAAGGCACCACCGAGCGAGTCAGAAAGCCCTTGCAAAGGTGCTTGTAAAACATCATAGATCCATTGCAACATATCAGTGTTGAATGCTTTAGCAAAGAAAGCGTAGATCAGCATCGAAACTGTGACGATCACACCCGATGGGATCATCGCTGAGAACTGGTTAGCTACGTTAGCTGGTACTTGTTCTGGTAAGGTGATCTTCCAACCAGCCTTAGCCATGGCTGTATAACTCCAACCAACTAATAGACCGACAATGATCGCTGCGATCATCCCTTGGCCACCTAACCAGGTCATGTTGATCGCACCTGTTACAGGTGAGGTCAAATAATTTTGGATGACTTGAGGTAACTTATCGATCTGTTCAGCAACTTGTGTCCCAGTATAAACGACCTTGCCAGCAGCATCTGTGATCCCGGCACCATCTTTACCCATTGCTGAAACTAAAGGACTATTGACAACTAAATTTTGTAACAACAAGAAAACTGATAGGGCTGTTAGGCCACAAGGTAAGGCTTCTTGTTTTTCATTTCTTGCATACACATAGGCGATCCCAATTACCGTCCAAATCGAAATAATGGCAAATGTAGTTTGATATGCTTGGTTAAAGAAGACTGACCAGCCAATATCTTTGAACCATTCTTGTACCGCTGTGATCGGGAAGGAATTCAAGATCAAAAAGATCGACCCGATAATGATAAATGGTAAGGCATAGACCATACCGTCTTTTAATGCTACGATCGCCTTCGTATTCACAAATTTCATGATCGGAGGTAATATCTTAGCATTGATGAACGCCCCAAATGAGCTTTGCTTTTGTTCCGCCATCTGTCTCATCTCCATATTCTTTTAGTTTATATTTAACCGTTCACAAAAGCATATACACACTATAGGCGCCTGAAGTGCAAAATACACTTTTTGTAACCGCTTAATATTTTTTACAAATTTAGTATATATTCTTTTTTAAAATTAGTCAAACCATATACACAAAAAGTATATACCAAATAAAAAATAGAGTTACAAAAAATATTTTAACTAATTTTGTTATATCACATGACCTGATCAATAACAATCAATATACTCATTTGGCGCACAAAAAAAGGCCCGTCCTGTGACGAACCTTACTTATATTCTTCGGCGAGTTCAGCGATCGATTTTTGTTCATCCCGCGCCTGCAAGATAACTTTGATGACTTGCTTATCATCTAGATCAGTAATATTGACGCCATTTTTTTTAAGCTCTACTTTTGCCTGCTTGAGCTGTTCTTTTGAAATGTTATTTTGTTGTGCTAGTTGGGCAGCACTCAACTCATCTTCCACGGGTGGTTGGACATTATAGCCTAATGCCCGTAGCTTCGCATCATTTGAGCGTTTTAATGCTTGCGCTTTTTGGAAAATATCGTCATAGTAGTTGTCCCTAATGCTACCATAACCTAAAATCACTGCCAGTTGGGTATTAGATGACGTATATTCATAGTTTTTAGCTAATGAATCAGCCCTAGCATAGATCTGTTCAAAACTCTTTAATTGGGCGATCACTTCCTTAAGCTCCATCTGCTTTTCAGAAGCTCGCTTGACCAAAATACCTAAGCCATAATTTTTTAAAGCTACTTGCTGAAAACTTGTCCGTGCTTTACTGTATTGTTTGTCTTCGATCTGATCAAGTCCTTTTTCATAGCATTTAGTTTGTTCAAGATAGACTTTAGCTGTTTTATCATTAGGTTTTTTCTTCAATGCATCTTGAAAGGAGACCTTAGCTGCAGCATAATTGCCATCATTAACATAGGCTTGACCCAATTCTAAAGCCGACTTATAACTTTTAGCGGTCTCAACTCTTTTAGTCACACCGTATCCTACAAAGATGAACGCTAAGAAAAGTCCGATCACGGTCCACCATAACCATCTTTTCATCATTTCGCCTCCTATCTTGTTCATTATAGCATTTATCGGCTAGTTTGGCTGGAAGTTGCCCTCTACTGTAAGCCCACAGACACTTTCAGCTAATTTATGCCAAGCCACTTTCTCAGCTTTCCGATCACTTGTCATCCGATAAACTTTCAGAACAGATAATCACCCCAAAAAAAGACCATCACCCTTTGGCAACAGTCTAAACTTTCATAATTATATTGGTAATACTAACGCTAATAACGCAACTGCGATCAAACCAAAAACGACTGAAAGTCCCATTGAACGTGAACGGTAAGCGACCCCGATCACGATAACAGCTGCAACGATCTTGGCTAGATAGCCTAAACCAATAAAAGAGTAATCCTTTGTATTGATAAAAATATCTTTAACGACTAAAGCCGTAAATAAAGATACCGGCACATATTTCATCCACTCATTGAACCATTGGGGAATCTCACGGGTAGAGAAGATACGCAACGGAATGAAACGGGGCAAAAATGCCACTACCATTGATAATAAAACTAAAATCAAATGATCCATACTCGACATATGCATAACTATTCTCCTGACTTGCTGATAACTTTGCGACTTGCTTTAGGCTTGATCTTTTTGAGTAAGAAGCCTTTTTCATGCCCGTGCTTGACTAAATAATCTTCGACCATAAAGCCGACCAATGAAGCAAGCAACGTTGCCACCACAAGTCCCATCGTACTCTTGATCAAGACCATCGCAATGATCGCCAAAACGGCTGACAAAAGACTGATAAAGATCGTTAAAACATTCTTGATCTGCATGACGATCATGTATAAGAAGAGCGCCGTCAATGCAAAATCAACGATATCCAAATTGATGTTGATCATATTACCGATCAAACTACCAATTAAGTTAGCACCTGTCCAGAAAAGTAATGAATAATGTTCGACCATAAGTGCATCTTTAGGTGTCCAACCCTTATCTGTCGCAAATTTCAAGTAGTTGACAGCATAGTTCTCATCATTTAGCGAAGCTGCAAAAAGATAGAGGAACTTTTTACTTGTCCCCCGCATATATTGCGATAAACTCGAACCAAGTAAGGCATAGCGTAATTCAAGAAAGAACAACATGATCAAGATCGTATGCATTGGGGCATTTGCCACCAACATTGAGGCGATCATAAACTGTGCCCCACCAGAAAAGACCAACAACGAGACCAACGTTGTTAAGATCCAGCTAAATCCAGCTGCATGTAGCAAGATACCACAAGCTAACCCGATCGGAATGTAACTCAAACATAATGGCATTGAGATATCCAGAACCTCACGCCAACGTGGCTTTACATTTTCCAATTCAATTGCCTCCAGTGAAATTTAGTGACCAAAGCCACTAAAAGAATATGAAGTGTCAAAAACACTCCATGTATATAGATAAAAAACTCCCTATATTTTTGATTATAACATATTATCGTTAATGTCAAAAACCATATTAGTGACGGTACTATTGATTGTCGCTCAATTTTCAACAATTATCAGAGACTGGATCACTAGAACTACAGAATTCCATTTGGAAAGATCAGATCATGATATTTCAGATTGCGGTGAAACAAAAAACTCCAGCCGTCATCATTTTAAATACATATCATAGAAGGATAAAACGCGCTTTGAAAATTTGGCGCCCAAGTGCTTCTCTAGATCGCTCATGTTTGATAGCAACAAAATTTAGGATTTTAAAAACATTTCTGCCAGATAAAATAGTGGTGCCGCAAGGATAAACAATAAACTCAGGCAGATTTTTTTGACCACGGTGTAGATCCAATCTAACGAACTATCATAAGACAAGGTATACGGAGTGGTGTACTCATAGGGATTTACTCTTACCCCTTTGGTTGACCAGCGCCCCCCCTTATATTGATTTGCAATATCAGCATGATGTTGTTGTAGTGCTTTACCTCTAGGAGAAACATATTCTTCAGAACTATTAAACCATTTTTCATGCGTAACTCGAAAAATAGGCAGTAGTAGCATTGTGATGCAAAAATATACATGATAAATTTTAAATGTATACTTAAGTGGATCAATAGTTATATCCCTTAAGTAAAGCAAGATACCTACCGTACATAATGCTCCTAATAAGAAACTACTCACTATCTTTAAACTAAGTATCAATTTCTTCATCATACTATCACTCCTTAAAATGCACGCTATTTTTAGACAAGATAGCACAATGTGTTTCTTAATAACTACTAGTTACCAAGAAACACATTGTTACTAACCGATAATAATTTTTTCAGTTGGCATCTTATAACTCAGATCACGATCGCGTTTCCTGATAAAGAACATCAGGGTATACAACATTCCGATCCGCCCGATAAACATCAAGACCATGATCACGATCTTACCAACGGTCGACAAACTATCTGTGATTCCAAGCGATAGCCCTGTCGTCCCAAAGGCTGAAGCCACTTCAAAGACTAATGATAATAACGGAGCATCCTCAGTGGCTGAGAGGATAAAGACAGCTGAAATACACAACAATGTCGATAAGCTCACGACCACGATCGCTTTTTGGATATCTTCACGACTGATCCGCCGATTGAAGATATTGATATTGTTGCGCCCACGAATAAATGAATACAGATACAAGATAAAGATCCCGATCGTCGTGGTCCGCACCCCACCACCGACAGAACTTGGACTAGCCCCGATGAACATCAACAGCGCCAGTAAAAGTAAGGTCGTGTGATTAAAATCATTCATACTGTTGATCTGAAGCCCCGCATTACGCGATGAAACACTGTAAAACATAGCTGACATAAAGTTATGCAAACTATCAGCTCGCAAGTGCAGCCCACCATTTTCCGATAGATACAATAAAATCGTCCCCACGATCGTAAAGATCGCTGCAAAAAAGACCGCTAATTTACAGAAAAGAGAAAATCTAAACTTGCGTAATCCACGGTAACGCAACTTGTAGAAGAACCAAGCCTCGATCTCAGTCAAGACTGGGTAACCGATACTTCCGATGATGACTAAGACCATAATGATCATCAAAAAAACATAATCCTGTCTAAACGGTGCGATCGAGTCCCCCGTGACATCAAAGCCAGCGTTGGTGACCGCACTGATCGAGATATACATTCCATGGAAAAGGGCAGCAGAAAAATTATCATAGACGTGACGCCACGTGAAATACAGGGAAAACAACAGTCCAAAGACTACTTGGACCATGATCATCAACCCAAAGACCGACGTCACTAATTTGACCATCCCACTTAAGCGCGGTTGATTCATATCAAATTGGATCAGCTGGCGTTGATGTAGACCGATGCGCCGACCAGTCAAGACCATCGCAACGGTGGCTAACATCGTGACCCCAAAGCCTCCAACTTGGAACAGTATTTCTAGCAAGATGACACCATATTCATTGTAGACTTGGTCGATCGGAAAAGTCGACAGACCCGTCACACTGATCGTCGAGATCGCCATGAACAAATTATCTAAAAGCGTCGTTTCTGGTGCATCAGGTAACTTGATCCATGGTAAACACAAGAGACCAAAAGTAATGATCGTGGCAATACCATAATATGCAACTAACAATTGGATCGGGGTCGCTTCACGATACTTGGCCCTGATCTTTTTCTTTAACCTATAAAACATTTTTGAACTATCCTAACTTGGCGATCTATTTGATCATCTGCATTTTTGAATAACTGATCACGATCTTTTGTTTCAACTCGATCGCCGTAACTGTATTCTCAAATTCAGGGTCAAAGATGATGATCGCCGAATTACTTAACTGCTTTTCGATGGTCCCCTTGTAGTGATGGCGCTGATAAACAAACTTGACATGCGTCCCTGGGACAAACGGCTTGCCCTTAGCTGAAATTTCGATCTTTTTTTCTTCATTTCGCCGTGGCTTTCTTCTTTCCATCTTTTTCGTCTCCCTTACTTAAATTCATCTTCATTATAACTCAGATCCAACTTAATTTAACGACTGAGATCACAGATCAGACATCTTTTCTGAGCATCGTCAATGATTGGCGTAAGGAAGCCCAGATCCCCTTTTGATTGTAGACTAATACATTTACTCGATACATTCTAGCAGAAAAGGCAGCTAAGACCAAGGTGCTAAAGACTAAAATAACCAGGGAAATACTTGCCCCCATGAGACCTGCTCCGTTGGCTAAAACGATCGGCATCAAGATCATCGAGAAAAATGGAATATAGCTACAGATCGTCACGATAAAGTTACTTGGATCATTTGTAGCAACGATCAAGCCTAGCATGTAACCCGCCATCATCAAATACGTTACTGGCATGATCGCTTTTGGTGCATCCTCGGCCCGACTGACCAACGAGCCACATAAAGCAGCTAAGACCGCATAAAAGAGTGAACCAGCTAGGATAAAGAGGAGCAACAAGATGATAAAACTCGGTTCGATCCCGGTGAAATTTAAATTAGCTAACATTTCATTTAGACTACCGTTATCGCGCATGATAAAGACTGAAACTCCAAGCAAGAAGCCCGTTGCTACCAATTGCGTCAAAGCGGCTAAGATCACCCCTAATAACTTCCCGTAGAAATGCGTCTTGGCATTCGTACTGGATAAGATGACTTCCATGATCCGCATTCCTTTTTCACCTGCGATCTCTTGAGCGATCAAACTCGCATAGGTCAAAACTAAAAAGAACGTGAAGATACAAGCCGCATAACTCAAGGCAAATTTGACCCCTGAGCTATCATTTGACGTCTTGACTTTACCATCATCAGTAAAGGAGAGCTCCTTACCTTCAAGTTTAGCTGGTTGCATCAGTTCAGCAACTTGGTCTGATGTCAACTTATATTCACCCGCTTTAAGCGAGGTCTGTAAGCTGTTTAGCGCCTGCTGGAGATTAGCCATCGTGGCATCATCGGGGACCTTTTCACCATAGACCGTGCTGAGCAACTCGCCATCTTTTTTAGTCACGACTAAATAATTATCTAGCTTTTCAGCTTGTAACTGTTTTTGAGCCTCCTTGACTGAATCCACTTGTTTTAACTTTAGAGCGGGTAATTTTTGTTGCGCTAAAGCTTTGGCTAAAACTGGTTGCTTAGAATAGATCCCGATCGTAGTCGTCTCTTGCCCTTTATCCATGATCGCACCGATCAAAAAGCCGACCAAAACCACGATAAATGGCATAAATACCCCGATCAAAAAACTCGGTGATTTGACCGTTTTACGGTATACATCACTTGCGATCACCCATAATTTCTCAAAGTTCATCTTTTTCACCCGCCTTTAGTTTGAAGATCTCCTCTAACGTCAACGTCTCTTGGCTAAAGGTCGGGATATATCCATCCTTTGTTGCCAATTCAAACAATTCACGCCCAGCTGCGGGGTCAGATAGAGTTACCTCTAGCCTTCGTCCGCGCTCTTTGACAGCCACTACCCCTGAAACAGCTTGAACCTCAGCTGTAGTCAATGGTGATTCTAAAAAGACTTTGATCTTACCAAACGAATCTTTGATGTCTTGGACTTTGCCCGCCAAAACTTGTCGTCCATCTTTGATCATCACCAAGCGATCACAGATCTGTTCCACATTGGCCATGTTATGACTTGAAAAGATCACACACGAGCCTTGTTTGCGCAAAGCGATGATCGCATCCTGCATGATCTGAGCATTGACAGGATCTAGTCCACTAAAAGGTTCGTCTAAAATGACTAATTTAGGCTCATGGATCAGAGTGGTGATCAACTGGACCTTTTGCTGATTGCCTTTGGATAAAGATTTGATCTTATCATTCTTTTTGCCCTTAACTTGTAAATGCTCCATCCAATAGTCGAGCTTTTCTTTGATCTCACGTGGTGCTTTCCCACGTAATTTACCAAAGTACATGACCTGTTGTTCGATCGTTTCTTTAGGATAAAGACCGCGTTCTTCGGGCAAATAACCGATCAGATCTTTTTGCTTTTCACCGATCTTTTCGCCATCCCAGAGAACTTTTCCCGCTGTTGGCTGCATCAGGCCCAACAACATCCGAAAAGTCGTCGTCTTACCCGAACCATTTTGACCCACCAGCCCCAAGATCTCACCGTCTTTTATCTCAAACGATAGATCTTGGACGGCTTTTAGGGTGCCAAAATTTTTGGCTAAGTGTTCCACCACTAACATTTATTCCACCTCAGTTTCTTTGTCGTACTAGCTGAAAATATTTTTCCAGATAGATCTTATGTGCCACTGCAATGATAATATTATACAACATGACCTTTTGCTCGGAACGCTCCCCTGCTTCAAAACTCAATGCTTGCTCTTCAAAGACTACGAGTAAGGTCTGTTCCAACTCTTCACGAAAATACGTGTATGCGGTTTGGATCGGATACGTCTCGCGTTGGACTTTGACAAGTAATTTCAGATCGTCTAAGGTCAAGACCGTCTTAGAAATAGTGATAAAAAAAAGATAGGCGATCTGCTCGCGCGAATATTGCTTCTTTTCTGGGCGTGCGATCATTTTTTTCTTAACATAATTGCTGATCATTGATGGGGTCAATTCACTACCTAAAAGTGGTTCTAAATACTTGTTGATAAACGTAGCTGTCTGTTCCAAATAAAGTCCCACATCAGGTATCTCTTCAAAAGTGGGGAGTTTAAAATAAGCAGCATTTTCCTGTTGTAAAATTTTTTTCATTGTTTACTTCCTTTCCTAAATTATAGCTTATCCTTTCCTGTTCACGCTATCAATATCTTTTGACAAATCGATAACACCTGTTTATACTCAAATATACCATAAGTTTTTCAAAAACCGCTAAAAAAGTATACAAAAACTTCTGTAAAGGAATAATAGAGATGAAATATAAGATCATTGCCGATTCCGGCTCAAATGTAACAACTTTAGCAGACACAGATTTTGCCAGTGTACCGATCACGATCATGGCTGGTGGCAAGGAATACATCGATGATGCCGCCCTTGATATCTTAGCGATGACCGATGAATTGCGTAAATTATCCACCAAGAGCAGTACTGCTTGCCCCAATATCGATCAGTGGCTAACTGCCTTTGGTAAAGCTGATATCATCGTTGCGATCACGATCACTGGCACGTTATCGGGGAGCTATTCGGCTGCTGTGCAAGCACGAAAACAATATTTAGAGAAACATCCTAACGCCCAGATCCTTGTTTTAGATTCACAGTCAGCGGGACCACGGATGCAGCTTTTGCTCGAATACGCCGCTAAATTATTTGCAGCTAATGCACCTTTTAATGAGATCGAAAGTAAATTAACAACTTATCAACAACACACAGAGCTTTTATTCTCCCTTGAATCTCTGACCAATTTAGTCAATAACGGCCGGATCAGTGCTACAGCCGCTAAGATATCAAATATGCTCAAGCTGCGCATCGTCGGAACTGACACTAACGGAAAACTCACTCCGGTCGGTAAAGCTCGGGGGCAAGCCAAAGCTATCAGTTTACTGTTAAAAGAAATGCAAGCACAAGGTTTTAACGGTAAAAAAGCCTGTATTGCCCATTGCTTCAATGAAACTGGGGCCAAGTTACTTTCCCAAAAGATCAAGGAAGCTTATCCTGCTTGCGAGATAACGCTCACTACAACGCGTGGTGTTTGTAGCTATTACGCTGAAGTCGGGGGCTTGATGGTCGGCTTTGAAAAACAATAATGTATACTGTATCACTTATGATGCAAAAATACGTCTCTGAGCTATATAGCCGAAACGTGTTCGACAGCACAACTCCTAGTAGATAACAAAAGAACCGCTATGATGCCAATACGCCTCTGAGCTATATAGCCGAAACGTGTTCGACAGCACAACTCCTAGTAGATAACAAAAGAACCGCTATGATGCCAATACGCCTCTGAGCTATATAGCCGAAACGTGTTCGACAGCACAACTCCTAGTAGATAACAAAAGAACCGCTATGATGCAAAATACGCATCATAGCAGTTCTTTTGTTATCTACTAGGAGTTGTGCTGTCGAACACTCTAGTCGTTTAAGTTTTGAGCTTCTACATCAACGTAAGTAACTTTACTACGTTCAGCATTCATTGCTACCCAAAGTAAAGCGATTGAAGCGATGATGTAGATCAATTGGACTCCAACAGAGATCCAAACTTGATTTGCGCCTAGACCTGATGTCAAGGATTCACGGAAACCGTAAACTGAGTAAGTCATTGGCAAGAATGGATTTACCATTTGGAAGAAGCCGCCCATTGCACGAGTAACTTGAATTGGGAAGGACCCGCCACAAGAACCAAGCTGGATGACCAAGAAGATGATCCCGAGGAAGCGTCCGATATTGCCAAACGCGACAGCCAAGAACATCACGATAAAGGTACTTGCAAGCGCAAAGAACCAAGCATTGATCAAAGTTGCCCCTAAATGATCTGGATGTAAGCCAGCTGCCATCATCAAGAGAACTTCGACTACTGAAGTCCCGGTAGCAACAAGCGCCCCAACTGAGAGCTTGCTCAACCACCATTCAGTTGCACTAGCATCTGGATCGGATAAACGACGGACTGGATAAACTAAGTTGAAGACCAAAGCACCAACATACAATGCAACTGATAGCATGTATGGAGCTAAAGCATAACCATAGTTTGGTACGTAACTGTAACTCTTATGCTTGAGTTCAGTTGGAGAAGCAAACATGTTTGAAGTCTTAGAAGATAAGTTCTTCGTATTATCGTTTACTTGTTCTGAACCTTGTGCCAAGGCTTTCGCTAACTTGCTATTACCTTGTTCTAATTGAGTAGCACCAGCAGCTAACTTAGGTGAGTTAGCATTCAATTGTTGGGTACCATTAGCTAATTGGTTCACACCTGATGTCAATGTAGGAACTTGGGCATTCATTTGGCCTAAACCACCGGCTAATTGATTTGCACCACTACGTAAAGCAGCCGAGTTAGCTGCAAGTTGACTCGTACCAAAAGCAAGTTGGTCGATCCCACCTGTCAATGTTGGTACTTGGGCGTTTAGTTGGCCTAAACCACCAGCCAATTGATTTGCACCTGAGGTTAAAGCACTAGAGTTAGCTACAAGTTGACCTGTACCAGAAGCAAGTTGGTTGATCCCACCTGTCAATGTTGGTACTTGACCATTCAATTGGCCTAAACCGCCAGCTAATTGGCTTGCACCTGAGGTCAAAGCTTGGTTATTAGCGACTAATTTGCTTGCACCAGCATAAGCTTGATCCACACCTAATGTGTATTCATTAACACCAGATTTTAAAGTTTCTGAACCAGTAGCTAGTTTAGCAGCCTGTGCCTTCAAATCTTCTAATTGTGAAGTTAATCCTTGAAGTTCATCTAACTTAGAAGCATCTACTGTATTCAACTTATCTAGCAAAGCATTTACCTGTGTGACATAACCTTGCATTTGTTGAGCATTTTGCAAGATCGGTGCCAAGCTATTTTGTGCTTGCGTCAATTGGTCTTTAAATGTTTGGGCCGCAGCACCAGCAGCTTGAATGTTTTGACCAGCTGCTTGATTCTTGGCGATCGCATCAGCTAATTTTTGTTGATCTTCAGTAGATAACTTATCTTTATTAGCTGCGAGCACTTCACCAACTTCTTTAGCTGATCCGGAAATATTGTCTCCTGCACTACCTAAATTCGTTGTTAGCTCTTTACTGAACTCATTAGCACTGGAATTGATCCCACCTAATAGCGTAGGTAAACCGTTCATTGTATTTTGCAATTCTTGCAATTGCTTTTGGATCGTAGGTGCATTTTGTTTCAATTGCTTCAAGTCAGCGAGCGCTTGTTTAGTATCGTTAGAATTTAACTGATCAATAATAGTATCAGCCTTAGCATTGATCGTATTTACCAACACTTGATTACCAGCTGCTAGATCGTTAGCACCTTTTCTAAGATTATCTGAGTTAGCATGTAATTTAGCTAAGCCACCATCTAATTGAGCTACCCCAGCAGTATAAGTGTTCAAACCACTATTCAATGTATTAGAACCAGTAGCTAATTGGCCTACACCATTAGCTAAAGCGCCAGTGCCGTTTTGTAATTGTAAGACACCATTATTGACTTGGCCCACACCGTTTGTATATGTGCCCAAACCATTTGCCAACGTATTAGAACCAGTGGCTAATTGGCCCACACCATTAGCTAAAGCGCCAGTACCATTTTGCAATTGGGAAACACCGTTGTTTACTTGGTCAACACCAGCTGTGTAAGTGTTGATCCCATTAGCTAAAGTATTTGAACCATCAGCTAACTTCAAAACACCTTGGCCCAAAGGCACCACACCAGTTTGTAACTTGATCACACCGTCATTTACTTGGGAGACCCCAGCAGTATAAGTGTTGATCCCGTTAGATAAGGTCTTAGAACCGTCACTAAGTTGTTTAGAACCCTTAGCAGCCGTGTCAAAGCCCTTACCGACTTGCTTGATCACCCCAAAGACTGTATCTGCATATGACGTTGAAACAGTTTCTTTGACTTGGGCATTAACTTGTTTAGCCCCTTCTTCACTGATAACTTTACCGATATAGTTGAGGGAGTCGTTGGTCGTATATTGTAATTCCATCTTCTTAGGATCTTTGTCCAAGACAGTTGTTGCATTCTTGGAGAAGTCCTTAGGGATCGTAATTACCATATAGTATTCTTTATGGCTAAGACCATATTCAGCATCTTTTTTAGAAACAAAATGCCAGTCTAAACCATCATTTTTCTTCAAATTCTTGACTAACTGATCACCCACATCAAGTTTCTTACCTCGGAAATTCACGGATCGATCTTCATTAACTACGGCTACGGGTAAATACTTAGCATCGCCGTATGGATTCCAGACCGATTTTAAGAAGAACACAGAGTATAAGAATGGGATAAACATAATTGCCAAAATTGCAGCTAAAAGCATCTTTTGGCTCTTGATATGTTCAAATTCAGCCTTGATCGTCTTCAAGATAATTTCACTCCTTAACTTAAAATATTTTATTGCTGTCTAATAATATACACTGAATGTCCACGAAAGACAAACTATAACAATTTAGCTATATTTTAAGATGCAAACGCAATCATCCGCATTATATAAGGTAAAGAACCCCAAAATACCTAAAAAATTTTTCCAAAAATGCGACACATATCTCAAAATGTACAAAAAAACGACTACTGCGATCACTTGATCCCAGTAGTCGTTAAATAGGCATTAGTTTAGAATAAGCTCGTGATCGCACGCCAGCCGATCACAAAGATATTAGCCTTCTTAACTTCAGTAGTTGTTTGAGCATCAGCACTCAAGTAGTCTGTTCCATCCAAGAAGTACATTGGTTGATCTTTAGCTTTGATCTGTAAAGTACCAACCTTTTGACCCTTCTTCAACGGAGCTTGTAAACCATCTTTTTTGTATAATTTCTTGTTACCAACAGCTTTAGCACTCAATTGGTCCTTAGAAACACCACTCTTCAACCAAACATCTGTCTTAGTTGCCAAAGAAACTTTAACATCTAGCTCTTTACCATGATAAACCGGTAAAGCATTGGTCTTTTTAAAAGTTGTCCCTTTAGCCAAAGAAGCATAAGTATAGTTGTTGTAGCAATATGACATTAATTTTTGCGTTTCTTCAAATCGTGAAAGGTCCTCTTGGCTATCATGTTTAGCTCCCAAGACGATCGTGATCAAACGATGACCATCTTTATTGACCGTTGCAGCAAAGCATGCCCCAGCTGAATCAGATGTACCTGTTTTCAAACCGTCAACTGGTAGTTCACTATAAGCCTTAGCCAAACCAGGTAACATCCAGTTCCAGTTTTCCATTTCAGTTTGATCAGTCCCGTTATTAAATTTCATCCGGGTGATCTTAGTTGTCTTTAGCACTTCAGGATAGTCCTTGATCAAACGTTGGCTCAAGAGCGCCATATCTTTAGCGGAGAATTTATTTTCCGCATCATCAGCAGCCCCAGGATACTTACCATCCTTAACTTCACCGTTAGCTAAACCATTAGCTGTATAAAGTTCGACATCTTTTAAGCCCATCTTTTTAGCTTCTTTCCGCGCTAGATCGATAAAGTTCTTTTGAGTTCCCCCCACAGCATCAGCTAAAGCCATCGCAGCCCCATTAGCTGAATAGATCAAAGTCGCTTGGTATAATTCCCGCACGGTATAGCTATGACCTTCCTTTAATGGGACATTGGAAAGCGTAGTATCTTGACTGACTTCTTGAGCAGCCTTACCTGGAGTCACTTTTTGATCCCACTTAAGTTTGCCGTTATCGATCGCTTGCAATACCATGTAGGCGGTCATCAATTTTGACATAGAAGCTACTGGTAAAGCTTGATCAGCGTTTTTGGCATATAAAATTTGGCCTGTATTAGCATCGACCGCGATCGCAGCTTTAGCGTCAAGCTGCAATGAACTGTCAGTATCAGCGGGCAAAGCCGTATCAGCTTTGGCAGTTGCTACTCCAGATCCACTAAAACTGACCACAGAAAATACGATCACAGCTGTGGCTAGAGCTGTGACTACTTTTTGTAAAGATTTTAAAAACGTCATCTTTCTAAGTTCCTCTCACTTAATCTCATCTATAAGAATACCCAAAATATCAAAACTAATCAATAAGAAACATGTCCTTTTTGCTTACAATACTAAACCAGTTTTGAAGCCCCAAACACCTCAAAACTGGTCTAACATATTATCTAGCTACTAGCGCACTAAACTGTCAGCGTGCTTGACCGGAAAATGCATGATAAATTCTGTCAATTCGGCATCTGAAGTTACATAAATATAACCATGGTGTCTTTCAACGATACCTTGGGCGATCGCCAAACCAAGACCTGAGCCCCCAGTTTCACGCGAGCGCGAACTTTCAGCCCGATAGAACCGATCAAAGACCTGTTCTAATGATTTTTGCGGGATCGGTTCACCATCATTAGCGATCGTTACTTTGAGTTCTTTTTCACTCACCAACATAGCTTTAAGATAGATATTCTTACCGCCGGCTCCATATTTCAAAGCATTAGACACTAAATTATTGAAGACCCGGGCTAATTTTTCACCATCAGCTTCGATCACCAACGATTCGGCTGGAACCTCTACATGGATCGCCATTCCTTTTTTATTAGCCTCCAGTTCATAACTAGCTGCGATTTGTTCTAACATCGCACCGATGTCCAACGGTACAATATTTAACGTTACTCCTGCTTGTCTGACCTTAGTATATTCAAACAGGTCATCGACTAAGGATTTCATCTGATTAGCTTTCAAGAAAGCTGTATGGGTATATTGCAATAATTCTTCATCATTATTGTATTGTTTATTTTCGATCAGGCCTAAATAGCCAATGATCGATGTCAGTGGTGTCCTGATGTCGTGACTAACATTTGTCACTAACTCATCTTTTGAACGTTCGATCCGGCGCTCTTCTTCCATGGCGTTGATCGTACTATCAACTAATGAATTGACACTTTCAACGACTCTTTGCATCTGACCACTTAACTTAAATGGTATCCGATGATCAAAATGACCTGAAGCGATATAGTGCAACTCGGAAATAACGTGACGCAACTGCATCTGGCGGTAACGGCGCATCAAACGCCAATAAACGATCCCACAATCGGCAATGATCATCATCAAGGTGAATAAACCACCCCAGCTCCAGATCTGGAGATCAGTCGGGCCTAAAAAGAGCGACATCTTGATCTGAAAGATCCCGTTTTGTAAACCCGGGTTATTTGAAATCTCCTGGTTAACGATCATAAAGATCGACATGTTGAGCAACAATAACAAGATGACCGTTACTACCCCTTCACCAAAGAGCTCACTTTTTTCCCGCGCCGTCAGTGAAAATTTCATCCGCTCACCTCATCAACTTACTTAACGTGATTCGATCTTATAACCTACGCCCCAAACCGTTTGGATAACTTTTTCGCCACCAGTGGCTTCTTCGATCTTATCGCGTAAGTGACTCACATGGACCATAACTGTTTTAGCTGAAACAACGGACTCTTGTTGCCAAACGCGTTCAAAGATCTCATCCGCTGAAAAAACACGGTTAGGATGACTAGCCAAGAGATATAAGATCCCAAATTCTAAGGCCGTCAATGAGATCTCCTTACCGTTGACCGTTTCGACTTCATGGGAATCCTTTTTGATGATCAACGAGCCTACCTCGATCTGATCAGGTTCGTTATTTTTCACTTCATGTTGTGAACGGCGCAATAATGATTTGACGCGTGCCATAACTTCCAAAGGATTAAACGGCTTTGTCACATAATCATCGGCCCCTTGAACTAGACCTTGGATCTTATCAAGATCGTCTGTTTTAGCCGATAACATCAAGATCGGGATCTGGCTGTCTTTTCGAACCGTACGCACAACTGCCATCCCATCTAATTGTGGCATCATCACATCTAAGATCATCAGATCGATATCTGGGTTAGTATTGATCTTTGTGATCGCTTCTTTACCATTGTAGGCTTTTTCGACATCATAGCCCTCATTTTTAACATATATACTCAATAATTCAACGATATCTTTATCGTCATCGACAATTAAAATCTTCATAATGTCTAGTCCCCCTAAAGAAAACTTAATTCTATTTTTATTTTACCAAATACTTTGCTAAATATACCTAAAGAAATTCGTAAAAATTACGACTATTTTACCCAAAATACTTGGTCATGGATAAAGTCAAACGGCCGATGTAAAGCATTCACCGCTGGTGGGCGACCCAACTTAGCAGTTTGCCAAAATTGTGGTGAATTTGTCGCCCCCTTAGCTTCACCAATCACGATAAGATCACCAGGCCACTTTTGCGCACGTAAAAAGTCCAAGATCGCACGATCGCAAGTTGTTTCTGGGGCCCACTCTAAAATAATGTTATCTACCTGCTGATAATATTTTTGGACCGCTACCAAGGCATCGGCTCGTTTGACATCACACCACGGGTGCGGACGCGTGTTATCTTGCGCTTGCCAATCAAAGTCATCGACTGCGATCACATTGGGGAGATTAGCGGCTAAAGCAGCATTGCCACACATTACCACTAAAGTTTTCCCAGGTTTTAATTGCTGTTTAAAACTCGCTAACCATGCCTGTGAAAAAATATGCCAGATCCCAAAATTTTCGATCAGTACTTGGCGTAAATCATTTAAGCAACTGACTAGTTCAAACAACTCGGGATGTTTAGTCATATGTAATTCAAGATAGTGAGCTGAAAAACTCAATTTTGGCACTTCTTGTGGTATCTCATGTCTACTATAGGCTTTGACTACAGCTTGAACTTGAGCGATCTTTTGGTGGACCGTAGGCAAATTACCACACATTCGATCATAATATCGTAACCTAGCTAAATACTTCTGCCATTCCATCGATCAACTTCCTTATCCAATAAGCTAAAAAAAGCCCAAATGACGCGCGGGTCATCGGGTCTTTACTTGGCTCACACTTCTTAAGCCTATTATAACAAAATTATTCTTAAATCAAATCCAAAACACTTATCTTTTTAGTCTAGACACAATCCTTGGTCCTGGATCGCAGCCATTATCTCATCACGCGAACTCTTGTGGGCTGCCAATTTTTTTGAGCCGATCTGAGTAGTAAATTCATCCACTCGCCGGTCAGTGTCACGAAGATCATAGTATTGATGGACTAATTTATCGTAGTCTTTAAACTCAGCCAAGGAAAAATCAGCGGGATATTTGTCATCAAAGACTGTAAATTCTAGGGGCAAACGTGGCTTTAATTGGGGACTTTGAGCCGGATGACCTAGCTGGAGTCCTAATATCGGATAGGTCAATTGGGGCAACTCTAGCACTGTAACTAGTTTTTTAGGTTCGTTATTGATGCTGCCTAAAACGACTCCACCTAAGCCCATACTTTCGGCGGCTAACAGCGCATTTTGTACGGCTAAAACCGTGTCATTGACTGCTTGAAAAAAGAGATCAGCCGTCTGTAAACGAGCAATATCTTGGCCCAAGTGCTGTCTGATCTTAGCATTACGATTTAGATCAGCTAAAAAGATCAACAACTCACCATTTCCTCCAACATAATCTTGTTTGGCGATCTCACTTATCGCCTTGCGCTTTGCTTCATCGGTGATCCGTAAAATACTGAACTGTTGTAGAAATTGGCTAGTCGATGTATGTCTTGCCGCTTCATAGATCGCGGTCAGTTGTTCTTTAGCGATCGGTTTTTTTGCAAAAGCTCGAATACTTCGATGGTTCAATTGCGTTGCTAGCGTTTCATTAGTAATTTTCATCCACTCCACCTGCTTACTTTTGGTAATTAAAACGTACTATAACACTTTTGCAAGCGAAATACAAACACACACCTGAAACTAGCAAATAAGCCAGCCCCTACCACAATGCAAAATATAGGCTGGCTTTATTTTGGCGCTAAACCTCTATCTTATTTGTCCTTGTCCACTGATCACGTACTTGGTTGTTGTTAAAGCTTCTAAGCCCATCGGTCCACGCGCATGTAATTTTTGCGTCGAGATGCCGATCTCAGCTCCAAAGCCAAAGACAAACCCATCGGTAAAACGCGTTGATGCATTGATATAAACACTTGAAGCATCAACTTCATTTACAAATCGTTGCCCATTTGCATAGCTATCAGTCACGATCGCTTCTGAATGCTTTGTATTGTGCGCGTTGATATGCACGATCGCTTCTGTCAAAGTATCAACGACTTTTACCGCTAAAATATAGTCATTATACTCTGTATCCCAGTCGCGTTCACTTGCTGGAATGGCTGCATCCCCCAAGATCTCACAAGTGCGCGCATCCCCACGTAACTCGACATTGTACTTAGCCAAAGTATCTGCGAGCTTAGGTAAGAACTCTTCTGCCACATCGGCATGGACAACTAAAGTCTCAGCCGCATTGCATACAGATGGCCGTTGACACTTAGCGTTGACTACGATTTTTTCAGCCATCGCTAGGTCTGCTTGACTATCTACATAAACATGACAATTGCCCGCTCCCGTTTCGATCACTGGCACAGTTGCTTTTTGAACGACGGTTTGGATCAAACGCGCCGAGCCACGTGGGATCAAGACATCTAAATAGCCATTTAGTTGCATAAACTTTTCAGCAGTTTTATGCGAGGTTTCTGTGATGATCTGGATCGCTTCTTTAGCGATATCATTTTCAATTAGGACCTGTTGTAATACTTCAGTTAATTTGATGTTTGTCGCTAAAGCTTCCTTACCTCCACGCAAGATCACCGCATTCCCAGCTTTAAAGCACAAGCCAGCTGCATCGACCGTCACATTTGGTCGCGCCTCATAGATCATTCCCACAACACCTAAAGGAACTCTCCGTTGCACGATCTGAAGTCCATTTTGATTGATCCAACCCTTATCGATATTTCCGATCGGATCGGGCAAAGCTGCGACTTGCTTTAAGCCCTCAGCAATATCTTTGATCCGCGCTTCATCTAAAGTCAAACGATCGACAAAGCTAGCCTTCATCTCAGTTGCTTTGGCTAGATCGACCTGGTTAGCTGTAATGATCGTTGCTGCATTATCCACTAAAGCTTGCGCCATTGCTTTTAAGATCATATTTTTTTGTTCGGTGCTCATCTGTGCTAATTTAAAGGCCGCATTTCTTGCGGCAATGCCCATTTTTTCCAAATCAAGTGCCATTATTTTTCCTCCTTTACAAATAGCGTCCCTAAAGGCTCGCCTTTGATAAGCTCAAAAATGATCGCTGGATCTTGTCCGTTAGCTAAGATCATCATCTTGTCATTTTCAAGCATTCTTTTGGCTGCTTTCAACTTGGTCATCATTCCACCAGTTCCAAATTTAGAACCTTTGCCACCAGCCGCTTCTAAAGTTGTCTCATCGATCTTTGTGATCCGCTCAAAGAGTTTAGCATCGGCATATTTGTGCGGATTCTTATCGAAGAAACCATCAATATCAGATAACATCACCAAAAGATCAGCATCCACGATCGAAGACACGATCGCTGACAGTTGGTCGTTATCACCAAACTTAGTATGATGATCCATCTCATCGACAGCAACCGTATCATTTTCATTAACGATCGGGATCACACCCCACTCCAATAAGCTATTGAACGTATTCAAAGCATTTTGGCGACTCAAAGGGTATTCTAAAACGTCATGCGTTAACAAGATCTGTCCGATCCGTTGACCGTAAAGTGAGAAGCGTTGTTGATACACTGACATCAAACCACTTTGTCCGATCGCTGCTAACGCCTGTTGAGCTGGGATCGATTCGGGTCGTTCGTGTAAGCCCACTTGTCCCATACCGACACCGATCGCCCCAGAAGAGACTAAGACGACTTGTTTACCATCATTGACAAGACCGGTCAAGACGTAACACAATTGGTCAATAGCATGGAAATTGACTTTACCGTTGGGGTGGATCAAAGTGCTCGTCCCCACTTTAACTACGATCCTTTTTGCATCAAGCTGGCGTTTTTTGGCCATGTTTTTTCCTCCAAAATAAAAATTCCTAATTTAATTATACTATATTTTGTGCTAACTGTTTTCTTTTAACTTCCTAGTCTTTTGAGTTTGATCTTGTTCCAAAACATAACGATTGATCAACTCGACGATCTGATCATTTTGGGGTAAGTCAGAATGCTGGGCATCTTTACCAGTCACTGTGATCTGAGTAAAATGCTTCACGACCCCTTGATAGAT
This sequence comes from Ligilactobacillus murinus, assembly GCF_003288115.1. Taxonomy (NCBI): domain Bacteria; kingdom Bacillati; phylum Bacillota; class Bacilli; order Lactobacillales; family Lactobacillaceae; genus Ligilactobacillus; species Ligilactobacillus murinus. Next base: position 2,087,992 of record NZ_CP023565.1, on the reverse strand, counting down.
GTATTTACCCGCTTCAACACTTCGCTCGGGAACTAACCCATCAGAGTCATAAGTCTCCGTTCCCGCGACTACATAGACTAAAAGATCGCTCGGGAGCTTCTTACGATTCTTGATAAAATCCGCTAACATTTGCGTTTTTCGTTGTAGCGAAGTTTCCGAGAAGTTATATGGCGTTCCGACTGTCATCAAGACCTTGGCTTGAATATCATAATTAGGCAGGTAATTTTCTAAAAAGGCTGTATAGATCAAGCCACCATTTGAATGCCCAAACGCTTTGAAGTTATTGAACTCATATTGCTCACTCAACTGCTCAAAAGCTTTATCAAACATTTTGGCCTGCTTTAAGATATTGCTGTAACCATCTTTATTATTCTCAAAACCGACTACGATAAATGGCTCATTATCTTTGGCATTGATCTTGCCTGAATACTTAATCGTGCCATCGTTATAGACTTTGACTTTCAACAAACTGTGCTTTTTTTGGCTTCGACTATTGATCTTTTTGATCAGGGCGTCAAACCGATTTTCGGTAGCCGAACTTCCTGGGATCATGATCACAGGTGAAAGACGCGAATTATGCCACCGTGCCAGATCTTTAACATTTTGCCGCGTCCAAATAAATGAGGGGATCGCTAGCCCCAAAAGGATCAAAAATATCAGTAAGGTCATCCCCATACCACGCTTATTGATCTGCATCTACTTCACCTGCTCTCTTACGTTCATTATCCAAAGCCCCTGCGATCTTCTCTGCAAATCTGACAAAAGGTAGATATAGTAATATATCACAAAGTAACAATCCAAAAGTAAAGATCAAGACGCCCCAAGAACCATTCGTCCCGATAAAAGCGTATAAAACACCTGGTGTTGTCATCAAAACCGGATAGACTGCTGGTGGAACTAAACCACTCAATAACGCTAAAGCTCCAATTACCATATTAAATAGTGGAATAACTAAAAATGGTAACAGATAAAACGGATTGAACAGTAGTGGTAGCCCGATCATAAACGCTGCATTAGTATTGAACATGCTCGGTAAAACGGTCCAACTAGCTAGTTTACGCGTATTTTGACGTTTAGCCACCAGAAATATCGCTAAGATCAATCCCAAAGTTGCCCCCGTTCCACCTAAAGCACCATAACTAAAATATAGCGTATTAGCATTGAACTTCTCAGGTACTTTCGCTAGCTCATTATGACTCAAAGCATAACTCAAATTTTTGAGCGCACTTTGGTCACTATCAAAGGTATTGTTAGTGTACGGGCCACTAAGTCCTAACCAAGACAGCAATAGAGTTATACTAGCAAAAAACATTACCGCCCAAAAACCACTTTGCTTAGTCGCTTGACTCTGAAGCCAACTACCAGCGCCTTCAAAGATCTGATATTTGAACAAAAGGCCTAATAAAATATTGCAAACCACCGCAAATAATAGGGCCACAGTCAATGGTAATAGACTTTTAAATGAGCGGGCTAACAGTTCTTGCCCATGTTCTGCCTTTTTATTTGCTTGTTTACTCAAATATTTAAACACCAGTCCCACACCATAACCGACTGCTAACCCCAAAATCAACCCGGAAAAACCCAACAAATCGAGGCGAAAGTTGAACTGACTGCTATTTCCCAACGATCGCTGATAACAGATAGCTAAAAAGACTAAAAATCCAGTCAGGCTGGCTAATTGTTCGTCACGCTTAAAAAAGCGAGCAGTATACTTCGCTGAAGTTCCCGCAGCCAACAAAGCGATCACACCAGCAGTCAGCATATAAACACTGCCAAACAACTGATTAGCTGCTCGATAATGCGGTAACCATTTATCGATCAAGATCAGATTTCCTAGATAGCCATCGGGATGCAGTAAAGAAAATTCGATCACTTGTGCAAAGCTTCCCAATAGAATAAATGGAAATAACACTGCAAACGTGCGCTGAATTATTCTAAAAAAAGACCATTTGCGAATTCTTAGACCTAAGGCAATAATTCTTTGTTCCATCGCTTTTCCCCCAAAAGTTCATGCTTTGTTCTAGTATAGCTTAATTTACGATGCTTTAACATATGTAGCAGACAAATGAAATCTTGCTTTTTTTAGTAATTACGGTATATTAGATAACGTTGCTTTAAATCAATTTGTATTGTGAGGTATTTTTCAGTGAAAACTGCATTAGATAATTATTTTGATCTGACTGGTCTTAAAACTAACGTAAAACGTGAGATCCTTGCTGGTTTTACGACCTTCATCTCAATGGCATATATTTTATTCGTCAATCCTGAGATCTTAGGCGCTTCTGGTATGGACAAAGGGGCGGTCTTTACCGCAACGGCTCTAGCTAGTGCGATCGGTTGTTTATTGATGGGGCTTTTAGCCAAGTATCCGATCGCTACCGCCCCAAGCCTTGGGATCAATGCCTTCTTTGCTTATTCAGTTTGTATCGGGATGAATATTCCCTGGCAAACCACTTTAGCAGGAGTTTTTGTGGCTTCGGTGATCTTTTTACTCATCACTGTTTTTAAATTACGTGAATTGATCATTGATGCCATTCCAGCTGATCTAAAAGCAGCGATCTCAGCTGGGATCGGCTTGTTTATCGCCTTTATCGGCCTCCAGGGCGGTGGGCTGATCGTTGCTAACAAATCTACGCTCGTTGGCTTAGGCAGCTTTTCTGGCTCAACTTGGGTCACTATCTTTGGCTTGATCGTCGTTTCGATCCTAATGGTTATGCGAGTTCCCGGGGCTATCTTTATCGGGATGGTCCTTTCTGCGATCTTTGGTATCGCAACGGGCAATATTCAAATGCCCCATGCTTTGGTAGCACCTGCACCAAGCATGGATCAAACTTTCTTAGTTGCGCTATCACATCTAAAAGATATCAATACCCTGCAAATGTGGGTCGTAGTGCTCACTTTCTTATTGGTCACCTTCTTTGATACGGCTGGAACTTTGATCGCCTTAGCGCAACAAGCTGGCTTCTTACAAAATAACAAGATGCCTAGGGTCGGGAAAGCTTTGATGTCAGATTCGACCGCCATGCTCTTTGGTTCACTTTTTGGAACTTCTCCAGTGGGGGCTTATGTTGAATCTTCTGCTGGGATAGCAGTTGGGGGGCGTTCTGGTCTGACCGCTGTTACGACTGGGATCTGCTTTATCTTAGGGCTATTCTTCTCACCGCTTTTGACAGTGGCAACTTCACAAGTTACCGCTCCAGCTTTGATCATCGTTGGTGTTTTGATGGCTCAAAGCATGGCGCAAGTAACTTGGACTAAACTTGAGATCGCGATCCCAGCCTTCTTGATCGTCGCTGGGATGCCACTTACTTACAGCATTTCAGACGGCTTAGCCTTGGGGTTCATCGCTTACCCGATCACGATGATCGCAGCGCGTAAGGGTAAAGAAGTCCCAGCTTTGATGTATGTTTTATTCTTTGTCTTTGTGATCTTCTTTTGGGTCTTAAACATCGAAAAATAACCAAATAGACACCCATTTTCGGGTATCTATTTTATATCACGCGGCATTCTTGTCTGGGTGTTTACCAATATGCAACACCAATAAATAAAGCGGATCTTCTCATGATGCAAAACCATCATGGAAAGATCCGCTTTATTTACTTTTATTTTTCGTAACTGGCAGCTTTAGCTTGATACATTGCGATCTCATCTTCAGAACAACGAACATAATGTCCTGGCGTGATCTCATGTAACTTGCGCGGCTTGCCTTTCTTATCATCTTCGATCGAAGCATCGTATTCTTTTTGCTTACGATTGCGTTCAAATTCTGGATCTGGCTCAGGTACAGCTGAGATCAAACTAGCTGTGTAATCATGCAAAGGTTTGTTATACACATCATCTGCCGGGCCCACTTCCAGCAAACGACCATAATGCATAACACCGATCCGATCTGAAATGTACTTCACCATGGAAAGGTCATGCGCGATAAAAAGATAAGTCAGACCTTTTTCTTCTTGCAATTCCTTCAATAAGTTGACGACCTGCGCTTGGATCGAAACGTCCAACGCTGAGATCGGTTCATCGGCGATGATAAACCGCGGTTCGACCGCTAAAGCACGTGCGATCCCGATCCGTTGCCGTTGCCCACCTGAGAATTCGTGGGGATAACGGCTAGCGTGATCTTTGTTCAAGCCAACTGTTTCTAAGAGTTCTTCAACTTTAGCCCGGCGTTCTTCTTTATTTTTAGCTAGACCATGGATATCAAGCCCTTCAGCGATGATATCTTCAACTGTCATCCGGGGATTCAAAGAAGCATATGGATCTTGAAAGATCATTTGCATTTCACGGCAAAATTCAAGGTGATCTTTACGCGAGGTCAACTTGCTGACATCTTTACCGTCAAAGAGGATCTGACCGTCTGTTGGTTCATACAAATGGATCACGCTTCGACCAGTCGTGGTCTTACCTGAACCCGATTCACCAACTAAGCCAAACGTTTCCCCTTCAAAAATGTGGAAACTAACATCATCAACGGCTTTGACCATGCTAGGTTTACCCACGCCGAAGTATTGTTTTAAGTGCTTGACTTCAAGCAATTTTTTGCGTTTTTCTGGCATGTTAAATTCCTCCTGGTCTATTCAACATCTGCATGCTTCATCGCTTCTGCACGCCGATTTTTTGCAACTTCTTCTTGTTCTTGGATCTCACGCCAGATCTTTGCTCGGCGTATGATCTCTGCTGGTGGCTCGATCTGTGGTGCATCTGGATGCAAAAGCCAAGTCGCAGCATAATGCGTATTTGACACCTTAAAGAATGGTGGTTGCTTTTGAGCGTCGATCTGCATCGCATACGGATTACGGGCTGCAAATGGATCACCCTTTGGCGGATCTAAGAGATCTGGTGGTGTCCCTGGGATCGCTTCAAGTTTAGTACTTGAAAGGGTTGGCATCGAGTTTAGCAAGCCCCAAGTATATGGGTGCTTTGGATTGTAGAAGATCTCATCGACAGTCCCATATTCAACGATCTGTCCCGCATACATTACGGCGACCCGATCAGCCATCCCAGCAACAACACCTAAGTCGTGCGTGATAAAGATGATCGAAGTCTCGATCTTTTCTTGCAATTCTTTCATCAAGTTCAAGATCTGAGCTTGGATCGTTACGTCCAAAGCAGTCGTTGGTTCGTCAGCGATCAAGATCTCAGGATAACATACCAAAGCGATCGCGATCACGATCCGTTGCCGTTGCCCACCTGAGAATTGGTGCGGATAGTTATTGAAGCGTTTTTCAGCATTGGTGATCCCAACTAATTTCAAGATCTCTAGTGCTTGTGCCATTGCTTTTTTCTTATCCATGTTCTTATGGACCATCAAAGGTTCTGCAATTTGCCGTCCGATCTTCATGGTCGGATCAAGGGAAGTCATCGGATCTTGGAAGATCATTGCGATATCTTTTCCACGGATCTTTTGCATCTCTTTGTCAGATTTCTTCAAAAGATCTTGTCCTTGGAACATGATCGAACCACCAACTACTTCGGCATTACTTGCTAACAAGCCCATAATACTCTTAGTTGTGACCGATTTACCTGAACCGGATTCACCTACGATGGCTAACGTTTCACCTTTATTCAAATGAAAACTCACATCGCGAATGGCTTTAACATCACCCGCATAGGTATGGAAATTGATTTTAAGGTTTTTAACATCTAAAATTCGTTCAGCCATACTACAACCTACCTTCTAGTTTTTGGATCAAATGCATCGCGCAGACCGTCACCTAACAAGTTAAATGAGATCATCAACACACACAAGACGATCGCTGGATACCACATCTGATATGGTAAGAATTGGAAATTCTTTTGTCCTTCATTCAATAATACCCCAAGAGAAGTTTCTGGGGCTGAGATCCCGATCCCGATAAAGCTTAAGAAAGCTTCAAAGAAGATCGCAGCTGGGATCGTGTACATCGTTTGGATGATGATGATACTTGATAAGTTTGGTACCAAGTGTTTCCAGGCGATCTTAGTCGGAGATTGCCCCAACGTCCGCGCTGCTAACACATACTCTTGGCTCTTTAACTGGAGCGTCTCAGCTCGGATCATCCGTGCCATCGTCGTCCAACTAGAGATCGCGATCGCTAAAATGATCGATCCGATACCTGGTTTAAAGACCAACAACATCAAAACAACGATCACTAAACTTGGGATAGAAGAGATAACTTCGATGATCCGTTGCATCACGTTATCGGTCCTGCCCCCCTTCCAACCGGATACGATCCCATATGTGACCCCGATCGTTAAGTCAAAGAACGTCGCAACTAAAGCAACGATCAAGGAGATCTTTGTTCCATAAACAACACGTTGTGCTAAAGAACGGCCTAAATAATCAGTTCCCATGACAAAGTATTTATCTTTTGCCACACCAGCTTGAGCATATTTATCGACCCAAACATCGCCAACTTTAGCCTTACCGTTAAAGCCATTAATGTTCACCCCAGGGATCTTAGACGGTAAATTAGCATATTGTGGTTGCGATTTTACTAACGTATCGCGGTTGATAAATGGGGTCGACCCAAAGGAAACGACAATCATGATCAAGACGATAAAAAGCGAGATAACGGCGCCTTTATTCTTCTTTAAACGGCGCCAAGCATCTTGGGTGAATGTCAAGGAAGGCGCAGCGATCTTTTCAGCATCAAGCTCTTCTTTTACTTCTAAAGCTTGAAAATCTTTTGGTTGTAATTTCATCTTTTCTTCCATAAAGCTTAGCCCTCATTTCCAGCAAGTCTGATCCGCGGATCGATGATGCCGTAGATGATATCTGTCAATAAGATAACAGCCACTAGTCCCGCAGAATATAGCATTGTAACACCCATGATAGTTGGATAATCGTTAGTCAAGATCGATTTAACGAACTGCTCTCCGATACCAGGGATCGAGAAGATATTTTCGATGACCATCGAACCTGTCATCAACGCAACTGTATATGGTCCGATCAAAGTTACTAATGGGATCAAACTGTTACGTAAAGCGTGATGGTAAACGATCTGGAACTTGCTTAGTCCTTTAGCCTTGGCAAGCTCGATATAGTCGGAATTTAGCACATCGACCATCCCAGTTCGCATAAACCTAGATGTTTCAGCCAACGGTCCCACACCTAAGGCGATCGTTGGTAAAACTGTATAGGCAAAGCCACCCCAATCAGCGATTGGGAACCAACCGAGTTTCAAAGCGATGTAATATTGGAGTAAAACAGCCAACACGAAGTTCGGGACTGATTTACCAATGATCGATAGGATCGTAACGCCAGTATCGACCCAAGTGTTACGGTTGATCGCAGCGATCGAACCAAAGATAACACCAAAGAAGACCCCAAAGATCATTGCTTGGATCCCTAATTGAGCTGAGGCCCCGATCCGACTTGAGATCAAGTACGACACTGGTTGGTTACTGAATTGAAATGAGGTACCTAGATCCCCATGTAACATTCCACCAATGTAGAGCAGATATTGCATCCAGATCGGTTTATCTAGACCGTATTGTTGGTTCATGATCGCGATCTGTTCGGGTGACATTTTTTCTTGGTTTGAATATGGCGTCCCGGGCATGAGTTTCATCAAAAAGAAAGTGATGGTCGCTACTAAAAAGAGCGTCAACGCCATATAGAAAACCCTTTTTAACAGGTATTTCTTCATATTTTATATCCTCTCGTTTCTGAGATGTCTTTTTGCTAAACAACGCAGGATAAATATCCTGCGTTGTTCGATATTTTAAATTATTTTAAGTCTGAAACTTTTCAACGTCAACTAAATTAGTTGCCTGAAATGTAAGTTTCTTTAAAGTTATAGTTTACACCGGCACCGTTGTAGATGATATTCTTAACAGATGGTTTGACCATCCATGGTTGTGAACGTTGATAGATCGGCGCAACCCCTTGATCTTCCATCAAGATCTTTTCTGCTTTGACCATGTCATCCCAACGCTTAGCAGGATCATTTACGTCAGCATTCTTAGAAGCATCGATCAAGCGATCATATTCTTCATTTTTCCACTTACCATCATTTTGGGCGTTATCAGATGTCATCAACTCAAGGAAGGAGATCGGATCAGCGAAATCAGCACTCCAAGCTGTCATTACAACATCAAAGTCACCGGAATCAGAGCGTGCTAAACGTGTCTTGAATGGTACGTTTGAAACTGTGATCTTGACTTTATCAGTCCCAAATGTTTCTGTCATGGCACTTTGCAAGAATTCAGTCGTCTTCTTACCAGCATCGGTATCATCACTTAAGATCTGGAATTCAAGTTTATCACGGCCTAATTCTTTTAAGCCTTCATCAAAGAGCTTCTTAGCTTCTTTTTCGTTGTAATCAACGGCACTCTTGACTTCAGAAACGGTAGCAAAATCTTTACCGTCACGTTCAGCAAGACCACTAGCCACAAAGCCCTTAGCCGGCACAGACGCACCTGCTAAAACTTGCTTGACATATTGTTCACGGTCAACTGACTTAGCGAGGGCTTGACGGATCTTTTTGTTTTGGAATTCAGCTTTTGTTTGGTTGAATTGTAGGTAGAAGACTGCTGGTTCTTTTCTTTCTAAGTAACCAGTTTTACCCTTGAGCTGCTTAGCTTGTTCAGCCCCTAAAGCTGTAGCATCGATCTTACCTGATTGGTAGAGGTTATATGCTGTTTGGTCTTGTTTATTAACTGTGTAGTTGATCGCATCAAGCTTAACTTTCTTCTTATCCCAGTACTTGTCATTCTTAGCCAATGTCCACTTGAGGTTAGAACCTGTCCAGCCTTCAAGTTTAAATGGTCCATTGTAGACCATTGCCTTTGAATTTGTTCCGTACTTATCACCATATTTTTCGACCACTTTTTGGTTTTGTGGGAAGAAAGCTGGGAAGCCCATCAATAACTTGAAGTAAGGAACTGTTTTTTCAAGTTTAACGACTAACTTATGATCGCCTTCAGCCTTGACCCCTAATTCAGTAACTGGTTTTTCGCCATCCGTGATCGCTTTGGCATTTTCGATCCCGTCAAATAAGAAAGCGTATTGGGAAGCCGTCTTAGGATCAACTGTTCTTTGCCAAGAATACACAAAGTCTTTTGCAGTAACGTTGTCGCCGTTTGACCACTTAGCATCTTTACGTAGCTCAAATGTATATGTCATCCCATCATCTGAGACCGTTGTTTTTTTAGCGACCCCTGGTTCGACTTTCGAATTTTTCCCTAAACGATACAAACCTTCCATCGCATTGTTCAACTGATCAAAACTAACATGATCTGTCGCTTTGGAGAGATCCATCGTTGGTAACTCTGATTTTTCGCTCCAGTTAAGTACTTGCTTGCCGCTAGCACTATCATTTGAGCTCTTGCCACAAGCGGCAAGGAAAACAGCTGACAACGCCACAACGGCGCCCGCTTTGGCTAATTTAGCTAATTTCATAGATTCACAACTCCTTAATAATTGCTTAATGCCTCTAAATTACATCCTACTTTAATAACTTTTGACTTAAATAATATATGATATTAATATTAAAATCAAGCATTTATTCTAATTCAAAACGTATAAATATATATATATATAAAATTATATTTTATTCAAAAAAGTTGATATATCAACGAGTTTCCCCTTTATTTTGGCTAATTTTTGTCTAAATTTTTTTTTGTAATTCGGAAATATTTTCGTTTAGCCCTAAATTGGCAGCAGAATAATTCGGAATGTGCAATTAACTAAAACTGAATTCAAAAAAGTATTTTCTCATTTAGATCTTGAACCAACTAATTTACTAGGACAGTGGTATAATTTTAGTAATATCACTTGATAAAGGGGGAACTTTATATGACACCAGTTATCATTGCGGGTATCGAAAATGAACAAGAAAATTTTGATTATGCGATGGCAGAACTCGCTTCTCTAGCCGAGGCTGCCAATATGGAAGTCACCCGCCAGTTCAAACAAAAACTTGAACGCCCGATCGCAGCTACCTATCTAGGCAAAGGTAAAGCCGAAGAGATCAAAACAGCCGGTGCGGTGACCGACAGTCAGATCTTGATCTTAAACGACGAATTGACTCCCACGCAGATCCGAAACTTAGAAAATATCACTGAAATGCGCATTTTAGATCGTACAGCCTTGATCTTAGAGATCTTTGCAGCGCGAGCCAAGACTAAAGAGGCCAAGCTCCAAGTTCAAGTGGCTAAACTACAATACCAATTACCCCGTTTGCATACTGGACTTGCCGATAAGCTCGACCAGCAGACCGCTGGAAATGCTGGTGGTGGCTATACCAACCGTGGGGCGGGGGAAACTAAGCGCGAATTGAATCGCCGAGTGATCGAAAAAAAGATCAGTGCTTTAAATAAAGAACTCAAAACGATCGACAAAGAACATCAGACCCGCCGCAAACAACGGCAACGCTCGGAGATCAAGACGGCCGCATTAGTCGGTTACACCAATGCTGGTAAATCGACTACCTTAAACGGACTTCTCCGGCTATTTGGTGAAACAAAAAACAAAGAAGTCTTTGAAAAAAATATGCTCTTTGCTACTTTAGACACATCGGTCCGTCGGCTCCATTTTGCTGACAACAAAGAGATCTTGTTAAGTGATACGGTCGGTTTTGTCTCCAAGCTGCCACATCAGTTGATCAAAGCCTTTCGCACAACTTTAGCCGAAGCTGCCAACGCTGATCTCTTAGTCCAAGTCGTTGATCTTTCCGATGAGCACTATCAAGCGATGATCGAAACGACCGAAAAAACTTTGACCGAGATCGGTGTAACTGACATCCCGATGCTTTATGTTTTCAACAAAGCCGATAAACTTGCTGTCAGCTACCCTAGCTTAGCCGGCAAAGAATTGACCTTCAGTGCTCAAGATGATGAATCGTTAAAAGTGCTAGCTGAACTATTGAAGCAAGAGCTCTTCAAAGACTATCAGATCCATGAATATCTCATCCCATATGCCAAAGGAAACATCGTTGAAGAACTCAATCAAAAGGCAACCGTGCTTGAAACTGAGTATCTCGCTGATGGTACTAAGATCAAAGCTGAAGTCGCTCCGGCTTTGGCGGGTCGTTTAACTAAATATCAACTCAACTAAAAAATAGACGCATTTCTTCTTTATATAAAAGCAAGAATGCGCCTATTTTTCATAAATATGATCGAATATAGCAAATTTTATCTGCATCAGACTTCCTTATAATTTGTCACTGATTTTGCTTAAAAATCATATGAAATTCTAAAATAAACTTTCTTTAAAATCTAAAATATGCTAACTTTTATCTTAGATATTATAAAAAGGTTGGTAATTTATGGAAAAAAATGAGCAAGTTCACTTAGATCGTTCGATCGATCTATTTTCCGCGTTAGCTTTAGTGATCGGGACCGTTATCGGCTCTGGGATCTTCTTTAAACAAGCTTCTGTTTTAAGTTACTCACATTCAACGACCCTGGCTTTACTTGCTTGGTTCTTTGGAGGCGTTTTGACTTTGACCAGTGGGTTGACGATCGCCGAGATCGGCTCGCAAATGCCACAAACTGGTGGCTTATATATTTACATGCACAATCTCTACGGTAAAGTCTGGGGCTTTTTATCCGGCTGGATGCAGATCACCGTTTATGGACCGGCTGTTATTGCTGCGTTAGGTTCTTACTTAGCGATCTTATTACAAGCCTTCTTTGGCTTTCCCGCTAGCTACACACCGTTTATCGGGGTCTTATCGGTTATTTTGATCTCTGGTTTTAACTTCTTATCTAACCGTTATGGTTCTGCTTTACAGATCGTCACGACACTTTGTAAGTTAGTTCCGATCGCTGCGATCATCATCTTTGGTTTGCTCTTTGGTGATCAAAATGCAGTGGGTCAAGTTTTAGCTGAACGATCAGCTAGTGTGGCGGGCAATTTTGGGGTCGCGATTTTAGCAACATTATTTGCTTATGACGGTTGGATCTTGATCGCTAATATGGGTGGTGAGATCAAAAATCCACAAAAGATCCTACCGTTAGCGATCGTTTTAGGCTTATCAGCAGTATTGGTCATCTATGTTTTAGTTTCCTACAGTATTTTTAAAACGATGCCGGCTGATATGATCGCTCACTATGGTGAAAATGCTACTCCACACTTTGCGGAAATGGCATTTGGCAAGATCGGTGGTAAGATCTTAAACATTGGAATCATCATTTCGATCGTTGGCTGTATGAATGGTAAAGTCATGACCATCCCTCGGATCATGTATGCGATGGCTAAAAACAATGAGTTACCATTTTCAAAGCAATTAGCCTATCTCAACAAAAAGATGCACACCCCAATGGTCTCGATCTCTGTGGTCGCAATTATCGCTTCAGCAATGATCTTGACTGTGGATGCTGATCGTTTGACCGAGATCTGTATATTTACGATCTATTGTTTCTACGTGATGACCTTCTTTGGTATCTTCAAATTGCGTAAAACAACGCCAAGCTCAAAGCGCCCATTTTCAACGCCACTTTATCCTTTAACACCGATCGTAGCGATCTTAGGTGCTGCTTTTGTCTTAGTCAGCGAATTATTTTCTGACTTAAGTGGCGTCGTGATCTCCTTAGTGATCGTTTTATGTGGTCTACCGATCTATTATTATAAGAATAGAGTGTAAGGCAAAGCGAGTAATGACGTATGAATAACGGAAAACCAAACATAATGCGGGGTTGGCATTGGGTTTGGTTTTTTGTTATTCACTAGGCATTGCTTTGTTGCACACGTTTTGATAGAGTGTAGTTTACCCAAATAGCCTAAGAGCTCCGTTTGTGTAGTTGCCAACGGGACTCTTAGGCTATTAGTGTTTGTCAAATTTATTATTGGTGATCAATTCGATCGTTTGATCCATTTTAGTACGGTGATCTTTTTCATCTAAGAGAAGTGTCGTGATGATATCCACAATATAAGTCATCGCAAATTGTGAATTAATGAAGCGCGCGTTATCCACAAAATTACTATTCTTGACTAAAAGCGCAAGATCACTTAATTGGTATAACGGACTATCCTCGATCCCGGTGATCGCGATCAAGGTCGCCCCTTTCTTTTGTCCAGCTTTAGCAGCTCTATTGACCTCGGCCGTGTTCCCAGTTGCGGAAAGCGCCAAGATCACGTCATCTTTTTCCACGATCCCACTACTGATATACATACTATGGCTTTCAGTCATACCAAAAGCCGCGATCCCCATTCGGATCAAGCGTTGGGTCAATTCTTTAGCCGTATACCCTGAACTACCTAACCCAAAAATATAGATCCGACGACATGTGCTGATCTTATTTACGATCTCTAACAAGACCTTTTCATCGATCCGTTGGCGAGTCTGGGTCAAAACTTCTTCATAAAAACGTTGGACTTGCATCGCCAACTTTGATTCACTTTCTTTAGATTCAAGTTGTTCATCACTGACAAGGCGTAATTTAAAATCATAAAAATTAGCACAATCAAGTCGTTTGACTAAACGCGTGATCGTAGCATTGCTCGTTCCCGCTAACTTAGCTAATTCATTGATGCTCAAACGTTGGATCTTTTTGGGCTCCTGGATAGCCTGTAAAGCAACTTTGCGCTCCTGACGTGGTAAGCTAGGATAGATTTTTTCCAACTCATTTAAAATATTCATACTCCTGATCCTTCATAAAAAATAAATAGTTCACTGACTATAGCATATCACATCAGCAAACTACTTATTAACTATTTATTCATTGATCGCTTGAACAAATCGACTAGCGATCTCTAAGGGGCGGGTGATCGCTCCACCGACTACGACTGCATGACAGCCTAATTCTAAACATCGCTTAGCTTTCGCAGGAGTATCGACTTTTCCTTCTGCGATCACTGGTGCATCAGATAACGCCAAGACCTCCTTGAGATAAGCAAAATCGTTATCCGCTAAATTTTTACCCGCTGTTTCAGGCGTATAACCATGCATCGTAGTTCCGACAATATCAAAGCCTAATTCATTGGCCAACTTCACATCTTCTAAAGTCGCGGTGTCAGCCATCAACAATGTCTCAGGAAATTCGTTGCGCATTTGGTCTACAATGTCTGCAATTTGTTCGCCATTTGGGCGCTTTCGACGTGTTAAGTCACAGGCCACGGCTTGAGCGCCAGTAGCTGCAACCGCACGCATTTCCTTTAAAGTTGGGGTAATATAGACGGAGGAATCGGGATAATCGACTTTGCTCAAGCCAATTATCGGTAATTCAACTTCATCTTGGATTGCCTGAATATCGACGACAGAATTAGCTCTGATCCCAGCAGCACCTGCCAGCTGAGCCGCTAAAGCCATTCGTGACATGATAAACGAACTATGCAAAGGTTCGTTTGGCAATGCTTGACAAGATACGATCAACTTACCCTTGACTTGTTCTAAAAAGTTCTCTCCCATGATCCTCACCTCGATTTACTTGAAATATTTTTCGTAGATCCGTTTTGCACCGGCTTTGACTTCAGGCGTAGCTTTAGCCATTGGTTCACGGGTATAACCAGCGTGAACACCCAATTCTTCAAAGACCAATTTCAATGTTGCATAGATCCCGTTGTTCAAAAGATCTGTGATCAGGTCGTTACTTTCATGTTGTAATTGGCGGGCTTTAGCAATATCACCTGCTTCAAAAGCTGCGATCTCAGCTTTTGCCTTTTTAGCATTGATATTAAAGGTCGAACCGATCGCACCATCAACATCCAATGCTAAAGCTGGCAATAACATTTCATCAAAGCCTGACAAGATCAATTTATCTGGGAAACGTTCACGTAAACGTTCTAACAAATAAAAGTCAGCATTCGTATACTTGACACCAATGATCTTTTCATTTTCAAAAAGTTTAGCAAAATTATCCAACGAAAGTGCGACCCCTGTTAGTGCCGGGATCGAATAAACGACTAATTTGGTATCTACATCTTTGACGATCTCATCATAGTAATGCTTGATCTCATCAAAATTGAAGTTATAGTAAAATGGTGTAACAGCTGAGATCGTCTTATAACCTAGCTCTGTCACAAATTTAGCTAGTTCTTTAGCTTCGTGTAAGTTAGGTGAGCCGACTTGGGCGATCAGATCGATATCTGAGCCCTTAGCTTCATCCATTGCGATCTCAAACACGCGCTTCTTTTCAGCTGTTCCGAGCATGAAGTTCTCACCCGTGCTCCCACCTACATATAACCCATCAAGTTGATTGACGTCAATATTGTAGCGCACCATTTCGCGTGTGCCTTGCTCATCAATGTTTCCGTTTTCATCAAAAGCCGTCATTAGGGCCGCATATAATTTTTTCATAGGAAAGTTCCTCCAATTGTTTATTATGTAATAGAAATCCAGATAATTCAACCGACGCCTACAGCATAAACTATGATAAAAATTATTTCAAGTTTAAAAAACGGTAATTATTTTCATTTATTACAAATAACCTTACCTAGATAAGCGTTTACACGGAAATAAAATTTTTTTCTAGTTTTTGATTTGAGAAAATTATTTTCTAATGCTATCATGAAAACGCAAACATAATCTTACGAAAGAAGTGACGTCTTATGCCAAATAAACCACTGCTTGCATTTGATGTTGGTGGCACAACGATCAAATATGCACTGCTCACACCTGAACTTACGCTAGAACAAACCGGTAGTGTGCCGACTAATAAAAATAAAGATGGTCAGATCTTAAAGACCTTACTTGAACTCAGTCAAAAGTTCAACCATGAATATGAACTTGCGGGGATCGGCATCAGTACCGCTGGGATCGTGGCCTCAGATGGTAGTATCCAATATGCCGGCCCAACGATCCTCGATTATCAAGGGACCCCGATCAAAGCACGACTCGAAGAAACAACGGGGCTGTCAGTTTTTGTCGTCAATGATGTGGATGCCGCCCTTTTAGGTGAAGCAGTCCTCGGAGCAGCTAAAAATGCCAAAAGCGCTTATTGTGTAGCTCTAGGAACTGGGATCGGCGGGGCATATTTAGCCAATGGCCAGCTTACTTCTGGAGCACACGGGACAGCCAATTCGCTTGGCTACACGCTCTTTTGCCCTAAAACCCAGACTAATTTTGAACAACGCGCGTCGACTCTTAGTCTAGAGGCTAAACTTGCGCCATTTAATATCAGTGTCAAGGAAGGTTTTGAACTCGCCAAAGCAGGCCAAGAACCTTATCTATCGTTACTTAAAGCTTGGGCTAAAGAGGTCGCTCAAGGCTTGAGCAATATTTTACTGCTCTTTGATCCTGAGGTCCTAGTGATCGGGGGCGCTGTTTGTCAGCAAAAAGACTATTTATTACAACTCCTAAATGAACAATTAGCTTTGCTCCTCCCACCAGGGCTTTGTCAGACCAAATTAAAAGTCGCTACTTTAGCGGATAAAGCACAACTTTACGGTGCTGTCTATCCATTTATAAAATAAAACGTTTACATTAGTTTCTAGTTATGCTATGATCTGTGTGTAATAGAAATCCGACAATTCAAAATAAATAATTCAACCGTACTGATAAAGGCTTACTTCAAGTCCTTTTTAGTGCGGTTTTTGTCTTTTTTACCAACTTAGCGAGGTGGATAAAATGCAAGTCTCACTTAACACAGCTGTCTTTTTACCCCAGTTAGAACGCTCTAAAAGTCAGTTAGCCTGCCTTTTAGCCGTTGATGCTTGGCCAATCGACAATATCGAAGTGCGGGGCGAATTCTTTGCTCCGGCGACCAAAGTACGGGAATTAGAACAAATTGCAAAACTCTGTCAAAAAAACGATTGGGAGCTCTACTATTCAGTTCCTGAAGAATTATTCTTAGGTGATCATTTCGCACCCAAGTTAAAACAACAGCTAGCTCTAGCTGAAAAGGTCGGGATCAAAAATCTTAAATACAGCTTTGGTCACATCGATCTATTGTTCAGTGACGCTAAGCTAAAGCAACTCCACGATCTCTTGGCTAACAGCCCCGTCAACGTGACGATCGAAAATCAGCCCAATGCTAACGGTAAGCTCAGTGCGATCACCCAAGATCTAGCGTTTGATCGTACCGAAAAACTACCTCTAGGCTATACCTTTGATTCAGGCAACTGGTATTGGATCGATGAGGATCCTACAAAAGCTTTCTTGGCTCTACGCGACCAGATCAGTGTCTTTCACCTAAAAGATATCCATGCCAAACAGACCGTTCTCTTAGGTAAAGGCGATACAGATTGGCAACCGATGCTAAAAGCGCTTAAAACAGATGTCCCCGTTTTCTTGGAATATGGGACTGCTGACCTAGACGAACTGGCTGGTCAAGTCGAATTGGTAAATCGCTTATTGGAAAACTGAGGTGATCTTAGATGTCTTATCTGCTCCAATTAGTCATCATCTTATTACTTACCAAACTCGGAGCTCATCTATCAAACATCTTCAACTTTCCTAGTGTGATCGGTGAGTTGTTGGTCGGAGTCCTAGCTGGTCCAGCAGTCTTGAACCTCCTAGCCCCCAATACTTTTACCCACTACTTTGCTGAACTTGGAGTGATCGTATTGATGTTTATCGCTGGGCTGGAAGGTGATCTCAAGGCTTTGCTCCACTATTGGAAGCCTTCCTTGACTGTGGCGATCTTAGGGGTGATCGTCCCGACGGCAAGTGCCTTTTTGTTGTGCTATTACGTTTTTGGCTTTAGTGCTAAGACGGCGATATTTTTAGGACTGATCTTAAGCGCTACTTCAGTCAGTATCACTGTTCAAGTCTTACGCGAGATGCAACGTTTAAACAGTCCCGAAGGCTCCATGATCTTAGGCGCTGCAGTGGCTGATGATATTATCTGTGTTATTTTGCTGGGGATCTGTGTCTCACTTTTTGGGACCACAGCAACTTCACCACGATCGATCTCCTTGATGCTTGGCTTGATGTTATTGTTCTTTGTTCTTGCTCTTAGCTTAGGTAAATGGTTCGTTCCTAAGTTTTTAGCTGTTTTTAGTCGGTTAAATGCAAGTGAAAATGAAACGACCGCAGCTTTGGTCCTTTGTTTTGGTTTTGCTTTTTTAGCAGTCAGTCTGGGGATGAGCGATGTTTTAGGAGCTTATTTTGCCGGTTTGGCGATCTCCGAGACCAACTTTAAAGAACGACTCGCTTTAAAGATCGAACCGATCGGCTATGCGGTCTTTATCCCCGTCTTTTTTGTCAGCATCGGGTTAAATATCAGTTTTGTTGGCATGAGTAAAGATATCTTATTTATCACATGTTTGATCATCATTGCTATCTTGGGCAAACAGATCGGTTGTGGTTTGGGAGCAAGATGTTTTGGCCTATCTACCAACGCTGCAAACATTGTTGGCGCGGGGATGGTCTCACGTGGCGAAATGGCGCTGGTCGTTACTAACGTTGCCTTAAGCACCCATCTGATCGATCAAAATCACTATACGGCAATGATCGTCGTTACCGTCATTACAACTTTGATCGCACCACTGTTATTGAAATATTACATTCAAAGATCCACACAATTAGAAGTTTAAATTCAAATACGAGGTGAATTTTATTATGGAAAAAGTAGGTTTTGGACTGACAAACTGGATCGTCGTTATCTTATATTTAGTCGGAATGTTACTAGTTGGCGCATACTTTACCAAACGTTCAAGTAAAGATACCGATGCTTTCTTCAAAGCTGGCGGTAAGATCCCGGCTTGGGCAGCTGGGATCAGTATCTTTGCGACCACACTTAGCTCGATCACTTTCATGTCGGTGCCTGAGCGGGCCTTTCTCTCAGACTGGTCATATGCGATCGGATCATTAGTTATCATCCCGATCATCCCGATCTTAAATCATTATTATGTCCCTTTCTTTCGCAAGTTAAAAGTCACGACCGCTTATGAATATCTTGAAGCGCGCTTTAGTCCGCTGATCCGTGCCTTAAGTAGTTTGCTATTCATTATTTATCATATCGGACGGGTCGCGGTGGTAACTTACCTACCTGTATTAGCGGTCGCTTCAGTGACTGATATCGATCCTTTACTCGTTGCAGCCTGTGTTGGGATAATGTGTATCATTTATACCTTCCTTGGTGGGATCGAAGGGGTCATCTGGAGCGACGTGATCCAAGCCTTCGTTTTGATCGGTGGGGCTTTGCTCATCATCTTTATCGGGGTCTTCTCGATCGATGGTGGCTTTGCGACTGTTGCCCATACCGCCGCTAGCAACCACAAGATCCTCTCCAGTGCTGACTTTAAGATCAATGATCTAGCAGCTTTTGTTCCATTGATCTTTGTTGGTCAGTTCGTCAATAGTCTGTATCAATACACTGGTAGTCAAGACGTTGTCCAACGCTACCAAACCACTAAATCTTTGAAAGATACGATCAAATCACTTTGGACAACTGGTTTTCTTGGCATTTTGACGATCCCCTTGTTCTTTGGAATGGGAACGATCCTCTACACCTTCTACCAAAATGCTGCTAGCTTACCAAAAGATTTCAACACCAGTGCGATCGTACCTTACTTTGTCATCACACAACTTCCAGCTGGGATCGCAGGTTTTGTTATCGCCGGGATCTTTGCGGCGGCACAATCAACGATCGCCTCAAGTTTGAACTCGATCTCTGCTTGCTTTGTAACTGACTTTAAACAACGCTTCTTTAACAATAAATTCAAGGGGATGTCAGACGTTACTTTAGCCCGTTTGGTGATCATCATCGCTGGTGTCATCAGTACTACGATCACAGTTTACTTCACGATGGGTAACACTTCCGATACTTGGAACGTCTTCTTGACTGTTTCTGGGCTCTTCGGGGTCCCTGTGGCTGGGCTCTTTGCACTAGGGATCTTCACCAAACGGGCCAATGCACGCGGAGTCTTGATCGGATTTGCTTTAAGTGTGCTTTTGGCCTTCTACGTTGATTCTTTGCATATCTCTTCTCTTTTAGTAGCAACTGTTTCCTTCACTGCCGCTGTTGTTTTAGGCTACCTAGCTAGTCTACTTTTCCCAGGAAATAACAAAGATAACCAAGGTTTAACGATCTACACGCTCAAGGATAAAGTAAAAAATTAAAGTGAGAGGAATTTAAATTTATAATGAAAGATACGATGAGTTTAGTTGCAATGCAAAATTATCAGGGGTCCTTCCCCACGCCTAATGATTTTCATGAATTTTGGGATCAACAATTAGCCTCACTTAAGATCCCCACTAAAAAATTGACCCCACTTGCCTTCAAGATCCCTCAAGTTGAATGTTATAGTTTAACTTTTCCGGGAACAAACCACGGTCAAGTCTATGCTAAATGCCTTTTCCCTAAAAGTGAAAAACCCGTGCCAACGATCTTTTATTTCCACGGTTATATGGGACGATCTCCTGATTGGGCAACTTTGTTAAGTTTAACGGCAGGTAAAGCTGGTGTCGTAGCTATGGATGTCAGAGGTCAAGCAGGGCGTTCACTTGATCACGCCACTTTTGATGGGACCACCGTCAAAGGCCAAGTCATTCGAGGGGCGACAAAAGGACCGAAACACCTTTTCTTCAAGGATATCTACTTAGATGTCTATAGTTTGATCGAGCTCGTTGCCCAGTTACCTCAAGTCGATGAAACTAAACTCTATAGCTATGGCAGTTCACAAGGCGGGGCGTTGGCGTTAGTCGCTTCTGCGTTAAATCAGCGCATTCAACAAACGATCGCGATCTATCCTTTTTTAGGTGACTTTAAGCGGGTTTTAGAGCTGGGCAACCACAGTGAAGCCTATGATGAGCTTTTCCGTTACTTTAAGTTCTCCGATCCTTTCCATAAGACCGAAACTAAACTCATGGAAACTTTGGCCTATATCGATATCAAAAATCTTGCCCAACGGATCCAATGTCCTGTCAAAATGATCACCGGGCTTGAAGATGAAGTTTGTTTCCCCTCAACGCAATTTGCGATCTACAATCAGATCACAGCACCAAAAGAACATTTGATCTTACCAGAGTATGGCCATGAAGATATTTATGTTGGGGTCAACGATCAAGTCTTTAACTGGTTATTTGAAACACAGATCACTGACTAGTAAATAAAGAAGACTCACTGTGATGCAAATACGCATCATAGTGAGTCTTCTTTATTTATCGCGCCGACGTCGTAAAGTTTTATCAACAGCATTGACTCTTTTTACTTGTTCGATGTCTTCTCTGATCTCAGAGCCTAAACGGGACAATTCCTCTTCTTTAGGACGATATGCGACCTGGATCTCTAGTTTATACGGTTCATCTTTTTGCATCATCGTTGACCGGCCCGCAAACTTATATGGACCACCTGTCAAAGCGACAGCTGCTAAAGAAAGGCGATAACGTTTCAAGGCTTCGATCCCTCGTAGTAGCCCTACTTGGGTCACTTCGCCGAGTTCTTGGCGTTCGATCTGATTGACGCCACCATAGACTAACAATTTACCATTGACCTCACGCAACTCGTAATATGGTAAGGCTACCGGTTCATTTAGTGCAAAGAAACGATCACCACTTTTAGCCTTTTTAAAAAGCTCTTTATCTTTACCACCAAAATCAAGCTGGAGATACCCGACCTGCTCTAATTGAGCCACGACCTTTTGTAAATTCTCACGTTGCTTATGGTTTGTTCGCAATGTTGATGGCAAAAACTCTTCATCTTTGAAGATCCCATTAGTCTGCATAAAACCTGGGGCTACTCCAGCATTTTCTGCGGCACGTGTATCAGGGATCTTGACGCCCAACATTTTTTCAACTTTAGGCGAGATATCGAGCTTTGAGACCCGATCTTCCGTAAAGAAGTACAAAATATTGAGATATGTGAAATACAGTAACGCTAAGAAAGCTAAGATAAACAGCAGACCACGAACGATAAAACCATTCGCAAAAAAGCGGTAAGCAACATAAAGCAAATA
Source organism: Ligilactobacillus murinus (assembly GCF_003288115.1). NCBI lineage: Bacteria > Bacillati > Bacillota > Bacilli > Lactobacillales > Lactobacillaceae > Ligilactobacillus > Ligilactobacillus murinus. The sequence continues at coordinate 2,066,226 of NZ_CP023565.1, read as the reverse complement.
GAAATTACCTACACCCCCAACGACCGTATAGATCCGATTTTTGAGCGTAGCATTCATATTAAAATAACCAATATAACTATTGATCATCCCTAAAATACTAAACACATTCTTACCCCCTATTGCGCATTATTATCCTGCGTTGTATTGTTATCATTTGGTTGCGTATTATTTTGTACGCCATCTTGTTTGGTCGACTCACGTTCAGTTTGGTCAGTTTTTGCACTAGAGCTACTACTTTGACGCGTGGCCGAACTTTGTGCTTGACTATCATCTTGTGTCGTATCGTCTTCAACACTGCTTGAGGTCTTATTTGCTGAGCTTGTTGTCTCCTCATCATCCGTCGTTGAAGTTGAACTGACTTTATCTGAGCTTGAACTCTTATCCTCGTCATCACGCTCGCTACTACTTGCTCGCTCACTATCTATAGAACTTGAGATCGAGCTAACACTGCTGGAGGAAACTTTTTCAACGGCTTTTCCTTCAGAAGTATGAGTCACTTTGTTGACCGCCACATTGGTAGCCCCCAAGGCCAAAACGATCGACAGGATCGCAAATGGTGTCAACAAAGGCGGTGTACGATATGCCATTTTATTACCCCCAATTTTTTTCTTACTACTCTAATCCTACTACATCTGTGGACCTAGCTGTTTAAAGATTTGCTAAATTTTATTGTAACTTAGCACATTTTGGACAAAGACCATAGAGCTCGAATCGGTGGCCTTCGATCACACAGCCTTCCAATTGATCTTGAAAGATCGCCAAAGGACACATCTTGACCTCACGTACTCGCCCACAATTTTGACAGATGAAGTGATGATGGTGTAACCGATCAAAATCACATTGATATTTAACACAGGCACCTGTAGGCTTATTCTTGGTCTCAATGATGCCTAATTCACTAAAATCTTTTAGATTCCGGTAAACCGTATTATAACTCATCCCTGGATAAAGCTGTTTCATATGCTCAGTCACTTGGGTAATACTGACATATTGTTCTTTAAAACCACATAAGTACTCTAACAAGCTACGTCTTTGCTTGGTGATCCGATAATGGTGGCTTTGCAACACTCTGAGTGCTTCATTGATCAAGCCTATCCCCCTAAAGAATAATTATTACTATTTACTATGATACCATGCTTTACGTTAAAATATCAGCTACGAGTTGTTCGAGTTTAACATAGGTCTGCTGGAGTTCTGCATTTTGCAGTACATTGGCCTTAGCACGCAATTGTGCCGGTAACTTCGCATCTCGTTTAGCTTCCTTACTTGCCAGTCGTTGCTTGATCTTAGCTTTTTTGTCACCGCGCGCATACAAACGCTTGACTTGCACTGCTTTAGAAGGTAATTCTAAAAAAATCACCGTCAGTAACTTTGCTGGCAATTTATCTAAATAAGTCAAAACACCCTGGGTATCTAAAACGATCACAGCCCGCTTAGTTTGGTTTAAAGCACGCTCAAGGCCTTCAAATGAAGAGCCATAATAATTATCATCGTAAGTAACATACTCTAGATAGTGTTTATCAAAGAACGTTTCTTTTGTTTCAAAATAATAATCGCTACCATCTTGCTCACCGTTTCGCTTGGGACGTGTTGTGTGAGTCACCACTTTAGTAAATCCTAAATTTTTGGTCAAATACGTTTGGACCGTCGTCTTGCCACTACCAGGAGCACCACAAATAATAAATAAATTTCCGTCTAATGTTTTCAAAAAAATCACCTATTACTCTATCTTAAACTAAACTTGATCCTTTTTTCTTGCAAAATAAAAGCATCCATTATAAAATTGTAAGCGTTGACAGATGTTGCATCTATTTTTTTAGATACAACATTGCTGTCAACTTTATTCTATACTTAATGGAGGGGTATTACTATGGAATTTGGCGAATTTTCAAAAGCAAACTACTCGATTTCCCTGGATACGAAAAGCCAACTTTTCAGTGCCCGCTCAAATGATAACCCTAAATTTGAAGCAACGGGCGTGACGATTCAAGATGCACTCTCTGAATTGTCGAAATTAGACGCTAAGATCCGCTTATAATCGTAGTTAATTAAAATATTCAACCTTGAGGCCACAATTGATCGTGGCCTCTTTTTATTAAAAACTAATTGACATTTAATAATACAACCCTTATTATAAAGTAATTAATATTATGCAAAGAGGTATCTTATCTATGAGTATTAAGGAACGCGTCTTCAAAAAAGAAAGTTTAGATCGTTATTTAGCTGAAGACGGCAAGTTTAACAAAACGCTTAGTGCTAAAGATCTTATCTCCATGGGGATCGGAGCCGTGATCGGTACGGGGATCTTCATCTTGCCTGGAACTGTTGCCGCCCTTCATAGTGGGCCAGCGATCACGATCTCCTTTGTGATCGCAGCGCTCGTTTGTTCGACGGCTGCAATGTGTTACGCTGAATTTTCTTCTGCTTTACCGATCGCCGGCAGTGCCTATTCGTTTGGTAATGTCGTCTTCGGTGAGATCGTCGGTTGGTTTTTAGGCTGGGCTTTGATCTTAGAGTATATGCTGTCTGTTGCTGCGGTCTCAACTGGTTTTTCCGCCTATTTCAATTCTTTATTAGCTGGTTTTGGGATCCACTTACCTAAAGCGATCACGGGACCCTTTGATCCAGCCAATGGGACTTTTATCAATCTGCCAGCTGTGTTGATCGTTTTATTTATTGCTTACGTGCTTTCACGGGGCTTACGGACTTCAATGACGATCAATTCGATCGTGGTTGTCATCAAGATCGCGATCATCATCTTATTCCTATTAGTTGGAATGTTTTATGTCAAACCCGCAAACTGGGATCCATTCATGCCTTTTGGTACTAAAGGTGTCCTAGTTGGGGCAGCTCAAGTCTTTTTTGCTTATCTGGGCTTTGATGTGGTCGCTTCTTCGGCAGCTGAAGTCAAAGAACCCGCTAAAAATATGCCTCGTGGGATCATCGGAACGTTGGCGATCTGCACGTTACTTTACATCTTAGTTTCGATCGTCTTGACCGGGATGATCTCTTATACTAAGTTAAACGTCGCTGACCCAGTTTCCTTTGCGCTTTATGCTGTTAAACAAAATTGGGTCGCAGGAATCATCTCAGTCAGCGCTTTGGCGGGAATGTTCACGATGATGGTAACGATGGTCTATAGCTCTTCACGTTTGATCTACTCGATCGGGCGTGATGGCCTTTTGCCTAAGTTCTTAGGTCAGATCAATGAAAAGACTAAAACACCAGAAAAAAGTATGTTGATCGTTACCGTGATCATTGCCTTGACCGGTGGCTTTTTCTCCCTCAACCAATTGACAAACTTAGTCAATATCGGGACATTGTTGGCCTTTATGTTCGTCTCACTTGGGGTCTTACCATTGCGTAAGCGAAAAGATATCCCAAATAAAGATGGTTTCAAAGTACCATTTTATCCTGTCTTACCGATCATCTCGGCTATCTTGTGTGCTGTGATGTTAGCGCAACTTTCTTTGGAAACTTGGACTGCTGCATTCGTCTGGTTTGCAGTCGGAATGGTCATCTACTTTAGCTACGGGATCAAACACAGTAAGATCAACGAATAAGCGCCATATGCATAAAAAATGGACTCATTACATCGTTGTAGTGAGTCCATTTTTTATTATCCTTTAGCTGTTTTCTTTTGGCGCATGATCGCTTGTTTTAACATGAATGGCGCAATGATCGTTGTCAAAATGATCACGATGATCACACCTGAATAGTATTCACTCGTCAAAAGTTTGGCACTGTACCCTACTTGCGCAATGATCAATGCCATTTCACCCCGTGAGACCATCCCGGCCCCAATGATATCAGCCGAATGCCAATCCATTCCTAAAGCTTTGGCTCCAGCACCACAGCCGATCCATTTGGTCAACAAAGCCAAGATCGTCAACGGAATGATAAATACGAGATCTGATAAGAAACCCTCAAAGGTCATATGCAAACCGATGCTGACAAAAAACATCGGAATAAACACGGCATAGCCGATCGGTTCCACACTTTCTTCAACTTCACGCTTATAACCAGTTTGAGCTACTGCGACCCCAGCGAAAAATGAACCAACGACGCCACTTAAACCAACTAATTCAGCCAAATAAGCCATTCCTAAGCAGATCACTAAGGACATCAAGATGACTGAAGCCGAAACTGACATCTTTTCACCGATCCGCATCAAAGTTGGGGTCACCCACTTGAAGACCACATAGATCCCTATAAAATACAAGACTTGTAACGTGATCCCTAAAGCTAGATTAGACTGAACATGACCACCGCTACTCTTAGCCACATCACTGAAGATGCTGACTAACACACTTAAAATGATAACAGCTAAAATATCATCGATCACGGCCGCTCCCAAGATCGTTGTCCCTTCCTTTGAGTCAAGGCGACGTAATTCTTTAAGGACTTCAACAGAGATGCTGACTGAGGTCGCTGCAAATGTGACCCCTAAAAAGATCGCTTGCTCATTATTAAAATCAAAGAAACGCCCTAAAATATAGACCAAAGCTACTGGGACCATGATCCCACAAACCGCTACTGACATCGATGGTTTGAAATACTTCTTGAGTAAGCCAAGATCACTTTCGAGCCCTGCCATAAACATCAACAAGATAACGCCGATCTCGGAAAAAGTATGCACAAAATCATTTTCAACGACCCAGCCTAAAACTGCTGGGCCTAAGATGATACCAACTAATAATTGCCCAATTACAGCTGGCATACCGATCCGGCGACTAAAATGTCCAGCTAAAGCCGTTGACAACAGCACCAGACACAGGATTCCTAAATGTTCCATTATTATTTTCCCTTCCCCTCTTAAAGCTACTAATAGCTATAGTTACAGCATATTCAATAAAATTAATTATAACTAAAATTTAACCCTCTATCTACTAAAATACTTATACAACAATTAGAAAAAAAGCCGATATGATTATTACATCGGCTATTTTTTCAAATTATTAAATTTACCTAAACACTATTTGAGTTCAACATCGCGGTACAATAACACTGTCCCGTATGGTGAAATGTTCAAGCCCTTGACCCGTGAGCTTAAGAGATAGGTCATAGCCCCTTGATAAACAGGTGCCGTATAGGTGTCATCTTTGATCAAATGCTTTTCAGCATCGATCAAAGCCTCCCAACGTTTGGCCGGTTGACTTGCATATTCGCCCGCAGCCTGATCAAGATCGTTCCAGAATTCTTGATTTTGATAATCAGTATTCAGGTGATATTGACCCCCATCGCTGATAAAGTTGACTGGATCAGCATAGTCAGGTTGCCATGTTCCATAAACTACATCGTAATCGTAAGCCGTTGTGGCTGCTAACCGCGATTTAAGTGGAATTGCACGTAAATTGACCTTTAACCCTGGTAAGTTTTGCTCCAATTGACTTTGGAGATAATTTCCGACTTGTTTAGCTTCATTTGTGTCCGAAGTCAAAACTTCTAGCGTCAATTCATTTTGACCCAATTCTTTTTTAGCTTGTTCCCATTCACTTTGAGCAACCTTTTTATCATATGGTAATAAGTCTCCAGCTTGTTTGCGGTATTCTTTACCCGTTTCGGAGTTATATGCAAAATCAGCTGGTACGATCCCGTTCAATGGTGTACCCGCATTCAAGACATTTTTCACCAATAACTTCTTATCAAAGCCTTGCGCGATCGCCTTTCTGGCATGCACATTACCTGTAATATCGCGTTTCGTATTGAAGCCTAAATAACCGATCAATGGGATCTTCTTAGAATGATAACCCGGGTTATTAGCATATTGTTTAGCAAATTCATTGCCTAAGATCGTGTAATCTAATTTATTTGTTTGGAATAATTTTCCTGCTGTTGACGTATCTTTGACCACTTGGATGTCAGCACGTTTCAATTTTACATTCTTTTTATCCCAATAATTATTGTTTTTTACATAGCTCCAAGTATCATTGGTTCCTTTCCAACCACTAACAACAAATGGTCCATTATAGACAGTTTTGTCAGAAGTTGTTCCATATTTATCACCATATTTAGTAACAACTTTTTCATTTTTAGGGAAGAATGGTGCGCCTGTCAAAAGCTCATCCAAGTAGCTGATCGGTGCTTCAAGTTCAACCTGCAAAGTTTGATCATCTAAAGCTTTGACACCTAATTGATCTGGTTGCATTTCACCCTTACGGATCGCTTGCGCATTTTTGATCGGATCTAACCGTTGTGAGTTTGGCGAAGCTGTCGCAGGCGCGATCAAATTTTGCCAAGCATATACATAATCTTTTGCCGTTACAAGAGCACCGTTTGACCACTTAGCATCCTTACGCAACTTAAAAGTATACACGTCTTTTGCCTCATTATGTGAAACACTTTGAGCGCCAGCCAAGACTGGTTTACCCTTGCTATCAAAGCGATATAAGCCTTCAAAAGCGTTGTCCATCGCTTCTAAACTGATCATATCACTATATTTAGCTGTATTTAAAGTTGCCATTTGATCACTGACAGCAGCTTTCATGGCTTGTGGATCTGAATTACTTTTACTATTCTTACTGTTGCTACAACCAGCTAAGATACCGCCAGCTAATAAGATCCCTACAAATGCCATGAGATTTCGTTTCTTCATCTTGAATTCATCTCCCTTATCTAAAGTATTTAACAATACAATTTTGCACTATTTGATCGTATTTAGCAATAATTTTTACTCACAAATAGGAAATGTTTTTTCGAGTATCACCACTAGTATTTCTATGAGTAAACGACTATAATTGACACATCAACTCTACAAGGGGGCTTTTAGCATGAAGATCAACCAATTTGCCCATCTAGTTGCCGATGCTAAAACTAAAGCACGTGAACTCAATCAGATCGGCTTTTTAAACTGTGATGTACAACATAACGATGATTTAAACCATATCTGGATCCAATTTATCCTTGCTTGTTTGCCACATTTAAAGACGCCCGCAGCAAAGAAAGCGTACTTGAGCGATCTTTTGGCCACACCAACACTTGATGTCGTCGAATTCAAACAAAGCCAAACAGTGGATTTAAAAACTTTTTATTTGGTAGCACTGCAATTGCTTGATTTTGAAGCTGAGACTGATTTTGATATCAACGATCCACTTAGTTCAATGGATAAACTTGGACTTTACCATGCACAACAACTTAATGATCGCACCGACCTGATCAATGCGCTATATGATCTGCTCTGCACCCAGACTAAGCACGGACAGACTCTACTTGATCGCTTAGCTGCCTTGGGCTATTTCACAAAATTCTATGAGCTACCTGCGATCAAAAAGCCTCTATTCTTTAACGGCAAGGCGCAACCGATCTTTGATACTGACAAGCTGATCCGAGAAGTCGTCTATGTCGAAGCCGCTGTCGATTCTGATCACGATGGTAAATTGGATCTGTTAAAAGTTGAGATCATTCGGCCTAAAGATACAGAGCACGGCCTCAAAGTGCCTGTTTTATATACGGCTAGCCCCTACAATCAAGGGACTAATGATTCTTTAGGTGCCAAAATGTTACATCCAGCGACCGCGAAATTAACACATAAAACGCCGACTACGACCAGCTATACTGATATAAAATTCGAAGCCAAAGCACCAAACTTACCTCCTAAGCGTGAAGTCGCCGGACGTTCAACACGAGCTGAAGAGACCTTTGATCGTGAATTGAGCTACACTTTAAATGACTACTTCTTGGCACGTGGTTTTGGCGTCGTCTATGCTGCAGGGATCGGAACGCGCGATTCAGAAGGCTTTCGTACTTGTGGCTCGCAAGAAGAAACTAGCTCAACGACTGCCATCATCGAGTGGTTGACAGGAAAACGTCGTGCCTTCACCAATCGCAGTGAAAATATCGAGATCAAGGCCTGGTGGTGCAATAAAAAGGTTGCAATGACTGGAAAATCCTATCTCGGAACTTTAGCCACGGCCGCTGCAACTACTGGGATTGAAGGCTTAGAAACGATCATTTCCGAAGCAGCAATCTCTAGCTGGTATGATTATTATCGTGATGGCGGACTAGTTGTTTCACCCGATGGCTATGTTGGCGAAGACGCCGATGTTTTAGCCCAAGAATGCTTTAGTCGACGTAAAGATCTGGCACAATACCAAAAAATTGCTACCAAATGGCAAAAGCAATTGGACTTGCTCTTTGCTGGTCAAGACCGCCAGACTGGAAATTATAATCGCTTTTGGGATGAACGTAACTATCTAAATAACGTCGCTAACATCAAATGCGATGTTGTCTTAGTACATGGTTTGAATGACTGGAACGTTAAACCGCGGAATGTCTTTAATCTCTATCAAGCCCTCCAAGAGCTACCGGTCAAGACCAAATTGATCTTACATCAAGGACAACACATTTATATCAATAATTTTCAGTCACTTGATTTTACCGATATGATGAATCTTTGGTTGTCACATAAACTCTATGGGATCGATAATCAAGCGACTACTGTTTTGCCTGACGTTTTGATCCAAGATAACGTTGAGCCTGATACTTGGAAAACTTATTCTACTTGGCAAGCACTGACTACAACTAAACTTTGGCTGACACAAGCAGGAAAGCTAGCTGATACTTCTGATACAGGGACTTTAAGCTTTAACGATCAACTGACACCTAAGGCTTTCGCTAAATATCAAGTAGAGCTTGACCTTTGGAAAAATGATCTTGTTAGTTCTGAGGCTTCACCGCTTGAAAAAGCCCGCTTAAAATTCCAAACAGCTCCTTTAAAGCAGCCATTGATCATCAGTGGTGCACCTAAACTCAGTGTGAATATGGCTTGCTCAGCTGATCACGGTCTACTCAGTTTTATGCTCGTTGATCTTGGTAAAGCTAAACGTCTAAATGAGACGCCTACTGTCCTTGAACCTAAGGGGATCTTGGCGGGCTATAATTGGCGCGAAAATGATCTCGTTGAGTTTACGCTAGGAAAAGCTACGCCCTTTAAACTCATCAGTAAAGGCCATATCAATTTGCAAAATCGTACCGAACTTTGGCGAAATGATGAGCTTTTAGCTGATAAATTCTATCAACTTGAAGTAACACTACAGCCAACACATTATCAGTTACCTGCTGGTCGGCGCCTAGGACTGATCGTCTATGCTACCGACATGTTTGGTACGCTACGGGGAAACGAAGATATCAGTTATATCTTAGACCTAGCAAAATGTTATTTAGAACTTCCTCAAGCCAACTAAAAAAGAGACTGTGACATAAGTAAAAAGATATCTTCGATCCTAAACATTGGAATTGAAGATATCTTTTTTTATCCTGAAAATACTAATTTTTAAAACTTTACAGGGCCAAGTAACAACTAAACAATGAATACCGATCCTTAGCGGTAGTTTTTAGTTAGCGTAATTGAAATGTTGTGTTTGACTCAATGGATAAAGGGTGAAACGATCACTTTCTAAATCAACTTTATGCATATCTAAAGCTGTGATCTGACTATCTTCATACGTCTTATAATATAAGATCCCTTTATCTTTGTTATAACAAGCAGAATAAATCGTATATTCATACTTTCCTTCGCTCACTTCACAACAGCCTCGTTGTTGTTCGATCGCACTTAAGATATGGAAACCTTGACTAACACTTGAACTTTCATCTGGTTCACAAACCGAATGTGCTTTAACAAAAGCTGCTTTGACAAAACGTGAGCTCGAAGTCAAATCACCTGGAAGACCTAAAGTTCCCATTCCACGGCTGTATGCTGGTAACTCGAACGTCGGATCAAAAGTATTTTCGGGTGTTTTAGCTGATAAACCTCGATAATTGTTCAAATTAAAGAGTTGCTTATCAAACGTTGGATTATTAGTCATCACATCAACTGGATCATCATATACTTTCATCCCGTCAGCTAAAGTTTCGACCACGATCGTATTATCTTCACTGTCACTGATGATCCAGTGCAATGGAGATAAAGGTAGATCAGCCCTAAATGCTTCATTGACCAAGTTGGTCTTAGTCAACATTTGCTTAGCTTCAGCCACATTTTTACATTGACCTAAAATATATGGGATAAATTCAAATGGTGTCACATTATCCATCTCAGGATCAAAGTCATAAAAAACGGCATTGCCTTCAAAGTTCAAGCCCGCCATCGCTAAGCCATGCTCGTTGACAGCATCATAAAGAAGAGGCGTGTCGTCAAAAACAGACGTCAAGCCGACCATGGCATAGTGTTTGCTCAAAGCCGGTAATTTTCGCAATTCAAAAACATAATTCCGTGGGATAATAACAGCTTTTTCACCATAAGAGAACTCATAGTCAAAATTTCTCCCCAAATAGTGATCCTTTGTTGTCAACCACCACTGACTAAAGTCAGTGGCTTGTGAGCCGAAAATCCTTACAGATTTCGAACCACAATTTGCGTAGATAGGGACAACTTATTTGACCAACCGAAATTGTAATCAAACAGCGGTCGTCTAATTACCAACGCCTTTTATGTCCCCAGGTTGCCATAGGGACAGATAAGCTAAGCTAGTTTAGCTATTCCCTTATCAAGAATATTTTTAGCTGCGTTCCAGTCACGAATATGGTGAATACCACAGTTAGGACAAGTCCATTTTCGGTCATCTAACGTTAGTTTGTCCGTCCCATTAGTGCCCATCACAAAGCCACAATCGCAACATGTTTGGGTAGTGTTTCTTGGATTGATTGTGATAAATTGACGCCCATAAAGCTTTGCTTTATAAGCCAACATGCCAAGAAATGTTCGCCAACCAACGTCAGAAATACTAAGTGCTAAAGCATGATTTTTAAGCATATTCTTGCTACGCAACTCTTCGGCTACTACTAAATCGTGGTTCTTGATTAATGCAGTAGAGATTTGTTGGAGAAAATTATGTCTTTGGTTCATTACTTTGGCATGAAGTTTGGCAACTAGCAAGCGTTGCTTTTGGTAATTTTTACTATCGCGTAAAGAACGATGTTCTTTTTTTGCACGTTGTTGCCGTCTAGATAAAATGCGCTGTTCTTTGGCTAATTTACCTTTAATAGTGCGATAATATCGTGGATTAGGAACTATGTTACCTCCACTGTCGGTTAAGAAGTTATCAGTATTAAGATCAATTCCAACATGCCCATGAGTAGCTTTGGCCACTTTAACAAAAGATTCATCTGAAGCTAACTGCATTGATAAGAAGAAGCGATCCGCTGAATCTTTAGTCAACGTCACAGTACCAATTCTAGTCTCGCATATTCTTTTCAAAAGCCGTGCTTGCGAACCGGCAACACGTAACAGTCCGATTTTAGGGACTTTGACATGGCTATTATCTAGAAAACAGACTGTACCGTTAGTTAGCAACGCAGTCTTTTGCCCTGGGTATTGACAATTGGTTTGATAACGCCAGCGATAATTCTTTCGATGAAACTTAGGAACACCAGCGGTGTGAACCTTCCGAAAAGCATTCCAAGCTTTCCGATAGTTCTGAATGGCATTAGCTTTCGTCAAACTATCAATTCGTTTATCTTCTAAGAATTGATAGTGATTAGACATTTGCTTAGCGTTTTGGCGCATAGTTAGTTGCTTAATACGATCCCGAACTATGTCAATCGGTAGCTTAACTCTGCGAAGCTGCATCAGTTCCTTATTGATCGCAACCATTTCGTTATAGATAAAGCGACTAGCGTCACTGTTGATTTTAATCAACTGCTTTTGTTGGTCACTAGGATAGCAGCGCATTTTTAGGCCATAATGATATTTCATTTTCGCCATTGATTTCATTTGATTTCACCTCCCTTATTGATATAATAACATTATATCATGATGTCAATGTATTAACAAAGGAGACCATATTATGACTAAAGAAAAAATCAAAGAGGCCATTTATACTCGTCGTTATATCTATAATTTCCATTACCATTTGATCTGGGTAACTAAATATCGCAATCAGACTTTTACAACCGAGGCCTTATCTAACGAAATGAAAACTATCTTGCAGCAAGTTGCAGATAACAATGACATCGTAATCGAAAAGATGGAAGTCATGCCGGATCACATTCATATGCTGATCAGTTTTCCGCCAAGCAAAGCGCCGGCTAGTGCCATTAAGGCGCTCAAAGGACGTAGTGCCTATATTTTTTTACAAAATCATCCAGAAATACGACGTAGCCAATATTGGGGCGGTCATCTTTGGTCGCCAAGTTACTATATGAGTACATTGGGCAATATGAGCAAAGAAGTTGTAGAGAAATATATCAATGACCAAAAATATACAGAAACAAACAAAAGAGGCTGTGACATAAGTCTCCAAAAAACGGTCGTAAATGGACTTTAAAAATTGTTCATTTACGACCGTTTTTGTATACTATAAATAAAAAAGGACATCAGAACCCCCCCTGATGCCCTATAGTCTACCCCTCTCAAAAAAGAAAGGAGATAAACCCATGCACAGTAATTGTAACATAAATCAACTCAGTTTGAACATGGCGACCTTCTATGAACCTGAAAAAAATCATCAAGCACACTACATACACCATTTAGTCGAATCTATTGATTTTGATGACTCTTATACCTTTGGGCGTCCTTTCGAATATGAACCTCGGGTCTTACTCAAGTTAGTTCTTTTGGCATATAGTTATGGTATTTTTTCTTGTCGAAAGATCGAACGTTTTGCTCGGGAAAACGTTGTTGCCATGTGGTTGACTCAGGAAGCCCAACCTACTTATCGTACTATTGCTCGCTTTGTTGTCTCTGATACTATTGAGATGATGCTAAAAAGTTCGTTTTCTGAATTTAGAGAATATTTGCGAAAAAATGGGCTCATTGATGAGGCTGTGTTTATTGATGGTACTAAGATTCTTGCTAACGCAAATAAATACTCGTTTGTTTGGAAGAAAAATACTATTCGCTATGATGATTTAAATCGACAAAAAGCTAAAAAGTTATTAAAAGAGATCAAAGAATCGATCGTCAATATTGATTTTGCTGATGATCTGACTGTTGATCAACTTGATGAGATATGTGCCCGATTGGAACAACGAATTGAATATTTGAATGAAAAGGTCGAAGAGACTAAGAAGATCTCCCCTAATCCTGCGAAGCAGGAACGACGGACGGCCAAGAAATACTTAAAACAAACACGCGAGCGTAAACAGAAAAACTCTAAATATGCTGAACAGTTTGCCATCGTTGGCGAGCGAAACAGCTATTCTAAAACTGACAATGACGCCACTTTTATGCGTATGAAAGAAGATCCAATGAAAAATGGTCAAACCAAACCTGGCTATAATCTCCAAGTCGCTGCTAATAATCAATTTGCTTTGGACTACACCCTCGCACCTAATCCAACTGATATGCGTACTTTGATCCCATTTTTAGAAAAGATGGATGCAGATGTTATCCAAGGTCCGATAGTTGCTGATGCTGGTTATGGATCTGAACCTAACTATGAATTTATCGAAGATAAATTCGGAGTGTTTGATTACCTTATTCCATATAATACGATGTTAAAGGAAGAAACCAAACGTTGGAGATCAGATGAGCGCAAAGTGATGAATTGGCATTATAACGCTGAAGATGATTACTATATAGATCCAAAGAATGTTCGTTTTAACTTTAAACGCTATGCATATCGCCATGATACATATGGTTATAAACGAAATTTTAAAGTATATGAAGCTGAAAAATTCGATGAAGATCGTAAAGAAAATCCAAATGCATTGACCAAAAAAGGAAATGTCAGAAAGATCTATATCAATCCACAATGGGAATATTTCAAGGGAAAAGTAAAAACAAACCTTTCAAATACTGAAAAAAATAAGATCTATCGTAGAAGAAAGTATGAGATCGAACCTATTTTCGGTAATTTGAAGGCTTATTTGGGTTTTACTCGATTTACCGTACGAAGTAAGAAAAAGGTAAATCGACAAATGGGGATAGCGTTAATGGCATTGAACATGTGGAAAATGTCCACTAGTAGTTCAAAAATATCACCAAATAATAAAAACAAAAAGAAGACCATTCGAATTTTTCAAAATTTTCAAAAAATTCGAATGGTCTTCTTTAAAGATAGAGACTTATGTCACAGCCTCTCAATAGTGGCCTATCCATCCCATGACTAAAGTCACGGGATTTCCAGCTAGGCGTCATTAAAGGTGGGACGTAATTTAGGTCCTTTACTGTAAAAATACCATCACTTAACGTGGCTAGCGAATAGCGCTCACTAAGCATCGCTTGGATACGTTGGATCAATAAAGTTTTGCCAACACCTACTGGTCCACAAATGCCTAGTACCAAAGTTTTATTCTTAGTCATTGCTTGCCCCCATGTTAGATAACGGTTTAGCAATTTGGATTTAGCCAACTATCACCGTCTTTATGAGGATATACATTGATACTTGCACCATGCAATAACAATTAAACGTACAATAGTTAACGTAAATTATCAAATCAGCCAGACACTCTCATGCCTTACAAGTAATAATCTACGCCATAACACCGCCTAAAAATATTCTTTGTTTTTATTTGATCTCAAAAAAACGTGTTTTTCCTTAAAGATCAAACCTTTTCTTTACTCAAAAATTTAGCTCCACCGTTCAAAACTGTTCATTTTCGATAGTTCATCCCCCGTTTAAAATCAAATCAAGCTAAAAAAACGCCAATTTATATAAATAAAAAAAATTTCTTGTTTCATTATTAGTTATCAAAAAATAACTATAAAATTATAGGATGAAATATTTTTTTAACAAACAATCCTTGATCGTGCGCAACTTTGAAGCAATATTGCCAAAATTACTAAAATTATTATATAATTTCATTTGTTAACTTTTTTATAATAACTTAATATTTATTTTTGGAGGCGATCTGCTATGCATAATGAACAACTCTTTGATCATAAGAGTCTACAGATTTATTCTTTATTACTACTGCTACATTTATATAATAATCACCTCCGTAAATCCGAACTCTGTCAAGCACTCAAGATCACTTCTCCGACCTTAAGTCAGCTGACTGAACAGATCAATGGCTTTGATCCCCAGTTATTGACCGTAACACGCCATGAGATCATTTTGAATCTCCCTTATAACAGCCAAGCAGTTCAAAGTTTAAATAAACAGATCTTATCTTCATCATTACGCTTTCAACTCCTAGATCTTTATTTTAAACATTCAACGTTGACCCGGGAAGAAACCGCGCGCTCCTTAAATATCAGTTTGACTTCTACCAATAAATTGATCGGCGAATGTAACGAACTTTTACGCGAATTCAACTTAGAGATCAAGCAAAATATGTTGCGTGGCACTGGATCACAGTTCTTTTATTTTTATTTTAATTTTTACTGGAACACTCATGCTAAAGGCACAGTTCTAAGAAAATTCATTATTTCTGACCATGGTTTCAAAGCATATGCCAAAGAAAAACTCGGGTCTCAGTTGAGCATCATTCAAAATGATCAGATCAGTCTATGGCTATCTTTACTCAGTAATAAGCATGAATTGATCCGAACTTATTTTAGTCCTGAATTGTCAAATTAAGTTAGAAAAAAACTACATGCTCATTTGTAATGTACTTCATGAATACTTCTAGTGGGGTTTTGTAGTTTAAACTTTTACGTGGAATATTGTTTCTATAGCTAGCTACTTGTTGGACATAGTCAGTGGGGAGATCACTGAGATTCATATCTTTTCCTAGTCCGTCTTTCCTAAGTAATCCATTCGTATGTTCATTTAGTGCACGTTGGTTAGGAGCACCTACATCGGCAAAGTAGGTACTGATATCATGCTTATTAGCGATATCTTTCCACTTAGAAAATTCCTTACCATTATCAAAAGTGATCGATTTAAAGAGTCCTTTAGGAGTAACAGAAAGTAAAGCATCAAGTTTCTCAAAGATAGCTTTATCCGTCTTATGGCGTGTATTCAAAATGATGACAGCCTTAGACTTTCGTTCAACTAATGTCATTACTGCACCACGATGTTTTTTACCTTGGATCGTATCAGCTTCAAGATGTCCAAATTCATTATGGTAGTTGGGATAGTCCTGATGCCGCTCTGAAAGAGCCCGACCTAGTCGTCCAGCTTTTCCACGGCGTTCAACGTAACCATTTGGATGTCTTTTTCCTTTCATTGGGAGCGAGGTCACATCTAAAACGTTAGAACGCTTGAAGATGCGATAAAGCGTACGCATTGAGCAACTGATATGTTTTTCATTACGTCCGATGATCGTATCAGGAGTCCAACCTAGACTAACTTTTTCCTTGATGTACTCAAGCTCATCATTAGGTAATACGATGAGTTTACGGCCGGATTTAGATTTATTAGCCCGATAGTTTTCATAGTATTCAGAGATCGAATTCCCAGCATCTAAAAAACGATATACTCGATAAATAGTTTCAGCACTACGTTTTAAGGTTTTAGCTACAATATAGGCTTTAACACCTTGATTCCAAAAATTTTGTATGAAGGACAGTTCGCTTATGGTAAGATGATTATAGGTCATTTGTGATTTTCCTTTACTTTTGTTTGTTGGTACTCAAAAGTCTATCACAAATGGCTTTTTATTTTTCTAACTTAATTTTACAAACTGCGAGTAACCAAAAGGCAAGTACGCTATTTTTTGAAGTTAAAGTGACACCACTTTATCAAGATTTAACAAATTATTTCAAGCAAAATTGGAGCTTTTTAGATCATGACTTAGTTGAATACTACAGCTATTTGACGTTTATTTTTTTAAACACCCATAATATCATCAGCTATCCAGTCACTGAGATAAATTCATTGTTTAAACATTCAAAATGTCAACAATTACTTGAACAGATCACGACGATCTTGACAAATAGCTATAATTTCAATAATGATTTCAATGCCTTACGTAGCAGTCTTTATTTTACGATCAATAAACTTTTATTGCTTGACGGTTACTATTACTCAAATAATATCCTTAGCCTTGAAGTCAAAAAGAAAGCCTCGCAACCCTTTGAAGAAAAAGTTATCGCTGAGATCTTAAATATCCCGCTAGTACAAAGTTTTAAACTCAATCCTTATAAATTACAAGCGATCCGTGATAAGCTTAGAATGATAATCTATCCTCATAAAAGCATGAAGCGCCGTTGTATCAGCATCGGAGTTATCTCACAGCTTCCGATCGAAACGCGCTATGCGTACATCACTGAGATCCAAAATATTTTAAGTAAAGGACACAATATCTCAGTCAATGATTATCTTGAACAAGCCCACTATGATCTGGTGATCGCTGCCTTTAATTCCCAAGATCTAGCTGGCCTTAAAGCTCCGGTCCTATATTTAGATGACCTAGAAGTTCCCAATAATGTAAAATTGCTCGAAGATACTGTCTCCCAGCTTGAAAGCGAAATGTATCAACCTTTACTTTTAAACTAATAAATGACCTCCACTAGCGTTTAAAGCGACGACATTTGGAGGTCATTTTAGTTTAATTTTTGCGGTCAAAGATCGTATACGCGTGTTTTCCATTATAAGGATGACGACTGATCGAGTATTCAAAGGGGCGCCCATCTTGTAAGTAAACGACTTGCTCGACTTGCAAGATCGGATCAGTTTCAGCAGATGCTAAATACTTAATATCATTTTTGGAAGCTTTTTCGGCAGAGATCTTACGAAAGGCGCCGCCGATCTCTAAATGAATTTCTTTAGTCAAATAAGCATAGATCGAACCAAAGAGAACTTCTTGACTTAAGTTAGGTACTAAGCTGATCGGCATAAAGGTATGCTCTAAAGCATACGGTTCATCATCAACAAAACGCAAACGTAAGATCTCATAGACTGGTTCATTTTGCTTCAATTCTAAACGTTCCTTGATCTCAGACGTCGGAAAAGTCACATCAAAAACGATCGGTTCACTTTTGACCCGCGCTTTACTGAATTGACTGCTCAAGCCCCTATAACTATCTACTGGTAAGGCATCTTTTTGCGCTAGAGCATTCTTTTTTACAAAAGTCCCCGCTCCTCTTTTAGAATAGATGAAGCCCTCGATCGCTAACATATCTAGAGCTTTTTTGACCGTCATCCGACTAGTTTTAAAATCACGTGCCAGTGTGTTCTGATCTGGGATCATACTACCAGCAGGGTACTTCCCGTCAATGATCTGCTTTTTGATCGTTTCTAAGATCTGTTTATATTTTGGCTCCATCTTATTTCCCCCACACTCCTGTATTGTATTTACTTTAAGAATATAGTAGCAATACTTTTAGCGTAATGCAAAGGTAAAACTAGACTGTCAACCACCACTGACTAAAGTCAGTGGCTTGTGAGCCGAAAATCCTTACAGATTTCGAACCACAATTTGCGTAGATAGGGACAACTTATTTGACCAACCGAAATTGTAATCAAACAGCGGTCGTCTAATTACCAACGCCTTTTATGTCCCCAGGTTGCCATAGGGACAGATAAGCTAAGCTAGTTTAGCTATTCCCTTATCAAGAATATTTTTAGCTGCGTTCCAGTCACGAATATGGTGAATACCACAGTTAGGACAAGTCCATTTTCGGTCATCTAACGTTAGTTTGTCCGTCCCATTAGTGCCCATCACAAAGCCACAATCGCAACATGTTTGGGTAGTGTTTCTTGGATTGATTGTGATAAATTGACGCCCATAAAGCTTTGCTTTATAAGCCAACATGCCAAGAAATGTTCGCCAACCAACGTCAGAAATACTAAGTGCTAAAGCATGATTTTTAAGCATATTCTTGCTACGCAACTCTTCGGCTACTACTAAATCGTGGTTCTTGATTAATGCAGTAGAGATTTGTTGGAGAAAATTATGTCTTTGGTTCATTACTTTGGCATGAAGTTTGGCAACTAGCAAGCGTTGCTTTTGGTAATTTTTACTATCGCGTAAAGAACGATGTTCTTTTTTTGCACGTTGTTGCCGTCTAGATAAAATGCGCTGTTCTTTGGCTAATTTACCTTTAATAGTGCGATAATATCGTGGATTAGGAACTATGTTACCTCCACTGTCGGTTAAGAAGTTATCAGTATTAAGATCAATTCCAACATGCCCATGAGTAGCTTTGGCCACTTTAACAAAAGATTCATCTGAAGCTAACTGCATTGATAAGAAGAAGCGATCCGCTGAATCTTTAGTCAACGTCACAGTACCAATTCTAGTCTCGCATATTCTTTTCAAAAGCCGTGCTTGCGAACCGGCAACACGTAACAGTCCGATTTTAGGGACTTTGACATGGCTATTATCTAGAAAACAGACTGTACCGTTAGTTAGCAACGCAGTCTTTTGCCCTGAGTATTGACAATTGGTTTGATAACGCCAGCGATAATTCTTTCGATGAAACTTAGGAACACCAGCGGTGTGAACCTTCCGAAAAGCATTCCAAGCTTTCCGATAGTTCTGAATAGCATTAGCTTTCGTCAAACTATCAATTCGTTTATCTTCTAAGAATTGATAGTGATTAGACATTTGCTTAGCGTTTTGGCGCATAGTTAGTTGCTTAATACGATCCCGAACTATGTCAATCGGTAGCTTAACTCTGCGAAGCTGCATCAGTTCCTTATTGATCGCAACCATTTCGTTATAGATAAAGCGACTAGCGTCACTGTTGATTTTAATCAACTGCTTTTGTTGGTCACTAGGATAGCAGCGCATTTTTAGGCCATAATGATATTTCATTTTTGCCATTGATTTCATTTGATTTCACCTCCCTTATTGATATAATAACATTATATCATGATGTCAATGTATTAACAAAGGAGAACATATTATGACTAAAGAAAAAATCAAAGAGGCCATTTATACTCGTCGTTATATCTATAATTTCCATTACCATTTGATCTGGGTAACTAAATATCGCAATCAGACTTTTACAACCGAGGCCTTATCTAACGAAATGAAAGCTATCTTGCAGCAAGTTGCAGATAATAATGACATCGTAATCGAAAAGATGGAAGTCATGCCGGATCACATTCATATGCTGATCAGTTTTCCGCCAAGCAAAGCGCCGGCTAGTGCCATTAAGGCGCTCAAAGGACGTAGTGCCTATATTTTTTTACAAAATCATCCAGAAATACGACGTAGCCAATATTGGGGCGGTCATCTTTGGTCGCCAAGTTACTATATGAGTACATTGGGCAATATGAGCAAAGAAGTTGTAGAGAAATATATCAATGACCAAAAATATACAGAAACAAACAAAAAGCCCCATAAAGGGGCTCAATAGTGGCCTATCCATCCCATGACTAAAGTCACGGGATTTCCGGCTAGGCGTCATTAAAAAATAACACCCATTAAAATGAGTGTTATCTTTGATCAATTTGCAAAATCACTAAATTTTGTTTTTAAAATTACTTTTAGGCCTAAATAAACAGCTAATAGCCCTAGCAACATATTAAGCACGATGTATAACAACCCCACTGCCACCTGTGAAGCATCAAATAAATTGACGATCCCATCAGCAAACGAAGAAAAAGTTGTTAAACCACCACAAAAGCCGGTTGAGGCCAATTTACCAAATTCAGCTGAAAGCGTCTTTTTAAATAAACCAGCTGAGATCAACCCGATCAAAAAACAGCCACTGACATTAACGACTAAAATAGCGAAAGCCTCTGAAACACTAGGTCCGATCAAGGTCTCACAAACATAACGCAAGGCACCACCAAAAAAGCAACCACAGCCAACAAGCAATAATTCTGTTGATTTTTTCATTTTTCCACCTGATCCTTATCTAAAATAGCTTTCCAAGGGCTAAGCCTAAATAGACACAAGCTAAGCACAACACAACACTGCCACACCAATAAAGTACCGCATGTCCTGTTTTACCTTGTTTGAAGTACTTGAGATTTTCTAATGAAAAGGTCGAAAAAGTCGTTAAACCACCACAAAAGCCACCGGCAAGCAATGTGTTAGCCATTTGTGAAAGTTCCCCCTTTGCCACCAAAGCAGCAAAGATCCCGATCAAAAGCGAGCCTAGTAAGTTGGCGGCCAATGTACCATAAGGAAGATACGCCTTAGCATGATTGAACCAATCAGAAAACAAACTCCGTAGACAACCACCAAAAAAAGCGCCTAGTCCAGCTGCACCAAATCCTAACCAAAAAGTTCCTGTCACAATCGTTCACTCTTTTCCAATTAATTATACGCCCGATCATTTTTCCGAAGTTTCAAAGGAGCGTAGCCTTTGAATTCTTCACGGTAAAATTCGATAAATTGATTTTGGATCTGGCGATTAGTATAACCGTCATATCCTAAGATCCGTAAGACCGCTCCATTTTCTTCCAATAACGAGATCCCAAATGAAACATCAGCTTCAGGAAGTTTGATCACCTCACGGGCCTTTTTCACAAAATCTTGGTCGATATTTTTATCGATCAAAACAACTGAGTTAAAGTTAGTATAACCTTCAAAATACCCTAATTCAGCTAGTTCATCGACTTGAGGCGTACACAACAAGTAATCATTATATACTAATTTGCCCGCAACTTTGATCTTCGTTCGCATCCCAACATCCCGATACTGAAAAGGTTTTTCGTCTGGGGACCAGCCACTAGTCAAACCATCGGTCAAGATCAACGAAGCATCTTCAGCTAGCTCAAGGTCCATGAACTGGCGATAATAAGCATTCTTATATGGGATAACTTCATCCATGTAATACTCTAAAAAGGCACCATGTCCGAGTTTGATCTGTGTTTCTTGACATGTTTGACGCAAATTATCACACTTATACACATAATTTGGTGTCTGTGTTGTCAAAACTGCATGGGCATTATCTTCAAGTGTGATCTTGACTTGATACTGCTCACCTTCTGTAAAACCACCACCAGTAGAGATCAAGAAATAGTAAGGCAATTGATTTTCGGTCGTCGGTATAACCGAGGAAATACGTGAATTTCCCTTATGATATAATTTCTGTGCGATCGTGCGGCCATTGCGCGGTAAAAAGCGCATCTCGATCACACCATCATATTTCTTATCCATCTGTATTCCTCTAATTCTTGACTTCTTCTAGATCTTCTAATAGACAATTCTTTTTGATCCAAGCGATGACATCTTGTAGACCTTCATCTTTTTTCAAGTTAGTAAACAAGAAGGTACCATCACTTCTAAACATTTCTGAATCGCTCTTCATCCGCTCGAGATCAGCGCCGACATATTTAGCTAGATCGATCTTATTGATGATGAATAGGTCAGACTTGATCATCCCTTGACCAGCTTTACGTGGGATCTTTTCACCTTCAGCCACATCAATGATATAGATCGAAAAATCGACCAATTCTGGACTAAATGTAGCTGCTAAGTTATCGCCACCACTTTCAACAAAGATGATATCTAGCTCATCATCAAAACGTTCTTCTAATTCATCGATCGCAGCCAAGTTCATTGAAGCATCTTCACGAATAGCAGTATGTGGACAACCACCGGTCTCAACCCCAATGATCCGATCTTCATCTAAAACTGAATTTTTGACCATAAATTCTGCGTCTTCTTTGGTGTAAATATCATTTGTGATGACTGCCATACTATAATCATCATGCATTGCCCGTGTTAACCGTTCGATCAACATCGTCTTACCTGAACCAACAGGACCACCAACACCGATTCTAATTGCTTTTTTCATTTTCTGATCCCCCTAGGACATAAATAATCTTGAGCCTTGTGTTTCATGTTTGATCTGAGCTAATTCAAGTCCCGGAACATTAGCTCCTAAATACGATCCATCTAATTTTTCAACTTCTGGATAAAGTTTTCCTAAAAGTTTGATAATATTGTTCAATACCACTTGTCCATCCCGTTGTCCTAATGGAATTGCGCGAACAGCATTTTGGACCATCGTTGAACCAATACTATAACCATACATCAAAAAAGTCTCCATTAATGGCATCTTCTGATAGTGTGCAAAAATCGTAAAGACGATCGCTGGATTACCTGCAAGTTCACCAGCTTTGATCTTTTTTTCATAAATGTCTAGCGGTTTTATCTCACCGTACATTTGCTTGATCAAAGCTAGCATTTGCTTAGCGATCAACTTTTGACCATTGCGCGTCTCCAATGCCAAAGTTGAATGGGTAATAATTTCGTCATATTCCCACAATTTTTCCATCTGACCAGCTTTTAAAGCTCGCCAACACAATACAGTCAATAAACCTTCGCCGTATTTAAATTGCGATTTGAAATAATTTTCAAACCATTGTTGAAATTCGGGTGTGTGCTTGATTTTGCGATCATGTAGATAGTTTTCCATCCCAAAAGAGTGGTTAAAAGTTCCGATTGGGAAAGTGGAATCACAAATTTGAAAAACCTCTAAATAATCCAAAAGTGTGCTTAATCGTGGCCTATTTTCCATTTGTCAGATCCACATAGCGCAATGGTTCAGCTAATTGCGCCTTTTCTACTGTATATTCAACTTGTTTTTGATCTAAAGTCTTAACCACAACAGGATCAAACAACAAAGTGATCTTTCCAGCTTCGACTTGAACTGGTTTATGCAAATTACCAAGCATATGTGCGAGCACACCCATTTCATCAATATCTTTAGGTACGATTTTAATGATCTCATCTGGAATCACGCTTAAAACTAGCAAGCGATGGTGCCCGATCTTGAAAGCTGAGCCATTTTCTAAGCCTTCGCTATCTTCAGCTAACCGGATCCCATAATCATTACCATGATCAGAGGTCACACGTAAAATACGTTTCATCAGGTCATCGCTTTTGACCATACAAGTCTCAATGTGATATTGTTCTAAATCATTGATATCCTCAACGTTAGCAAACACTTCTGTTAAAATCATGTTAAATTCCTCCATTATTACCCAAACAAAGGTCAAGACGCGTCTTGGCCTTTGCTTTAAATCATATTTAAATCTATCCCGATAACTTGAAAAAACTAAATTTTAGAAGAGGTAGTAACGTTGTGCCAATGATGCAGTCTTGATCGGATCACAAGTGATCAATTCACCATCGATCGTAACATCAAAGGTATGTGGATCAACTTTGATCGTGCTTGGCACATAGTTGTTTAACTTCATATCACGTTTTGTCAAATTACGTGTATTGTGAACCGGCAAGACGATCTTATCTAAGCCCAATTCTTCTTTGATACCATGGTCATAAGCATATTTCGAAACAAAAGTAATATTTGTTGAGCCAACAGCTTTACCAAAGGCACCATATAGGTCACGCATCATTCTTGGTTCTGGTGTTGGCAAACTTGAGCTTGCATCACCCATAACACCGTAAGTGATCATGCCACCTTTTAAGACCATCTTTGGTTTGGTCCCAAATTTAGCTGGTTCCCAAATAACTAAGTCAGCAAATTTACCAACTTCAACTGAACCGATATAATCAGCTACCCCATTAACGATCGCTGGGTTGATCGTGTATTTAGCAACATAACGTTTGATCCGGTTGTTATCGTTATATTCACTATCGCCTTCAAGACTACCACGTTGCGCTTTCATCTTGTCAGCTAATTGCCAACAACGCATAGCAACTTCACCAACACGCCCCATTGCCATAGCATCTGAGGTCATGACACTCAAAGCACCCATGTCATGTAAAACATCTTCAGCAGCGATCGTTTGTTTTCTGACCCGAGATTCAGCAAAGGCCACGTCTTCAGGAACTTTAGGATCAAGGTTATGACAAACCATGACCATGTCAAACAATTCATCGATCTCATTGTCTGTATAAGGGTTCGTTGGGTTAGTCGAAGATGGCAAAACGTTCTTTTGACCAGCAACGACCATGATGTCAGGCGCATGTCCACCACCAGCACCTTCTGTGTGGAACGTATGCACCGTACGACCCTTGAAGGCATCGATCGTATTATCGACAAATCCACCTTCGTTCAATGAGTCAGTGTGCACTGCAAATTGAACATCATATTTGTCAGCTGCTTTTAAGGAATTATCGATCCCAGCTGCTGTAGCACCCCAGTCTTCGTGGGTCTTGATCGCACAAGCACCGGCTTCGATCTGTTCGCCGATCGTTTCAGGCACATCACCAGCGCCTTTAGCCATGATACCTAAGTTGATCGGCATTGAATCAGTTGCTTCAAGCATTCGGTGAATATGATAAGCACCTGGAGCACAGGTTGCAGAGTTTGAACCATCTGCTGGACCAGTACCACCACCAAATAAAGTTGTGATCCCATTATCTAACGCTGCATGCGTCAAACCAGGTGATAAGTAGTGGACGTGTAAGTCGATCCCACCAGCTGTGACGATCATACCTTCACCTGAGATCGCTTCAGTACTTGCACCGACAACAAAGTCAACGTTGTCCATATTATCTGGGTTACCACCCTTACCGATGGCTAAGATCTTACCATCTCTGATCCCAATATCAGCTTTGATGACGCCAGTATAGTCGATGATCGTTGCGCCTGAAATGATCGTATCAGCAACCAAAGGATTATCTTTACGCATTTCAGTTGCGTTGACACCCATACCATCACGTAAAACTTTACCGCCACCAAATTTGCTTTCTTGGCCGTGGACTGTTAGGTCTTTTTCGATCGCTGCATAAAGGTTGGTATCACCTAAACGCACGCTATCGCCCACAGTTGGACCAAACATTTGGGAATATTGTTTTCTATCCATTTTGAAACTCATTGCTATCCCTCTTTTCTTAGCTTAACTTGTGATGTAAACCACGGTTATCGTTATCTAAGTAACCATCTACTTTATCATTGAAACCAAAGACACGGCGCTTGCCACCCATGTCGATCAATGATACCGTTCGTTTTTCGCCTGGTTCAAAGCGGATAGCTGTCCCCGCTGGGATATCTAAGCGTTTGCCCCATGCTTTGTCGCGATCAAATTGTAACCCACGTTCATTTGCTTCATAAAAATGGAAGTGAGAACCAACTTGAACTGCACGGTCACCGACATTTTTAACTTCGACTTTGATAGCTTCGTAACCTTCATTACATAATACCGGTTCTTTAGCTAAATTATATTCTCCTGGAACCATTTTAAAGTCCTCCTCACTTTTTATTGGATCGGGTCGTGGATCGTTACCAACTTTGTCCCATCAGTGAAAGTTGCTTCCACTTGGATCATTGGGATCATTTCTGGTACACCTTCCATGACATCTTCTCTGGTCAACACTTGACGACCTTCATCCATCAATTCTGAGACCGTCTTACCAGCACGTGCACCTTCTAACACGAAACTTGTGATCAAAGCCACACTTTCAGGGTGATTCAATTTGATCCCCTTATCTTTTCTATTTTGGGCGATCATTCCAGCTAAGCTGATGATCATCTTTTCACGTTCACGTTCTGTTAATTGCATAACTTTTACACCTCTCTTTAGCGCTAATCAATTACTTAGGCCAGACACCTGTCAGCATCATAAAGCCTGGGATCCAAGCTGTGATGATCCCTTCGATCACCCCGAGCCAACCGACAAAGCTGCCTAAGTTTTTCTTCAATACAGTTTCGATAAATCCAGTTAACCAAAGGATGCCCCAAAGCCACCAGATAATACCATACCAACTGTTCCCACCATACCCTTGGAAACATAAGAGTCCAGCAGGGATCGTGTTGATCGCTACAAATAAACTGTACCAACCATACAAACGTTGATCAAAGTCAAAAATCGTATTTATTGCCGTATATAGGTATGTAAATGCGAATAAGAGACCTGTTGCGCTTGCATAATACCAACTATAAGCCGCATTTTGTGCAACTCCGATCGAAATGGCGATAATGTTTAAGATCAGTCCCAGACCACCTGTGAAAATATTCATCACAACTAATGACTTATCCTGGATCTTTGTAAGGCGACAAATACCGTTGCTCATCAAGACCATTCCGACATAAAGTAAGATCACACCTAGCATTTTTGTATTCACCTCCTCTCACTGGAAGCTACTCTAAAAATACCGCTTAATTTTTATCATAAGCTGTTTCTTCAAGCAACGTCTTGTCTAAGCCTTCTTCGATCTGTTTTTGGGTCGGCTTGATCTGTGTCACTGCACCTAAGATCTTGAGCAAGACATAGGTCAATACAAAGGCATAGATCGCTGTCAAAACGACTCCACCAACTTGAACTAATAATTGATGGAAACTAGCTCCAACACCATTGACCGTCTTATCAGCTAACAGACCGATCAAGATCGTCCCAGTAAAACCACCGACGCCGTGAACGCCCCAAACATCGAGCGCATCGTCCCAGCCTTTCTTTTGCCGGAAACCAACAGCTAAGTTACAGATGATACCAGCTACGATACCAACAATGATGGCTGAACTTGGTGCGATATAACCAGCACAAGGTGTGATCGTTGCTAGACCAGCAACAGAACCAGTCATCACGTCGACAAAATTGATCTTGCCCCGTAAGATCTTAGCCATGATCAACCAAGCGATCATCCCACTAGCCAAGCCAACTAAGGTATTCGTAAAGGCTTTAGTTGCCAAAGCGCCAGCAGATAAAGCCCCACCGGAGTTAAAGCCAAACCAACCGAACCACAAAAGTCCAGTCCCGATCGCTGCAGCCATCAAGTTGTTTGGATGCATCCCTTGCTTAGCGACTTTGCGTTTACCTAAAACAAAGATACTTGCTAAGGCTGCAAAACCAGCGGTCGTATGGATAACTGTCCCACCAGCAAAGTCAACAAAACCCCACTTGGATAGGAAGCCTTCACCCCAGACCCAGTGACAAACTGGGATATAAACCAAGATCGTCCAGCAGATCAAAAGTAAGATATAACCCTTTAGATTCAAACGTTCCGCAAATGCTCCCGTCATCAAAGGTACAGTGATCACGCAAAACATCAATTGGAACAAGAAGAACAAGGCAAATGGGATCGAAGCAGCATGAACTGCATTTGGTACTAAGCCAACATGTGCTAGACCAAAGTAATCTGTAAAGCGACCGATCACCCCATGGATGTCCTTTCCAAAAGCTAAACCAAAACCACCAAACATCCAGATCAAGGTCACGATCCCCATTGAAATGAATGATTCCATCATAATAAACAAAATACTACGCTTGCGTGCTAGGCCACCATAAAAGAAAGCTAGACCTGGCGTCATCAAGCAGACCATTGCGGTACAAAGCATCATAAATGCTGTATCGCCACTATTAATAGACATATGTGTTCCTCCATCAAAATTGCTCAAGGATAAATTCCTTGTTATTAAATTTACTCTTAAATCATTTAGCTATCTTGCTTAACTTTTTACTTAAAAATAAAAAAAAGCGCTAAAAGTTATTCTATCAAGGAATTTTTATCCTAAAAAAATGCGTTTTTCGGCTTTTCTTTTGCAAATTCCCCTCAAAGTAAGCACTTTTCTTGCCAAATATCGGGTAAAAAAACACAAAATTATGCTTTGAAGTTATACATAAAAGATTTTTTCACTATCCATCGCCCTTTATAATGAGCATATATTCAGAAAATGATGTTTCCCATATATAGGGGTAACTGTGATCATAAATTATCTGAATATGGGGAAAATATTTAGAAAAGAGGATGTATATCATGCATATTCCTGATAATTATTTAAGCCCTGCAACTTGCGGGGTAATGTTTGCTGCTGCCACACCTGTACTGGCTATCTCACTTTCAAAAACTAAACAACAACTGAGCAAGAACCGTGAACTTGCGCCAATGCTCGGGATCTGTGCTTCACTTTCATTTTTAGTTATGATGTTCAATGTTCCGATCCCTGGTGGGACGACCGCCCATGCTGTTGGAGCAACCTTACTAGCAATTTTAGTGGGACCGTACGCCGCGAGTGTGGCAGTGACTGTCGCCTTATTACTACAGGCATTTTTATTTGGTGATGGTGGTCTTTTAGCATTAGGAGCAAATATTTTTAATATGGCTGTTGTAATGCCCTTTGTCGGCTATGGGATCTATTCACTTTTACGTAAATATGGCCATGAAAAGCTCGGGGTGATCCTTGGCTCTTATCTCGGGCTCAACGCTGCGGCATTATTAGCGGGGATCGAGTTAGGCCTCCAACCGATCATAGCCGTCAATGCCAGTGGTCAACCACTCTATAATCCTTATCCTCTGACGATCTCTATTCCAGCCATGTTATTTGCTCATTTATTAGTAGCTGGTGTTGTTGAAGCTTTCTTTACCTATGCCGTTTACGCATTTGTCAAAAAAGTTGCTCCTGCTGAGCTTTACACACCTAGTCGGGCTACTTCAAAGGAGGCTTCCAAAATGGCACTTGGTTTTAAATATTTTTACTATTTGATCGGTGCCATGATAGTCTTATCACCACTAGGATTACTAGCCAGTGGTACTGCTTGGGGGGAATGGGATCCAAGTGAGTTACTCAGCAACATGCATAATGAACATTTAGGTTCTACTTTACCAACTGGGATGGCACATGGTATGAACTTTAATGCACTCTTTGGTGACTACACTGTTCCTGGGACTACGATCTCTTTAGGTTACATTTTGAGTGCGATCACCGCTGTTTTGGTCTTCTTAGTATTAGGTAAGATCTTAATGGCTGTAGGTAAGAGCAATGAACATGCAAACTAACACTGAATTGCCACTTTGGCTACAGACAAAGAATCAGACTAATTTAAATTTTGAAAAGAAGCATGATTTTGTTGGGATCAATATTACGTCATTGGGTAAATTGCTTCATTTCTTTACCAATATCACACCCGTCTATCGTGTTAAAACTTCACCTTGGCTTCGTGTTTGTACCTTGTTGATAACTTCACTATTGGTCTTATTATCGCGCAATTTGATCTTTTTATGGGCTTGTCTTTTGATCATCTTAGGTGAATTGGCACTTTTCCCGGGAAATGCGATTTTGGGAATCTTCAAGAAATACCTAAAATTGATCATTTTTACAGCGATCTTTATTTTGCCTAGTTTATTTTTGAGCCAAAAAGCTGATCTGGCACTGTTTTTTATGCGGATCAGCACGCTTCTACTATCTCTAGCGTATTTTTCTGGCACAACAACATGGCAACAGTTTATTCTTGCGCTCAAACAATTACATTTTCCCAATGTTTTGATCTTGACGCTTGATATTACTGTAAAATACTGCTATCTAGCAGGGATCTATCTGCAAGAATCACTGTATAGCATTCGCTTTAAAACTTTGGGGCAAAAAGCGTCTTTCCAACTGCTGGGTAATTTGATAGGCGAACTGTATCTCTCATTGAAGAGTCGCATGAATGATCTTTATCAAGCGATGGTCCTACGTGGATATAAGCTTACAAATAAGAATCATTTATATCCTAAATTCACACGCGCAGATCTTTTCCCCTTGATAAAATTAGGCCTTATTTGTTTATTATTTTGGTGGTTTTAAGTACTAAAGAAAGGAATTTGTATGCTCGATTTAAAAAACGCATTTTATAGTTATGAAGGTCAACTTGCCTTAAACGATGTTTCTTTAGAAGTCAAAACCGGTGAAACTTTGGTCATCATGGGTCCAAATGGTTCAGGCAAATCGACTTTATTAAAGATCTTAACTGGTTTTTTCCCGCTAAAAGGTGGTAGCTATCAATTCAAAGATCTAAATGTCGACAAAACTTTTTTAGATGATCCTAAACAAGCGGCTAAACTTTATGAACAGATCGGTTTTGTTTTCCAAGATAGTGATGTGCAACTCTTCAATATGAGCGTGCGCGAAGAATTAGCTTTTGGTCCGCAACAGTTAGGCTTGCCACCAGCTGAAGTTGAACAACGGGTCGCTGATTGTCTAAAATTACTTGCGATCGAACGACTAGCTGATCGGGTTCCATATCATCTATCTGGTGGTGAAAAAAAACTTGTCGCGATCGGTAGCGTCTTAACGATGAATCCCGAAGTTTTCGTATTAGATGAGCCCTTCAATGGCTTATCTCCGTACTATCGCACTTTGATCGTTGAGTTATTAGCTAAATTAAACCAAAGTGGCAAAACGATCATCTTATCCAGTCACCACTTTGGGCAGATCAAAGATATCTGTGATCGGGTCGCTTTATTTTCAGAACAACATCAGATCCAAAAGATAATGACCAAAGCTGAGATCTTGAATGATCCAACAGAACTAGCCCATTTAAGTGTCTTATGATCGCAAATAAGGGTCCTACTACGATACAGATCTGCATCGTAGTAGGACCCTTATTAAACATACGGTCGTCTTATTTAGTTTCAGCTTCTTTAGCTAAAAGCAAACAACCTGTGATCCCAGCATCATCGCCTAGATCAACATGTACGATATAATCATCTAGCTCTGGTGTTTGAACGTAATCATTCAACTGTTTTGCAAAAGATTCTCTGATCATTGGGAAGAGTTGTTCTTGTTTAGAAACACCACCACCGAAAATGATCTTTTCAGGAGAAAGTGTCAATGTTAGATCTACACAAGCTTGTGCCAAGTAATAGGCCACGATCTCCCAAGCTTTGTCATCTTTAGGGATCTCATAAGCTTTGATCCCACCTTGACGGGCTTCGATCGCTGGACCAGCAGCCAAGCCTTCTAAACAATCGTGGTGGAATGGACAATGACCTTCATAGTGGTCTTCTGGATGCCGGCGCATTACGATATGACCGATCTCAGGATGACCATAGCCTTCGATAACTTTGCCATTGATCACAACACCGCCACCAATACCAGTTCCGACGGTCAAGTAGACACAGCTATCTTTACCCTTAGCTGCCCCACGTTTCAATTCACCATAAGCAGCTCCATTAACGTCTGTTGTCCAAGCATAGTCAACATCAAAACGCTTCTTCATTTCCCCCAAGAAATCATAATCTTTCCAACCTGGCTTAGGTGTGTTGGTGATATAACCATAAGTTTCTGATTTACGATTAACATCGATCGGCCCAAAAGAAGCGATCCCGATCGAAACAACATCGTGTTTTTCAAAGAATTTAAAGACATCTGCCATCGTTTCTGCAGGAACAGTCGTTGGGATCGAAACACGTTCTAAAATATTTAGATCTTCATCAGCCACAGCACAAACAAATTTTGTTCCACCAGCTTCAATAGCTCCATATAATTTACTCACTATAACATTACCTCCAAAATAGTAATCGTTTTCTTATAACTATCTTATCGCAAAGTAAGCGTTATGAAAAGAGAAAAAAGCAAAATATGTTAAACGTTTAACAGAAATTTAGTAAGACTAGCTTTTTTGATTTAACTTTGCTAAACTCGTAATGTTGAAATCGAAATAAGGGACGCAAAATCGCCGGGTTTTGCAAAAAATAACATCTTAGAACTTTCTGACAGGCGATCACGATTGATAGAGGAAAGTTTGGTTTAGGAGGAATTTTTTGCAAACATCTACAGCTAAGATCAAACGAGAAGTCGGGCAATACATCATTCGTAATATCCTTGCTTCTTCTGGGCTTTCGCTCTATGTTTTAGTCGATACCGTCTTTATTGCAGTCGCTGGTGGTACTTTAGGGTTAGCTGCCTTGAATATTTCACTGCCAATGTTTAATTTTTTCAATTCTTTGGGACTTTTATTTGGGATCGGTGGCTCAACGATCTATTCGATCCACAAAATCAACGAACCAAATAAAGTAACGACGCTTTTTGGAAAATTGTTGCTTTTTTGCCTTGGACTTGGTAGTTTATTAGCACTTTTGTTAAACATCTTTCCGACCCAAGTTTTGACGCTTCTGGGTGCCGATCAGCAAACGATGGGAGTTGCTTTGGGGTATTTTCGGATCATCGCTTTAGGTGCGCCATTTTTTATGTGTAATTACGTCTGTGTAAACTTTATTCGTAACGATGGTAACCCTCAGCTGACGATGATCGCAACTTTAACAGCTACTTTAGTCGTGGTCTTTTTAGACTGGCTGTTGATCTTTGTCTTCCAATTACACATGATAGGTGCTGCGATCGCGACGATCTTTTCACCTTTGACGAGTATGGCGATCTTGACTTTTCATCGTAAATATCCCAAGCGACAATTGCAATTAAAGTTTGCTTTGCCTGAGCTAAAATTATTAAAGCAAGCAGCTAGTCTCGGTATACCTTCATTTTTAACGGAAATGAGTACTGGGGTCAGCATCTTTGCCTTTAACTGGGTCTTACTCAAATTAAGTGGCAATGCTGCTGTCGCCGCTTATGGCGTCATCGCTAACATTACGCTCGTCGTCTTAGCACTTTCAAATGGGATCGCACTTGGCGTCCAACCGATCGCTAGTCGTGAATATGGCAAACGTGATCTAAACAATGTTAAGACTGCGATCAGACTTGGCTTACAAGTAGCCTTAGGTCTTTCATGTGTACTGTATTTTAGCTTAGTTTTCTTCAAAACACCGATCGTCAGTGTCTTTAACCACGATCACTCCGCACAACTGGCTCAGATTGCAACTCATGCTTTGCCACTGTACTTTATCAGTGTTTTCTTTGCTAGCCAAAATCTCGTGATCATGTTATCGCTTGTGGCGATCGAAAAAGCTAAATCAGCCTTCACGCTTTCATTACTACGAGGCTATTTTATTTTGATCAGTGCGGTTTTTATTTTTGCCACACTCTTTGGTCTAAATGGCGTTTGGCTCAGCGTTCCATTTACTGAAGCTTGCGTCTGTGCTCTAGGCCTATACTTTTTAACTAATGCTTTAAAAAATATAAATCAGAGGTGATCACTTTGAAAATCAAACGTTTAGATCATATCGTTTTGACCGTGAGCGATCTTGCCAAAGCAACTCGCTTCTATCACGAAGTATTTGATATGCCGATCTTAGAAGAAAGTGAGACCGTGGTGACTTTACGCTGTGGCCATCAGCTTTTAAAATTACAAACGACTGACCGAAAAGATGCACTCGTTGCTAAAACTCCTACGAGTGGCAGTGCCGATCTTTGCTTAGTAACTGGGGATGCTCTAGCAGATGATATCAATCATCTAAAAAGCTATTTTGTTGAGATCATCGCTGGTCCAGTTACCAAGATCGGGGCTAATGGACAAATGACTTCGATCTATCTCAATGATCCCGACGGTAATCTGATCGAGATCGCTGAATACTAAAAAATACCACTACTTCCGGTCTGGGAATGGTGGTATTTTAATATCATTTATAATACATCTTATAAATGACTAAGATCGGAATAAAGTAAAATAGCGTTACACAACCGATCAACCACAGCAAATGTTGAAATACCATAGTGAAGTTTTCTATCCAAATAGCTCGAATAATATTTGTCGCATGATATAGTGGAGAGAACCATGTCAAACTTCGAAAAATCTCTGGGATAGAATCTATTGGGAAAAAAGTATCTGAAAACATATATAACGGTCGGACAACAAGAGTATTATAATAATTCAAAAATTCTCGTGATGGAGCTATGTAAGTAAATGTCAGCCCGATAAGTCCAAAAATCAGTCCGATCAAAAAAAGGAGTGGAATGATAAATAACATATAAAGATTATATGTCTGGCTTATAACAAGTGAAACAAGCCAAAATATCCCCCCAAAAATGATAGCTCTAACACCTGACCAAATAGCTTGGCCAATCACAATATCTTGTAAGTTGATCGGTGTCATTAACATAGCAGCATATGTTTTTTCAATTTTATATTGAATAAATGCATTGACTGTTGCTTCTGATGTAGCAGTAGTCATTGCCGTAGCACCGATAAGTCCTGTAATGACAAAAGTAGTATACGACATCCCATTGATATTGGTCAGATAAGCTCCAACGCCAAATCCCATCGCTATTAAATAAAATAGGGGATCGATCAAGTTAGGAACTATCGAGATCTTAAATAGAGATCTAAAACTCATATAGTTTCTGATGATAACATAGTAAACTGATCTAGGTGAAACTCTAAACATTTTACCCTCACTATACAATATGGAAAGTACACAGAATATATTTTGCATAATTTAGAAAGAAATATAGCTTTTCCTTTCCTAATTTTATTTGGTATTGATGGTACAAGATCACTAAATACCCACTCCATATTTTATCTTTCTTATGGGCACTAGTAGTGTTAACGACCATTCTAAATTTTTGATAACGATCAAATCTTTTTTATTTATTGTTGGTCAATCTAAGAAATAATTCTTCCATATCTTTTTCTTGATATTTATCTAGCAAGCCTGTAATAGTCCCTTCATCTTTTATTACTCCAGAATCGATAATGAGTAGTCTATCAGCTAAAAATTCGATCTCATTCATATAGTGTGATGTGATAACGATCGAAACACCTTGTTTTTTTAACATCTTCAATTTGTTCCAGATAATGTTACGTGATTGAATATCAAGACCGACCGTCGGCTCATCTAGTATGATCATCTCAGGCTCATTTAATAAAGCGCGTGCAAGAACAACACGTCTTTTCATCCCGCCTGATAGTTCACTGATCATTTTATTTGCATATTCAGCTAATTGGACGAATTTTAGTAGCTTTTGCGTTCGAGCTTTAAGTTCCCCTAATTTGATCCCATAACATATACCATGTGCGATCAAATTTTCAAAGACAGTCAAAGTCGTATCTAACATATCTTCTTGAGCTACGATCCCTAAGTTGGTCTTCCCCCTATCAGCTAACGTTGAAATATTTTTTCCTAAAATGTATACATCACCACTTGTTATCTTATTTGCTGAGTAGATCATCTTTAAGGTAGTTGTTTTACCAGCCCCATTAACACCCAAGATCCCCAAGCATTCACCCTCCGATACCGAAAAACTTATATCTTTGACGGCACTATAGTCTCCATATTTTTTAGATAGACTAGCTACTCTCAAGGTTTCCATTATTTCTAAATTCCTTTCCACAAACTGGGCAATTTTCATATTTGTGTAATTTCGTAAACTTTTGCTCAAATGTCAAGAAATCGATACTAAATGACTGATCATATGTCAGAAGTCTATCAGCTCCCCAAAATACATATCGCATGATCTCGGAAGCAATAAAATATCCGTGAAATAAACAAGCTGGTCCCAAAGCTCCATTAGGTGTCCTATACAGCGCTAATTCTTTATCAGTTTTTATCTCTCTAATTGCTCTTAACTCTGCCTCATATTCAGGAATATTCTCTAAATCATTCATATACTGACAATAAAAACACGCCGATTGATGGGGAACAATAGAGTAAACTCTGCCATTTTTTTTACCAACTAAAGCAGAGAAACATACTTTATCATATTTCACGCAAGCTTGATTTACCCAAAAATCAATATATCCGGTTGGGTAATCAGCTACATTAACAACGATATCACAATCAGTTTTCACAATTAATTTTTCTATATCTTCTGCAGAAGATATTTCTTGCGTTATTGCTGCAAATTCAATATTAGAATTGAATTTATTGATAAAGTCTCTTGCGGCCGTAGTTTTAAATTCACCAATATCGGTATCATTATATAGGATCTGACGGTTCAAATTACTTCTCTCAACTTTATCAAAATCAACGGCTGTTATTTTTCCAATACCAAGCTCTGCCAACGAAAGACAAACATTAGAGCCTATACCACCAAGTCCTAACAACAAAACATGCGTATCTTTTAAAAGAAGCTGATAATCATATTTATTTTTGGCATTATCTGCTAAAGTATTGAAGAAATTAAGATTTACAGAATAACGTTCAATTTCTTCGTTAGACAAGTCACTTGGTATCCGTATACTTGCATCCTCAATATATCCCATATCTGTCAACAGATCGATCGCCTCTACTATTTCTTTTTCACTTAAATTTTTACAATTTTTAATGATGCTTGAAATAGCATGCTCCCCATCTAAAGATCCTATCAACTCAGTATATTTCCCATCTGGATTATCAATTTGTATCCCGTAATCATTTCCTGTACCGATCCTGATAGTATCATTTAAAAATAATACGCTATGAATATCCTTTACTTTAGGTAATTTCATTATCCCAACTCCATTCATCTTTAAGAAAAAAGGATGAATCTAGGTTTTATCCCAAATCCTATCCTCTAAAGAAGTTCACTTTCTCCTTAATTCCTAAAGGAGCATAAACTATTATCGTGCTTCAACGATCGTCGCTGGAGCTGTGATTTTCTTGATCTTCATGTTTGCTACCTCCATAAAATATTCACAGCAATAAATATTCGACTATAATTATTGCTAATTTTTGAATAGTCGTTTTCTTTTACTGTGTGATCATATTGTATTATGATAATCGATAGAAAATCATCGATATATAAAATTTTAGGGAGGAATATTATGAATTCACCTGACGTTACAACTATCTTGCGCCTTTTATCTGATAGATCCAGAATTACGATCTTAGATATTTTAATGGATGGTCGTGCCTATACAGTAAATGAGATAACAGCTTTTACTAAGTTAAAACAACATACTGTCAGTTATCACTTAAAATTGTTGACCGAAGCAAAGCTGACCGCTGTCAAACAATATGGTAAGTTTAGATATTACTCTATCTCAAACACCATAACACCTGAGTTATTTGAGTTCTTAAGTAATTATTCCCCCGTTGAACCTACAAAAAGTTATAAGCAACATTTTGCCAAAAAAGAATTGAAGCAAGCTAGAACTTGTTACGATCATATAGCTGGGGAACTTGGTATTAAGATCAAAGACTTCCTTATTTCCGAGAATATCATCGTCGCAGCTAATGATAACAGTGGAAGTTATAGCGTGACTCCTTCAGGTGAAATATTTTTTGCAGAAGAACTGAAGATCAACATTGAAAATTTAAAAAAGAAAAAACGGAAATTTTGCATTGATTGTTTAGATTGGAGTGAACGGAAAAATCATCTTGCGGGTGCGCTAGCTAATGCGATCTTAGATTTTTTACTTAATAACGACTACATAACACAAGCTACTGGATCAAGGGCACTAAAAATTACCGATACAGGGGAAAAATTTTTTAAAGATAATTGGCATATCATCCTTACTCAAAATGATCTATCTCAATGATCCCGACGGTAATCTGATCGAGATCTCTGAATACTAAAAAATACCACCACTTCCGGTCTGGGAATGGTGGTATTTTTTAGCTATATAAATTATATTTTACAAAATAATAACTTTAATATTATATATCGGTTACGAGCAACTTTTTTTGATCTAGATTGCTATAATTACACCAGACCTTGATAGCAATGTTTTTAAGCGTGGCGTGGCGCGCCACTCTTTCTTATCGGAGGTAGCCATGAAAACTAAAAATTTATTTCTGAGCGTTATTTGTTTATTTAGTTTTATCCTAAGCAGCATCACAGCGTATTCGAGTAATTACCATTCCGAAGTAAAGCTAGCACTACATCAGCTCGATACTTCTGAACACTTCATCGCTTTTAAGCTTCCCTTAGTTGCTCACACTAAAAAACAATTTCGCCAACTCATAACTATCGTAGATGAAAGTGCTCAAAAATTTGGACTAAATTATATGGAAAAAAATGTTTATCTCGGTTATCCATTAGAAAATGGGAGACTAAACTATGCTAAAAGTATTTCTGAACAGAACTTTTACGTCAATAATTTACATAAAACTAGTTTTTTAGGTAATTTTGGCGCCTTAGGGTCTGATAACTCGGAATATACATATACCTATCCGTTACTAAAAGGTTATAAAGTTACTATTCGGCCACTTGGATCAGTTTTTAAAGATCGAAAGAATTTTGAAGGTGTCTTTTTTCTTGAAACGCTTGATCTAAACAAATATAACGCCTTCATTACTTTATTAAATCAGCACTTGAATCAAAGTTTTATGACACATTATAAGCCAAGAGATTATCAGATCACTCGTTCAACTGAATTATTATTACCGTTCTTAGATGATGAGCTTGATCTTTCACCACTTATCAACTCTTTAAGTGTCTTTATCTTGATCGCAGTTTTGATCTACTTACTACTAGAATGGCGATCACTTCGCCTTTACAAATTAAATGGCTGGTCCTTTTGGCGTAGTTTTTTGTCACTTACTTTAAAACCGTTATTTGCAATATTATTTGCTTTTATTTACGATTTTTGGGTGATCTCTAAGCACTTAGAACTAACCGAATTATTAAATAGACAAGGCTTTACCTTCTTTGCAGTTTTGGTAATAAGCTTTCTAATGGTCGGCTTGATGTATTTGGTAAGCTTAGTTCCCGCTAAGGAACGCTATTTTTCGCTTTCACTTTTTTGCTTACTTGGCGGGATAAAAATATTTTTCTTACTCACTTTGATCACCTTTTTTCCTCCACTAGGCTCTTTACTAACAGGTAACTATGGACATAAAGATCCTGAATTAAAGAAATATGCTGAATTTTTTCCGTATATGATCGGAGGAAATGTAGTCGATGACCGTAATAATGCTACTGAACTAGAAAAGATCTATCAAATAGCCGACAGCCAAGGCGCACTTTTGTTAAATGATAGTGGTTCTAGCTATAAGCAACCAAATACCGTTGCCCGTGAACTTACCAGCGTTACCATCAACACTAATTACTTGAAACGCTATCCTTTAAGAGATGTTCATAACAAAAAGATCATCCCTGATCTAGCATCCAAAAAATTAGTTTTGGTTTTCCCTGATACACCTAAAGATTTAGTCACTAAGCGACTCAAATATGAACAAAAAAATGATCCGATCGCACAAAAATATGGTATCAAAGTTTTTTACTCAAACCCTCGCTCCAACCAAAACTTTAAAAATATCGTAACTGGTAAAAATATGGCAAATGAGATCATTATGATCGTTACCCCAGGAAACATCAGGCACGCTCTTACGCAATACCACCTCAATATCTTATCTGGCTTTGCCAATGATAGCTTGCTTTTACCACTTAAAAAAACCTCTTTAAGCCAACTGTCTCAGCAATGGGAGCCGATCCTAAAAAATATAATTTAAGTGACAATGTTGCCCAGTTGATCCGTTATGATCATGGTGAGCTTGAAGAGCTACGTCAAGGATTTGGTGATCTGTTAGCGCATTTTTATGAGCAACTTTTGCTCTGGCTGATCGTACTTGCGCTTAGTTTCTATTCTTTGCTCAGCTTTTTTAAGAAAAACCTCACTCAAATCGAGCTTAAAAATATGTTTGGTTATTCACGCTTGCGAAATTACTATCCTTACTTAGTAATGCTTGGGTTCCAATACATCGTAATGCTAGCTTTTTATCCAGATCAAAATATTCCAAAAGAGGTATATCTTGTCGTTATTAGTTTGTTTTTTGTGCTTGAATTTTTCATCTTAAATCTCTTTATCAGTTACTTAGAAAGTGAGGCTAATAGATCATCTGTATAATACTTTTTTAGCTATATAAATTATATTTTACAAAACAATAACTTTAATGTTATATATTGGTTACGAGCAACTTTTTTTGATTTAGCTTGCTATAATTTGGATACACTGATAGATCACTATTAGCGCACAAACTTATAGGGGGGATCTATTATGAAAGGATCATTCAAATCATTACTCTTTGTTGCAACCGTCTTTTGTTTGTTGTTTTTAACCCCGTTCATGCTGCTAGCGTCGTAGATTTGTTAACACTTGTTTTGTAAGGAATTTTGAGATGAAGAATAAAAAATTATTTTTATTAATTATTTTTATTTTTTGCTTGATCCTCAGTTCTCTTGGAGCATATTTTACCAACTATCAAGCTCAAGCTACTCTAGCATTACAGCAGATCGATACATCGCATCGATTTATTCCGTTTAAGCTTCCATTCACGGCGCATGATAAAAAACAATTCCAACAGATCATTATTAGCCTAAACGAAAGTGCAAACGAGACCAACTTAAACTACATGGAAAAACATTATTATGAGGGCTACCCAATAAAAGACGGAAAGCCTGATTATAATAAATCACTGCAAAAACAAAATTTCTATGTCTACAAGTTAGATCAAACACAATTTTTAGGAAATTTTGGTGCCTTAGGATCTAATAAGCAAAAATATAGTTATACTTATCCTTTACTTAGTGGTTATCAAGTAACGATCCAACCGCTCGCACAAGCACTACACGCAAGAAAAAATTTTGAAGGTGTCTTTTTTCTTGAAACACTCGAGCAAGAAAAATACTCACACTTCATCAAACTACTTGATAAAAAACTAAGTCAGCGCTTCAAAACGCATTACGCATTAAGCGACTATCAAGTGACACAAACAACACAATTGCTTTTACCTTCATTTGAAGTTGATCCTAATTTAAAAACGATCATTAACTATCTGATCGTCTTCATCGTCGTTTCACTGTTAGTCTATTTACTGCTTGAATGGTCAAAACTTCGCTTATATAAGCTCAATGGCCATTCTTTTACCCGTAGTTTCTTAGCAATTGCAATAAAGCCCTTGGGCGTGATCTTACTTGCTTTTAGTTATGATCTTTGGCTGGTGTTTCAAGGGCTAGATTTATCAGAACTACTTTCACAACAACTTTTAGTTTTTGGTCTTGCTTTTAGTGGAGCCTATCTATTGATGCTAGGGATGTATTGCATAAGTTTAGACGAGCTCAAAGAACGCTATTTTTCCAGCATACTTTTTTTATTACTAGGTGGAGCAAAGTTACTTTTACTCGTAACACTGATAAATTCACTTGCTCCAGTTGGTAATATAGTCATTGATAGTTACGAGCTTTTAAAGCAAGATACAAACCCTAAACTAAAAGACTATGCAGAAATTTTTCCCAGTGTGATCGGTAGCGATGCTGTCAATAGTTTCGATAACTACGAAGATCTAAAAAATATTTACAAACTAGCGGATAAACAAGGTGCTTTATTATTTGATGACACAGGTTCAAGTTATATCCAACCACCTGATGTACCACGTGAACTCGCTGATATCAGCATAAACATCAATTACTTAAAAGCTTATCCGTTATATGATGTGAATAACAAAAAAATTAAGCTTGATCCTAGAAGTAAGCAAACGATCTTAGTTTTTCCGATCACCAAGAAAAATTTAGTTGCTAAACGCCTGCAACAAGAAAGAAATATCTCTAAAATTTCACGAAAGTACGGTGTTAAAGTCATGTATTCTGATCCTAGGTATAATAATAACTTTAAAAATATCGTAACTGGAAAAAATATTGCTAATGAGATAATCCACGTCATTCCCCCAGGAAATATCAGACCCAAGATCAACGATCCGATTCTCAACATTTTGTCTGGTTTTGAACATGATAGGCTCTTATTCGCACTCAAAGGCACTACTTTAGCTAAATTAAAACAACAATGGGATCCGATCTTGACCAAATATAATCTAAGTGATAATGCTCCCCAGTTTATTCGCTATGATCATGGTGCTAGTGAGCGGTTAAAAATAGAGCTGGGAGACATCTTTGCTTATTCATCTAGCCAAGGTCTCTTATTGTTGACGATCATTTCTCTTAGTTTTTATTGTTTGCTCAGTTTCTTTAACAAAAATGTCTATAACATCGGTCTGAAAAATACATTAGGTTACTCGCGTCTTAGAAATTACTGGCCTTACTGGTGTTTTTTACTCTTTCAATATAGTCTGACACCACTTTTTTATACTGATGTATATCTATCAAAGACGATCTATTTTACACTTGATGGCTTATTTTTTGTGCTTGAATTTTTCATCTTAAATCTCTTTATCAGTTACTTAGAAAGTGAGGCTAAAAAAAATGTCAAATGATCTCATCTGTGTAACGGATCTGACTAAAAAATTCAAAAAGAAGTACGTTTTTTCAGATCTTTGTGTAAATTTTCCGAAAAATCAGATCACTGTGATCTACGGTAAAAGTGGTTCTGGTAAATCAACGCTCTTAAAGATCTTAGGTGCGATCGAAAACTATCAAGGTGGTAATGTCTATTTTAATGGGCAAAAGCTTCCCAAAGTTGGGCGCCACAAAGCCACTTTATATCGGCGCAAAAATGTCAGTTTTATCTTTCAAGACTATGGTTTGATCAAAGAAGCTACGATCAAAGCTAATTTAGAACTTGGAGTTGCTTATAGTAAACTCAAACATCGTGAAAAACTCAATAAGATGCAAGCAGCTTTGGCAGAAGTCGGTTTAAATTATTCCTTAAAGACTAAGGTTGCCGTCTTATCTGGTGGTGAACAACAACGGGTCGCTATCGCTCGAGCATTGTTAAAACCTGGTGAACTCATCTTAGCCGATGAACCCACCGGCTCACTTGATCTTGAAAATCGTTCACTCGTCTTTTCCTTGCT
Organism: Ligilactobacillus murinus; assembly: GCF_003288115.1. Taxonomy (NCBI): domain Bacteria; kingdom Bacillati; phylum Bacillota; class Bacilli; order Lactobacillales; family Lactobacillaceae; genus Ligilactobacillus; species Ligilactobacillus murinus. The sequence continues at coordinate 2,023,263 of NZ_CP023565.1, read as the reverse complement.
CCAAAAGCTAAAGGAAAAGGGTAAAACGATCATTATGGTCAGTCATGATCCATATTTTGAGCAGGTCTGCGATCATATTGTCAGACTTTGATACCTAAATAAAAAGTCGTACAAACTGAACCATCACAGTTTGTACGACTTTTAACTATATTTAGTTGTTATCTAAATTTTTGATCACTCATCTTCTTTTTTACGTTTTTTAGTCGCAAAGCCTAATAAGCCAGCTAAGGTCGTTAACATCACACCAACAAAGGAAGCTTTTTGCGTATCGCTAGCATCACCTGTTTGTGGTAATTGAACCTTACTTTCCATCTTAGTTTGAGTTTCTGATACTTTTTCAGAAATTGGAGCTTGCGTTTCAACGCTCTTTTGGGCCTCAATGCTAGATCTAGTATCATTGTTTTCTTCCAAAGACTCAGTTTGTTTGGACTCAGCTTTAGTTGGGTCGTTTGAGATATCTGGTTTTGTCTCAGGTACTTCATCTAACATATATTGGACGGTTTGAGTCTGATCTGCCATCGTTGGTGTTAGAACACGTTCAGCGATCAATGTTTTATCTGGTGTATAACCTGGGATATCAGGGACTGCACTGGAGGCGATCTTACCATCACCACTCCAAGTCGTTTCTATAGTCTCACCAGTTACGGCATCGATCGTATAGGTCGGAACAAAGGTCTTTTCGATCACACTTGGGGGATAGATCGGCTGTCCTTGTTTTGGACCATTACCGTAAATGTAATTGATCGTGTCGGTTACGACCACTGGTGTACCAACTACTTGTTTTAGTGCATGGGTCAAGTAGACGTAATGCTCTTGTTCAGTGTCTGGGTCTTCATCAAAGTTACCTGATGTTGCCTCTGGTTGGGCACGGTCTAATTTATATCCTGCTTGCGCGTAATCCCACAGCGTATTGGTGTAAGCGGCGCCCGCTTTGCCTGTAAGTGTTTGGAGTTGGTCAGTCAATTCTTTGTTGGCCCCACCATAAACATCAATATAGTGCACTTTGACGGTTTGGTCACCCGCTGTATACGTCACCACTGTGCTAAGATCTTCTGAATCATGCGTGATCGTTTGTCCACTGATCTCGTTTCGATCTGGTGTGTAGCCCTTGACCGTTGGACTTTGGATCACTTCTGTCGTCTGCGCTGGACTCCATACGGTGTTCAAGGTCGCACCAGTTACTGTATCGATCGTGTCAGTCGAAGTAAAGACATATTCTTTAACTTGGTCTTCTGTCACCGGTTGACCTTTCTTTGGCCCGTTGCCGTAAACATAAGTCACCGTTTGCGTCACTGTCTTTGGTGTACCCGTGACTTCTTTTGTCCCGTGAGCTAAATGGAGCACCACATTTTGATCGACTGCGTCGTTATTATCAAAGTTTGCCGGTAAGGCATCTGCACTCACTAAGACGTAACCTTTATCCAAGTAGCTTTGGATGAGCGCTTGGTAGTCAGTTGAAACTTTGTCACCTACGACGCTTTCACTGTCTCCTGTCGCTAAGAGCTCATTATTGGCTAAAACTTTACCGTTGTCGCCATCGTCGATCACCGTATAGGTCAAACGTTGTTCGTTAGCGTCATAGTAAACAATTACAACATTATCCTTTGAACTTGGTGTGATCGTCATTTTTTCAACGACTGGCTGATCACTTGTATATCCGCTGACTGTTGGGCTCGTAACTGCACTAAATTCTGCCGTTTCAGGTGTCCAACTTGGTTCACCGACATTTTCTTTTGTCACTTGATCGACTGTATAGGTCGGTACGAATGTGTGACTATTCACACTATCAGCTGATACCATTTGGCCTGCTTTTGGACCTGTGCGATAGACGTAGTTGATCGTTTGACTGACTGTCACTGGTCTACCGACTACTTGTTTTAGCTCATGGGTCAAGTAGACATAGTACTCTTGTTCAGTGTCTGGGTCTTCATCAAAGTTACCTGATGTTGCCTCTGGTTGGGCACGGTCTAATTTATATCCTGCTTGCGCGTAATCCCACAGCGTATTGGTGTAAACGGCGCCCGCTTTGCCTGTAAGTGTTTGGAGTTGGTCAGTCAATTCTTTGTTGGTCCCACCATAAACATCGATATAGTGCACTTTGACGGTTTGGTCACCCGCTGTATACGTCACCACTGTGCTAAGATCTTCTGAATCATGCGTGATCGTTTGTCCACTGATCTCGTTTCGATCTGGTGTGTAGCCTGCGATCGTTGGACTTTGGATCATTTCTGTCGTCTGCGCTGGACTCCATGCTGTACTCAAGATCGCACCAGTTACTGTATCGATCGTGTCAGTCGAAGTGAATTGATAGTCTTTCGTGTAGGTATCTGCCGCACTTTGACCTTTCTTTGGCCCGTTGCCGTAAACATAAGTCACCGTTTGCGTCACTGTCTTTGGTGTACCCGTGACTTCTTTTGTCCCGTGGGCTAAATGGAGCACCACATTTTGATCGACTGCGTCGTTATTATCAAAGTTTGCCGGTAAGGCATCTGCACTCACTAAGACATAACCCTTATCCAAGTAGCTTTGGATGAGCGCTTGGTAGTCAGTTGAAACTTTGTCACCTACGACGCTTTCACTGTCTCCTGTCGCCAAGAGCTCATTATTGGCTAAAACTTTACCGTTGTCGCCATCGTCGATCACCGTATAGGTCAAACGTTGTTCGTTAGCGTCATAGTAAACAGTTACAACATTATCCTTTGAACTCGGTGTGACCGTCATTTTTTCAACCACTGAACGATCACTTGTATATCCGCTGATCGTTGGGCTCGTAACTGCACTAAATTCTGCCGTTTCGGGTGCCCAACTTGGTTCACCGACGTTTTCTTTTGTCACTTGATCGACTGTATAGGTCGGTACGAATGTGTGACTATTCACACTATCAGCTGATACCATTTGGCCTGCTTTTGGACCTGTGCGATAGACGTAGTTGATCGTTTGACTGACTGTCACTGGTCTACCGACTACTTGTTTTAGCTCATGGGTCAAGTAGACATAGTACTCTTGTTCAGTGTCTGGGTCTTCATCAAAGTTACCTGATGTTGCCTCTGGTTGGGCACGGTCTAATTTATATCCTGCTTGCGCGTAATCCCACAGCGTATTGGTGTAAGCGGCACCCGCTTTGCCTGTAAGTGTTTGGAGTTGGTCAGTCAATTCTTTGTTGGCCCCATCGTAGACATCGATATAGTGTACCTTGACGATTTGGTCACCCGCCGTATAGGTCACCACTGTGCTGAGATCTTCTGAATCATGCGTGATCGTTTGTCCACTGATCTCGTTTCGATCTGGTGTGTAGCCTGCGATCGTTGGACTTTGGATCATTTCTGTCGTCTGCGCTGGACTCCATGCTGTACTCAAGATCGCACCAGTTACTGTATCGATCGTGTCAGTCGAAGTGAATTGATAGTCTTTCGTGTAGGTATCTGCCGCACTTTGGCCTTTCTTTGGTCCGTTACCGTAAACATAAGTTACTGTTTGGGTCACTGTCTTTGGTGCACCTGTGACTTCTTTTGTCCCATGCTTAACATGTACGACTACCAACTGATCAGACGCATCATCCGTATCAAAAACCAACGGAAGCTCGTCTTGACTTACGATAACATAACCTTGTTTTTGTAAGTCTGCGATCTTAGTAGCATACTCTGTTTGGACACTTTCTGGAATATCAGTTTCTGATCCGCCTTGAACCAATAATGTCGTGACTACGATCTCTGTACCTGTTTGATCATCGATAACTTTATAGTTTAACTTTTGAATATTTGGTGTATAGTAAACGACCGTCTGTAATGCTGTTTCTTCTGTGTCATGAGAAACTTGCATTGCCGCAACTTCTGTTTTATCTGCCTTATAACCAGCGATCGTTGGACTCGTCACCACCTCTGTCATTTGTGGTTCGCTCCATTTAGTCTGAATAACTTTATTAGTTACTCGATCCACTGTCTCAGTTGCTGTAAAGCTATATTCTTTAGTATATGTCGGTGCTGCATTTTCTTCTGCATGGACGCCATCTTTATATTTATATGTGACCGTCTGGGTAAGGTCGACCGTCTTTTCTTGTGTCGTTGTTCCATGCTTTAAGTGAACTGTCACGACTTGATCAGTTGTCTCATCTTGATCATAGTTCGGAAGATCTTCTTTACTTACGAGCACATAACCTTGAGCAAGATAATTTTCGATCATGTCGGCATACTTTTGACTCGTTTCTTCACTTGGAGCAGAGCCTGCTAGACCTTGGCCTAATAACTCTTTGTTGACTAAAATCGTACTCGTATACGAACCATCATCATTTAACTGGCCTTGATCGTCAATGATCGTCACGAGTACTTTTTGAATATCTTCCGTATAGACCACACGATAAACTTGAACTTCACTGTCGCTATTTCCCGGGTTATCCGTATTATCGAATCTTAATTTAGCCGCCAAAGCTGCCGCAAAATTATTATAGGTTTTACCATCTGGAGCGATGACCGTATAACGGTAGCCAGCCCGAGCAAACATAGCATCTGATACCAAAGGAGCACCTGCTTGATCGTAAAACATCAAGCCATCTGTCTTACCATCGTGGAAATATGGTGCTGTCGTAGCTTCAGCTTCACTTGTCGGTATCTGCTTACTTGGATCATTACCACTTATGATCACTGCTTTTTGGAAATCAGCTGTATACGTAACGATAAAGTTTTGAGTCACGCTTTGACCATCGATCTTATCATCAAAGATACCTTGCTCTTCTAGTGCCTCCGTTAAGCTATCATACACTTTATTTGTCAAAGGTGTTCCATTTTGGTCGACCACCGTGATCTTATACGTATATCCTGGACGTTTTAGCTGTTCATCAGTCACCGTGAATTTGATCTCATTTGTTCCTGTTGGAGTTGCTTGGGTCATTCCTGCTTGCGGATCACCTGTCGCTTGATCCAATAGTTTACCTTGCAGTGAATTTTCAAAAAGACGCGCTTGATCGACTTGATAGACACGTGTTATGACTGTCGAACCATCAGCTTTGAAAACTGTACTTGAATACTGGTTTTCAACGAACTTATAGCCTGTGATCGTTGGTGGTGTAGGTAAACTTAATGCTTTACCTACATCACCCAACAGATAACTATTTTCTAATTCATATTCTCCAGTTGTTTCATTTAGCGTAGCTTTCCCAACTAGATCAGGATAGCCATTGATCGGAGCGCCTGCTTGATCGACAAATTTTACAGTCGCATAAGTACCATAACTATCTGTTATCGTACCTACGACTAGTGCCTTTTGACCAGCATACCCTCCAACTTGACGTAAAGTGACCTGTTTACCCATATTAGTCTCACTAGTTGGTGAGTAGGCAGCAAGATGATAAATGATCTTATTACCGATGCTCAAAGTTGGTACATCTAACACTAATGCCTTGATCATGCTCCAATCAGTAACTTGGTCGGCAGTCAGTAAAGTGCTTGGTATTGTCTGTCCACTCGTCCAAGTCGTCCCATCAGCAAAAGTCAACGTCCTACCATCATCGCTTAAAACAGCTGCTTGTGTTGCATAATAAAGCGTATGTGCATCATGGAGATGATTGTTCGTCGGATCCAAAGCAAGTTTGCCTGCATCACTGATATTTAGGGTAAAAGCTTGGGCAGCAGCACTAGGATTATTACCATCTACAACACCAGCTTGCGGAAGATTCATGACCGAGATCACGTTGTTCAAAGCTGTCGCTAAGTTATTCACCATCCCAAATTGTAACGTTTGCAATCCTTGTTTTTGCCCATCTTTTTCTAAATAGTCTTTAGCAGGATAATTTGAACCACTATCTGAAAGGCTGTAATTCTTCGTTCCTTGGATAAGCAGTGCTGGTTTGATTTCTTCTGGGGCAACGATCCTAAATTGGATCGTATTTGCACCAGCATCAGTCATCGTCGTCTTAGCGATCGTTCCGTCAGCAAACTGAATCTGGGTCTGTAAGCTAGCTGGTAATTCCGTCTTGCTCGTGTCCCCTCCCAGTTGGATCCAACTTGTATTATTCGTAGCATTCACATTTGCCTTATACACTTGAAGCCCATCAGTCGAAACACCCTTTTTCTTTAAGTCAGCTTCCGTGTAAAGTGCTGGTTCTTTACCAGGCTCGGTATAAGCATACAGATCGACGAGCGTTCGCCCAACATCAAAGCCACTGACTGCATCAGAAACAACTTTTAAATTGAACAAGACTTTCATCTGTGGTTTTAATTCAAAGCCTGTTCCTGTCCAATCTAGGATCACAACTGTCTGTCCATTGATATTTTGTTTTTGAATGATCTTTGGTTCTGGAGTAACAGGGTTTTGATATTTTTTATCATAAGTGACTCGATAGAATTTATCACTTTTTGCAAAATTCGTTAACACTGTCTGTTCAGGCACTGTAAGATATACGATCGGTTCTCTAACAGTCCCGTATTCAACTGTCAACGCATGCCCTGGCAAGTCGGTCGCTGTGCCATTACCTTTACCAACTAAGACCCCGCCAGCATCTAGGTTTGTTCCCTTGCTTGGCGTTGAAACTGAACCCATAGTTTGAAGTCCCATACTAAACTCGTCACCAGGTTTTTTCACATAAGTTTCGCTGCCTTTTGAAGGCCATTCATAGCCTTGAAGTGGTAACGCTTTAGGTTCTGAGACATTTACTTGAAATGCCGTCGTCAAACGTTTATTTTCCGATTCGACTTGGATCTTAGAGCTATACGTTTGCCCAACTTGAGCTTTAGAGTTCAAATACCCTAAAATGTTGATCATTCCAGAATTGATATCATTCAATGCACTAGAACCATTTGTCCCGTTGATCGAATTTTGAAGAGCATTAGCATAATATTTGACATCAGGTGTAACATCGTATGCCGTGATCTTGACACCGGAAGCCAGTTTTTTACCCATCCTAAATTCACCAAAATGATCGATCTGTCCTGTCAATGGATCATAATGTTCACCTGCTTGCAGACGTTGCGTGATCTGTGAACCATCAGATCCCGTAACGACTACTGTATATCCCGTTTGCGCTGGATTATATGACTTAAAGTCAGCGTGATCATTTGTCACATTGTTGATCGGTAAGGTGATCCCTGTTGTGGTGATCTCATCTGGAAACTCAAAATGATATGTTGGCGTAAATTCCGTCAGCCCATTAGCCGTTAAACCGACAGCATATAAAACCGGAGCTGATTTATCACCATTATCCAAGATCGGACGCTCAACTGGATCGATTTTTTGATCACTTACGCTTGTGCCACTATTTTTAACACTATTATAGTCAGAAACAAGCACCACATCGCGGTTACTATTTTGTTCACTGTTGGAATAGTGGATGATCAAACCAAAGTTTTCATGCACGCTTGGATCATCTTTTGCCAATACATTCTGGTCAAAACCTTTCGCTTCTGGGGATAAGCCACTTGGATCAAGGGCTTCATCGGTATCGATATTTACCGTCCCAAAATACTTTCTTTGGCCATCACCAAGATCGACCCAGCCAGATGGTGCTTCACTTTTGCCAGTCGTCTGTGTACTCGTGTAATGCCCGATAAAGGAAAGTTTAGCACTTGTCGTAGTAAAGACGATCGGTTTTGTTGCGGTCAAGATGATCGGTGTCCCTTCACCACCGGGCTGTGTTACTTGTAAATTTCCGTTTAGATACGGATCACTTGTATGCATCAAATACTTGTTAGTTTCAGCCACATCTAACACAAAATGCTCTGGGACTGGGACTTTTACTTGCGCAAGGCCCCTGACAGTCGTTGGAACATTGGCAACGACATTACCGTCCAAGATCTCCACTTGATAGAGATAGTTAGTATCAGTCGTCACATTAGTCGTCGTATTTTCTTTATAGGCATCGGCCTTAGTCTCAACTTTAGCTCCTGCTGGTAACAAACGCTTATCTAACGTTATCTTGACATTTGTGCTGGTAGGTGCTGGAACATCATTGATCAAAAAGCTGATCTGATAGTTATCACCACTGACGGTCATCCCATCGCCTGCAACACTCCCCAAATACGGTGGATAAGTTTCAGCACCGTTTTGGATCACTTCAGCAAAGAAATTGACTGGTTTTATCGTTTGTTTGACCGTCACATTTGTATTATCTGCCACATTTGTGATCGTCCAAGTATACTTATAACTTCCATCACCTAGCGCTGTCTTTTGGGGAGAACCAGTAGCATCTATATTGCTTGCAGCTTCTAAGATCCCACCTTTAGTCGCATTAGGTTTTACGATCATACTGAAGGTATCACCATTTTGCCCGGTATACTCGACTGTCATCGATAAACGCCCACGGTTAGGGCTTGTATTGTCTGTTGTAAACGTATATTCAGTCGAACCATCCGCAGCAGTCGTCTTATCTAAGATCCCACTATTTTCTTGTGAAACTGAAGTTAAATGGATAACTTTTTCCTCAGCTTGTGTATTTTCATCAGATACAGCTGCCACACTTCTAAAGCTACTTGTGGATGCCACAGCCTGTGTTTGTGTCGCCTCACTTGGCTGTTCTGTTTGTGTATTCGTTGTTTTGTCTTCTTTTGTTTGAACACTTTCGGGCTCTATTTTAGCTACAGAATCTCCAGTCACTTCATTTGTTTCATCTGTTGCTGTTGTTTCTTTTTCTACACTTGTTTGGTCTGTGTCCAGCGTCTCTTGTGCTGTTTGATCTGTTGTTGGCGAGCCTGGTAGCGTCTTGTCATCAGTTTGGATAGTTCCCTGCGCTGTAGTTGACTCTCCTAAAGTCAAAGTCGTTACTTCATCGGCTAAAACAGGTACCTGCAACAATACAGCTGAACTAAACATCGTTATTCCAGCTATGACCCAAGTTTTTTTGCGCTTATATAACTTATAGTGTCGTTTTTCTTCAGATATATATTTTGCCAAACGCATTTTGTTTTTTCGCACAATGATCACCCCCCTCATCTTTTCTATGTTAAACTGTCTTAAAAAGTTAAATTTTTTCAAAGTAAATAATCTAAGTTATTAAAAATATTAAATTTTTTTATTATCTGTATTCATACTATAAAGCCAATTTATCTTTTTTTCAACATTTATACCCTCTACTTTAATCTTTACTAACTGCACTAATAAATCGATTACATTGTGCGCAAGAAATACGACTATTTTTAACAACTTCCACCTTTAATATAATTAGAGTCTGACTAGAGAAACTGAGTTATAATATCTAAAAAAGGGTGTACACTTTCGGTTGAATGGAAATTCCATACCAGTTTTTTTGCACATAAAAAACACTCCCCACGATTTCTGTAGGAAGTGCTATACGAAGTTGTCGATATCAATTAACGGATACTCAGAAATTTTATTTGTTTCTGTGTCCACTCTAGAAGGAGCATATCAGTTTAGCCTGTTTTTTCTCCGCCATTATTTCTAGCTCTATGATCTACTAAAACTATATTACCTAATTAGACTCTCACAGCTGGAAACCAAATATCGGTGTAAGTGCCATCACCTTTTAGATCATCGGTATAGCGTGTTATTACTTGCAAGCTATGACCTTTAAGGATATTTTTGCCCAAATTCAATTTAACATCACTAAAACCACTATTTCCTGCATTATATGTCCCTCCAGCGTAACTATGCAAGACATCTGGCCGTGATACTGGCGTGTACTTAGCACGTCCTAATTCTTTACGTGCTGTTTGATCATAGATAATGATAAAAGCATACGGTTTAGTCGTCGCTTTATCAGTAGCATGCCAGCCACTCACATGCGCCACATTATTTCCATCGATATAGAACTTATCTAAATATCCATCATTACGCTCAAAATTGCGATTATTAGACGTAATTTTAGTTGTACAGCTATTAGTAGTATAGTTAGCAACTAACGTAATGTTAGAGATGTCCAAGCCTGCGACCGGAATATAGACATCAAAACCACTCGTTGTCGCATTCTTATAGCTAGCATAACCATTTTTAGCAACATCCGGGCGTAGATCTGGCGTATAAGTGACACTGCGTAAGACCCGACCTGTCTTGGTATCGATCACTTCAATATTCGCTACGGTATTTGCAGAAACACGATCAGAAGCATGCCAACCACGAACGTGTAACTTGTCGTTTACCAATCTCACTTCATCAAAGAAACCAGTATCACGTTTAGCGACCACGATCGGACGACTCCAAGCATCGGTCCGATTTCCTTCACCATTAGTTACATCAGAGTAGCGAGCAACGACTTGTAATTCATGTTCAGTAATATCCGCATTGCCTAATGAGATCACCGTATCAAAGCCACTCTTACCCGCCTGATAGATCCCACCAGCAAAACTATTAGCCACATCATTACGGTCTAATGCTGTATAGCTGACCCGTGCCAATTCACGTCCAGCTGTTTTATCAAAGACGATCAAGAACGTATGTGGCCGCGTCGTTGCTCTATCAGCTGCATGCCAACCACTCACATGTAATTGATTACCATTTCTGATCGAAATATCATCAAAGTAATTAGCTTCGTGGTCAAAATGGTAGTCTCTTGAGCTCAAAGCTGCGATCGAACCATACTTAGCAACAACTTTGATGTTAGAGATATCTAACCCATTCAATGGAATATAGACATCAAAGCCACTATTAGCAGCATTTTTATAGCTAGCATAACCATTTTTCACTACATCTGGGCGAGCAACTGCAGAATAATTTACCGTCCGCAAAACACGTCCTGTTTGGTTATCAATGATCTGCAAACTTGAGGTCACCCCGTTTAGGTCGCGATCAGTTGCATGCCAACCACTCACATGCAATTGATCTCCGACGACCTTGACTTCATCAAAATTGCCGACTTCATTTTTCAATAAGACATAGCCTTTGCTCCACATATCTGTATGATTACCTTCGCCATTAGCTGCATCTGAATAACGCGCGATAAATTGTAATTCATGCCCTGAAATATCGATCCCAGCCAAAGAAAAGTTGACATTAAAGCCACTATTTGCGGCATTATAGATATTTTTGGCATAGCTATTAGCTACATCTTGTCGATACGTTGGGGTATATGCGACCCGTCCCAATTCTTTGCCAGCTGACTTATCATAAACGATCACATAAGCATGACCACGTGAAGCGGATAGATCAGCTGCATGCCAACCACGAATATTTATACCGTTACCATTCAACGTTATCTCATCAAAGTTACCTGCTTCTTGATTTTTGACAGGAGTCGTCAACAAGCCTGTAAAGTCGTGCGAAACATCTAATGACCCCATGGATTCTCGCCCTGGAATATATGCTGTTGAAGCAAATTGCCAAGCACCGTAACCAGCATTACGCCACTGTTGTTCATAATGCCCCCCACGGGCTGGAGTATATGGATATTGGGCGATCCATGTTCTATCACGTCCGACGGTTGCGATCACTGCATCACGATAAAGATAACTACCACCAGTATAAACTGCATGGTTAGTAAAACCATTGGCTGACAAAGCGCTCCAAAAACGATTCAAGTTGGCTTGTGCATTCACACTATATGTACTCTCGTCTTCCATGTCTGCAAAGATCAAGGTATCCTTGCTCAAGCCAAAGTTTTGCATCGTATTGGCTGCATGTTGCCCTTCAGCATGACCTGCACTTGTGTTATCAAAGGTCGCATAGTGGTAGACAGCGACATTTAAACCAGCCTTACGGGCATATTCGATCTGCTTACTTGCTGCAGGGTTAACATACCCTGTACCCTGAGTAATTTTAACGATCGCAGTTTTGACACCCAGTTGTTTTAATTTATTAAAGTCAGCTTGTGTCAACCACGATTGATAAGAAGCAAGATCGACAGCATCGGCACGCGTATAATTGCTATCACCGATATTAAAGTGATCTGGGGTCAGAGTTGCTGCAAGTGAAACAGCTACATTATTAGCCACATTTTGTGTAAAAGCAGCTGTTTGGACCGTAAAAGTATTTTTTGTTGCTGTTTCTTGCATTGCTGTTACTTCATTTGAAGCCGTCGGTTGTGTTGTTTGTTGTGTTTCTTGTTTATCAGCCTCAACTGTAGTCTGTGCTTTATCTGTCAGCTGTGTAGTTACATTTTCTTGCTTATTAGTTTCTGTTTCAGTTGGTTCAGCCTTGGCCTCAACTGTTTGTGTAGTGTCAGTTACTTTACTCTCCTCAGTATCTTGGAGTTGCATATTTTCTGTTGCAGTAGTTGTAACTGTAGTGTCATTTTCTGTTTGACCCTCGTTTTCAGCAGCTGTTTTTTGCGAGCTATTTTCTGTGTTCAGGGTTAGCTTCGTCTTTTCTTCAGTAGTAGCTTGCGTTGTTTCTACTGTCTGTTGTTGAACTTGCGTAGTCGTTTCTGTTTGGTCAGCTTTAGCGACTTGTGTAGTGTACATCCCCGTTGAAAAAGCCATCATTGTTACACTCGAAGCTAATAAAAAACGTTTTTTATTGGCTTTACGATAATGTGATAAGGCCCTTTTTTTTCTCCTGTAATCCATCCTTAACTTCCTTTCACAATAAAACCATTGCACTAAAAATAAAAGTAATACTATATTAATGCCCAATATGTTTTTATTATAGCAGTCATTTTACTTTTTCCATATAATATAATTGCTTTTCATGAAAAAAATTCTTATACTAATACATTGGTGGTTCGCAACCATCCCACCGTAATAAAAAACTAGGAGAGACATTTTATGACCAAAACACATACTCGGACCGTCCAGCTGGCTAAGGCTGGGATGGTCGCAGCTTTATATGTTGCCTTTACTTTGATCAACCCCTTGAGCTTTGGTGCTGTTCAACTGCGCTTTTCAGAATTGTTCAATAATTTGAGCGTTTTTAACAAGCGTTATATTTGGGCGGTAACTTTAGGCTGTGCGCTCGCCAATCTTCAATCACCCCTAGGGATCATTGATGTGATCTTTGGTACTTTGGGAACTTTGGTGATGACTAGCCTTAGCTATTGGGCAACACGCAATATCAGATCAGTGCCCCTTAAGTTGACCATCTGTGTCATTATATGCTCACTGATGTCTTGGAGCGTTGCTTTAGAATTACACTATGTAAGTGACTTACCATTTTGGGCAACTTATCTTTCTGTCGGGATCGGCGAATTTATTTCGATGACTCTCGGGGCAGTTTTAGTCTATTTCTTAAGCCAAACAATTGATCTAACAAAATAACGAGGTATTTTTAAATGACATTTGAAGAAATTTTACCGGCTTTAAAAGCAGGCCAAAAAGCCGTCCGGACCGTTGGTTGGGGCGGCAGTGAAGAATATATCTTTGTGGTTAAGGATGATACTTTAAACGGTGAAAAGATCAACCCTTATCTCATGATCAAAACTAAAGAAGAACCATCCCTTTCACAATTCATGCCGACTTCATGCGATGTTTTAGCAACTGACTGGGAATTGGTAGACTAATGACAAATTATCCTCAATTAGCTGGACAAGTCGTCGTTGGAACTGGCGTAGCTTCTGGGATCGGCTTAGCTCAAGCACGAGCTTTTTTAGCACAAGGGGTGACCTTTTTTGGGACCGATCTAGTTGAAAATACTGAGCTTATTGCCCTTAAGCAAGCTTATCCGACTAACTTTTATTTCTATCCCTGTGATGTGCGTAAAAGTTCTGATATCAAACAGTTAGCCACCTTTATCTTAGCGCATACCACTCAAGTAGATATCTTACTCAATACGGCTGGGATCTTAGATGCTTATACACCTAGTCTAGAAACGACCGAAGCACTTTGGGATAACATCTTTGATACGAATCTAAAGAGCATCTTTTTGTTGACCAATGCGCTCTTACCGACGATGTTAGCTCAAAAACATGGTGTGATCGTCAATATGGCTTCGATCGCAGGTTTGATCGCAGGTGGAGGCGGAGCAGCTTACACCGCCAGCAAGCATGCGATCATCGGCTATACCAAACAATTAGCTTTTGACTACGCCGCCAAAGGTATTCGGGTCAACTGTATTGCTCCTGGAGCGATCAAGACCCCAATGAATCAAGCCGATTTTTTAGGTGATGCCATGATGGCAAAAGAAGTCGCCCAAAACACTCCCGCTAAACGTTGGGCTGATCCCAGTGAAGTGGCTGAACTGAGCCTCTTTTTAGCCAGTCCAGTCGCCGATTATATCCACGGCTCAGTCATGCAGATCGATGGTGGCTGGAGCGTTGGTAAATAACTTTTAAGTCCCTCAGTGTCAGGGACTTTTTTCTTAGCAAAATATCTCTCTAAGCTAAACTGCCAGACAAATAAGGGCCCACCACGATATGCTCTATCGTGATGGGCCCTTGTTATATACCTTGTTTCATTAAGCATAGATCCAACTGACTAAAAGGCTCTTTTCACCCACATGCGCTCTGATCGATGGTTTGAGCCGAGCGATCTCAAGTTTTGTTTCTGGGAGATCTGTTTGAAATTTTTGCAACCACTTATTGGCTGTCTCAGCTGAAGCTTCATCACACATCAACATGAGATCAGTCACTACTTGGCCACTACTATTGATCTGTTCGAGCACCTTATGATAAGCCTTTTTCATCCGAACACTCGTATCTAAGACCGCTAATTTGCCATCATCTGTAAATTCCAGTAGCGTCTTTAAGTGTAATAAAGCATTACCAACGACTGGCGTCCCATTTGAGACATAACCTGTCTTACGTAGATTACGAATATCATCGATCACAATGGTCTGCGTCTTATCACGCATCACACTTAACTTAGCTAAGATCTGGGCGACATCTTCATTTGCCTTGACTAGTTTAGCAGCCTGACGCACTAATTTTGCCTGAGCCAGCCCTGTTGTATGTGAATCAAACAAATGCACATTTAAAGCTCGTGCTTCAGCTTTAGCATAAGTGCGCAAATTTTCATCTAAAGCATTGATCCCGTTGGCTAAATAGATGCAGATCACGTCAGTATAGCCAGCATCAGCTAAGGTCTGCATCTGTTGGGCAAGCGTTTTGCGCGAGACTGAAGCAATATTTAGGGTTTCTTTAGAGTCATTCACTAGGTCAAAAAGTTCACCATCACGGAGATCTTGGCCTTCATAATACACCTTTTGTCCCAAAAGTAACGGTAGAGCTAATATTTTTATATCTAAATTCGCGGCAGCATCAGCATCGATCACAGCTGAGCTATCCGTTAAAATCGCTATTTTCATTTTATTAAGACACCTATTGTAAAAAGTAATTACTATTATTCTATCACAAAAGAGGCTACAAGTTTTTGCAGCCTCTTTTGTCTAACTATATTGTTCGAGCTTACTGGTCAAATATTGATGCATATCCGCCAAATGCTTATAACCCGTCAATTTTTCTTTTGCAACTCCATCGACGAATAATAGCATCGTTGGAATACTCATCACATTATTGGCCACAGCCAGATCTTGGTCTTGTTGGACATCGACTTTGACAAATTTGATCTGTTCACCAAATTCCTGCTCCAAAGTCTTTAATACCGGCTCAAGTAACTTACAAGGGCCACACCAGTCGGCATAAAAATCAACTAAGACCAAACCTTGTGCCGTTTTTTGTGCAAATGTTTCCGAGTTCAAATCATCACCTCAAATACCTAATTATAACTCGATCCCTCGAAGAACGACTTGGATATCACGGCCTAGTTTAGGGTCATATACCCAAGTCACCATTCCTTGTTCAAACCCTAAGGCATTCAAAAAGCCTTGTGCATTTACATCTGATAAGGCTGATGAAGTCAGTAACTCTTTGTAACCTTCACGCTTCAACGCTGCTTTAAGTGCCGTCAAAACTTTAGTAGCATAATGCTGCCGTAGCTTTGTCTTTTCGGTCATCACTAGTCCCAACCAGGCACAATTAGCTTTGGGATGATCTAACACTAGATCTACTAACACCACTAACTCATCTTTAACATAAAAGCCCAGATAAAACTTTTGCTCTGGTAAAGCTTTTGGGGGCAATGCTTCTAACTCAGCTAAAACATCTTCTTTAGTCACTTGATCTGTTTGATAATGCTGATGGTATTCTAAATGTTTAGCTTGTAAAGCCAAGATCTCATCTACATCAGCTGAGGTCAAGCGTTTGACTGTATACGGCAATAAAAAATCTAACCGCTGTAATAACATGTAACTTCCTCTTAATTTCTAACTTTATGCACGATCAAAGTCACCACGACCGAGGCCAAGACTACGATCCCAAAGGCCGCAGCCGGGATCTCGATATCGATCATTGGGATCGTTAAGAATAATTTGATCGCGATCAGCCCGATCAAAAAGTATGCCATGACTTCTAATTCCGGTACGATATCGATCAGGCGCATGATAACTTCTGCGATCCCCCGCATACATAAGATCCCGATCAAGCCACCGATCAAGACGATAACTGGATTAGGTGAGATCGCTAACGAAGCTAAGATCGAGTCGATCGAAAAGACGATATCCATCAATTCGATCGAGATCACGACCGACCAAAACAAGGGTAAGATCGGTTTTTTGTTTTTACCTTTTTTCCGCTTAGCGCGCTCTGGATACTTCATCCGATAAAAGTGGTTGAGCGATAGATACATCAGATAACCTGCCCCCAGCACTTTGATCTCCCAGAAGTGGATCAGATAAGATCCGACCCCGATCAAGGCGAAACGGAAGATATAAGCGCCCCAAAGACCATAGAAAAGTGATTTTTCTTGTTGTTTTTTATCAGGTAGTTTTTGGGTCTGGGCTGCTAACACGATCGCATTATCGACGGACAATAGACATTCGATCAAAACTAAGGAGAAGATGATCATCCAGTCTTCACCAGATTCGATCACTGTCTTCCAGTTGTTTACATCAAAAAAAGGACCATATAATTTAGTTAAGATATCCACTTTTTCTCTTCGCTTTCTCTATTAATTTGTTCTTCGTCTTTTATCCTAGCATATTGCGAAAAATTTTGTAAAATCAATTAACTTCTAGGCTGCCTTTTTTTGCCACTTCAAGCCAATACCAGTGATCCCACTTAAGATCGAAAAGACTGGACATAACAAACTAAAGAAGGTAAATGGTAAGAAAGCTAAGACCGAGACACCTAATGTCGAAGCCGCAAATGACCCAGCCACGCCCCAAGGGATCAGGTAGTTGATCACACTTCCGCCATCTTCTAAGACCCGACTCAAGCTCAAAGGATCGAGTTTCAAACGTTCAAATGCACCTTTAAACGCACGTCCTGGCAAGATCACAGAGAGGTATTGTTCGCCGACAAATAAGTTGATCGCGATCCCAGAACAGATCGTGATCGTCACCAATTTGCCTGGTGTATTTAATTTCTTAGCTAATGGATCCATCGCAGCTGCGACGATCCCAAATTTCATCAAAAGTCCACCTAAAGCCAATGTCATGATGATCAATGAAACTGTCCCCATCATGTTGGAGATCCCGCCCCGCGTCAACAGTGCGTTTACATCGGCATTTTTTGTTTGGGCAACAAAACCAGTTTCCACCAAGCTAGCTAATTGTTTGATCGTAAAATGTGGATCATTGATAAAGATCATCACTGTTGAAACGAAAATATTGATAAACAAAGTCGGGATCGCTGGGATCTTGCACCATGCACAGACAAACATCAAAATGATCGGCAAACTAGCCCACCAATTGATCGTGAAATGTTGCTCTAAAATATTGATCGTTTCGTTGACCCGTGTCATATCCGGAGCTTTGCTGGCATGTCCGAGTGCTAAAAAGCCAATTAAAGAGATCAAAAAGGCTGGGATCGTTGTCCACATCATATTTTTAATGTGGGCAAAAAGTTCAGAACCCGCCACCGCCGAAGCCAAGTTGGTCGAATCAGACAAAGGCGACATCTTATCGCCAAAGATCGCACCTGATAAGATCGCACCTGCTACTAAAGCTGGATCTAAGCCCATTGTCATGCCCATTCCTAAGATCGCGATCCCGACCGTTGAGATCGTAGTAAAACCACTCCCGATCGATAATCCGACCAACGAACAAACGATAAAGGCCGAGGGCACAAAAAATTTAACACTCAAGCTATTAAAGCCAAAGACCATCAAGGCCGGAATGATACCGGCCTTGATCCAAACCGCGATCAAAGTCCCGATCAACAAGAAGATAAAGATCGGAATGATCGCTGTCGTGATACCTTCCGTGATCCCATCATGAACTTTCTCCCAAGTTGCTTTTTTGACCTTAGCCCATGCAATTAATAAAGCGACCACAAATAAAACTGGTACTTGTGGCGAGAGTCCAAACCCGATGACTCCAGTCCCTAAAATAGCTAACATCAAAACTAAAATAATAATTGCTTCTCCAAAATTTATCTTTTTCATCTTAATTATTCCCCCGGATCTAAAATTATCTACGTTGTCTCAAATTCCTCTCGTTACGCAGATAGCGCAAAAGTCCACCGCATTTGTGCATAAATTTTCCTCCTAAATTCTTGACTGACCACAAAAAAGTCGCCCCTTTAACTAAAAAAGGGACGACTTAAATAAACCGTGGTACCACCCAGCTTAAGTGAGTAATAAAACTCACTTCACTTTCACCGGTGCGATAACGGTCCGGTCTGCCGTTCAGAATCACGTCGTCTATATTTGGTACCTACCACCCTGACTGGCTCGCATCGACCGCCAGCTTTCTGACTCCCAGATGATAGGACTACTTCTACGACTTCTGTTGCTATTCATAATACAAACATATTAGAGCAATGTCAACTAATTTTTATAATAATTTAATTAAGTTATTGCCATAGGCGCTTCTGACCTCGTCTAAGACCACAAAGGCATTAGGATCGATCTGCGCGATCTTATCCATGACCTTGACTTGCAATTTAGCTTGGCAAACACAATAGATGATCTTTTTTGGTTGCCCACTGACATAGCCATGACCATCCAATAACGTGATCCCTGTTTGGTTAAGCGTTGACAACGCCTGCGCGATCATTTCGCTTTTGTCTGAAATGATCGTAAAAGCCCGTTTGGCAATAAATGCTTCTAACATTTTATTTAAAACTACTGCTGAAATGTATAATTCAATGATCGTCAGGAGCATATTTTCAAAACCGATCAAGACAAATGAGGGGACGGCTACCATCAGATCAAAGCCTAGCATTGCTGAACCAGTCTTGATCCCAAAGTATTTATTCATGATCTTAGCCAAGATCGTACTGCCCGCCGTAGTCCCTTCACCTTTCATGATAATGCCCATTGCGATCCCCCTCAAAACACCACCAATGATCGCAGCTACGAGTGGATCGTTAAGTTTGAACTGGATCTGACTGGTGAGTTTGAGCCAAAAAGAGATACTAGCGATCGCCACGATCGTGTATAGCACCGTCTGTTTACTCAACATCTTCCAGCCCACAAATAATAAGATCCCATTTAAGATCAGGTTCGTCAGTGCTGGGGGAAAACCGATCCAGTAATAAAAGATCGTCATCAAGCCCGTCACACCACCTTCACCTAACTTGCTCGGGATCAAAAAAGAATTGATCGCTAACGCATAGATGAGTGCACCAATAAAATTTAAAGCAATATTTTTTATAATAGTTCTATTTATCTTCAATGTGGTCCCACCCTAGATCTAAGCTGATCTCTTCAGTCGTTTGCTTTGTCGCAGTTGGCTGATTCAAATAACCTTTGATCAAGGCATAGATCTCACCACGTGTCTTAGCTGTCAGCTTTTGTTGTTGAAATGATAATTGCGCATTGGAAGCAAATAACTCATTAAGATCATAATTGTCAAAAGAACGCCCACTTAAATAATCTAGTGATACCTGAAAATATTGTGCTAACTGCAAAACTTCCAGATAGGATGGTGTGGTCGTACCTCGCTCCCATTTTCCGATCTGTGAGATCGTTTTGTTGCGTTTGCTATATGAGACCTCCATTTGATTTAACGCTTGGGCTAATTCGCTTAACGATAGCCCTGCCCCTAGTCTTAAAGCCCGTAGTCTTTCTGGAAACATCTGATCACCCACTTTTGTTTAGTTACCTTAATTTTAACATTAATTAAGCTTATCGGGGAAAGAGGAACGAAACTATAGTTATCTTTTTACCAAAAATAACTTATTTTAAGTAATTAGGCTTTTACTATTGCTTATTTAGTTGAAACCACGTACAATTTAAGTGGTCTTAACTTACTAAAAGTACATTTTTTAAAGGTGGTGGATAAAATGTGGCACACAGTTTGGTCATCATTGCCGGAACTGATCAGTGCGGGGATCAAATATACGATCCCGCTTGCGGTCATCTCGTTTGCCCTAGGGCTCGTGTTGGCTTTGATCACGGCTTTGATCCGTATTTCACAGACTAAGGGTCCATTTTTGATTATCAAAGCAATTTTTAGATTCTATGTGTGGCTTTTCCGGAGCACTCCTTTGATCGTTCAATTATTTATCGTCTATTTCGGACTTCCATATTTGACGATCAAGGGCGTCTTTCCTGACGGGATCAAGCTCGAACCATTTACGGCAGGTATCATCGTCTTTACGTTAAATACTGGCGCTTATGCCTCCGAAACGATCCGAGCAGCCATCGAATCCATTCCTAAGGGGCAATGGGAGGCCGCTCAAGCGATCGGAATGACACGCTTCCAGACACTCTTTAGGATCATCATTCCGCAAGCAGCGCGCGTCTCGTTACCGCCGCTGTCAAATAGTTTTATCGGCTTAGTCAAAGATACTTCACTTGCTTCGACGATCACGATCGTTGAAATGTTTGAAGTCAGTCAACAGATCGCAGCCGAAAACTATCAACCTTTAGTAATGTACTGTACGGTGGCCGCTCTATACGCGATTTTATGTACGATATTATCGTTTGTTCAAAGTTGGCTTGAGAAGGTGACGACCCGTTACCTCAAGCCCCAAGTATAGGGAGGCATAACTTATGTTGAGACTAAAAGATGTAACTAAAACTTTTGGCACACAAACGGTGCTCAAAAATATCACAACTGAATTTAACGACCACGAAACGACGGTCTTGGTGGGGCCCTCTGGCTCAGGTAAATCGACACTATTACGTTCATTGAACTTACTTGAACGACCTGAGAGCGGAACCTATGATTGTGATGGGATCGAGCTTGATTTTGCCAAAAAGATCACTAAAAAAGAGATCTTAGCCGTTCGCCAAAAAACGGAAATGGTCTTTCAGGACTATAACCTCTTTCCACATTTGACGGTCTTAAAAAACGTCATGGAAGGACCAGTCCACGTCTTAAAAGAAGATAAACAGACCGCTAAAAGACGCGCTTTAGAACTATTGGATAAAGTCGGACTCAAACAAAAAGCTACGGCCTATCCTAACCAACTATCCGGTGGTCAAGCCCAACGCGTTGCGATCGCACGTTCACTAGCGATGCGCCCGCGTTATATTCTCTTAGATGAGCCAACTAGTGCGCTTGACCCTGAATTAGAGCTCGAAGTTTTAAAAGTGCTCTTAGAATTAGCATCCGAAAAGCAGTCACTGATCATCGTGACCCATAACCTAGAATTTGCGCGCCACGTTGCCGATAAGGTCCTCTTTATCGAAGACGGGCAGATCAATTTCTCAGGGTCAAAAGATGACTTTTTCAATTCAAAAGATCCACGGATCAAGGAATTCATCAGTGCTATGACATTAGATAACTTGAATTAACGAAAGGACTTTATCATGAAAAAAACATTTAAAAATATCTTAGCTGTCGCAGGTGTCCTAGGTTTGACTTTTGCCTTGAACGCCGTAAAGCCCCAACACATTTCAGCGGCTGAAAAGCTTCCGGCACAAACAACTAAAGAATTAAAGGAAAAAGGGACTTTGACCATTGGATTAGAAGGAACTTTTGCTCCCTATTCTTACCGTAAGGACGGCAAATTGACTGGCTTTGAAGTCGAATTAGGTAAACAACTCGCCAAGGAAATGGGGCTCAAAGCTAAATTTGTTCCTACTAAGTGGGATGGCTTGATCGCAGGTCTTGATACGGGTAAATATGATGTTGTTTTAAACAACGTAACGATCACCAAAGAACGGAAAGAAAAATACCTCTTTTCTAAGCCTTATATCTACTCACACTTTGCTTTGATCACCAAAAAAGGAACTGATCTGACTAAGTTAAAACAGATCAAGGGGCAAAAGATCGCAGCTGGGACTGGGACTGACAATGCGCTCATCGCTAAAAAATATAAAGCAACAGTCGTTCCATCTTCTGACTTTACCACTTCGCTTGACCTGATCAAACAAGACCGTGCAAAAGGTGCGATCAACTCGATGTCTGCTTGGTATGCCTACAAAAAAGACCACTCAACTAAAGATTTTAAAGCAACTGATGTTTCCAAAGAAGAAGATCCAGCCAAGATCGGTGCTTTGATGTCTAAAAAAGATAAAGCATTACAAAAGAGCGTTGATAAGGCGCTCGATAAGCTCCGCAAAGATGGCAAATTAAAAGAGATCTCTAAAAAATATGTCGGTGGCGATATTACAAAATAACTAATTTAGTAAAAGAGGCTGTGACATAAGTCTCTATCTTTAAAGAAGACCATTCGAATTTTTTGAAAATTTTGAAAAATTCGGATGGTCTTCTTTTTGTTTTTATTATTTGGTGATATTTTTGAACTACTAGTGGACATTTTCCACATGTTCAATGCCATTAACGCTATCCCCATTTGTCGATTTACCTTTTTCTTACTTCGTACGGTAAATCTAGTAAAACCCAAATAAGCCTTCAAATTACCGAAAATAGGTTCGATCTCATACTTTCTTCTACGATAGATCTTATTTTTTTCAGTATTTGAAAGGTTTGTTTTTACTTTCCCCTTGAAATATTCCCATTGTGGATTGATATAGATCTTTCTGACGTTTCCTTTTTTGGTCAATGCATTTGGATCTTCTTTACGATCTTCATCGAATTTTTCAGCTTCATATACTTTAAAATTTCGTTTATAACCATATGTATCATGGCGATATGCATAGCGTTTAAAGTTAAAACGAACATTCTTTGGATCTATATAGTAATCATCTTCAGCGTTATAATGCCAATTCATCACTTTGCGCTCATCTGATCTCCAACGTTTGGTTTCTTCCTTTAACATCGTATTATATGGAATAAGGTAATCAAACACTCCGAATTTATCTTCGATAAATTCATAGTTAGGTTCAGATCTATAACCAGCATCAGCAACTATCGGACCTTGAATAACATCTGCATCCATCTTTTCTAAAAATGGGATCAAAGTACGCATATCAGTCGGATTAGGTGCGAGGGTGTAGTCCAAAGCAAATTGATTATTAGCAGCGACTTGGAGATTATAGCCAGGTTTGGTTTGACCATTTTTCATTGGATCTTCTTTCATACGCATAAAAGTGGCGTCATTATCAGTTTTAGAATAGCTGTTTCGCTCGCCAACGATGGCAAACTGTTCAGCATATTTAGAGTTTTTCTGTTTGCGCTCGCGTGTTTGTTTTAAGTATTTCTTGGCCGTCCGTCGTTCCTGCTTCGCAGGATTAGGGGAGATCTTCTTAGTCTCTTCGACTTTTTCATTCAAATATTCAATTCGTTGTTCCAATCGGGCACATATCTCATCAAGTTGATCAACAGTCAGATCATCAGCAAAATCAATATTGACGATCGATTCTTTGATCTCTTTCAATAACTTTTTAGCTTTTTGTCGATTTAAATCATCATAGCGAATAGTATTTTTCTTCCAAACAAACGAGTATTTATTTGCGTTAGCAAGAATCTTAGTACCATCAATAAACACAGCCTCATCAATGAGCCCATTTTTTCGCAAATATTCTCTAAATTCAGAAAACGAACTTTTTAGCATCATCTCAATAGTATCAGAGACAACAAAGCGAGCAATAGTACGATAAGTAGGTTGGGCTTCCTGAGTCAACCACATGGCAACAACGTTTTCCCGAGCAAAACGTTCGATCTTTCGACAAGAAAAAATACCATAACTATATGCCAAAAGAACTAACTTGAGTAAGACCCGAGGTTCATATTCGAAAGGACGCCCAAAGGTATAAGAGTCATCAAAATCAATAGATTCGACTAAATGGTGTATGTAGTGTGCTTGATGATTTTTTTCAGGTTCATAGAAGGTCGCCATGTTCAAACTGAGTTGATTTATGTTATAATTACTATGCATGGGTTTATCTCCTTTCTTTTTTGAGGGGGGTAGACTATAGGGCATCAGGGGAGTTCTGATGTCCTTTTTTATTTATAGTATACAAAAACGGTCGTAAATGAACAATTTTTAAAGTGGCTATAATGCCCTCTAAGTATACAGATGAAATAGAAAATTCATCTTATACTTGGAGGGTATTTTATATGTCTAGAAAATCAAAATACAGTGCAGAACAAAAATTAGCTATACTAAATGAACTAACCCGTTCTAATATTAGTGAGGTGGCTAAAAAGTATGCAGTGGGCAAGAAAACTATTAGAACTTGGGGGTATCTATATGAATATCAGGGCATTGATGGCTTACGATCTACTCACAATAATCATAGATATTCAAAGGAATTTAAATTATCTTTGGTCCAACAGTATCAAAAATCAGACGCGTCGCTTGAAATATTCGCGATCAAGCATGGGCTAAAGTCCAAAACACAACTATCAGATTGGATTATGCAGTATAATGAATCTAACTTAAAGGCCTATACGCCAAGAAAGCGAGATTCAAAAATGAGTGGACGAAAGACTGACTTTGAAGAACGACTTACTATCATTGAAGAGTTGATTAAGCATGATGTGAACTACAATTGGGCAGTTGAAAAATACCATATTAGTTACCAACAAGTTTATGGCTGGTATCAAAAGTATCGCAAAAGCGGTAATGACCCAGAATCACTTCGTGATCGCCGAGGCAAAGCTAAGCCAGAAGAGAAGTGGACGGAAGTTGACCGACTCAAGGCAGAGAATCGCTTATTAAGGGCTCAGCTAGAAAAGCAAGAGATGGAGATTGCATTCGCAAAAAAATTAACAGAAATACGCAATCGGGAGGTGGAAAAGGACTCCGGTACCAAGCCATCAAAGAACTAAATCAAGAAAATGGATGGTCAATTAGCCAGTTGTGTAAAATAGCTGATTCTTCGCGAGATGGTTATTACAAATGGCTCAATCGAAAGCCAAGTCAATATCATAATGAGCAAGCAGAGTTACTTGAAGCGATTGTAGAGTTAGAAGAAGAACATAATTGGACGCTGGGATATTTAGCGATGACTACACAGTTAAGCTTTGAAAACCGTTTAAGCTTTACCGCTGGATTAAAACGAATAACTAACTGCATGCGTAAGCATGGAATTAGAGCAAATATTAGGAAGAAGAAGCGCAATCGAATTCAACGCCATGAAGAATACATCAATGACAACTTATTGCAGGGACAATTCGACCGTGAAACTAAAAATGAAGTGTGGGTTACCGACACAACGGAAGTAGCCTACGGCGAACACACACTTCATAAAGTACGAGTACACGTTATTTTAGATTTATATGGTCGTTACGCTTTAAGCTACAATATTTCAGACACAGAAACTTCATCAGCAGTAATTGAAACCTTTAATCGTGCTTTTACGGTTGAACCTGATGCGCAACCAATGATCCATACTGACCGCGGGTCAGCTTACTGCTCAAGTATGTTCAACGACTACTTAGCCTCTAAAAATTGTATTCATAGTATGTCGCACCCCGGTCATCCTTGGGAAAACTCACCCATAGAGCGTTGGTGGAATGACTTCAAGCTAATCTGGATTAACAAACACCCTCGTCCTAAGACGCTAGCAGAGCTAGAACAACTCGTCAAAGGAGCCATTGAATACTTTAATACCAAACGCGCTTACACAAGCAAAAACGGCTTGACCGCGGAACAATTCCGCAACCAAGCCGCCTAAAATTTTTATCTATTTGATCTGTATACTTGACGGGACATAGTGCCAGTCCATTTACGACCGTTTTTTGGGGACTTATGTCACAGCCTCTTCCTTGTGATTAGAAACGGCTCATTAAAAAAATTGGACCGCTCACATTTTTCAAAAGTTAGGTTAAAATAATTAGAAAAAAACGCTCTGTAACACTGCTATCATAGCGTAACTAAAAAATCCCCAGCCATCGGAACCAGCGACAAACACGGGGAAATAGAGGATATATATTATATAAACTAACTATGCAACCTGTTAAGTTAATTTATTTATATTTAAATGATA
The DNA here is from genome assembly GCF_003288115.1 of Ligilactobacillus murinus. Lineage (NCBI taxonomy): Bacteria > Bacillati > Bacillota > Bacilli > Lactobacillales > Lactobacillaceae > Ligilactobacillus > Ligilactobacillus murinus. Next base: position 1,997,167 of record NZ_CP023565.1, on the reverse strand, counting down.
CTATGCTAATAATGAAAACGCAATATCAAAAATTACCCTTAAAATATTTTTAACCATTATCGCGAAGTTTTTTGTTGAAGATAGCAATTTTTTTGGAAGAATACAAAAAAAGCTCCCCAAAACTAGGAGCTGATCGTTAGGATAGATGCCGACTATAAAATTTATCTATATTTATATATCTTAGTGGATAAAAAATAAAATCTAACGGTTTAAATTTTTCTACTATCCAGCTGGAAAAAATACTCAAGTACCAACTTCCCACAAAGCAAACACAAAAAATCACTGTTACATTGGTAATTCCTGCTGTCATCAATGTTTTCCTCATTATAGATATTAACGGAACATGAACTAAATAAATTATCAGTGATACTCGGCCGTAACTACTGAATCGCTGAGACACTTTATTACTACCAGAAACTTTATGATATATATACATAAAAACGAAAATACTAGCAAGTTTACCTATGGTATTCTCAAAGGTGAAAAAATCCCCGCGCAAATACCACTGAGGATCAGTATTAATTTGCCAAATTATAGAAACAACTATACAACCGACACTTATTAATGCATTTTTCCTACTAAGTAAATTTTTATTGCACTTGATTAAATATCCTAAATAAAAACAAAGTACCCAAGAAAATGTTTGGAATACATAAAAGTAAAATTGTTTATCTGATATAAATTCACCTATAAGAGTGCCACACAATAAAATAATGACCTGTAGACTATTTTTTATCTTTAATAATGATAGTGCCCCAACTAGCATAAACACTAAAAATAAAGACTGTAGAAACCAAAGGTAGGCGATTGGCCTAACACCGATATATATAATATCTTTTAAGCTGGAAACACCTGCAATATTCAGCTTAAAAAATGTAGCTAATAATACCAGTAAAATACTAAACACTATATACGGAATACCTAATGAAATCAATTTTCTTAAAAGCATTTTTCTATAAATTTCAAAATTTTGAGTATTTTGATATAAATAGCCACTTAACGCAAAGAAAATAGGCATAATCGCCAAAAAAACCAAATACATTATAAATTTAAAAACTACCGTCCCTAGACTGCTCTCGACAACAAGATTATTAAAAATAGCCGCTAATACGTGACCTAACACCACTAAAAATATCGTAGCACCCTTTGCAAAATCCAACCAAACAATTCTCTTTCCCATAGTACTTTATACCTCACAATGATAAAACCTGTTTATCTTTTAATAAACGATACAAACAATTTATATTCTCTTGTAACAAATAATAGAATTATATAAATAGCCCCAAGATATAAGAACTTAACTGTAAATGACAATAATATATTTGTAAATGCAAATTTATATATCACCACAGCAATTATCATCCCTACTAGTATAATAAGTTCGTGTTTAATATACTCAAAAAATTCCCTTATTCTATATTCAAATCCCACTTTGATCAAAATATAACTTGTTGTGATCAATTGTATAATATATGCGATCGCTATACATACAGATAGCATCAATATGGATTTACCGTAGAATATCCCTACTAAAATTCCTATAACAGTAATAATTGTATTGATACAACCATTTAAAAACAATAATCTAGTATCACCTATAGCTTGAAAAACACCACCCGAAATAGCATTTAACATTTGCGGGATAATAGCTAAGGAAAGTACTTGGAAACAAATTACTGATTTATTCCAATTTGCACCATACATTATATAAATGATTTCTGTTGCTGCCAAATAACAAAATGGGGCCACAAAATTTCCAATACAAAATAATATTTTGAATATACGAATATATTTATCGTATATTATCTTTATCTCTCGTTGATAATCCGCTAAAATGGGATGTAATACGGGGGTAACAACACCTGTTAGATTATCAACAGGGTACAGCATTAAAGTATAAGCCTTATTATAGTAACCCAGATTTGCATCCCCCATAAATTTACCCGTTAATAGATTATCTAAATTTTTAGAAAAATAATTAACCATATTGAATGCAAACTGATAACTTGAATAATTTAACACCTTTTTTATACTACTGAATTTAAATCTCACATTAAATTTAGGTCTAGTAGTAATATAATTCCAAGTAAATGTCATAAAAGCAGTTGTAATCGACTGAATTGCTAACGCATAGTACCGAAACCCCAGCAATGCTAAGACGACCGTCAAACTAGCTGATATACTATAAACAATAATTATTCTAATTGAAATTAATATAAATCTTTTATCCCTATTTAAAATTCCATTGGGCACCATATTAAGTGAGTCAAACAGAAGTGAAAAACTCAGTAATATTCCTAACCAAATATATGCTTTATTTTCATAAAATATAGATATTGGATAAGAACTCCCAATAAATAATATCATCAATATAAAAGATAAATATACTGTAAATGAATATATATTATCTATATCTTTAGTTGTTAAATTCTTATTCTGTATAATAGCTGGTCCAAATCCCATATCTGAAAAAGTAGCAAAAAATGTAGAAAACACTGTAATTACTGCTACCACACCATAGTCATCTGCAGATAATATTCGAGCCAATATCGAATTAATAATTATAGCTATTAGCACTTTTGAATACTTTCCTGCAGCATTTATCAGTGCAGCTCTTTTCACTGAATTATTTTCTGACATTCTATCTTACCTCTCAGATACATATTAGCTCAATAGTCTTCTCACTAATTATAATACATTAACAATTTTATTATAATACTAATAAGCGTCATTCGGATTAAAAATAACCCCTATCGTCAATAAAATTATTTTTAAATCAAAAATCAGACTTCTTTTTTGAATATAAGCCAAATCTAAATCAACCATTTCATCAAAACCCACATTATTTCGTTCAGTTGCTTGCCATAGACCTGTACAACCTGGTACGACCCAAAGACGTTGTAAGTCATACTCGCTATACTGCTTAACTTCATCTGGTAGTGGAGGTCTAGGGCCAACTAGACTCATATCACCTTTTAGTACATTAACTAACTGTGGCAATTCATCAATACTAGTCTTACGAATAAATCTGCCAACCGAGGTAATACGTGGATCATGTTTCATTTTAAACATCGGCCCTTGAACTTCATTCTTTTGTTTAAGTTTTTCAAGTAATAAATCAGCATTGACGTACATGGACCTAAACTTGTAAATATTAAACTTTTTCCCGTTCAACCCTACGCGTTCCTGTATATAAAATACCGGTCCATTATCACATAGTTTGATCCAAAGCGAAACAATTAAAAAGATTGGTGTTAATACTATTAAACCAATCACACTAAATATAATGTCTAACACTCTTTTGGTAAAAATATAAAAACATCGTGACTGGACTCTATCTTTATCTAAGTAAATTTTAGTCTCTTTTTCCCTAACATTCACACCAAAACTCCTCCTAAGAATATAACGATCAGAAGAAAAAGAACCGTTTCTTTTTTTCAATTTTTCTATAATTAGATGCTATAACATTCGCACCATTGATCAAATCTTCCGCATTCTGCTCAAATTGCATCGCTTTTTGTTCACCAAAATCTTGCCCTATTTGCAATAAGGCTTCACTTAATACAAAATTTCTGTTTTTCATAGTATGAGCGTCAGATGCTACGATTTGAACAAGGCCATGTTCAACTAATTTTCGCGATAACGAGGCAACATCATTACCAAATCCGCCAATATAACTTGTCGCTGTAACTTGAGCCAAAGCACCTTGTTGAATAAATTTATATAAAATATCTGTTTTATTTTGAATTGCTTTATTTCTTTCGGGATGGACAATAATGGGCGTTGTACCCAATTTCAATAATTCGAAAATTATCTTTTCTGTATATGCTGGAACACTACTGTGTGGAAATTCCAATAACATATATTTTTTTTTGAGATCTACACCCAAAAGATCATCATACTTCTGTATTAGTTCCCCATTTATATGGACCTCTTGACTGGGAAAAATTTTTAAAGGTATTTGACGATCATCTAGTTCTAGTTGAAAATCTTTTACTAAATTTTCAACATCTCTTCGGTGGTTAACGTATCTATTATCTAAATGATGTGGGGTCGCAAGAATATGCGTCACACCGTCTTGTACAGCTTCCTCAGCTAACTTTAGTGAGTCTTCCAAATTTTGTGAGCCGTCATCAATTCCTGGTAATATATGACAATGTAAATCTACTATCTTTTCAAAATTCATTACTATTCCTCTCTAGTCAATCAAATACTATCTTACTTAATAACATTTATGAAACTGTGATAGTTATTACGATCAAACTACACATATAATTTGGTATTACTTCATTTACTCCAACCTGAGTAGATGATCCACTGCATATTAACTGCTCTATATGGTCTTTTACAATTTCTCCCTAGCCATAATAACCATAATATCCAGATCCTTCACCACGAACATCATTTAAAACCACGCCCAATATTTCCCCATTTACGTGTTGGATCAATCTCACTGCTTGTTTAACTAAAACTTTTTCAGTTTTGTTTTCACGTACAACTAAAATAGTACCATCTACCTTAGTTGATAAAATTTGGGCATCAGTCACTGATAAAACAGGTGGCGCATCATAAATAACTAAATCAAAAGCACTATCCAATGCCTCAACTACACGTGACATTTTTTTTGAGCCAATCAACTCAGATGGATTAGGAGGAATTGGACCACTAGGCATAACATATAGATTTTTAATCGAAGTACGATAAATCGCATCATTGATATTCAAATTTTTTTCGGTTAAGAAATTTGTTAATCCTACTGGATTTTGTATGTTAAAAGTAGCATTGATAGTCGGTCTTCTTAGATCCGCATCCACCAATAAAACTTTCTTTCCTTGTCGTGCAAAAGCAACAGCCGTATTAGCAGCCACCGTTGATTTACCTTCTGAGGCCATTGAAGAGGTAAACATTAAAGACTTTCTCTCTTTATCAATACTTGAAAATTCAATATTAGTTCTTATCGTATTAAACTGTTCTGTATTTACAGATTTGGGTAACGAAACAGTGATCAAATTAACTCCATTGTCCATACTGTTTGTTTCCAAATGTTTCTTTTTATTCCAAAAAAGCATTTTTTTCTCCTTATACTCGTCTTATATCATTGTTAGGTTCATCTTCATTAGAGTCATCTTCGACATTAACGATTCTAAACCTTTTATTATTATCACTGATATGATAAACAACACCCAAATCAGTCAGACCTAGTTCATTAGTTAATAAATCAATTTCCTTAACAGTCGTATCAGTAATTTCCTTAACAATTGCCCAAATAACCCCTAAACTTATTCCCAAAAGCAATCCAATAATAGCAAATAATTTTTTGTTAGGTGAAACAGGTGTAGTATTAACTGTCGCTTTATTTACTACAGTCACATTATTAACTTGCATAATCTTTTTAATCTTTTGAGTAAAAACTTTTCCAATCGTGTTAGCAATATCAGTAGCTACATAAGCGTTAGCATCAGTTACTGTAACACTAACAACTTGTGAATTAGCTTCATTTGAAATTGATATTGCACCTTGAAGTGTTGCAAGAGATCCTTGGTAGTTATCTCGTTCCCTGATTTCTTTCAATACTGGTTCTAGAATAACTGATTTTTTCAAAACATCCTTATACGTATTGATAGCTTGCAAATCAGCTTGCTGTGCTGTAAATTGCGCTTGCGTTGTATCTGCTTTTTGGTTTACCAAAAGATCAACACTAGAACTATATTTAGGTGTAATAAAGAAAAATGCAATTAACAAAGCTAATAACATTCCTATAACACCACAAGTAATTAAAGCTCTCCAATATTTCTTCACCACGTTAAGAATTTGTGGAATATCAATATTGAATTGCTGTTTATTAATTTCGTTCACTTTTTTTCCTCCTTATACCTTTAGATCCTACTAGCGGTAACTTGTACTCAAAATTCTCTTCAATCTAAAAATGAATAGGTACCTGTAGACCACAGTTCTCAGTGGACTCGTTCCTTGCAAATCATATGTTTTAAAGAACTTTCTCCTTGCAAGAAATCCTTTATATTCACAATTTACTAACTCCAAAAGTAAATTGTGTTTCCTACTATCTAATTGTTGCTCATACTGTTCAAAAAAAGTTTTGGCCTGTCTATAAGAAACATTTACTAATTTTTCTTGTCGTTTTAAAATATCTGTATGGAAAAATTTTTTCACTATTCCACCATTGTGTCCAGCACCGACTGTATTGCTTCCATGCTGGCGATATAAAACAAGCTTTTGATCGATAAAATAAATTTTACCAAAGTTAGCTGCTAGTAATGCTATCCACCAATCATGCATCTCAATGTCATCATATTTAGTGGTTTTCATAAAGAGGTCCTTGACTTTTTTATTGAACAGCATAGTCACTCCCGGCATATCGTTTCCAATAAAGCGATCTTTAGCGTTGTTTAACTTTCCCATTAACTCTTCAAAGTCGTTATTAATTCTATTTAATTCCTCATCGACACACTCCAAACTAGAATATACCAAAACAGGTTGACCATTTTCTTTTTCTTTGATAAATGACAACATTATATCAATTTTGTCTTCTTTCCATACATCATCTTGATCGCAGAAAAAATAATAATCAGCATCAATTTCTTTTAGCATTTTGAAAAAAGAACGTTTAGGTCCAAGATTTTGTTCTTTATCCGCCATATATTCGATCCTGCTATCATAAGCTAGATTCTTTTTTATTATAGCTTCAGTATTATCATTCGAACCATCATCTCTAATATAGAGATTCCAATTAAGCTCACTTTGATTTTTTATAGAGTCTATTTGATCCTGTAGGTACTCTCCTCCATTATACGTTGACATCAAAATAGCTACCTTCATATTGTACGTCTCCCATTTATCTATATTTGAATACCAAAAAAATCATGCAAGGCTAAGTTTTCTGTTCCAATTAGCGCAATAATCCCTAAAATAGCATATATTGTAATAATAATTCCTGGGCTTACTTTTCCTTTTTTAACATATGCCATATAAATTGCTACATCAATAAAGTTTAATATCCAAAGTGGTTTTTGTAATCTAAAAAATGTAAAGGAGAACATTGCCATTGAAATAATTACTATTGCCATAATATCAACAGCTAATATGAAATCCAAATAATTTTTTTCAACTTTAGGTATCAGATCATATTGATTTTCTAAAATTACACTTTTCCTTATATAAAAAGCACTCACAATGAACATCGCATTCATTAAACTAAAAAATATAGTTTGAGATACAGTTGGCTGATATAATGTATTATTCAAATAAAACTCATTTTCTTGTCCTGTACCAAATTGGCTAATGATGTTTACAAGAATACTTTTTTCAGCAAAGCAAATACCCAAAAAGACAGTTAACATAGTTATTGTAACTCTTATATTTTTTATCACTATTTTCCAAAAAATAAAAAATATATAAAAATATGCAGAGTTATGAATTTGTCCTGCGATTATAACTAGCATGCAATATATAAAATATCCCTTAGTTGTATCTCTTAACAAATATTTAATAGCCCAAATAATTATTGCTATCCCCATAAAAAAACGTATCTGGATCAGATCCGTTATTGCGGGATAAATTATATATAGACTCCAAATATAATTTTGATTACTAGTAAAATATTTGATAGTTGATCTAATTAGTAGTAAACCTAGTAAAAGAATAGCCATTTTAAATTGCCCATAGGTCATACCTGCCATATTTCCCAACTTACAAAGAAACCACCAACCAACCCCCGTATTAGGATAAAAGTTCCCTGCCCCTATATATTGATATACTGAGTTATATGCTGCAAAATCAGCTATATTTATGCTAATTCCAACAGTTACCACCAGTACAAGTATCTCTAACAAATTAAAAAATACATTTTCTCTTAAAAAGAAGCCTACAATTACTAGAAAAATAAAAAGACCTAATAATATCATCTCTAAATCCTCAGTCAAGCTTTTTATAATCTCGATGTCCCTTTATAATGGACAACCACATCTTTATTCTACTTCTATCCATTGGATAAACTAATGTAAAATAACAATAATAAGCAAACATAAAAACTATGCCGGTACGCTTGCCATGATTCTTATACGTATTACGAACATAACGACTATTTCTAGCAGAGTAATATAATCGCTGATCTGTATACACATTTGCAACTTTCATTCGTCTAAATACATCTTTTTTGGTCATTTTTTGTAATAATTCAAAAAATGGTACTTTATGTGCATTCCCCATTTGCTGAACTAAATAAGTAGTATTTATTCTTAATATCTTATAATTGTTCTCTAGCACCTTGCAATTTAAATCTGTATCAACAAAATCAATAAATAGTTTTTCGGTATAGCCACCTACTTCCTTCACAATTTTTACATTATTTAAACAAGCAGAAGTAATGCAATCGATCGGGTCTTTGAGTTCAGTAACATTATCTAATCGTAGCTTTTCGAACTCTGTTAATGTAAATTTTCCATTGTTTAGAACAAATGGACATATTAACGCTACCTTAGGATAATCAAGATATTTAGTGTATTCTTCAATCATATTTGTCGCACAAACTGAATCTTGATCCATCGTTAGACACCAGTCATATCCCTTTTTGTCCGCATAATCAATTAATTGATTAAGTGCATAAGCAATCCCTTTATTTTCATCATTACATAGGTATTCGACCTTATCATAATCTCTGAAAAATTTAGCAATTTCAACTGCATTTTTTGAATTATTATCATATAAGAAAATCTGCTTTATTGATTGCTCCAATAAAGCATCTACATTCTTTTGCAATAATTCAAGCTCTGGATTATACAAAACAATACCTGCACAAATTTTTGCGCTATCCTTCAAAATCACATCTCCTTTCTAAATCTTTTTTATACCGTTTCATTGAATCATCATATACATCATTTTTATCATGTATTTCAAATTCTTTTGGATCTCTGACTCGGTTACTATCTGCCATTCCACGATTCCGTTTTAAGATAAATTCTTCCCTAGATTTTGTAAAATAATGGTTTATTCTGATATTTTGATTGATACCACCTCTATTAAATGCCCCAAATACTTTATTAAATCTTTGATCTACAGCATAATAATTAAATAAATACTCAGGATAATGTGGATTTAACACGCCTGCAACTTTTCTTGGATCACAGATTGTTTTTACATGTACGTTGAATTCAAAATCTTCTTTACTTCTAAAAAAATAATTTTGGGTCACTAATCCTTTAGGCTTTTCTTTATGGTTAGCTGACCCAAAAACTAACCAATTTATGGCAATACCACCAATATGAGAATCTTTCCTAAAAATTTTCTGTATGGACTCAAGTAGATTGGCTGAATTATTTTGTAAAAAAACAAATTCATCAGCATCTAAAAACAATAGATACTCCTCGTTTTTACGTGCTATCTCTAGAGCAGCATTATAAACATCCATTTGGTGAGCTACTCCAGAAACATACTGATATCTTAAAGAACCATCCTCTATGAATTCTTTTAGAATATCTGCTGTATTATCAGTACTTGCATTATCGTAGATATAAAACTTAGATACCCCTAATAACTTATGATATTCGATCCATTCTTTCAGATATGGTCCTTCATTTTTCACGATTCCGACTATAGCAATTTTTTCCAATAATTCAGGTTTAAACTGTTTCTTTTTCCGAATCGCAAGTTTTAGTAGACCACATAGAATAAATAGTATATCAATAACTTTTCTTACCTTTAAATTATCAGTTTTATTATGCAACGCACGTACTATTCTTAACGATTTCGTACTTACTTTTAATTCTTTAAGTAATTTAATCATTCATATTTACCTGTCAATTTCCGTTGGATCATATTAGCGCCTTTTACAAGATAATTTTGTCCCTCAATAAACGCTACCGGTAACTCACAATACTTAGGTCGAGTTACTTCGATCCAAACATCCAATAACAACTCACTGATATATCCAAAAATTCGTGCTTCAGACGGTGAATAGTCTGAAATATCTACTCGTTTTTCAACTTCAAATAAAATATCAAATAACCACGCCGAATACTCATCAAAAATCTCACTTTTAGCGATCATCATGTTAAACATATGTGCTTTTTTACGTTTCATGACTTGCTCAAACGCTGATAAATAAGCGGGATATTTTTCTGCGATCACTTCGCGTGTAACTTCTAGCCCTTTGATATTATGGGAGTGTTCATAATGGCTCCATAAAGTTTCAATATAATAATTTCTTTTTTTAGGTAAAATCAGATCGTATTGTTGTAATAAAGTAGCTAAAGTTTCTTCATCCAACAACTTATTATATTTACTTTCTTTACTACCATATGGGTTTTGACCATTAGTAAATAAACGCCGATAATGAACTAAGCCTTTTACGTCAGCTTGGCGATTCTTCCAGGCCCAATATTGCCCCGTAAGTTCACAATAGTTTGGGTTTTTTGAAGCGATATTTTCCCCAGAATCATCACGTAAATAACCCGTGATCTGAGGCGCTTTACCAACTTGAAGTGGGCAATAGATCTTATCTTGTGGCATCTTATATTCTTTATGAGAAATTACATATACTTCTGTTGTCACAATTCTTAATCCTTTATTCTTCGATCTGTTTCATAAATTCAGCTAATGCATCTTGCCACATTGGAAATTCAAAGCCGGTTTCTTTAGCCAAATGCATCACTGAATATGGTGGTCTAAAAGCAGCGGTCGGATATTCATCAGAAGATACTGGAACAACTTCAACATCTTTGTCTTTTAAGATCTCTTTAGCAAACTCATACCATGAGCATTGACCATCATTACTGCATTGATAAATACCGTATTCGATGTTGTTATCAACTAGATAAGTCAAAAATTCAGCTAATGTCCGGGTCCAAGTTGGACGCCCGATCTGATCTGAGACCACAGTCAAACGATCATGATTTTTAGCTAAGTTCAACATCGTGTAAACAAAGTTGTGGCCCCATTTACCATAGACCCAAGCTGTTCGGACGATATAATACTTATCACAGTATTTTTCGATCGCTTGTTCACCTAATAGCTTAGTCCGACCATATTCATTACGTGGGCCTTTAGGATCATCTGGCATATATTCGCCTTCTGTTCGTAAACCATCAAAAACATAATCGGTGCTGACATAGACCATCAAAGCATCATATTTTTTGCAAGCCTTGGCCATGATCTCTGAGCCAACTGCATTGACTAATTCATTTACTTTTTTACCTTCACCTTCAGCTTTATCAACCGCTGTATATGCTGCACAGTGATACACGATCTCAGGACGGTTTTTAGCAAAGTACGTATCAACTTTGGCTTCATCAGTGATGTCCAACACATCGACATCAGCTGCATCATAAGCGATCCCACGCTCATCCAATAAATATTGTAATTCTTGACCTAATTGTCCATTGCCACCAGTGATCAAAATTTTCATCTTATTTTATCTCCTAAATTTTAACTTTCTGTCCTTACTGAATAAGAAGTTGATGTAACTAAATAACACCAACCCCTTATTGCTTATTTTTTAATTCAAGGCTGCACGTTCTTTTAGTGGGCGCCACCATTCTTCGTTGTTTAAATACCAATCAACAGTTTCAACGATACCTGTATCAAAAGTATATTTTGGCTTCCAACCGAGTTCAGTTTCGATCTTTGTTGGATCGATCGCATAACGACGATCGTGTCCCAAACGATCAGCAACATATTCAATTGCCTCTTCTCCTAAACCAAGTTGTTCAACGATCAAGTGTACGATCTCATTATTGGTCCGTTCATTATGTCCCCCGACATTATAAACTTCACCCTTGCGACCCTTATGTAAAACAAGGTCGATCGCTTGGCAGTGATCGTAGACATGAAGCCAATCGCGGATATTTTTACCATCCCCATAGATCGGTAATTTCTTGCCATCCATCCCATTTGATGTCATCAACGGGATCAACTTTTCAGGGAATTGGTATGGCCCGTAGTTGTTTGAACAGCGTGTGATATTCACATTCAGACCATAAGTTTCATAGTAAGCACGAACTAACAGATCAGCAGAGGCTTTACTTGCTGAATATGGTGAGTTAGGTGCTAATGGTGTCGTTTCACTGAAGTATCCTTCCTTACCTAAAGTACCATAAACTTCATCAGTCGAAACTTGCAAATATTTTTCTAAGCCCATTGTCTTAGCTACGTGCAAGAGTGCCAATGTCCCTTGCACATTTGTTTCTACAAAAACTTCTGGATGCAAGATCGAACGGTCAACATGACTTTCAGCCGCAAAGTTTACGATCGTATCGATATCGTGTTCTTTAACTAAATGTTCGACCAATTCACGGTTTGTAATATTGCCGTGAACAAAGACATGATTAGGGTTGTCCTTTAGATCATCTAAATTATGAATATTACCAGCATAGGTCAATAGATCTAAGTTAACGATCTTATATTCAGGATATTTTTCGAGCATGTAGCGGACAAAGTTACTACCGATAAAACCGGCACCGCCTGTTACAAGTAAGTTTTTCATCAGGTTAGTCCTTTCCGTAAGTAAAGTTTAGATCAGCGTCTTTTAAACGTGGATGTTTTTTATCTTTATCCGATAAGATCAAATGTTCGATCGGCATTGGCCAGTCGATCCCTAGATCTGGATCATCAAATGCGATCCCCCCATCAGCTTCTGGATTGTAGTAGCCATCAACTTTGTAAGCAACATTTACATTTGGGGTCAAAGTCACAAAACCATGAGCAAAACCCTTTGGGACTAATAATTGGCGGTGGTTGTATTCACTTAAGATAAAGCCTTGCCATTGACCATATGTAGGTGAGCCCTTACGAACATCAACGATCACATCATAGATGACACCTGTAACGGCCCGTAATAATTTAGTTTGAGCATAAGGTGCACGTTGATAATGCAAGCCTCTTAAGACACCTGGTTCAACTGAAAGTGACTGGTTGTCTTGAGTGAAATCAAAATTGATCCCGGCTTCGACAAATTTTTGCTTTGTATATGTTTCCGTGAAAAAACCACGATGATCACCAAAAACATCGGTCTCGATGATCTTAGCATCTTGTAACTTTGTATCGATAACTTTAACCATGTTTAACTACTCCTACTTAATCTTCATTGACTAAACGCAATAAATATTGCCCATAGTCGTTTTTCTTCATTGGTTGTGCTAATTCTATCAAGCGTTCTTTGGAGATCCACCCCTGGCGATATGCGATCTCTTCTAAGCTAGCAACTTTTAAATTCTGGCGCTTTTGGATCGTAGCGATAAAACTTGAAGCTTCTAACATCGAATCATGCGTTCCAGTATCGAGCCATGCATAACCACGTCCCATGAGCTTAACATCTAGATCACCACGTTTTAGATATTCTTTGTTGATGTCAGTGATCTCCAACTCTCCTCGCGCTGATGGTTTCAAGCCCGTAGCAATCGAAACAACATCATTATCGTAGAAATAAAGCCCTGTGACTGCATAATTACTCTTAGGCTCAGCAGGCTTTTCTTCGATCGATAAAGCACGATGGTCTTTGTCAAATTCTACTACACCAAAGCGCTCAGGATCAGTTACGTGATAACCAAAAACTGTTGCTCCTTGCTTCTTTTTAGTAGCTTCTCTTAATAGTTGACTCAACCCACTGCCATAATAAATATTATCGCCTAAAATTAGGCAGACCGAGTCATCACCAATAAAATCCTTACCTAAAATGAAGGCTTCCGCCAATCCATTTGGTCGTTCTTGAACTTTATAGGAAAGATTTATTCCAAAATCGGACCCATCACCTAAAAGATCTTTAAATAATGGTGTGTACTCTGGGGTCGAGATCAATAAAATATCTCTGATCCCTGCCAACATCAGGGTTGACAGCGGATAATAGATCATTGGTTTGTCATATACTGGGATCAATTGCTTAGAAATACCACGCGTGATCGGATAAAGACGCGTTCCACTTCCACCAGCTAAAACTATGCCTTTCATATAAGACTCCTTATTAAAAATAATTTAAAAATGCTTATAGCTAGTCATTCATGCTAATTTTCGCACATAATCATCGTAAATTCAATTACACTTTTATTACAAAAAAGCAATTGTTACTTTAGTACTATAATGCCTTATATTTTTTCAAAATACTTCCCTTATATTTATACACTGTTTTTCGACTAACTGCCAGTAATTTTGCTATTTCTGCCACAGATATATCTGAGTTCAGTCTTAAAGCTAAAAAATTTTGTTCATTTAGTGTACATTTTTCCCATAATCTTGCCAATAGATCCCCCGTAGCGAGATCATCAAAATCACTTTCCTCTTTTGCCCACAACATTTCTTCGGTGGCTGGTAAACTGCATTGTCTTTGTTTGAGACATGTCTTTTTTCGCAATACATCTAACAAACGCCACTTGATCTTTTGGTACAGATACGGCATGACTTCGGCTTCTTTGACAATTGCATGACTCTCACAGTACATACAAAAAGCTTGGGCAAAAACCAATTGTCCTTCTACCACTAGATCTTCATAATCTGGATTTTGTCGCGATACATGCAGATGCTTTAAAACACCATAGATGACTTTTTCATGTTCTCCTTGCAATAAATATGCAAATCCTTTTTCATACATAAACTAGACTCCCTTTACTGATAAAGTTTGTCTAGGGCCCTAAACTGTTTTCAGCATACGACCTATATGAACTGGATAAAACCTGCATCTTACCGCAAAAAAACTGCAAGTAATTTTTTAGTTCGCTTAAAACCCTGTTATGATAAGGTTTAAGCTATCTATCAGCTACTATAACACAAACATAATTTCTTATAGCCTTAAAAATAAGTCCAATAAACTTTATAATTGTGAGATATTGCGGTAGTAGTTAAGAAAAACTTAAAATTACAAGAGGTGAATTTTATGGAAACAATTTCCTTTGACCATGCTGGTTTAGTCAAACTCTATCAACAAGGATATTTTGATGCTGACGCATATTTGGACAAACAGACCCTTCTTTTAGTTTGGGATTGTCATGATCTTGGACTAAAGAACTGTCGCTCACTCATCTTAGATACTAAACGCGGGATCATTATCAGTGACAAAGAGACGACACGTTTAGTCAATCAATTCATCAAACAACAGCCAGTTGGGCTTTTATTAACACGCGCACTAGTCGGATCATTTGCTAAAAAAACACCATGTCTGCCCTATGTCTGGGGAAAGATCTTACTCGTCCCTTTAAGTGGCTATACCCGTCATGCGACCAGTTGGGTCAGACTTGATCACGTTTATTATGATTATTTCAGCGACCCAGACCATATCACGTTCATCTTTGATCATGATGATAAGACGCGCTATGTCTTACCTATCAATAAAAAAACATATCTCAGCAACTTAAAAACAACAACGACCATCTACTATAAACTCCACCAGATCATCCATGAGATAAATGCTGATTTTTCGTTGGACTTACCAAACGACCACTCACTTTGCAACTTAGAAAAGCAACTTGATACCTTATCACTTACCGCTTTTTTAGATGATTATCTAACAATGATCATCACTTTGATCTATCGTGAAAGTGGGGTCACATCTGCAAGTGAAGTCAAACTCATCAAAGATCGCCTCAAGCAAAGGTACGATCATCTATAAAAAACGCTTTATCTTACTAGACTTGGATTCTATTTCTTATTGATTCACAAGCTATTAAAGTTATAATATAATGGAAATGATTAATAATATAGAGCTTGATCCAAGGAGTAAATACTTATGACAAAACCGATCAAAATCGTTACGGATTCATCTGTTCAATTAACACCTGAAGAGATAAAAGAAAATAATATTACGGTCATTCCGCTTTCAGTCGAGGTAAATGGTAAAAACTACATTGATGGTGAAGACATCAGTCGCGAACAACTAGTTGAAGAATTGCGCAAGGGTAACATCCCTAAGACCAGTCAACCAGCAATGGGGCGTTTTATCGATACTTTCAATGAATTAGGCAAAGATGGTAGCCAAGTTTTGGCGATCTTGATCTCCGATGTTTTGAGCGGAACTTTTGAAACAGCGCTCAGTGCAGCTGATATGTCAGAGGCTGATGTAACTGTGATCAATAGCAAATCGACTGACCGTGGGCTAGCATTCCAAGTCTTAGCAGCTGCTAAAGACGCAAGAGAAGGCAGATCGATCGCCGAGATCAAAGAACACTGTGCTGATATCTACTCACGCACAACGATCGACGTGTTGGTAGATAATCTCGACTGCCTTGTTGCTGGTGGACGTGTGAGTCGTTTTGCTGGTGCTTTGACAAAACTGATCAACTTAAAGATCATCGTCCGCTTAAATGAACACAGCCTTGATGTCTTTACCAAGGGGCGAAGTCGCAAGACCTTCATCAAGCACTGTAAAGAATTAGCAGAACAACACAAAGATAATCCGATCCAAGCTCTTTCGCTGTCAAATGTCGGGACCGATCCAGAATTTTTGGAAAAGATCAAAGAAACGATCTTACCAGAAAATAGTAAAGCGACCTACATCGCACGCCTAACAAGTCCGATCATCATGACACATACAGGGCTAAACGCTGTGGGCGTGATCACATTGGCTGAAAAGCCAGAGAAAACTGAAGCTTAATACCATATAGCCATCCAATACGACCTGTATTAGGTGGCTGTTTTTTTGTATCAATATACATTTTACGCCTTTTTATACATTGCTCTCTCTAATTGATAATCTTTTTCAATTACGTCCTTTTTCACCTGAACATACAAACCCTATCAAATCAAGATTTCATCCCCGCTAATTGAGAATCATTATTATTTAGAACGATTCTAATTTACATTAATTATTTTCGGTGTTACGCTTTAAGTAAAGTAGAACTGAAATTATTTTTTACGAGGGGATGTTAATTATGAAACATTCAACTAAATTAGGCTTGATCATTGCGATCGCATTATTCTCAGCGATCCTAGAATTTGGCTTTGGGCTTGCCTTGGTCGCGCAGATCATTATTACGGTAACTGGGACTTTGATCGCCTTATCTATGTTAAAAGAAATGATCAAAACCTTACGCTCGGGTAGCTATGGGGTCGATCTGCTGGCGATCACTGCTGTGGCTGCCACACTTGCTGTAGGTCAGTATTGGGCTGCGATGATCGTCTTGATCATGTTGGTCGGCGGTGATTCGCTTGAAGATTATGCTTCTAAAAAAGCGCATACCGAATTAAAAGCTTTACTCGATAATTCACCACAGACTGCTCACAAAGTTGTAGCTGACAAACTCATCGATATCAAAGTCGATGAAGCTAACATCGGCGATCAATTGGTCGTCAAACCCGGTGAGACTGTCCCTGTCGATGGGCATATCATCAAAGGCAGTAGTATGTTTGATGAATCGAGCTTGACTGGTGAATCTAGACCGATCACCAAAAATGTTAGTGATACTGTCTATTCTGGTTCGATCAATGGTGATTCTGCGATAACAATGACAGTTGATAAACTCGCTAAAGATAGTCAATATCAACGCTTGATCCAACTGGTCAAACAAGCCGACAGTACCCCAGCTCATTTTGTCCGAATGGCTGACCGTTATGCCGTTCCATTTACTGGGATCGCCTTTGTGATCGCTGGGATCGCTTGGTTTGTTTCTAAAGACCCAGTACGTTTTGCTGAAGTTTTGGTCGTAGCTTCACCTTGTCCGTTGATCTTAGCGGCCCCAGTAGCTTTGGTATCTGGGATGAGCCGTTCGTCACGTAATGGGATCGTGGTCAAAACAGGCAGTGTCTTGGAAAAGATGGCAACAGCTAAAACAGCCGCCTTTGATAAGACCGGGACGATCACCAGTGGTCGCCTCTTTGTCGATCAGATCAAACCCGTAGCAGGTACGACCAAAGAAGAGCTTTTAAGTTACGCAGCTAGTGCTGAACGATCTTCCGGCCACATCCTAGCTCGTTCCTTGCTCAATTATGCGGTTAAACATGATGTTAACTTATTAGAAGTTCAGCAACTATCTGAGGTCACAGGTAACGGGGTCACAGCACAGATCGCTGGTCAGACTATTAAAGTCGGAAAGGCTTCGTTTGTTGCCCCAACAGCCCAAGTCGCTGAAACGACCCAAACTTGTGTCTATATTAGTTTGAACGACCAATATATCGGTACGATCACTTTCATTGATAAATTACGCCTTGAAGCTGCCCAAACGATGCAAACTTTACGCGACCATGGAGTCAAACACTTGATGATGTTGACGGGTGACCAACAAGCTATTGCCCAAACGATCGCTAAAGAAGTCGGGATCGATGATGTTAGGGCAAAATTATTACCTGAAGAAAAGATCAAGGCTTTAAAAGCAGTACCTGAAAGTGAGCATCCCGTCATCATGGTCGGCGATGGAGTCAACGATGCCCCTTCATTGACCGTCGCTGATGTCGGGATCGCCATGGGGGCCCATGGAGCCACAGCAGCCAGTGAATCAGCTGATGTCGTGATCTTAAAAGATGATCTGCTAAAAGTCGCTAAGGCCGTTGAGATCGCCCAAGATACTTTACGTATTGCACGCCAAGCTGTTTTGATCGGGATCTTTATCTGTGTCTTTTTAATGTTAGTTGCTAGCACCGGTCTTATCCCAGCGATCGTGGGCGCAATGTTTCAAGAAGTCATCGACACCGTTTCGATCCTTTGGGGCTTGCGGGCTCGCTATTCCCATGAGAAATAGTCATTTAAACAGGATTGTAGTAAAATATTAGTAATTAAACTGATTGAAGAGGAACTAATATGACCGATCCACTATATTCACTGATCACTATCGTCAATAAAGAAGATGTCTACCAAGCTTTTAAAGCTGGCCTAGAGAAACAGACTGGCGTTGACTATGAATTGATCCGTATCAACAATGAAAATAATGAGTATAACTCTGCTCGCAAAGCTTTTAATGATGCTGCTAAAAAAGCTAGAGGAAAATATCTCGTTGAAGTGAACCCATAAAGTTGGACACTCTATTTAGACTATATTTCTTAAGGCAAGATGTCGGTATTCTACCGGTGTCTTGCCTTTTAGTTTGACCTTTATCCGTTCGTTATTGTAATAGCTGATCCAGCTGATCATTGCTTTGACCAACTCTTCTTGTGTTGTATATTCTTTATTGTGATATAGCTCTACTTTCATTGTGTGGAAAAAACTTTCCATGGGTGCATTATCTAAGCACGTTGCCCTACGAGACATGCTTTGAAAGATCCTATTTTCTTTTAGCTTCTTTCGCCATTGGACACTCTGATATTGGACACCTTGATCGCTATGGAGAGTCATACGATAGTTTAATTTAGGTCTAAGTTTTATCAATGCATCCAACGGTTTTACCACGAAGTCTGTTGTTGGATGCTTACTGATACTATAGCTTACTATTTCATCTGTACATAGATCTTTGATAGGTGAAAGATAGACACGTTCTTCTTGTGTCTTATTTCCATACCTAAATTCACTTACGTCGGTCACCATTTTTTGAAATGGTAAATGTGTATCAAAACGTCGATGTAATAAGTTCTTAGCTTTCTTACCTTGTGGTCCAAGGGCAGAATTATATTTTCGCCTTTGTTTATTATACATATGCGCTGATAGATCATTTTCTCGCATGATGCGACTAACACGCTTATGATTTACTTTTATGCCTTGAGATCGTAATTTCAGTGTTACTGTACGATAACCAAAACACGGGTGCTTTGATTTGACCTCCTTTATAAGCTTTAATAGCTCCTCATCTTTATTTTTTCGCCTGTTTATTCGTTGGGCTTGATAGTAAAATGTACTACGTTTAAGACTAGTGTAAGGTAGTATTTCATCCAATGTATATTTAAATTTTTGCCTTAGTTCTTGGATGATTTGATATTTTTCTTGCGATGTCCGCGCTTCTGAACCAAGGCATCGAGTTTTTTTAAGTATTCATTTTCAACCCGTAAAGCACGATTCTCAGCTCGTAAACGTTCTAATTCAGATAATTCTGATTTTTCTGCTTGTTTATTATTGTTGGTCGTCATGTGTTTAGCCCGTCCTCTTCTAGTAAATAAGGCATCAACACCTTTAGTATCCAATTTACGTTGCCAAGTCGCGATCGTCCCAGGATTACTTATATCAAACTGAAGTGCCGTTTCCGGATAGGAAGCCTTATGCCTTTTTCTCCAGTTTAAAACGTTGAGCTTAAAATTTCCATCGTAATCGTATTTAGGGTAGCGAACTTTTAACCCATCAATACCATATTTTTGATATCGTTTGACCCACATAAGGATATTTGAGTGATTCTTCACTTTATAAACTTTAGCTACTGTGTTACTTCCATATCCTCTTAGATACATATTTACAGCCCGCAACTTATCCTCAAAAGAAAATTTAGTCATAGTAAAACCCCCTAAGTTAGATTCCTTTGTCCAACTTAGGGGGTTCACTTCACGTCTTCCTACACCCAGATATTCGTTTTTTAAATGAGCATGCTTTAAAAGATGTCTTAGACCAGATCAGATCACTTCCAAAAGATTTTGGTGTTGCTGGTATTGCGGGCAGTCCTAAAGAATTAGTTGCTAATGATCGGATCATTTTGACAACGATCATCCACGGCGACCATAAAGAACATGTTGGGCGCCCGATCACTGGACCTACCCCAGTCCAAACTTTAGACGAATGTTTCTTCGTCATTTCTCGTGACTATTGGAAAAAACGGCCTTTTCCACCAAAGGAAGGCTGGCATCTTTATGCCGTAGAACAATGCCTCTTGGCTCAAAAAGACCAGCGTGAAAATTACGTTGTTCCAGCTGCAATTTGGCATACTTCTGATGGTAAGTCTGAAGATTTTCGCTATACACTTCAAGTTAAGCAACTGATCAAGAAATATCAAGCACAGACGGCTTCGATCAACACGACTGTCAAACGTTGGCCGACCCGTGGTTTAGGCGCTAAAATGTTCGTCAATGCCTATCTCATTAAGATGTATCTAAAATATTTGCTAAAAAAATAAGCGTGGTCAGCGTCATATGAAAACGCGGACCCTATCATGATGATACCATCGTGGTAGGGCCCGCGTTATTCATTCATATGGTGTTATCTCATATGCTTTAGCTTGCTATTTTAGCGATCACTTTTTCTAAATGTAATGCTAAGGCGTAATCCCATAAACGACCACGCAATTTAGAATCAGTACGGTATTCTGGATAACGTTTCAACTTAGCCAAAGTTTTTAAATTAGGTTGCTTATAATACGCCAAGCGTGTCCCATAATATTCCTCTAAATGTAGAACTTCTGGGGCATCGATCAATTTTAAAGCTTGGGCTAAATTATCTAACGCACATAGATTGTCCTCTTGTTCAGCGATCTTCTCACTGACATCAAACTTGGCCAACACCTTTTGCCAGCGTGTATCAGTTGAGGCGCCCAAAGTATTATTTTCGTGGATCCGATAACCGATGAGTTCTTCATTTAAGAAATAACATCCATGGTCTAAAGCCGCCATTAAATTCAGATACCAATCATGTGGCATCTCAGCTTGATAATTTTCCACCAAGATATCTCGTAACTCACTTCGGATCAACATCGTACATCCAGGAGAAATATTGTTACGCATGATCGCATTTGCATTGAATTGGGTCAACTTGGCTAAAGGGGTTTTTGAATAAATAAAACCAGCGTTGTAAAAAGCTTTACTCTCAGGCAAGTTGAGTGGTTCTCCGTTAGCATCGATCAACTGCACGGCACAATTCAATGCTTTTATCTCCGGCTGTTGTTGCATAAGGGCAACCATCTTGGCTATTTTGTCCAAATGCCAATCATCATCTTGATCGGCTAAAAAAATGTATTTTCCTGTAGCCTTTGCCAAAGCTTGCGCAAAATTCTTACGATAACCTAAATTCTTTTCATTGATCGAAAAATGCCACTTATCAGCAAGACTGTGCTCTTTAATAAAATCTTGCACTAACTGAGCAGTATTATCAGTCGAAACATCGTCACAAATGATCACTTCATCTGGTCGACGCGTTTGTTCTAATAGCGTTGTTAGTTGTCGTTCAATGTATTTTTCACCATTATAGGTCGCCATAACGACTGAGATCATAATTCTGCCTTCTTTCTTAGTGTTTGAGATAGATCAAATACCAATCCCCTAAATATTGGCGATAACGCGGAAAGCAATCCCAGTAAGTTGCTAACTTTATACCTACTAAAGGATTTTTTGTCAGATAAAATCGCTCTCTGACAGAAAGCCAACGATCATTGCGGTCTAAAACTTTTAACTTAGTAGCCTTATCAGCGATCTCACCGCTATTTACATACTCGCGTAAAGTATCATCAAAGGCACGTGCGGTCTGGATCCACTTTTTCTTTGCAGCAACAGATTTTAGATCACGACTTTCCTTGGTAAAGGCACTATTTTGATGTTTACGCCATTTTATCAAATTGCCGTTATAGTTATACAAGCCGTCACTAAATAAGCTTAAGCGCCACAATAAAGTATCATGCGGATATTCCGGACGCCAATACTTGCGTGCCGTATCTAGGAGTTCTTTTCGGATACAATGGGTACACCCTGGGCGTCCAACCAATAAATAGTTATTCTTCAAAGGGATCTGACTTACACTACCATCATTTTGTTTAAAGCCATCTTTATGACTACCATCTTCAAAAAAGAGCTCATAATTTGAAGTCAGCAAGCTGATCTGCGGAGAGTTTTCCATCACTTCACTCATGATCTTTAACTTATCCTGATGCCAAATATCATCTTGATCACAAGAAAAGACAAGCGCGCCACTTGCTGCCCACATGCCATCCATAAAATTACGTCGCCATCCCTTATTTTCAGGATTACGCGTATATTTCCAATTAGCTAGCGAATATTTGGTGATATAGTCGGCAACTATCTGTGGGGTCTTATCGCTACTGCCATCATCAAACAATAAGACTTCATCGGGGCGACGTGTTTGCTGACGCAATGAATCTAACTGCTCGCTGATATATTTTTCACCATTAAAAACTGAAACTACAACTGATATTTTCATCTAGTCACCTCTTAGCGTTGGCCCTTGACTTTGAGATAATTTTTCCAAGCGACCTTGTACATTGGAAAACCAAATTTCAACATAAGATAACCCAACTTGTCCCTTTTTGGCGTCTTAGGATCAGATACTACCTGGGCTTGATTGACTTTCAGATACTTAATGATCGCATTTCGCTTTGCTACTAGATCCGGTTCTGTAATGTCTAACATCTGATTTAGCGTACTAAAGCGTGCATATACTTGACGGCGTTTAACTGCAGCGGCTAGATCAGGATAGCGTGCCACTACATCTTCTGCCATCTGATCAGTCATCTCTAACAACTCTAATTTCTTTGCGTTAAAGCCTGAAGTCGTGATCGATCCAGCTCGTAACATGTAGTTATATTTAGGCAAAAAGCCACACTCGATCGAATCACATTGCATAAATAATTGATATGTAGTTGCAATATCTTCAAAAATCTTACCTTCAGGGAAAGCTACTGTCTCATATAACTCTTTTTTGGCTAATTTAGCATAGGCACAGGTATCAACTAAATCGTGATAACACATCATCTCGATCGCTTTTTTCCCACTGAGAGTGGTCACCAAACCATTGCCATCATTTTTTTCAACTCCAGTCGCCAAATAAACATTATTCAATGCACAGATCGACATCGGTGACTTGAACCCTTTTACTTCCAATAATTCATACAAAAAAGTCACATAATCCGTTGCTACTGTATCATCAGAGTCAACAAATGTTAAGTATTCACCTTGGGCTAGTTTTATACCATGATTTCTAGCATTGGAAAGACCACCGTTAGCTTGGTGGACGACCCTAAAGCGTGGATCTTTTTGAGCAAATTCATCGCACATTTTACCCGAAGAATCCGTACTACCGTCATCGATCAAAATGATCTCAAGTTCAGGATAGGTTTGGCGAGCTAGTGACTCTAAACAAGCCTGTAAATATTTCTCAACGTTATAAACTGGCACGATAATACTGACTAATGGTTTTTCCTGTGTCATCTGTTCATTCATTAGTAGGCACCCTCTGTTTTAAAAATACTGATAATATTTCTAAATAAAATCTTTATATCAAACCACAGTGAAGCATGATCAACATAGTATAGTTCAAGATCACAACGCTCAGGATAATGAACTGTACTTCTTCCCGAGGCTTGCCAATATCCCATAGCACCTGGTGTTACCGATAAGAATTTATCTACTCGATCACCATATTGTGCTAATTCTTCTTCAACAACAGGTCTTGGACCGATCAATGACATATCACCCTTTAAAATGTTGAAAAATTGAGGCAATTCGTCCACCGATGATTTGCGCAAAAAGCGCCCAAAGCCTGTGATCCGTGGATCTTTGTCTGGTGGGAGTTTATAGCTATTTTTTACATACAATGCGTATAAAGCTTTATCTTCCTTGAGTTTTTTATCAGCATCAACGATCATCGAACGATATTTATAAATATAGAAAGGACGATGGTCTTTACCGATCCTTCTTTGCTTATAAAAGACTGGCCCCTTATTCTCACCAAAACTATCGACCAACCAGATCACAAATGTCAGTGGTACTACAAAAACTAAGGCGCAAAGTGAAACTACTATGTCAAAGAGTCGCTTTACTACTAGATATATCATTTTACTGATACCTTTGTCCAAAATCTCATCTCCTTTTTGCAAGACGTTAGTTATCTAGGCGGGATGGCTTCCCAGTTATTTTTCTGATCAAAAACGAACTGATCTTCTTGACCCAATTCTGTTTTCCCATAAACATTACAGGGTACTCGACATAGCTGATCTGATTTTTATCGACCCAAACATCCAATAATAATTCACTGATAAAACCATAGATCCGCTTCTCATATGGTGTATAGTCACTGATATCAGTGCGTTTTTCTACTTCCGACAATACATCGATCAACCAAGTAGTATAAGCATCAAATAACTCACTTTTAGCGATCATCATGTTAAACATATGTACTGAACGGCGCTTGACAGCTTGATCAAAGAACGGTACATGATCAGGGTACTTTTCTACTAACACTTGCCGCGTTGTCTCAAGATCCTTGATATGATGAACATGTTCATAGTGTGACCATGAAGTTTCAATATAGTAATTGCGCTTTTTAGGCAGGATCATATCATATTCTTGAAGAGCTTTCTGCAAGGTCTCAGACGTCATGATATCTTGATACTTCTTATCTACACTAGCAAAAAAATTACGTTTGCCATTGGAAAAGAAACGCCGATAATGAACTAACCCTTTAACATCAGCGGTCCTATTCTTAGTTGCCCAATATTGTGCGGTCAGTTCACAATAATTTTCATTTTTAGCTGAAATATTATCCCCAGTATTATCGCGCAAAAATCCCTTAAAATTTTCTGGATCTTTACCTACTTGTAAAGGGAGATAAATTTCATCTTTTGGCATTTTTGTTTTTTTATGACTTACAACATATACTTCAGCTTTCAAAGCGTCCTCTTTCTTCTGTGATCATTATCTACAGACTAATATTACTCCTAACATTATAGCTATATCTACGTAACTTTGCAATCAAGCTAAAACTCTTTAACAATTCGTTTGACATATAAAAAAGGTCCAAACTTAATTGCTTGAACCTATTACCTCTGATCAGTTTTTAGCTAATTCTACTAATGCTTGCTCTAGATTAGCAAAATAATTCTCTAAATAAAACGGGGCAATGCTTTGCTTGACTACTTGGGGGTCAAAAGTAGCTTGAGTGGCTGCATGTAAAGCCTGCTCTAACCCTGCCAAATCGCCAACATCATACGTAAAGCCATTTTCCCCCTCCTTTAACACATCACGATAACCATTAAAGCGACTAGACACTACAGGGATCCCGCGTGCGATCGTTTCAAGCATGATCATCGGAAGACCTTCATAAGTCGAGGTCATCACTAAAGCAGTCGGGCGTTTTTGGATCGTTTGCCATAGATCTGGCGTCCACCCATGCCAAGTCACTCGATCGGCAATTCCAAGTTCAGTCGCCTTGGACTCACACTTTTTCGCATCCACTCCAGTTCCATACATATCTAATAATGCTTCATCGAAGTGTGCGACTCCTGTCAGCAATTCACCGAGATTTTTTTGTCCAGCCAACATCAGACGCCCCGCGTAAAAGAAATGCGGTTTGTTGTCCGAATAGCTTGGTAACTCAGCTGGCTCTGGTTCGATTGGATTATAGATCAGACGTATTTTCTCTTCTGGAACACCATATTTCATTAATTCTGCCTTGATCGGTGAACTGATCGCTAAATGACCATCAGCTAGTGGTATCGTATTAGCTGCATCAAACATATCTTGGTCTGCTAAGGAAAAATGGATCCATGATAACAAGGTATATTGCTTATGTAAGAGCTGCTTAATCTTTGCCCCTAACTTGATGATCTTTGGACTCAGTGAGATAAAACAGGTACTCTTATCGGCACTGAGAAATAACTGTGCGATCTTGATGAGCTTTTCAAACCGTCCTGCATAGATCTTGACCTTGATTTTTTGATCCAATTTATCTAACCACTCATATTTTACTGGCTCATCTGCCAAAACTAACTCAACTTCATTTTGGGTGACCAAGTGGTTCAAAACTTTAACCAAAACTGTCTCAGTCCCTCCAGTTCCAGATAGTTTCGTACATAAAAATTTCAGTTTCATCCCTGTTCCCTCACTAATTTTTATTGATGCGATCTAATTGTCGCAACAGCTCACTGGAATGTTTGGCTTCGACTTTGCGAATAAAGAAATAATCTCCCTGTTGGATCTCAGCTAAATTCTCCTCATCCAAAATGGCTGGATAACTCCCGTGTTTTTCTTCCCACTTGATATAGCGATAATTTCCATTGATCAATCTTTCCTTGAAACATGGCTCATTACAAATTATCGTCTGCATCCAAAATTCATCTGAAAAGCACCCTGTTTTGAGCATTTGCAAAAATTTGGGATGCGAATCGAGATATTCTAAGCAATATTCAACTGTGTCACGTGGCAGATCAGCCCAATTAGCACCAGCATAGATCTCTTCTTTGATCCCTAAACGCTTGAATTTATCTACACGTAGTAACGTCTGCATCGAGATCAACAAACGATGGTAGATCTTACCAAACGTACTTCGCCGGTTTATGCGATCATAATTAAAGTAGTATTTTTGCCACCAAATGATCGGTTCCCCATTTTTTTTGACCTCAGCAGCTTTTTCGTAAACCATATAGATCTTAGAATCATTTTCAAAATGCCGGTAGAGTTCTTCAATGTTGGCGGCGACCCAATCTTGGCCCGAAATAATATGAAAATAACTGATCGCGGGATTTTTTAAAGCTAATCGCATCAATCTAACAGTTGCTTCCCCGATGCTCCAACTACCCCAATTAACTTTCACCTCAGAAATATAGTGGATCTTATACTCTTTTAGAAACGCCTCATCCGCCGCAGAAAGTTGCATTTTGGTATCAAAATGGATATAGATCTCAAATGACTTACTGAGCTTTTGCGTCAATTCTTTAATTAATGGCATTTCTTTGTGAGCCAAAAGTAAAATGGCTTGCATCGCTTACCTAACTAAACACAACAGGTCTAGTTGTTCCTTTCTAAATTAGTATCTTATCGTATCTTACCTAAAAAATAAGGGCTAAGCAACCAATTGCCTTGATCCATTCAAATTAGCAAAAAGCGCTAAAAAGACAAAGTTATAGGAAACATCCCACATATGTTGGTCGATCCCTGCTGTCAAAACAACCAATAGCAAACAAATACTCCAATAGTAGAGTTTCTCTTGGCGGAAGCGTGTAAATAACAAGTAAAACAGTAAGAACATTAAGGCAAAAATAATGATCCCATGCATCATTAACGTTCTAACATATGAAGAGTCAATATAGAAATAATCTACAACTTTAAATCCACCACCAAAGCCATTTTGATAGATATATTGACCCAACAAAGGTACATTATAGTCATTAAAGGCTACTTTTTCTAAAATCAGTCTGCCTGATAAAAAACTATTGATCTTTTCTAGTGGCCAAAAACCCGGATGATAGAAATATCCCATCAATATAATGGCCAATGTATATAAAATAGTGACCACTTCTAGTAAATATGCTGGTATTTTAGCAAAAAGTGGGCTCAACTTAGGATATACTGCTACACAGATCAGCAAAAATAGCATTAATAAAAGATCTATCCGCGTATCAGTCACAAAGTAAACTAGCGCTGTCAAAGCTACGCAAGAAATATACTCGGCTATATTGAGCTTGAATCGTTTGAGCGCCGTATAAGCTAACATCATAAAAAATCCACGTGCTGCTAGATCGGTAGGATAAACAGCCCCTAGTGAATAACGAACTGCCGGTGAATCGGCTCTCGTGATCATCACATTACGGACACTACCATTTAACGCAAAAATCAATGATAGGACGATCACAACTAAATTGATCCAAATAAACAACTGCAATATCTTGTCAATATCAATGTTTTTAGCCCCAATGATAAAGAACAATAGATAAAAGATCTGATATTCATTTGCATTTGTTCCGACTGCAAACAATATGATCTCTAGTAACATGAAGATCGTTAAATCTTGCCATTTATGGTCATCTAAAAAGATGATCTTTAAAGTGACCAAAAAGGCTGGAATGATCGACAAATAAAACAAAGCTCTTTCTGAGAGCAAGAAATTGACTAGCATCGTGCCTTTTAACGACATCGCAAATAAATAGCATGTAAAACTCACAAAATAAATGATGCTTCCCAAATTAGGGACTTTTTGTAAGAGTTTGTTACTAAAACTATTTCTTAAATCTTCAACTCTATCCATGGTTATCCTTCCAAACTTTCTAGTTTTTTGATCGCTGTTTTAATAAAGTGACCTTGGCGCAATTTTTGTGCCAAAGTCAAGGTATTTTGTTGCATCTCACGGTACTGTTCTGGTGTCATTTGTTTTAATACGTTGCCAACTTCAGTCAAGCTTTCAACTACAAAGCCCACATTATGCGTCACGATAAAGTCAGCTAAGGCAGCTTCTTTCCACATGACAATAGGTAGACCACTGCTCAAGTAAAGTGAGACCTTATGCGGGTCATTGTAGCGCATATATTCACCAAATACGCCATTACATGTCAGCAAACTATCACCATCCCACACCAAACCAAAATTCTGTGAGAAATGTTTAGCTAACTCATCCGGTGGATAGACCCCTGCATATTTGAGAGGTTCAGGATAAGTTTTAGCTGGCGCTGGTCCAAAAAGTGTCAGTTCAAAATCTAATGTTGCTGCTTTTTTTAAAAAATCAGCTTTAGCTAAGTTTCCCGCAAACACCACACTCTTTGCAAAAGGTCGCTGCTTAACTAAAGGGGTTGGATTATAGTAGTCAAATAATCCCAGTTCAACGATCGGAACAGTCACTCCTTGTTCTTCCAGCCAACTACGCATCTTAGCATTATGAGCAATGATCCCATCGGCTTGTTTGAACAGTGCTAGTTCTGCTTGACTTTGAGCTTTATCGCCTCCAAACAAGCGCAAAGTTTCAATGTCATGTATCAATAAATACAATTTTGCGTTTGTTTTTTGCTTGATCGCTTTAAACAGCTCATTTGTCAAATAAGCAGAGTAGACTGGATATTGCAATAAGATCACATCTGCTTGACTTTGTTGCAATATTTTAGGGATATAGTATTTACCGTAATAGATCTTCTTTAACTTAGCCCCAAAACTCTTATCTGCTGGATCCAAATTAACTTTTAGCGGTAATATTTGATAATCAGTTTCCGTCAAAAATTGCTCAACATCAGCCTTGGCTTTGGGACCAGCGTTGTTAGCTTGAGAGCTTTCGAGTGTTATGACATACTTATTCATCTTATCTATTCCTTTGTTCAGATTAACTATCTCCTAAATTATAGCATATTCAAAAATGCGATAGGCTTGAATTCCTACCGCATCCATCTATTTGTTGAATTTTTGTTTGACCATTGCGGTTACTTGTGTCAAAGAAGTTGGTTTTAACAAAACGATCATGATCACATAAATAATGACGCCTAATACAACTTCGCTTCCGATCGACAAAATACTTGTCTTGATCAAATTGCTCATTGCAAAAACTGGGATAAACATCACTATTCCCGCCAAAAGATACTTAGGCACATTGACAAACATCTGCTTGAAATCAGCAATATCACGGATATACCATAACTGATATCCTGTTACTACTAATTCGGAGAGAACCGTTGCATACATCGCACCGTTTAATCCCCAAAAGTAAATAAACGGTAAATTGGCTACGATATTAAAGAGTGCCCCCAAAACAACTGAGGTCGTAAAAGCTTTAACTTTATTCGTTGGTAAAAGATATTGCGTCCCAACAGTATTGCTCCAAGCGATCAGCAAAATAACAACTGACTCGATCAACATTGCTAATCCAACTGGACCAAAGCCCTTACCATAAAAATATGGTCCTAATTGCAAGGAAACAGCTGCTAGACCAAACGTCATCGCCACTGATAACAACGAAATAAAGTCAAATGAAGTATAAAGCATCTGATTGACTCGCTTATGATCGCCTTTAGCAAAGGCCGAAGCCATATGTGGTAACATCACTGTTCCTAATGAGGTCGCTAACGTTAAGACCATTTTAACGATCTGATCAGCATTAAAATAAAAACCAGAATATTCTGAGCCGACCATCGCTCCTAGCATCGTCTTATTGAGCTGAAGATAAACCGACGTCGCAATTTGTGGAATAAATAACGATACGGTCGGATTAAAATGCCTTAGTGGATGCAATTGTCGTAATTTCACGGGTACTAAGATCTTACGCAGATATGGCCATAAGACCCAGTTGCCCACTAAAGCTGAAGCAGCTACGATAAAGATATACAAACCAACATCATTGGCATCCCGAATAAAGGTGAAGATCAAGATCATCGAACTGATCTTGATCACAGTATTTCTAATAACCGTACTCTTAAAGTCTTCGATCCCCATAAATAACCATGAGATATCAAAGGCGACTGCAATGATGTTGATCGATTGGATCCAAAGATATTCAGTATACTCGGTATAAAGCTGCAAAAAGATCACAAATGTAATGTAAGCTACCAATGTCGTCAATGTTTTTAAGATCTGGATCTCCCAAAAAGTTTCTGACATCTTTTGCCGGTTTTCACGAACATATGCAATTTCTCGATTCCCGTAATAACCAACACCTAGACCAGCGATCAAAACAAAATACTGAATGATCGAGTTCGTATAAGCGTTATCGCCGACCCCTGACGCATGTAAGACCCGACTGATATAGGGACTTGTGATCAGCGGTACGATGATCGCTAACACTTGATAGCCCGCATTATACAAATAGTTGCGGAGAACTTTCATAATTAATCACCAAATTCTTGCTTAACTGTGGTCAAAGCAGCTGAGATCACTTGATCCATGTTGTAATAACGATATTGTCCTAAACGTCCACCAAAGATCACATTTTGTGCTTCTTGTTTAGCTAGCTCTTGATATTTAGTGTAAAGCGCGTTGTTTTTCTTATCGTTGACGGGATAATATGGTTCGTCACCGCGTTTCCAATCAGCAGGATATTCCCGGGTTATAACGGTCTTATTCTTATCACCTTTACCAAATTCAAAGTGCTTATGCTCAATGATCCGCGTATATGGTGTTTTGGCATCAGTATAGTTAACGACCGCATTACCTTGGTAGTTATCAACGTCTAAGTTTTCAGTCTCAAAACGTAAACTGCGATATTCTAATTCACCTAATTTGTAATCAAAGAATTGATCGATCATCCCAGTGAATAAAACTTTATCGTAATCACTCAAATATTGGTCTTTGTCATCAAAGAAATCGGTATTTGTTTTGATGGTGATGTTGTCATGAGCTAACATCTTTTCGACGATCTGAGTATAGCCACCAACTGGGATCCCTTGATAATCATCATTGAAATAGTTGTTATCGTAAGTCAAACGCACAGGTAAACGCCGAATGATAAAGGCTGGTAATTCAGTTGCCTTACGCCCCCATTGCTTTTCAGTATAACCCTTGATCAATTTTTCATAGATATCGGTACCGATCAACGAAATAGCTTGTTCTTCCAAGTTTTCTGGTGTCTTACCATTCAAAACAGCACGTTGTTCATCGATCTTTTCTTTAGCTTCTTTAGGTGTGACTACTCCCCAAAGCTTATTGAAAGTATTCATGTTAAAAGGCAAGTTATAGATCTCACCATTGTAATTTGCTACTGGTGTATTCGTATACCGGTTAAATTCAGCAAATTGGTTCACGTAATCCCAAACTTTTTTATTTGAAGTATGGAAAATATGTGCTCCATATTGATGCACTTGGATCCCATTGACTTCTTTTGTATAAATATTTCCTGCTAAGTGATCACGTTTTTCGATCACTGTAACTTCATGGCCACGCTTAGCCGCTTCATTGGCAAAGACAGCCCCAAAAAGTCCTGCACCAACAACTAAATATTTAGACATAATATGTACTCCTCCAAAGATATCTGATTTATCTTGTCTAATTAAACAAAAAGCCGTCACAACGACGGTAATTCCTTTTGCATTATACCACAGAAAAAAAACTTAGCCTACTTTCTTATAAAGTAGGCTAAGAAATTAAGAATATTTGGTATCTGATACTGTAGGTAAAACCGCCAATAAAGCTAGTAAACTGACATTATAAGATACATGCCAAAAATGATGATTGACCGCCATACTCAGGGCTATCAATAAAACTGCGATCGCTAAGCCATAATATTGCTTTTTGAACGCGCGATAAAGCAAATAAACTAGCAAGCCTAACATAAACAATAAAAAGACGATCCCAAACATCATTAGTGCTTGAACATACGCAGAATCGATAAAGTAATAGACTACAAAGCCCCTTGGATCTCCATTGCCATTTTGATAGATATATTGGCCAAACAAGTGGATCGGGTACTTTTCAAATGCCATTTTTCCAAATAACAACCGCCTTGATAACCAGGCGTCAAGTTGCGCATAAAATGGATCATAGGGGTCAAAAAAATATGTTAGCAATAAGTTTCCAAAAGCATAGATACCTACGAGCGCACTTGCCCCTTTAACACCGATAAATTTAATGGCTTTAAAAACTGGTCCTCTAAAATACATCACTAACACCAACAACAGCATCAATACTGCATCTAGTCGACTATTAGTGATCGCGAATATCAAGATCGCGATCAATGCCATAAAACCGATCTCTTGACGTGAGAAAATAAAATCCCGTACCAATGCAAAAGCAAGCATCAAATAGAAAACATGCGCTGCTAGATCAGATGGCGTCGCTAGCCCTAAACCGGCTCGGATCACACCTGCACCTTCACGCCACATGATATTATTAGGCACAAGCCCTAGGACCGCAGCTGCATAGATCAATAAGAGCAACGAGAGGACGACCAAAATATATTTATTTAAAATTTGTTTAAAATCTATCCCATATGCCCCAATGATAAATAGATACATAAAAAATGGATCCAATTCATGTGCTTGCTTACAGACGATAAACAAAAAGCAAGCCCCAACTAAGATCGCCAAAATCGTATTGAATTTATGGTGATCAAAAAATATGATCTTGCAAAAAACCAATAATGCTGCTAATTGTGATAGACGTAATAAAGCAACGATCGCACCTAGCCCTAACGCCCGTGAAAGTGTCGTACCTGCCATAAAATTAACGATCAAATACAGACTAAAGCAAAACATATAGAACTGATTTCCCAGGTTATCTTTGTGTAACGCTAATTTTTCAAGCACCAGACAGCCTCCTAACTATTCTTCTTTAAAGGCCCAAAATCTTTGGCCTAAATAATTCAAGCCCACAAAAAAGACCGATCCAGCCAACATTGCTACATTATTTTGCACATGCGCATCAAAGCCACTAAATAACCACACGGCAAGTGGTTTAGCGACTCCATAAGCGATCAGATAGCATACAGTGATATTTACAGTGAACTTGATCACTGTCGTTAAACTTTTAGATTTATTTTGGAATGTAAAATGCTTATTCAAAAAATAACTCAAAATACTGCCAAAAATATAATTCGAAGCTGACGAGATCCAGTAGCTAAGATGGAAAAAGTTATAAAAAACAAACATGATCCCCATCCCAAAAGCAGTATTTACGATCCCAACTATAATAAATTTTAGCATAGTGGCATCAAATAGATTTTTCAATTTATTAATGATAATTATCAGTCCTTATTTTTT
The DNA here is from genome assembly GCF_003288115.1 of Ligilactobacillus murinus. Lineage (NCBI taxonomy): Bacteria > Bacillati > Bacillota > Bacilli > Lactobacillales > Lactobacillaceae > Ligilactobacillus > Ligilactobacillus murinus. Next base: position 1,962,944 of record NZ_CP023565.1, on the reverse strand, counting down.
AATTTATTAATCTTTTAAAGATCACATACAATTCTAGCACGACACAAATCTTTCACCCATAGCCTAATAATATCTATAATTTAAACTGAATTTTCTTCAAAAACGTCATTTTCTCAATACTTTAGATAAATTCTTAATAATAACTACTAACAATAGAACTATCCATGTAGTTAAACTTACAAATATAGATAATTTATCCGCCATTGACTTCCTATATCTTACCGTTATTGGAGCAGAATTTGTATTTTTCACTTCAATCATTCCAGTCTTACTCTCACTAGATAGCAATTCCTTTTTCCCTTGATATACGTGAAGATTCTTATAATTAGCAATCGGTAAAATAACTACTTTTTGATTTTTTAAGGTTTTATCCTCATATATAAGACCGTCTGGAATTGATTTTATTTTTTGTAAATTCACTTTTTTCCCAGCGACCGTTGCTTGATGATAAAAGATATCATCGAGATGCTCGACCGCTTTTTTAGGATTATATTGATCTAAATTCCAATAATAAACTCTTTCTTTATCCCCTGCATAGACCTTACCATCAATGAAATTGTCATCAGTTGTTGAAGCTGGGGAACTTATAAACTGTTTGACCCCTGAGTACCAAGTTCCTAACATTATTACTGTTGCCACTCCAACTGTTGCTATTTTATAAAATCTAGGATCAAACTTCTTTTTGGGTAATACTCTACTAAAAAGCTCCCCACCAACAAAAGATAGTAACACTGAAGAAAACGCCGACAGTCTGAATGGAAATTGGATCACCTTAATAGGCGTACGCATCATTATTCCCCAAGGAAAGACACTTGATGATACAACAAAAATAACTGAACCGATCACTAAGCTAATTTTTGAAACTTTACTTAGTTTACTAAAATAGATAAACCCAAAAAACATTACTAGCAAAAGTATGAGTCCAATACTATATATCCCTGTTCTTTCAAAGGTATTTGATAAAGAATTAAGAAATATTTTATCCAACGGAAAAGCTGTTGCAACTAAATCAAGCGGGGCAGGTTGATCGTATTCTTGGTATAACTGTTGTTGCAAAAAAGGTACTAGATAAATAGCAGAACTAGCCATAAATAAAATTACTGCATAGCAACATCTAATAAGTCGTCCTTTTTTATCTGACATCCAGTAAAAACCAACAAAAAATAAGATAGCCATGATCACAACACATAAAAGAGTGCTTAGTACATGAGATAGTAGGATAAATGATAGACCTATTCCCAAATAAGGCCAATCTTTTTTATTTCCAAACATAATGGCATACAAACCATATAAGGCTAGTGGTATAAACACCATTGCTAAATATTCACCTAAGGCAAAGCGAACAAAGGCATCGACAGTACGATAGGTACAAAAACCATATATGATCGCACTAATAAGTGCTACATCTTTTTGATGACAAATCTTATTAACTACTAAATACATAAAAAACATCGACAGAAAACTATAAAAAGCAAAGCCCACATAAATACCATTTACCGTACTATGCAAAATAAGACTTGCAATAACAAAAGGATACAATGTGATCTGTGGATAAAACGATCCCAATAAAAAGCCAGTTTCCCTGTAATTATATGTGTATAGCTGTGGAAAATAATTTCTATGCGATATATTGTCAGCTAATTCCCTTATTCGATTGATATGATAGACCAAATCATCTCCAAAATAAAGTTGATGTTGTGCATATAGTGGAAATACAAATATCACACTAAGCAATAGCAATAGTACTACGATTACTATACTATCACATTTTTTCAATATTTTTTGCATTCTATTAACTCCCTTACACATATAAATCACTATCATTTTTTCTCTTTGATGATATAAACAGGTCGATTTTTGACCTCAGTAAAGATCTTACCAATGTACTTACCCACGATCCCCAAACAAAACAGTTGGATCCCGCCAATAAACAGCATGATACAGATCGTTGATGCCCAGCCACTAGTTGGATCCCCGTGAAGTAGGTAACGGGCAATGATAAATAAGATCCCTAGCCCTGAGATAACTGAAGAGATAAAGCCGATAAAAGCAGCAATATCCAATGGAAATTGTGAAAAATTCACGATCCCATCGATCGAATATTTAAATAAGCTCCAGAAATTCCAGCTAGTTTCTCCAGCGACACGCTCTTGATTTTCATAGTTTAAATATTTCGTTTTAAAACCGACCCAGCTAAAGATCCCTTTTGAAAAACGATTATACTCACTCATTTCAAGGATCGCATCGACCATTTGCCGTGTCATCAAACGAAAATCCCGCGCCCCATCAACGATCTCAGTATCAGAGATCTTATTGATCAATTTATAAAACATTCGTGCAAAAAATGAACGGATCGGTGGTTCACCGGAACGATCGACACGGCGCGTTCCGACACAATCATAGTCGGTAGTTTCTAAGATCTCAAGCATCTGCGGTAACATATCTGGTGGATCTTGAAGGTCAACATCCATCACGGTCACGTAATCGCCAGTAGCTTCACGCAAACCACAATACAAGGCTGCTTCCTTGCCAAAATTACGTGAAAAAGAAACGTAGTGGACATGTTCTGGATCTTTGACCTGTAATTTTTGCATCTCATTTAAGGTGTTATCCGTGGAACCATCATTTACAAACCAGTATTCTAATTCAATATTCTTTAATTTACCCTTTATTTTTTCGACCGCTTCATAAAATAGCGGTACTGATTCTTCTTCAAAATAACAAGGTACAATGATCGATAATTTTTTTGTCATTATTTTCTCCCTTGACTACCCTTTCTCGTTAAATACCAAGTACTACTTAACAAAATAACGCCCATTAAGGTTAACAAAGCACCCAATTTCAAGTGTACTACATGATATTCCATTGTAATATTATTTCTTCCTTTTTCCAAGGGAAGTGCCATTAGCGTATCATCTAACAATTTAGGCATAACTTCTTTTCCATTTAGCTTTATTTTCCACCCGCTATCATATGGGATCGTCGTCTGCAAGTAGTGATCAGCTTGAGCATTTTCTACCACAAAATTAGCCTTACCATTCACTACCTTAGCCTTGACATGATTACTTTGTTGCTTGATCTCAGTCGTTACTTTATCTAACTGATCTAAATTCAACAAATATAATTGTGGTGCATGAAACGCATTTAGATCATTTGTCTGAAGTTCAACATAGCCTTGGCTACCCGCAGTTGGCACATAAAATACACTTGGTGAAAGCCACGTACTATACACTTGTTGAAGCTTACCGTTTAGATCTAATTTGGTTCCATCAACGCCCCAATTCCAAGGAAGCGAACCATACACACTATAATTACCTTGTGGGAGCTTAAATTCATAGCGGATCCCTTTAGGCGTCACTACTTGCGTATATGACAGGGGTTCAAAGAGTTTTACTGGCTCAGCCATCGCTTTAGTATAAACTTCATTTAGATATTCAAATGGCCCTTGTCCTTGAGACGCTTGGGCTACTCCTTTAGTTATAAATCCTAATGGCAAGGCATATGGATCTTGATAGACATCTTTTCCAGCCGCACTAGGCAATGATACTTTTTCCAATCCCTTGATCGGATATGGTGAAAGAACATATTTCACGCCTAAAAATGCATCTGTCGGCAAGATCGATGTGTTAACGACACTTATCCGCTCGCCCTCGGTTCGATATCCCATATCCGCTAATGTCTTCAACTGCATCCCACTTGGGCTTGAAATGTATGACGCTAGTGACCAATAGTTAAAACCATAAGCTTCATTATAGTTGGCCGTTATATTAACGTTAATATCTTCGCCTTTAGCTTTCGTCTGACTGATCCGATAGAGCGCAGGATCATATTCTTTTAACGCAGCGATCTGTGCTTGTTGTTGCTTGACATAATTTTGGTAGCTACTGACCTCACTAAACATATCTTTTGTCAACAGATATGTGTTATAACTAAGTTCACTACCGACCACTAAACATAGCGCAAGCACTATATATTTTTGATAACGTTGTAGTTTGCTACTTGTTAACAAACATAAGCCCAAGACTAGTGCTCCTAAAAAAATACCGCTTTGTCCCCAACGTATTCTGGGCTCTTTAGGTAAGACACACCACGCAACGACCGCTAAGCCGCAGATGATGATAGTAGCTTTGATAAGCGGACGCCAACTTTTTTGCGAAGTATTTGCCCATTTTCCAAAAAATAAACTTGCCATAAAGATCAAAAATAACGAGCCTACATATGAATAACGATACCAGTAACTCGTAGCATCTTTAAAGAGCGAAAATACCATAAACAGCGGTTGCCAGTAATACATCAATAATGAGATGACCAAGAAAATGCCTAAAACTAGCTTTTCCTTGATTTTAAAGCTCTTGCTAAAAAAGAGTGCTACCGCCCCCACCAGAACTAAACTTCCACAAAAAAGCGAAACTTTGGTCGGTGAACTTCCAGCGCCTAAGGTATAACCCAGGACAACTGATAACATGTTGCCTCTAAAAGTATTGGTCACCAATGACCAATCTAAACTTGAGCGTGATTGTTGGCCCATTGACGTCACTGTTGGCAAAAAGGTAATTGCACTGAGCAATATTCCGCTGAGCATTGCCCAAGCATAGACCATGCTTGATCGTCCAATTTTTTTCAAACTGGTATTTTCAGCTAAACATAATTCTAAAACTAACCATCCAAAAGAAAATAAGCAATTTATCGCCCCAACAAGACATCTTTCCAGTAGGCAAAAAAGTCAAGATACTGGATCGATGCATCCATGATAGCTAGCGATTTATTTCCAAATGGCGCAAAGCCAGTGATAAATAAAATCGTATTTAACAAGACGAATGCTAAAAGAAAAATACTCAAATATATTCTACTTTTTTTTAATGTGTGTAGCATTTTCTCACCCCTACTATCGCTAAGCCACCCCAGCTCAACAGTGCTATAAATAACATACTGTAGTATATTTTACTCATTTCATATCTTGTCGTTATTTTATAAGTGCCCTGATTTAGTTTTAACATTACCGTTCCACGTTTACTTGTTTCATGTGAAACATTTTTACCGTTCACATATACCTTTGTTCCCGGATAAACGATAATTGGTAGATCAACAGTTGCCTTTTTCTTGAGCGCAACTTGATATGTGATCTCATTTGGGGCGACCACTGGCGTTTTTTCAATAACTTTTTCACCTACTTTTACATGATGCAAAATTATACTTTGCGCAGCAGGATTAGTAGTGATGTAGTTATTTGCAAATGATCGTTTGGGGTAGTAATCTGTTTCGCCATATAAAACTAAGTAGTCAAACAACAATTTGTAATTTGCGTGATCCAAAACAGCACCTTGTGGGACGGTCGCAAATCTATCGTCTGTTTCACGTAACATCACGTTAGGATCAGGATCACTTATCCGATCTATCATTAAAGTTACCGAGTTAAAATAGAGTAAGCTAGCCACACTCACTACTCCTAATAAAGTAACTATGCGCTGATATTTCTTTTTATTGTCAAATAATCGTGTCACCATCAACGACAGTACAATGGCCAAGAAAAATGAAGAATACACACTGAAACGATATGGGAATTGGATCACTTGTAAAAATGATAAACTCTCAACTCTTTGCAGTACACTGTAAGGAAATAGACTCGTTGAAAGCACTATAAAAGTCAGACCAAGCGCATATATGATCCGTTCACGGCGATCACTTTTAACAAAATACCACCCAAATAACGCTGCAATTAGTAACGCGATCCCGATCCCACGATTCGTTGCACTATTTTCCAGCGAAGCAGCCCAAAATTCTTGCATCGTATATTGAAAACTAAACCCTGGCAACGGTGTCCCCAAATCACTCTTCAAATAATCTGTAATAAATGGATAGATCATCCAAGCGCTCAACAGTAAAGCTAAGCCTACACTCTTAGCTAAAGCTGACCATCTCGCTTTATCTGGTATTCTTCCACATATAAGGCTTATTATAAAGATCACAGCCATAATAGCTACTGCCATTACTGTACTTAATAGGTGACTATAAAGCAATAAAGCAACGCCCATACTTAATAGCGGCCACTTTTTAGCATCACCAAAAACCACCTCATAAAAACCATACATTACAAGTGGAACAAATGTATATGCAATAAATTCTCCAATAACATAATTTTTCAATCCTAGGTATAAATGATACGCTGAAATTGCATAAAAGATAGCAAAAATAATCGCCCGGATCCTACGTTGTGAAAATTTAAACATTACATAGTAGGCTATGGCCATGGTCAAAAACATTACTAGACCATACCAAACATAAAATGCTCGAAGTGGATCAAAAATAAATCTTAATGTAGCCCATGGATAAATAAAGACACTTGGATAAAATAGGAATGAACCGACTCCACTATTATGAAACGTATGTGTTGCAATAAAAGTGAAGAAAGATCCCTCTTTTAGATTACGATATATCTCTTCGACCCTTGAAAAATGAAAACTTCCATCTGAATCGATCCCTAGACGCCCATTTATGTAAAAAGTAATAGTAAATAAGATACTTAAGCCGATAAATAATCCAACGACCAATATTTTTCTTATCCATAGATCGCGTCTTTTACGCGTTGATTCATCCACTAAAATTCCTCCATTATCTAAGTATTTATCCTAGATATTATACCATCAAATGAGTTGCTTTAAAATTTATCTTGCACGATCAAAGCTTTAATGGTATTCTAACCTTATAAAGCTCACGGAGGTTGTTACCATGAATTATGATATTAGTACACAAACTACAGCAACCACCACCTCAACCACTACTATGTAGGCTGGTTGGGGCTATTTGAGATAATAAAATGTCAATTACTAAAGCTAACTGATCAGCAATATCACCTAACAATAAATGTTACGTCGATACCGCTTTTTAGTTAGCTTTTTTGTATAGGACAAAGAAATGGGGATTTTTTATGAGTAAGGATTCACAAGAGCAGCCAAAAAATCATTTAAATCGGTCGCTCACGTCTGGTCAGATGGAAATGATCGCCCTTGGTGGTACGATCGGGGTCGGGTTATTTATGGGTTCGACTTCCACTATCAAATGGACTGGTCCATCAGTTTTACTAGCTTACGCCTTTGTTGGGATCGTCTTATATGCAGTCATGCGTGCTCTAGGTGAAATGATCTACATCAAACCTGGGACTGGTTCTTTTGCTGACTACGCTACCGATTATATCCACCCACTTGCAGGCTATTTAACTAAGTGGAGCAACATCTTTCAATATATCGTTGTTGGGATCAGCGAAGTCATTGCGGTCACTCAATATTTGAATTACTGGTGGCCTAATCTTCCTGATTGGATATCTGGGTTAGTTGTCGTGATCACACTAGCCTTGGCTAATCTAGCCTCGGCCAAAGCTTACGGGACTTTAGAGTTCTACTTTGCCTTGATCAAAGTCGTCACGATCATCTTGATGATCATTATGGGGCTAGCCGTGATCTTTCTTGGCTTTGGAAATAACTGGCAACCCTTAGGCCTATCTAACTTATGGGCTCATGGTGGCTTTTTCCCTGGTGGCTTTAAAGGCTTCATGTTCTCACTTTCGATCATCGTTGGTTCCTATCAAGGGATCGAACTTTTAGGGATCACAGCCGGGGAAGCGGCTAACCCTAAGCATGCGATCGTCGCAGCCGTTAAATCGATCGTTTGGCGCATCTTGATCTTCTATATCGGAGCGATCTTTGTGATCGTAACGATCTACCCATGGGATCAACTAGCTGCGATCGGTTCTCCATTTGTTGAGACTTTCTCTAAAGTCGGGATCGCTGGGGCTGCCGGGATCATCAACTTTGTGGTCTTAACAGCTGCGATGTCAGGGGCTAACTCTGGGATCTACAGTTCTAGTCGCATGCTCTTTAAACTTTCGCTCGACCATGAAGCTCCTAAGATCTTCAGCAAGTTATCTAAGCACGTGGTTCCAAACATTGCGATCTTAGCTATTTCAGGGGGGATCTTACTAGGTTTTATCTTGAATATTATTTTGACTACCTTGAACAAAGATACCGCTAACCTATTCGTTGTTGTTTACAGTTCTAGTGTCTTACCCGGGATGGTACCATGGTTTGTGATCTTGATCTCAGAATTGCGTTTTAGACGCCAAAATACTCATGAGTTAACGGATCATCCGTTCAAGATGCCACTTTATCCGTTCTCAAATTACTTTGCGATCATTTCGCTTGTTGTGATCATGCTCTTTATGTTCATCAATCCAGATACCCGCGTATCAGTCTCTGTCGGAGCTGTCTTTTTACTCATCTTGACGGCTATTTTCTTTAGTAAAAACAAGAAAACTAAAGCTTAAATAAAAAGCCAAAATTTCTAAGTTAAAAAGAAAGAAATTTTGGCTTTTTTGCGTACTTTATTTTATGAAGGTACCTTTTAAATATTGTTCACCAGCCGTCAGATCATACTGAACGAGTTTATAATCTTCTAACAGCTGTCTTTGTTCTTTAGTCAAGTTATTTTTAGCCACTGCTTCACCATCTTGTGTGAGCAACTGCATATTAGTATTGTAGTTATTGATCGTATTTTCAGTGATATCAAGTGTCAAAACCGGTAATTTTTGCCAAACATCTGTCAAGAGCGCATAGTACGGAGAAACTTTTGCATTGACTTGAGCTGAAACCAACGCAGGAAAAGCAGTCGGAGAAACTAATTTCGTCGCTTTAGTTAGATTTTTAGCTCCATGTTGTCGTGCATAAGCATTAGAATAGATAAAATAATCAGTCTTATGCAAAGCTAGACCATTTTGCTTCATATCTACAGTTGGGTAGATCCCTGGTAAATGATCACCATAAAAGACAAAAGTGATCGGCTTTTTAATGTGTTCGATCTGTTCGATAAACTTTTGGATCACTTGATCACTATGGTAAAGTCCCATCGAAAAGTCTTTGACCATATTTTGGACACCTTCGTCTTTGGCAGCTGATCCTGTAGGCGTGAAGCGTTCGGAGCCATCATAATAATTATTATAGTATGGGAAATGATTTTGCATTGTCACTAAATTGATAAATAGGCCCTTTTTAGCTTGTTTTATCTGATCTAAAGTATTAGCAAATGCGGTTTCATCTGAAAGATATGGACTTCGATCGATCTTTTTTTGATGTTTGATCGAATATTTGCTCCCTAGATACATAAAGCGATCAAAGCCAAACTTAGCATAAACCTCGGGCCGACTATAATAAACCCCAATATAAGGATGGATCGCTACAGATTCTGGAAAATAGTTAGCTATTTTTGTTGAGGAACTAGCTGTGTATACGGAGTCGGTAAGGTCGGTGAGAAATTAGCTAAATTCAAACCAGTCAAAGCCATATATTCCATATTGGCAGTTCCTCCGCCGTAGCCCGAACTGATCATATATCCTGCTGTTGTTTGTTGCTTTAGCTTTCTAACATTTGCGATCGGATCTGCCGGCAAACTTATTCCGGGAACTTGAGTTGGGTCAGCAAAACTTTCACTTAAACCAAAGATCACGATCTGATCTTCTAGTGTATTTAAGCGAGTTTGATCGATCTGTTTAGCCCGTTTGATATAGCGTTCTTTGATCTGTGCCATTTTTTTAGCTGAATAATCAGCTGGTCTTTCCATGACTTGAACATCCAGATTATTCAAAAATTGTAATACTGGTCCATTTTTTTGTGCACCTGCAAGTTGATTATAAAACGTTGGATCATTGCCAGTTTTTTCCATGAAAATATGCACCAACGAATCTTGATGATTCAAATATAGTATTCAGAGATCGAATATCCAGCATCTAAGAAACGAAATACTCGATAAATAGTTTCAGCACTACGTTTTAAGGTTTTAGCTACAATATAGGCTTTAACACCTTGATTCCAAAAATTTTGTATGAAGGACAGTTCGCTTATGGTAAAATGATTATAGGTCATTTGTGATTTTCCTTTACTTTTGTTTGTCGATACTCAAAAGTCTATCACAAATGGCTTTTTATTTTTCTAACTTAATTTTACAAACTGCGTAAACAAAAAATACGGCGCAAGCACAGAGCTCACGCCGTATTCATTATTTTAAATCAAATTAACCTTTATGTTCTTTTTTCCAGAGACCTAAGACCACACCTGCAATGATCGAACCGATCGCAACGGATGCGATATAGCCAAGTGGGTTAGTTGCTAATGGCGTTACCCAGAAACCACCGTGTGGCGCTGGTACGGAGACATGCCAAAGCCCAACTAAAGCCCCACCGATCGCAGAACCCAAGACACACGATGGGATCACACGACCTGGATCAGCTGTAGCAAATGGGATCGCACCTTCTGTGATAAATGAGAACCCTAAGACCCAGTTAGAGATACCTGCACGGCGTTCTTGTTCTGGGAATTTATTAGGGAAGAAAGCTGTTGCGATCGCTGTAGCAAATGGTGGGATCATCCCGCCGACCATAACTGCCGCCATCAAGGTCGCAGCTACAACAGATTTAGGATCGTTAGCAAATGCACCAGAAGCAAAGACATAAGCAGCCTTGTTGAAAGGACCACCCATATCGATCGCCATCATCCCAGCTAAGACTAAGGTAAGCACGACTAAGTTACCTGTTCCTAAGTGGTTCAAGAAGTTTGTGATCCAGATGTTGATCGTTGAGAAGATCGGATTGATGATAAAGTACATGATCAAAGCGATGAACAACAAGCCCAAGACTGGGTAGATCAACATTGGCTTCATACCTTCGACACTCTTAGGTAAGTGAGCACAAAGTTTCTTTAGGCCGACCATCAAGTAACCTGCGATAAAACCAGCTGCGATCCCACCTAAGAAGCCAGCTGCAGATTTAGCATCAGCCATCACATTAGCGGTGTACGCCCCGCCAAATGAACCACTGTAAACTGTTGCCATGAAACCACCAACAAACCCTGGCATCAAGGCTGGACGATCACCGATAGCTTCAGCGATGTAAGCAGCTAAAACTGGAACCATGAAAGCAAATGCCATATTACCAGCATTGTTCAAGAAGATGAAGGCTGGTGACTTAGCCCCACCCATGTATTGTTCGACGATAAAGGAGACCGCCATCAAGATCCCACCACCGATAACAAATGGTAACATGTGGGAGATCCCGTTCATCAATTGTTTATAGATATCGCCCCAAACAGAACCGGTCGAGTCGCTTTCTTCAGTTGCATCATTAGCACTTGCATGAAAGACTGGTGCTTTATCTTCTAAAACTTCATTGATCAATTTTTCAGGATCTTTGATCGCATCGGTAACTGGTTTGTTGACCAAGTTCTTGCCATCAAAACGTGCCATTTCGACTTTCTTGTCGGCAGCCACGATAACACCCTTAGCGCGCTTGATCTCATCAGCTGTCAAACGGTGCTTGATACCTTCAGAACCGTTTGTTTCAACTTTGATGTCAACGCCCATCTTATCAGCTTGTTTTTTCAAATTTTCTTCCGCCATGTAAGTATGCGCGATCCCGTTTGGACAAGCTGTTACAGCTACGATGTATGGACGAGAATCATCAGCTGGTTTGTTAGCAGCTGCTTTTTCACGTTCTTCTTGCGCTTTATTTTCAGCTTCCTTTTGCGCAACTGCTTTAGCAAAGATGTCTTGGACCTTTTGTGGTGTGTCAGCTGCTTTCAAAGCATTGACTACATCTGGGTTCATCAAAACTTGGGATAAAGCTGCTAAAGCTTGTAAGTGGGTATTATCTCCACCTTCTGGAGCTGCGATCATAAAGAATAAGTGCGCTGGTTGGCCGTCCATTGATTGGTAATCGACCCCATTGACACTGCGCGCAAACATTACAGCTGGTTTCTTAACTGCTGTATCGTGAGCATGTGGGATCGCGATCCCTTCACCCATACCAGTTGAGCTTTCAGCTTCACGTTTTAAGATATCTTTTTTGTATAATTCTTCGTCGTCAATGATGCCTTTAACAAATAAGTTATGCACCATTTCATCGATAACTTCATTTTTGGTCGTAGCCTTAAGATCCATGATCATAAGGTCGGTCATCAATAAGTCACGAATGTCCATGTCTTACACTTCCTTTTTAATTATTTATATTCTTCGATCTCGATCATTGGTAAGATCTCATTGATCTTTTTAGCATCAGCCAAGTCTTCAGAAAAGGCTGTCGCAGACCCACAAGCTAATCCATAACGGAAAGCTTCGAGTGGATCTTTAGTCTTAGCGTATGTTCCTGTAAAGCCACCGATCATAGAGTCACCCGCACCGACTGAGTTGATCACGGTGCCTTTTGGTGCATATGAACGATAAACTTTATCTTTAGTGATCATCAAGCCACCATCGCCTGCCATCGAGATCAAGACGTGTTGAGCGCCCATTTCAAGTAATTTCTTACCGTATTTAACGATATCGTCAATGCTATTTAGTTTTACACCAAATAATTCAGCTAATTCATGATTGTTAGGTTTGACCACTAAGGGATTTTCTGGCAAAGTCTTCAGCAAACTTTCACCAGTCGTATCGATCACAAATTGGGCACCCTTTTGACGAATGACTTTGATCAGATCAAAGTAAAAATCATCACTCAAACTTGGGACTAAACTTCCGGCAAAGATCACCACATCATCAGCGGTCAATTTATCGAATTGCGCTGTAAAGGCTGCGATCTCTTCTTTAGTCAATTCAGGTCCGCGTCCGTTGATCTCAGTTTCTGCTTGGGCTTTGATCTTAACGTTGATCCGCGTATCAGCTTTGATCGGAGTAAAGTTCGTCTTAAGTCCTGTCTTTTCTAAACTTTCTTTAACAAATTCACCGGTAAAACCACCTAAAAAGCCCCAAGCTGTATTATCCAAGCCAAGTTCTTTCAAGATACGGGAAACATTGATCCCTTTGCCCCCAGGTAATTTATTGTCGTAATCCATTCGGTTGACTTCGCCTAAAGTTAGTTCATTTAACTGGACGATATAGTCGATCGAAGGGTTGACAGTTACTGTATAAATCATCAAAAATCCTCCTGAATCGTCGTTTGTTCGCAATAACGCGCTCTCACTGGTTGTGAAAGACTGCTGGTAATGATCGTTGCTTGCGAAAGTTCAGCTACTTTGACAAAGGAAACATTGTCAAACTTACTTGGATCAGCCAAAACAAAACATTCTTCGCTTTGTTCTAACGCTGTTGTCTTGACAGCTGCCTCATCGGGATCAGGCGTGGTGAACCCATAACGAGGATGGATCCCATTGATACCCAAAAAAGCTTTATTAAACCGTAATTGTGTCAGCGAACTGACTGCTTTGACACCAATAATTGCTTTAGTAGTATTTTTCAACTCACCGCCGACCAAGATCGTACGCACGTTTTGATCAGCTAATAGCGAAGCATGCATAACTCCATTAGTCACAACCGTCAGTTCTGGCTTATTTAAATATGGGATCATCGCTAAAGTCGTCGTTCCCGCGTCCAAGTAGATCACATCTTCAGCTTCGACTAACTTTGCAGCTGCTTGGGCGATCGCCTCTTTTTGAGCCGTATTCTTCGATGCTTTGCCACTCATATCAAGTTCACGTTGGAGCGAATGCTTGATCTTGGCACCACCATGCACTCGGATCAACAAGCCCTTTTCTTCCAAAAGCTGAAGATCGCGCCGAGCCGATGACTCAGAACAATTAGTTTGTTTGCGGATCTCTTTAAGTTTAACGACATTATTTTCCTTTAACATCTGCAAAATATGCTGTTGTCTTTCCTCTGCAAGCACTTTCATTACACCTCCCAAATTATAATATCATCTAAATCAGCAAAAATCAATCATAAAAAGCCAAAAAACGTCATTAAATTCCAAAAAAATTTTAAATATATATTTAAAAAATGCCGTTTTCTATTTAAAAACGGCATTCTATTTACAATTATTTTAAATTATATTCGGTCAAAAACAGTCATTAATTCTTAAAACTGTGGATCGGGGCTGGGATCAAGCCACCACGAGCGATCATCGTAGCACTTGAAGCTTGATTGTATGGCATGATCGGAGCATGTCCCAATAAACCGCCAAATTCAACTTGGTCTCCGACTTTTTTACCTGGAACAGGGATCACCCGTACTGCGGTCGTTTTATTGTTGATCATCCCGATCGCAGCTTCATCGGCGATCATCGCACTGACAGTTGTGGCTGGAATATCACCTGGTAAAGCGATCATATCCAGCCCCACTGAACAAACTGCTGTCATGGCTTCTAGTTTATCCAAGGATAATGTTTTTGCTTCAACAGCAGCAATCATTCCCGCATCTTCAGAAACTGGGATAAAGGCACCAGATAATCCACCTACATGACTGCAAGCCATGATACCGCCTTTTTTGACTGCATCATTTAACATCGCCAAAGCCGCCGTTGTCCCATGAGTCCCGACTTGAGCAAGACCGATCTCTTCTAAGATCTGTGCAACTGAATCACCGACCGCTGGCGTCGGGGCCAAGGAAAGGTCCACGATCCCAAACGGTACATTTAACCGTTTGGCTGCTACACTACCGACTAATTGTCCCATCCGTGTAACTTTAAAAGCTGTCTGTTTGATCGTTTCTGCCACTTGATCGAGTGGTTGACCTTTAACATGTTCTAAAGCAGCTTTAACGACACCAGGCCCTGAGACCCCGACATTGATCACGACATCCGGTTCACTGACCCCATGAAAACCACCCGCCATAAAAGGATTATCCTCGACTGCATTACAGAAGACGACTAATTTAGCGTTGGTCATATAATCTAATTTAGCAGCCGTTGTGATAACTTCCCCCATTTGTTTGACTGCATCCATGTTGATCCCACTCTTGCTGGAACCGACGTTGACTGAGGCACAGACCAAATTCGTTTGTGTTAAAGCTTCAGGCAATGAGGCGATCAAGGTTTGGTCTCCTTTAGTCATCCCCTTTTGAACAAGCGCGGAAAAGCCGCCGATAAAATCGATCCCCAATGTTTGAGCCGCCTTATCCAAAGTTTTAGCGTATTTGACGTAATCTTTATCTTGACTAGCCCCTGCAACTAAAGCGATCGGTGTCACCGCCACGCGTTTATTGACGATCGGAATCCCATATTCCATCTCGATCTGCTCAGCCGTTTTGACTAGATCTTTAGCTTTAGTAGTGATCTTATCGTAGATCTTTTGGCAAGCCACATCACTGGCGCTATCAATGCAATCCAGCAAGGAGATCCCCATGGTAACGGTGCGGACATCGAGATTTTGGTCAGATATCATGTGGATCGTTTCTAAAATCTTATCAAATTCCATGAACTTCCCTCCTATAGTTGATGCATTGCGCGATAAACTTCTTCATTGCGCAAATTGATCTCAACTTTCAAGTTCTGCCCCAATTCAGCAAGTTTAGCTGAGATAAGTTGCAGATCGCTTTGTTCTGGAACTTGGACCGCCATCATCATAGTAAAATGCCCTTCTAAAATAGTTTGACTAATATCGAGAATATTGATACCTTGTTCAGCCAAAAAGCGACTGACTTCAGCAACGATCCCGACCTTATCTTGACCAACAACAGTTAATATAGCTTTCATTATGTATGCCCCCTATATATAACAGTGCGGAGAAATGCGGGAAGCTCCGTAGAAATAACGGTAGCTCAGTCATGAGGTGCTTTTTGCCTCGTGACTGAGTTATTGTTATTTCCTAGGAGTTGCATTTCGTAGCACGACTACTATAACAGTGCGGAGAAAATCGATTTGCACCGTACGGATAGCCTAGAATAGACGATGATGTGCTTTTTGCATCATTGTCTATTCGTAGCTATACGCTAGGTGCTGATTTTCGCAACACGACTACTACTACAGTGCGAAAGAACACGGGAAGCTCCGTAGAAATAACGGTAGCTCAGTCATGAGGCGCTTTTTGCCTCGTGACTGAGTTATTGTTATTTCCTAGGAGTTGTGTTCTGCAGCACGACTATAACAGTGCGGAGAAAATCGGTTTGCACCGTATGGATAGCCTAGAATAGGCGATGATGCCGGTTTTGCATCATTGTCTATTCGTAGCTATACGTTAGGTGCTGATTTTCGCAACACGACTACTACTACAGTGCGAAAGAACACGGGAAGCTCCGTAGAAATAACGGTAGCTCAGTCATGAGGCGCTTTTTGCCTCGTGAGTGAGCTATTGTTATTTCCTAGGAGTTGTGTTCTGTAGCACGACTACTACAGTGCGGAGAAATGCGGGCTTTGCCGTATGGATAACGGTAAGGAAAGTTTGAGGCGCTTTTTGCCTCGTGCTTTCCTTATTGTTATCCACTAGGCATTGCATTTCGCAGCACGACTACAAACCAATAGTTACCAAACGACACCTTAACTATATAATTAACTTACCTTAAGTGCAAGAAATTACTTAACCTGGAAAATATTTTCTTTTACTTGATATTACATGCAATTACATGTAATATAGATTGAGCATTTATATGCATCTGCATGCAATTTATTAGTGAAAGGACTTTATTTATGGATAACATTTCTAAAACGATCGATCCTAAGATCCGCCTGATCGTTACTGTACTACTTTTATTTTCTGGATTTGTCAGTCTAGCTAGTCAAACGATGATGATCACTGCACTACCCGTCATCGAACATGAGATGAATGTCTCATTGACTCTAGTTCAATGGCTCACAACAGGGTACACTTTGATGGTCGGGGTCATCACGCCGCTTTCATCTAATTTGTATGAAAAATTTAAAAAGCGCAATATCTTTTTGGCTACGATCGCGATCTTTATCTTAGGGACTTTGATCGGGTGCTTTGCCACTGATTTTTGGCTCTTGCTACTCGCCCGCTTGGTCCAAGCATGTGCTAGTGGGATCTTGATGTCATTTCAAATGACAACGATGATCTCGATCTATCCCATCGAAAAACGGGGCACGATCCTAGGGATGTCTGGGCTAGTTATCGCTTTTGGTCCAGCTATCGGACCGACACTTTCCGGTTTGATCGTTAACACTTTAGGGTGGCGCTATATTTTTATCTTAGTTTTACCGATGATGTTACTGGTTTGGTCGATCGGTTTTTTTGCCTTTCCTAACTTCTCTGAACCTAAAGACATCAAGATCGACTTTATTTCCGTGGGTCTCTCCTTGCTTGGTTCAGGATTGACTTTAGCAAGTTTGACCTTCTTTCAAACTTCTGCTTTACAAGGTTGGATCATGTTAGTTTTGGGGCTAGCGATCCTCTTCATCTTTGTTAAACGCCAACTTCGCCTCAAGCAACCGATGCTCAAAGTTCAACTCGTCAAAAATCGCTCATTTAGATTGATGACTTTAGTGGGGATCTGTGCTTTCATGGTCTTACTTGGGACTGAACAAATGCTTCCGATCTTTACACAAAATGTTTTACACCTAAATAGTATGGTCTCTGGGATGATCTTGTTACCGGGGGCGATCGCTAATGCGCTTAGTGCAGCTTTAGTCGGACGGCTTTATGACAAACATGGTCCTAAATATTTGATCATTTCAGGCGGGATCTTGATGTTGATCGCTGCGATCCCCTTTGTCATGATCTCTGAGACTACACCGGTTTGGCTCTTGACAGTTGCTTATATGCTTCGCATGATCGGAAATGCCCTCGTATTTTCCCCAGCGATGTCAGAAGCCTTTGTTGACGTTTTACCTGATGAAGTCAGCCATGCTACCGCACTTAACAATAGTTTACGCCAAGCATTTGGTGCTTCATCGATCACCATCTTGATCGTTTTATCCAATATTCCAGCGACATTTACCGCCGGGATGCGTCTTTCCATGTGGGTAACCGTCGGCTTGGTCTTATTGATGTTGACTTGCTTTGGGCTCTATTTACGAAAGGATGCCTGATCATGGAACCACGAATCGATAAATTAGTTTCAATTTTTAATCACAAAATGCGTACCGAACTCAATTTTCAATATGAAAAGATCGGTCTCAGCGCTAAAAATTATTTTTATCTTGAAAAGATCGCCGAGACTCCTGGGATCAGTCAAGCTCAATTCATCAAGATATTACACCGTGATCAAAGCGTTGTTACCCGCCAGATCAATAAATTAGTGGCCGATGGTTGGATCAACAAACGTTTTTCCGATAATGACCATCGCCGCTCAGAATTATTTTTGACTTCTAAAGGTGAAGCTATCTTGCCTAAGATCAAAGATATCTATCGTCAAGTCAATCAAAATTCGCTGGCTAGTTTGACTGCAAGTGAAGCTAAAGTATTTGGTGACTTACTAGATAAAGTGACCACCACCTATCAACCGCATAATTCGACAGAAGTATGAGCCATGCCATATAATAGGGATAAAAACATATGAGGTGTGCACAATGAAAGTTCACATGACCAATATTTACGGGATGACTAAAAATAGTGTCGCTCAGATAGCTCAAAATATGACATCTCAATTTGGAAAACAACTGGGCTTTAACGAGATCGGCATTTACAACTATCCTGTTAGTGTTGATAGCCCAACTGAACTTAGCAAGCGATTCGACGGTATGGTCGCTTCTGTAAGCAATAATGATATCGTCATCTATCAAGCGCCATCTTGGAATACGATCGAGTTTGATCACGCCTTTGTCGATCATCTCAAACGCTATTCTAAGTTGAAATTGATCATCTTTATCCATGATGTGCCGCCACTGATGTTTGCTGAAAATCGCTACTTGCTACCAACATTTATCGATTTTTACCAAAAAGCCGACCTTTTGATCGTGCCTTCTGAACAGATGTATCATTTTTTACGAGAAAATGGCCTGGCAGAGAAAAAATACGTTGTGCAACACATGTGGGATCATCCCTTAGATGCTAATATGCTTTATGACACCACTGAGATCAAACGCTTAAATTTTGCGGGCGACCCCACAAAATTTACATTTGTTCAAGACTGGCAACATGATACTCCCTTGCATTTATTTGCTTCCAAAAAACCTACAGCAACTGACTTGAACCTTATCTATGAAGGCTGGCTCAATGATGCCGAGCTTTGCATCAAGCTTTCTAAAAATGGTGGTTTTGGTTTGGTTTGGAATGATGGTGGCTATACACAAGAATATACTTCCAAATATATTTCCTATAAATTAGGTACTTATCTGGCTGCAGGTCTACCCGTCATCATTCCGTGTGGCATCTCAAATGAAGAACTGATCAGCAAAAATAATCTTGGTTTTGCAGTTGATTCGATCACCGAAGCTTTAGAAAAATTAGAGC
This sequence comes from Ligilactobacillus murinus, assembly GCF_003288115.1. NCBI lineage: Bacteria > Bacillati > Bacillota > Bacilli > Lactobacillales > Lactobacillaceae > Ligilactobacillus > Ligilactobacillus murinus. The sequence continues at coordinate 1,943,790 of NZ_CP023565.1, read as the reverse complement.
GCCTCACCCAAGAAGAATATCTGCAATACAAAAATGCCGTTAAAGAATTTGCTCCACTGCTCCAACAAGGTTACTTTACTAAGCAAGCCTTAGTTCAAGCAGTTTTTGAAGTTTTACAAGCCTAAATGAAAAACAAGCTTTCCTGGGGAATTATTTCCCAGGAAAGCTTATTTTTTATTCATTTAAAAGCGTAAGCGATACAGACTAGCTGGTCGTCCCGGCCCACGCTTATTTGCCTTTCCGATCTCTCTAAAAAGTCGCTGGTGGGTCTTTTTAAAGTTCGAATTATCGATCTCATGAAAACTAACGCCTAAAAACGGGGCATACAAACTCCGCGCTTCACGCAAAGTAAAGGCTTCGCCCAAGATCCGTAAGATGTCTGGTTGAGTATCCAACGAGTGGCGAATACGCAGACAAGCCTTCTTCAAAACATAATCGTTGACTTGGTAGAATTTGTTTTTTCGCAAGCGTTTTTGGTAATACTCAGCCTCGGTATCAACTGTTGCCACCGCTAATTGTTTCTCACCTTTAGTGAAATAATAGTGGCTATTTAAGTTTTCTAAGGTAAATAGTTCCAAGGTCGAAGTCATCATATTCGGAAACTCCGGTAGATAAGTCATATAGACCATTGTCACTAAGCGTTTTCCATCAACTACTCGCTTAGGATCAGTCAATGTCTCTAATTGTTCAATATTTTTAGGTGACACAGTCTGTCCCGTCAACTCATGTGTCAATCTGATCGTCGCATCAAGGACATCCTCATCCTGAATAAGATAAGTTTCAGGTAAAGTCCAGTCACCCTCATCTTTTAATATCACCTTCACTTGGTTGGTCTTGCGATCAAAACACCAAATGATATTGAGCAACTTTACATCAAATGGGATAAATGTTCTATTGATCTTCATTTTTTAGCAACTATCTCGAATAAAAGTATAGCTTTTCCTTTCCTAAATTATCCTGGTGTGTCCATTTTTCCTGTTAATCAGAAGCCAGCTTGTTATAATATAGCTAGCTAAAACGAGGAGGAAAATAACTGTTAATTAAAATGCATTAAAATATAATCAAATATGATGTAATATCTACAAGAAAGATAAAATGTGAGGTAGATATTAAAACCAAAATAAATAGCTGAAAGATCGGGCGTTACTGTTTTAACCCTACAACGCTGGGATAACAATGGGACTTTAAAAGCTTATTGTGCTCCCATGCTAAAGGTGTTATTCTTGATGAAACAATTACTAAAAGAAGTAATGGATAATCAAGTTGACACAATCTTTATTACCTATAAAGATTGATTTATCCGCTTTGGTTATGACTGGTTTGAAAGATTATGTAAGATGCACAATACGGAAATTGTAGTGTTAAACAACATTGAAACTAGTCCTACTCAAGAAATGATCGATGATATGATAAGCATTGTACATGTATTTTCTTGTCGTTTATATGGTTTACGCAAGTATAAAAGTAAATTGAAAGCTGATAAATACTATCCAAGCACACAAAGATGTTCTGATTGCGGTCATATCAAGACTGGTGATGAAAAAATTAGTCTTGATGGTAATCAAAAACATAAAACTAAGCATAACGAATATATCTGTTATGAATGTGGTGCGATCATGGATCGAGATGAAAATGCCGTAGCTAATCTTTTAGCTTTATTAAACTAGAAAATATAACGGGGTGGGCTACACCCTTAAGCTATCTGAGCTAGTCAATGTCATTACCCTCTTGTTAGGATATGGGAACACTAGCGTTGACGGTAGTAAATAAAATTTAGGAAAGGAAAAGCTATATTTCTTTCTCAAATGTAATCATTTGAGATATTTGATTACGTTTGTTCATATTTTATATAGCAGGAAAATATCGATGTTACATCTAATACCAAATGATCTGCCCCAAGCACTCGAAAAGTTAGCTTGGCTAAAAGCAAATGGCTATAACACAGCTACCAGAGAAAGTGTCATCAACGACATGACGCAAGATGGTGTCCAAGATATGCTCGACACAGCACTTGAGGGTCCATATTGGGGGACCGCGTGGGAAAAGCCCGATATGATCTTAACGATTACGGGAAGTCTGGGAGAAGAGATCGCCAAAGTTTATCCGCGAAAAGGATTTGAGACCTTTTCACAAGATCTAGCAGATAATGATCTGCTCTACTGGCGTAATTTATCGGCTCAAGTCAGTGGAGCGATCGGCAACGATTAATAGCGATCACCGTTGATGATTTTTAACCATAACATATTCCACCTTGCTTAACCAGTACTAGGATACAAGTTTCATATACCCATCTGCTTACATTGCTGGTATACCTAGAAAAAGCCTATATATTAAGAAAAACTTAACTTTATATTTTCAAAAATTCTAAAATTTTTCTTGCATTTACAAATTACTATGGTAGAATTTAAAGTAATTTTTGCAAGGGGGAAGAATACAATGGTTAAATTTAGACGTGTTCGTGCGTTTGACACTGAAAACTTGGCTAAAGACATGACTATCGTAAAAAAGGATATTCAAATCTCTGGTCATAAGATCAAAAATGTGCCAGTTCAGCTTGAAGATTCGCAGTCTGAAGATATTAGTTACCTTATTTCAGACCCTATCTTTAAACATCTATATTCGATTATTCGAAGAAGCACTGAAGGTGTTGAATTCGACTTTGACAAGCTCTAAAATCAGTCAAATCTATTAATTTAAGAATTACCTGCGCATCTTTACTTTGAAAGGTGCGCTTTTTATTTTGTTTTGTCGAAACCGCTTACCAAAAACTGTATAATAAAAGAAAAGACCATTGGGGGGATTTAGATGCAAATCTTTACTGTTGCCAAACAATACTTGTATTATAGGTTCTCATTAGCTTTTATCACTTACACACTGCTGCTTTTACTGGGATATTTTTTACTCCAACACTTCGATCATGGCAATTATTTTCGACTCACCTTATTTTTTTGGAGTATTGTTTTTGTTTTAGATTGTCTACGTAGCTTTTTTTATTGGAAATATGCTCGACTCAGTTTTAGTTCTACAGCCGTCATCGTTACCAAAGGCCGTTTCTTTTACTCAAAAACTACGATCCCGCTTGAAAAGATATATATTGTTTCAGAAAGTACAAATGTCTACTTACAGCTTTTCAAATTAAAAAGACTAAATTTTCAAACGATCGCACAGGCAGCTAGTTTTGCCGGGATCACTGAAGACTTCCAGCTTCCCGTGAAAGTAGGTGGGCGTGATGAAGGCTAGACATCAATCGGTGAAATATTTTGCAGTCAAATATACGGAATTTTTTGTCCGTAACGGTCTGATCTACTTGCCCTTGCTGGTTTTTATCTTCATTCTTCCCAATTTTTGGACACTTTTACTTTTCCTGGGTTATACTAGCTCGCTCATTGCGATTTTTTTACGCTATTTCACTACCACCTACCGCATTGAGGCTGATACTTTGACGCTCACAACTGGGGTCATTGCAAAAACAACGCTCAAACTCAAACAAGCTGAGCTCAGCCACACGCTTTCAAACTTCCGCGTCGAACAGACTATCTATCAAAAATTCTTCCGCACGCAAGGTATCCAGATCTATCTCAACAACAGTACCACCGAAGAAGCAATTGAGTTTTTTGCTTTGACCCCTGAGCAGTTAGCGCAATTACAGGAATTTTTAGCCGCGTTCCAGCCCGCTACGGAAATAGTTGCAGAAAACAAAGCAAGCCTCATTGAAAAATCACAAACTGATTTCCTAACAATTGTAAAAACTGGCCTTATTTCCACACGATACTTTGCTTATTTGGCCTTAGTCCTTCAATTAGAAGAGCAGTTTCCACAGCTACAACGTTTCTTTGATCTCACGGCGCTATGGTTTTGGGCGGTCTTAGTCAGTGGTGCGCTCTTTTTTAGTCTCGCTTACCACTATATAAGCTTTGCCAAGTTTTCGTTATGGGAAACTGAGCATAATTTTATCGTTAAAAATCATTTCTTTACCACTGACCAAAATACGATCCCTAAGTCTGCGATCGTTGGGCTAGAGTTGACCAGTGATCTTAATCGTCGACTCTTTAAACTGACCTGTATTACCGCGATCTTGGCTAACAGTGATACTGATCAAGACGAAAACCGCTCCAAAAATTTCTTATTTCCTCTATTACCAACACATGAGCTCTTACCGACTTTAGCCCGTTATTTCCCCTGGATCCCGCGCGAACTTTTTGAGCTTCCAAGCTATCGGCCTAAAGTTCGCTACCAGCTAGGATATTTGCTAAAAATTGGCATTCTAGGGGCAAGCTTATACTTTATCCTGCAATTTTTCATGAGTTGGCTCAGTGCTTTAGGCGTGATCGTTACAGGGATGCTTTTGTTGTCACGTTCATTATTTGAACCACTAACAACACGGATGGCTCATACCCCAGACTACTTTATCTTTACCAGTGGTCTCATCAATAAACGGACTTATATCTTACCTCGAAAAATGCTCGCGAGTATCAAAACAACAGACTATCTTGACATCATTGTTGGTTCGACGTTGACCTTTACCACGACTGACGGCAAAACGATCAGGCTGCTTAGCACTGACGAAAATATTTTATAACAGGAATTCTTTATTCCTCACTAGTATTAAAAACGCCCGTGACACTAAGTCACAGGCGTTTTAATATTTATCTAGAACCTATTTTATTAGTAAATCAAATCATCGTATTTAACTTCTGCTTGTTGTTCTGCTAAAGCTTCAGTTTGATAATAAACTGTGCTCGTCCATGCGCTAGCTCCACCACCAACTACTACGACCGGTGTTTGCTTGCCATCGATCAACTCGGTATGAGCTGCATAGAAAGTTCCAGCCCCAGCAGTTTGGTACCATCCACGAACATTGATATAATTCAAATCATTTTTCGTAACTTCACTGGCAACTCCCCATTCTTGGCGTGCTTCTTGCACAGCGCTATCTGTGTCAAATTTTCTACCGTTTCCTGGACGATATAAGATCGTTTTAGCAGGCTTTTCACCTTCGGACGTATAAACAATCTCATGTTCACTAACTTCTAGCTTAGACATTTTACCATAGCTTTTGGCATACCAAGTTCCCCGCATTGCAACCGGAGTAGTTATATAACCGTTTCTCCCGTCGCTGTAAGCATCATCAGTTGCTGTTTTTTCGTTAGCTGAGCCAACTGTTGTCGTTGGTCTGCCATTATAAATATTGGCAAAATTTTCTTTTAAATCGTTATTTTTTGTTTGTGTCCAGTTATTTGAAGCAGTGTCTGTTTCGTTTACAAGTACGAGCGGAGTGCCATCTTTGATCGTAAAGGCATAAGTGATACTGCCACCAGTATTTTTATTGTAATTATATAGTGCAACGACAGCATAACCCACTTTTTGAGTTCCTTTTGGATCCCAGACAAGTTCTGCAGACTGACCATCAACTGTTGCCGTTTTAAACTCAGTTGGGTAGACAGTTCCATTAGCAGTAGTCAAATTGGTTTCTCCCGTATATTGCGTGTACGTTTGATCCATCACTTTTCCCACTGCTTGATAAAATTACTTAACTCAGTATCCTTTTGAGTCGTCCAAGCACCGATTTTCGTAGCTGAGGCCTTCGCTCTTGTGCTTGAACTGGTGGTCTTCACAGTGGATGAACTTTCATTTGTACTTTCTTTTTTTGCTGCAGAGTTACTGCTACATCCAGCTAAAACGAGCGATAGTAACAATATTCCCAAAATGCCTTTTTTCACGATTTTAAAATACCCCCCTATACTTCTTCACCATTGATCTGGAAGATGATCTCAGGAAATTCTTCGGTCCCATTCTTACCTTCCATAAATTCTAAGGCATCCCGTCTAGTCTGCGATAGATCAACACCCTGTTGTTTAGCAGCAAAGATGCAACCACAGTAACATTGACGGTAGATGTCATATTCCTTACACATCTCAACTGAACGCCGATAACCATTACCCTTCTTAAAATCACTTGGCAAGTAATTGACGTCGTAAAAACGTTGGATCTCGATCCCTACTGAATTGATCGTTTGGGAGTTTTTGTGTGGACTGATCGTCAATGCGCTCCCAAAATAATCAAAGCCTAACTCAACTGCTTTTTTGGCTACCATGTCTAACCGGTAGTCAAAACAAGCTTTACAGCGATCGCCACCTTCAGGCTCTTTTTCTAACCCACGTACTGCTTGGAAATATTCTTGGGGTTTATACGGAGCGGCCACAAATTGCACGTTATTTCCGGTCTTTTCGTTGAAATCATGGATAAATTTTTGTTGGACATATTCACGCCGTTGGTACTCCGCTCGGGGGTGAATATTTGAATTAGCAAAATAGATCGTCACATCCGCAAATTCTGTCATGCGCTCAAGTGTCGTCGTACTACATGGAGCACAACAGGAGTGCAGTAAGATCTTGGGGCGAATTTGGTCTTTTTGCCATGTTGAGACCATCTTCATCATGACTTTATCGTAATTGATCTTTTGGTTTAGATTCATTTTTGCCAAAATATCTTGCAGATCGATCAAAACCCTGACCCTCTTTCAATAAAATTTCTATTTTACAGTATATCACACTATTATCGTGTATAATATTTTTTAGAAAAGAGGGCTCCCTATGCAAAAATATCGCGCTAAACTACACCGTTATACTATTATCCTAACTATCATCACCCTGATCGTTAGTGGGATCTTCATTGTCTGTGCCTTGAATAACGTTTCAAAAATACTACTATTAACACTATTTTTATTGCTTTTTTTCGCCTTAAGTTCATTGATCAGTGTGATCTTCATACTCTATCTCCCACGTTTAGAAAAATTCTTAGCTAAACGGCGCAAACAAAAAAAGACCACTGACAAAAAGCGACCGTAATGCATCTACGCTATATACCCCTAAGATCAAAGCGACTAAGGTGATCACACTGCGGTCATGGGCCGATAGTTTGTCTTCTCGTGACCAAACTTCACCAAATAAAACATCATCATTTACTTGGGCAAACTTAGGCGCAAAATTTCCCAGGTTATCCCGACCAGCTGTTTGTTTTTCTACCATTCGAAGTAGCTAAATATAACTATTTAACTTTGAAGCAAACTGAGACTTGGGGGATCGTTGTGCGCAAAACACACCGGCTCGCAACTAACACAACCGTTACAGGGGCTGATCTAAAAAATGAGACTCTTCTCTTACCTAAACGCGGGATCGTTCGCAACGAACTTAAAACTTGGCTCAAAGCGCTCCCTACTAGTACCAATATTTTAGGTACCAGCAATCTCTTAGGCAATGTTACGACTTTAGCAAGACAAAGTGGCGTTTGCCTAATATGTGTTAAAGGTGCCTTTGAGATGTTTGATACCTCTGAACTTGTCTTTATCCTCTTTGCTCTACTTCGTCACAGTAAACACATTTTAGCGTGGCGTAAAAATATCGAATTATCACTCGCAGCCCAAGAGTTTATCGAGTTTGTTAAAAATAATAAGCTTTAATCATCGAGTTATTTTAATTATTTTTTCATAATTCTCTAAAGCGTGCTATAATCCATATAAGGCGATCTAATCAGCCTACAAAGGAGGAATTTTTATGACTGATCTAGTTGATCTTGACTGGGAAAATTTAGGGTTCGACTACATGGAGCTACCCTATCGTTATCGAGCACATTATAAGGATGGCCAGTGGCACAAAGCTGGCTTGACTGAGGACGCAACGATCGCGATCAATGAAGGCTCACCTGTCTTTCATTATGGTCAAGCTGCATTTGAAGGCTTAAAAGCGTATCGTTGTAAAGATGGTAGCATCAATCTTTTCCGGCCTGATCAAAATGCAGCGCGGTTACAACGAAGCTGCCAACGTTTATTGATGCCAGAAGTGCCGACAGAGATGTTCATCGACGCTCTAAAGCAAGTGGTAAAGGCAAATGAAGCCTATGTTCCTCCATATGGTTCAGGTGGCACCCTTTACTTACGTCCAAATATCATCGGGGTCGGACCAAATATCGGCGTTCATCCCGCTTCTGAATACATCTTTACCGTCTTTGCAATGCCTGTTGGTAACTACTTTAAAGGTGGGCTCCAACCTACTAACTTCTTAGCGGCTAATTACGACCGGGCTGCTCATAAAGGGACTGGTCAAAGTAAAGTTGGCGGTAACTATGCAGCTAGTCTCTTACCCGGGGCTGAAGCCAAAAAACAAGGCTTTTCTGACTGTATCTATTTAGATCCACTTGAACATAAGAAGATCGAAGAAGTTGGTTCAGCTAACTTCTTTGGGATCACTAACGATAACAAGTTCGTTACCCCAAGCTCCCCTTCGATCTTGCCAAGTATCACCAAATATTCATTGCTCTATCTTGCCAAAGAGCGCCTAGGGATGGAGACTGAAGAAACCGATATCTACTTAGATGATCTTGATCACTTAGTCGAAGCTGGTGCCTGTGGGACGGCGGCTGTGATCTCTCCGATCGGTGGTTTCCAGATCGGTGACAAGTTGCACGTCTTTTATTCAGAAACAAAAGTTGGTCCCGTCACCAAGAAACTCTATGATGAATTGACCGGGATCCAATTTGGCGATAAAAAAGCGCCTGAAGGTTGGATCGTTAAAGTTTAAAGCTATAACAAGAGGCTGTGACATAAGTCTCTATCTTTAAAGAAGACCATTCGAATTTTTTGAAAATTTTGAAAAATTCGGATGGTCTTCTTTTTGTTTTTATTATTTGGTGATATTTTTGAACTACTAGTGGACATTTTCCACATGTTCAATGCCATTAACGCTATCCCCATTTGTCGATTTACCTTTTTCTTACTTCGTACGGTAAATCGAGTAAAACCCAAATAAGCCTTCAAATTACCGAAAATAGGTTCGATCTCATACTTTCTTCTACGATAGATCTTATTTTTTTCAGTATTTGAAAGGTTTGTTTTTACTTTCCCCTTGAAATATTCCCATTGTGGATTGATATAGATCTTTCTGACGTTTCCTTTTTTGGTCAATGCATTTGGATCTTCTTTACGATCTTCATCGAATTTTTCAGCTTCATATACTTTAAAATTTCGTTTATAACCATATGTATCATGGCGATATGCATAGCGTTTAAAGTTAAAACGAACATTCTTTGGATCTATATAGTAATCATCTTCAGCGTTATAATGCCAATTCATCACTTTGCGCTCATCTGATCTCCAACGTTTGGTTTCTTCCTTTAACATCGTATTATATGGAATAAGGTAATCAAACACTCCGAATTTATCTTCGATAAATTCATAGTTAGGTTCAGATCCATAACCAGCATCAGCAACTATCGGACCTTGAATAACATCTGCATCCATCTTTTCTAAAAATGGGATCAAAGTACGCATATCAGTTGGATTAGGTGCGAGGGTGTAGTCCAAAGCAAATTGATTATTAGCAGCGACTTGGAGATTATAGCCAGGTTTGGTTTGACCATTTTTCATTGGATCTTCTTTCATACGCATAAAAGTGGCGTCATTATCAGTTTTAGAATAGCTGTTTCGCTCGCCAACGATGGCAAACTGTTCAGCATATTTAGAGTTTTTCTGTTTGCGCTCGCGTGTTTGTTTTAAGTATTTCTTGGCCGTCCGTCGTTCCTGCTTCGCAGGATTAGGGGAGATCTTCTTAGTCTCTTCGACTTTTTCATTCAAATATTCAATTCGTTGTTCCAATCGGGCACATATCTCATCAAGTTGATCAACAGTCAGATCATCAGCAAAATCAATATTGACGATCGATTCTTTGATCTCTTTCAATAACTTTTTAGCTTTTTGTCGATTTAAATCATCATAGCGAATAGTATTTTTCTTCCAAACAAACGAGTATTTATTTGCGTTAGCAAGAATCTTAGTACCATCAATAAACACAGCCTCATCAATGAGCCCATTTTTTCGCAAATATTCTCTAAATTCAGAAAACGAACTTTTTAGCATCATCTCAATAGTATCAGAGACAACAAAGCGAGCAATAGTACGATAAGTAGGTTGGGCTTCCTGAGTCAACCACATGGCAACAACGTTTTCCCGAGCAAAACGTTCGATCTTTCGACAAGAAAAAATACCATAACTATATGCCAAAAGAACTAACTTGAGTAAGACCCGAGGTTCATATTCGAAAGGACGCCCAAAGGTATAAGAGTCATCAAAATCAATAGATTCGACTAAATGGTGTATGTAGTGTGCTTGATGATTTTTTTCAGGTTCATAGAAGGTCGCCATGTTCAAACTGAGTTGATTTATGTTATAATTACTGTGCATGGGTTTATCTCCTTTCTTTTTTGAAGGGGGTAGACTATAGGGCATCAGGGGGTTCTGATGTCCTTTTTTATTTATAGTATACAAAAACGGTCGTAAATGAACAATTTTTAAAGTCCATTTACGACCGTTTTTTGGAGACTTATGTCACAGCCTCTTTTGCTATATTTCCTACTATTTCCTAATTATTGATCTTTTCGCTTTTTATCAAGTAACGATCCCAGCCCTAAAAGAGAAGCTAACATTACAAAAAATGTTCCCACAATTGATGGCTTGGTTTGTTCGCTTAATTGTGGTAATTTTGTTAGTTCTAGATCTTTAGCATTCTCATTTTCTGTTGCCTTTGATAGTGCCACATTTTGGTCAACGTGTGGTTGTTTAGTTGACATTGCTGGATTATCTGGAGCACTTGGTAAGTTTGAGCCTTCTGATATGACCGGATCTTTTGGTAATGTTGTAGTTCCTGGGTCTTTTGGCGTTGTTGGCTCAGTTGGTCTTACTGGAGGTGTTGGTATTTCTGCTAACTCTTCGCCGACCGTCATAGTTTGCCAAGTATAATTTACAGGAGCATCTTTTCCGGTAGCTTGTAAGCTGACCTCATATTCTTTTCCTGCTAACAGGCCTTTCAAGGTCAAAATACCAGCCGTGCCTGTAACTTGATATGCTTTAGTCCCATATTTTTCTTTAGCAATTAAAGTATATTCAGCAACTTTTGCTGGATCGACTCCAGTGACTTTAGCTAAATCAAAACTCATAGTCTGTGCCTGCTCATCATAACTAATAGCTGGTGTTTGTGGGATCGAAGTCGTTGTCGTTGGTACCAGATACTCTAGTTCTTCGATATGACTACCATACTGACTTAAGCCGAGACCTTGGATAAAGAGTTTAGTTAAAAATAACTGTCCATTTGGTCCTGGATGAAGTGGGATCCCATCCGTAACGAACAAATTCTCTTTTTCCCATAGATACGGGTATTTATCTACTAGCTCCTTAAATGGCGTATATTGATCGATCAGTAGCAGATCTTCATTTTGTGCTGCGATCTGTTTGATCATTTCGATAAACTCAGGGATCCGCTCTGCTCGACCAGCTTGAAGGGTTGGGGTCGGAGTGCGTAGGATGATGAAAGCATTTTTCTTACGCGCTTTTTCGATCAATCGTTGCAACTGTTCTTTAAATTGTTCTGGAGTCAATTTAGTATTGGCTACGTCATTTGTCCCTAACATGATCGAGATCACATCAGGTGAATATTTATCTAACCGTTGCTCAATCTGGGCCAAAGTACTTGCAACCGTTGCCCCTGAAACAGCTGTATTTAAAACAACATCTTGTGTCCGTCCAAGATCATCAGTTAAATATTTTTCAAATGACTGCGCGATTCCATCATAACCAAGTGTCCAAGCTGCTGCATGCGTGATCGAATCTCCCATAAAAAGCCAAGTCATACTTTGCTTATTTGCTAAAAGATCTTTTAATCGCTGCTGATTTTTATCTAATGTTTGGGTTTTCACACTTGCAGTTGTTTGATCATTTAAAGTACCCGTAACTGTTTTTAACTGATTTTTACCATCAGCACTCGTTACGACTAGTTCATAATTTTGCCCTGCAAAAGCACTTAATTCAAGTGAAGTTTTGTCCGTAAAATCACCCGTTAAAGTCTGCGGACCGATCTTTAGTTCATAATGCCAAGCCCCTTGACCTGGTTCGAGCGCCAACTTACCATCACTGTATGTCGCTTTTGGACTTTCTTTTAAAAACTCGGTTGCTTCTGGCTTAGCATTTAGATCTAATGTCACATTATTTCCCGGGTAACCTTCCGTTGTTTGAAGTGTCGCCTTGGCTAATTGTCGTCCAAGCTCTAAGTGTCCCTTGGCATTTAATGTCCCATCATCATTTAAACAATTTTGTTTAAACTCATCATTATCTGTCGCCAAAAAATGATCGACTAAAACGATCTTATCGATTCGATCGTCATTACTATATTTAGCGATGACTGCTTTTGTAGCTTCGATATAACGTTTGATCTGCTCATTTTTAGCATCATCTTTAGTTGCATATGGCATCTGTAAGACGACAAAACCATCTACTAAAGCACGATCGATAAAGGCGCTCAATGTTTGCTGATAAGCTGTCAGATCCTCTTTTTGGAGTTCTTCCTCGCCTAAACAATAATCCGCGGCTTTAGGGTTATATTTAGCAACTAATTCATCATAATTAGCCAGGATCGTAGCTAGATCCAACCCTTTTTGCGCAGTATTGATCGTATATCGTTGCCGTCCGAGTTCAGTTTCTGATTTTGTCCACCGAATATACTCTTCGAATTGGCCAACATAATTTCTAGCGCCTCCAGTTTGATCAAATCCTCCTTGAGTCGTTTCACCTCCGACAAAGACCCAAGTTTTATCACCGGCATTTTTAGCAAACATTTCAGTGATCGCAGCTCCTGATTTGATCTCGCCGATAAAGCCAACTGTATGTTTAGTCGTATCTGTTGCACTAAAACCGTATTTGTTGGCGATCGTCGTTTTCGTTGTCTGTAAGCCTACTTTGATCTGACCTGTATCAGTCTTCTTTAGCTGATAACTAAAGACAAGTTCATTAGTTCCATCACCACTCACATAAGTAGCTTCTTCTTGTTTATCGCCGATCTGAAGCGCTAATTTTTGTTCACCAGTAATAAAAACTGGAGTATCGAACTTAACTTTGAGCAACAACTGATCACCCTTGATCTCTTTTTCAAAGCCACGCAAAACAACAGCATCTTCACGGATTTTTGTAGCTAATAATTGCTCAAGATCAAAAGTTTGGTATTTGATATGGCCATTATGCTCATATGCAAGCCCAACTGTTTTTTGATCAAGTTGGACTAAGCTCGAATATGCAAAACGAAACGGTTCAAAAACATTGGCACTTAGCCATTTGATCGAATCATCACTTTGAATTTCACCAATACGCAAGATCCCTTTATTTCGTTGGTTGCGCACTTGGATCTGTTCGCCTTGAGGATCACCTAAAGGATTAGATAAGACAACATATTCTTTACCGTTTAAGTTAACATGGAGCGCCGAAAGATTGACATAAGGTTCAGGTAGATCGGTCACTGTTAACTTATCATTCCAAGTTTGACCATAGTCTGTACTTGAAGCGATTACGATCGTTTTACCTGTGTTTCGCATAAATTGCAAAAGATGACCATTGTTTAACTGAATGATCTGATTTTCTGATAATTCAGTAACTGATGTATCAAAATCTTTTGAATTTGTCTGCTGACCATTACCAAAAATCCGTCCGTCATTTGGTGATTCACCCCGATGCCAAGTCTGACCACCATCATCACTGTAAATATTAGCACTACTTTGCCGTCCCATCCCCGCACCTTGCTGATTAGTATAATAGATCGGGAAGATCAACCGCTTCGTTGTTGTTCCATCATCATGTTTTACTTCGATCTCATTTCCAGCAGCTGCTCCAGTTCCGACAAAGCCCATCCAGTCTTCTTTGATATCTGGTGTCAGATCCATCGGTGCTGACCAAGTTTGACCTTGATCTTCACTTGTCAATAGCCATAAAAAACCTGTTAGAGCAGTAAACAATGGTGCTGTTTTTGAACCAGGACGCGTCACGCCATTTTTATCACGACCACTGCGTAAATAAATATTACCTAAATAGGTCGCAGGAGCCCCATTTTTCCCTGTTTGATAAAGATCTCCCTTGGTGCTAAAAGCTGTTGCAAAATTACCTTCATCAACATACATATCAGTCGCATTTCCTTTAGCATCATATACGATCCCATTTTCACGCACGGTATAAGTCTGATTATTGAAATCAGTGAGTTTTAAATAATTTTTTCCGTTGATCTGTTCGTAGGCTGAACCAGCCTTTGAATTGACCGCCCCTTGCGATTCAGGGTAGGCATCAACTAAAAGATAAAGCTTACCATTAGAGTCGGTCAATAATGTTGGGTCGAGCGTAAAAGCCGATTGCGTCATATTAGTATTCCAATCAGCTTTACTGTAATTAGGCGTAAAATATGGTTGTGTAGCTAAATCTAAGACAACGATATTATCGCTCCATGTTTTACCATCATCATGACTGATCCTAACAACTGTTGCTACATCGCCCCAATCGTTATAGTGCTTCTTTCTTGCATCAGCAACTGCGACAAGTGTCCCTTGAGGGGTTTTAACTAACGAGGGGATCCGATATTCAAAAACGCCTTCAGAATATTTATCAAAAAGACTCCCTGCCGTTGATCCTTTACGTGCAGTCGCTTGGTGAAGGGTAGCGATCATTTCAGCATCGGCTGGCTGATCTGACACGATAACTTGATCGAGCTTTCCTTTTAATCCCCATTGACATGCTGAAACCCCATCGTATTTCCGTAAGACCGCGCCTAAAGTTAAAGTATCTACTTTATTTGCCCAACTAAGATCACTCAAAGCACCTGTAAACTCAGTCGCTCCAAGCTGATTTCCATCCAGATACAGCTTAACTTGTTGCCCGGTAAAAACATAACTGAGTGTGTGCCAATCTGAATTGCTCAATCCGCTTGCCTCAACTGCAAATTTGACGATCGGTTTTCCTCTAAATTCTAAACCAACATTATTATTTTTCGTGTCTAAATAAAACGTTGCATATTCATTTGAAGTCCCCTTAACAGAAAGCGACATCAAGGCTAAAACTTGTGAATTTCTCACGATCGTATCGTCAGGATCTAACTGATATCTAAAGGTAAATGTTCCTTGCCCTAAGTGCATGATCTCAGCGAGTTTGTCTTGTAAAGCAGCACTATTTTTTTCAACTTCAGCTTGTGTTCCATCAAATTGGTGGTCATTAGTTTCCAAAATAACTTTATTTTCTGGAACTACTAAACTTGTCGCATGGATCTGTTCTGCTGGCAATTCAAGCAACACAGTACGTCCACCTTTAGTTTGATAACTAAGGCCATAACTTGTAGCACTCCCGATGACTTGTGTTGGATCTTGCCATGAAAATCCTTGCGGTAAAGCAACACTTGCTAAAGTCTCACCATCTTTTCCAACTAACCCAGTAGCTGGTAAGATCGTTAGATGCGCAACTTGGCGGACCACTTTTGCTGTTGGGGTCTTTGTCAGATCGATCCCTTTAGGAACAGCACTATAGTAAATATTGTAAACTCCTGGTGCTAGATCTTTTAACTTAGACTGGTCGCCACTGCCAGAAACTTGTAAGGTCGAATTTGTATTTTGACCATTATTATCAAACATATATTCATCTTCGACTGAATAATCAAGTTGGTAATTTTTATCACTGACACTTACCCCTGCTAAAAGATCGGGTGTGGTTTGCGCCGTCATCGTGATATCTTTGACACCTTCAATTTTAGGTACTGTTGCATAATAGGCTTCTGCAGCTGCTTTTTGTTCATCTGATCGATAATATCTAACATAATCAATGACAAATTTAGTATCATCTTTACCTAGATAATATCCTGCATTCTTAGCCCAATTCCCACCAGTCGCTAAATTTAATTGTATATATTGTGGTTTGTTGAAGCAAGCAGCCGCTGCTTTTGCCCGTTCATCTGTGGTCAGATCTAATGTATTATAAACGACTCCGTCAACGTACCACTCGATCTTATCGGGCGACCAGTTGATCCCAAAGGTATGGAATTCATTATAGAAATCCTCGTTTAGGCTGATATTGCCTCCCATTTCGTAAGGCGAATAAGAACCATCCTTGTCAGCATCACCTTTAGCGTAATAAAAATGCGGTGTACCATAAACTTTCTTATTACTTTGATCGCCTTCGGCCACTTCGCCAGCATGTTTACCATTAGGACCACCGATCAGTTCCATAATATCGATCTCACCAGTACTTGGCCAACCATAACCTTGTGATGCAGAAATATCACCATCTAACGTAAAATCAGAACCTAATGTCCAAAAAGCCGGAAAAGCTCCTTTACCACTAGGCAATTTAGCCCGCATCTCAATTTTTCCATAGAGGAACTCTTTTTTCCCAGCGGTACGCACACTACCAGAATCATAGATCACTTCACGACCGTTTGTACCTCCGCGTGGGTTGGTATATTGATCTTCTCCCTTGCGATCAGTGACCTGCAAAACCAGTTTCCCATCTTCAAGATAGACGTTATCTTTACTATCCGTATAGTGTTGTTGCTCATTACCACGTACACTACCTAATTCATAATCCCATGTATTTTGATCAAGTTCGGCTTGATCAAAATTATCTTCCCAAACTAGCTCATAGTTTTCGTCTTCTTTAACACTGACATTATCTATACTTGCCCCGGCTTTCATGTCAGTTGCTTGTGTGACTTCTTTAACTAATCCGATATAGGTTTGGGATGTTGTCGCTGTAAACGTGAATTTTTTGTGTGAAAAATCACCTTTGACCCCAGTTAATTCAAGTTGGTGTAAAACTCTACCTGGCTTACCATTTGTGACCTCTTTAGCAACTAAATACATCCCTGAAGAAATATCAGTATCCAATCTCACATCCGCTTCAAATGAATATTCTTTTCCAGCCGTCGTTGAGATATTTTGAAGAACAGAACTCTCTGGTGCTGTGCCCGTGATCGTTGCATGACTTCCCGTCTCATCAGTCGTTACCTTGGCGTTACCATCAGCTGAATATTCCCAACTATCTTTATTAGCTGTATATTCGCCCTCAAAGCCCCCATTGTCAACTTTATTTAAAGCATCTTCTTTTTCTGAGCGCGCTTGTGGAACTTCTGTTTGCGCTGTCGTAGCTGGAGTTACTTGTTTTGGATCGATCTGTGAACTTACTTGTAATCCAGTAGTCGGTGGCTGTTCAGCAATTGCGTTCGTTTGGGCATCATTTTCTTTAGTAGTTGCTACTTTTGGACTTTCAGAAAACGTATCAGCTTTCTTGGACGTATCTGTTACATTAGCTTCATTTGAAGCAGTCGTTGCTGTAACTTGTTGGGTTTTGTTAGCAGTCACTTCGGGCTCAGTATCTACCGTATCAGCTTTAGCTAAGGTGCTCCCAAAACTTAGACCTACTCCGACTAAAACTGAGGCCACCCCTACACTTAAACGTTTGATCGTATAACGATTTTGCTTAGTCGCCTGTCGTTGTAAATGTAGTTGTTTATTTTTCTTAGAAACCATCTACTTACTCCTTTTAAAACGCTTTCTTTATTTGGTATCAAAAAGAAGCTGTGCCTTATCCAAGCTCCGCCTCTTTATAGCAGTTATTTTTGAGCTATATATTCGTACAATTCGACTAATTCTTCAGCTAGATCAACAAAAGTTATCCCCGTCATCAAATGATCTTGACTATGGACCGTAAGTAATGTCATTTGAACTGTCTCACCTTTAGCTTCATTTGTTAACATCTCAGTTTGAGCGTTATGTGCATTAGCTAGCTCCTGCTTTGCTTGCTTTAATTTTGCCCGCGCTGCATTAAAATCCCCTACTTTAGCAGCTTTCAATGCTTCCATTGCACAACTCTTTGCATCGCCACCATACATGATCAAGCCCATAACAGCTTGTAGGGTTTTTTCATCCATAATTTTCTCTCCTATTTGAGTAATCCTTGAGCTAATTTCAAAACATTTTCCCCATTCATCATGCCATAATCTCCCATTGGGATCACTTCGACTGGGATCTGTTTTTCACCAAATGTCTCTTTAAACTCGTCTAACATAAAGCGAACTTGTGGTCCTAATAAGATAACATCGATCGTTTGCTCTTCAGTTTGCTTTTTTGCTTCCGAAACAGGAACTGCAAAGATCGTAGCTTCGATACCTTGTTTTTTTGCTGCAGCTTGCATTTTTGTTACTAGTAGACTTGTACTCATTCCAGCAGCACAAGCTAACATGATCGTTGTTTTTGCCATTTCATTTCCCCCTAACGATTGATCGAACGTGCGATCGCTGAAACTGTATGCCGAACTCCGCGGATCGCTTTACTTAATTCATAAATATTTTCTACTGGAGCTACACCACCATAGCCCGCATCACCAATATGTTGGATATCTACACCACAGATCTTATTTACCAAAGCGATCTCTTTGATCGTTTCGATATCAGAACTTTCTTGACTAGTCCCGATCGCTGATAACACTAGACCACCTTTTTGATGGACCAATGACACAACTTGACATAATTGAGCTTGGGTAAAGCCTGGGACCGTTCCAACAGCTGGCACTAAGATAATATCAGCCCCCGCTTCAAGCAATTCACTTGTAACTTCTAGATCTACGACTGGTTCAGCGACTCCTGCACCGTGCATCTTCCCTGCAATGATCAAACCAGAAAAAGCACGCTTAGCTTGTACGATCGCATCTTTGATCTGGGCATTAGTTACACCAGTACCAGGATTTCCCGTCAAACAGACAAAATCAAACCCTAAAGTCTCGATCCGTCTAAATGTATCTGAAGTTGCTTTACGCCCAGCTGAAATATCCAAACGATCCTCTGCCATCTTTGCGTTTTGATCAACTGGTTCAAGGTTCACTCCCAAAGGACGGCCAGTCAGTTCGTGTAACTTAGCTATCATCTCATCGGTTTTTGCCTTCAAACCAGAGATCTTAGGTTCAAAAACATCAACTCCATTTAATAACAACAAGTCAGCTCCAAAAGCACTAGCAACTTCTGAATTAGTGATATCTTCAACAAAACATTCCCGAGGCGCGAAATTTTCTGATAAAACTACGCGTCCTTCACTTGCTTTGATACTTTGCTTTAACTCCTGTGCACTCATCTGTAAAACTTCAGATGTATCAGCACTTATCAAACGTTTGACCATTACTTTTCCTCACTTTTTTCTTCTTCTTTTTTAAAGGTTTTTTCTAAGTTCAAAATAAATGGTAGATATAATAACACATCTAAAACGATCAAAACGATCTGGACCACGGACCCCATTATGCTACCAGTACATAAAAAGCCACTGATGATCGGTGGTGTCGTCCAGCCTGGTTCTGCATAGATCAGAGGTAAGATCCCCACTTTGACTGCTGCATATGATATCAACAAGTTCATCAATGGTGCCAAGATAAATGGTACGATCAATAATACATTCAAAACAACCGGTACCCCAAACATCGTTGGTTCATTGATGTTGAAAAAACCTGGGATCAATGTGATCGGTGAGAGAGCTTTGGCACGTTGACTAGCTTTTTTACGATGTGCGATCCAAGCTAAAGCGATCACTAAACCGATCGTAGCCCCAGCACCACCGATATAAATAAAATTATTGATAAATGGTGTCGTAAAAATATGCTGTAACGGTTCGCCCATTTTGTGAGCTTGCACATTATCATTTAAATTTGCGATCCAGATCGGTTCCATGATCTTGTTGACGATATTACCACCATGAAGTCCGACGAACCAAAAGAGACTATTACATAAAACTAAGATCACAACGCCTAAAATATTATTTCCTAGCATTCCCAATGGCACACCTAAAATGGTCTTTGCTAATAAGTGCATATCAGGCAATTTAAAATGATCTAATAAACTGTAAACTAATAACCAAAACGAAACTAGCACTGCGCCTGGAATGATCGCACTAAAACTCTTAGAGACAGCTGGGGGAACACTATCAGGAAGTTTGATCTCAATATCGTTATTGATAAACCACTGATAAACGTAACCATTGATCAGGCCTAAAATGATCGCAACAAACAAACCTTGTGCTGTCATGTATGAGGTCAAGATCGAACTACCATCTTTTGAAGTTAAAAATGGTGTAACTACGATAAAACATGACAGTGAGACGATACCAGCCGAGACCCCGTCAGTCTTATATTGTTTCGCCAAACTGTAAGCGATGCCAAAACTGGATACTAGACCAATCAAACCAAAACTACTATCTGAACCTTTGTAAAGGTAAGCGCCAATACCAGCATCTGTCAACCACTTTTCAAACGGGGGGATCGAAAAGCCAGTTGCTAAGATCATAAAAAATGATCCAATGATGATAAGTGGCATTGATAAAATGATCCCATCTCTGATCGCGACTAAAAATTTGTTATTTCCTAATTTCATCGCAAATGGCATCAATTTATCTTGAATACTTTGACCCTTATTACTCATTTCTTGCTCAACTCCTATATTTTTGTCTGAATCTCCTTAACTCAATTAATAAATCACCAAAAATAAACAATACCTCCTGTTATTTATATTTTTAGTTATAATTTATTAACAAATGAATTGTAATACACTTTTTTGATTTTTGTCAACAATTTAGTTATAAAATCCAACAAATCAAAATTCTATTTTAAAACACATTGATCGTAGTATAATAGTGATTGTCAGCAATATAGTTACTATCCATCTATCTAAAATAAATTATTTTTTATTGTTAATTTTAACGAAAGGACTACGATACATGGCACTTACAAAAAAACAACGTGAACTTTGTGCTAAGATCTTAGACGAAGTGTATACAAACGGTGCGATCTCACGGATCGATATCGCTAATAAAACAAATATCACACCAGCGACGGTCAGTTCACTCACTAGCCAAATGGTCGAGGAGGGCTTACTATACGAAGCAGGAGAAACTTTTGATAAAAAAAATAAAGCAGGTCGAAAAAAGATCCTGCTTTCGATCTGCCATGATCATAGCTATTTCATTGGTTCCGAGATCTCAGAACGGTATTACACTTTTAGTCTGACAGATAATCTGGGAAAGATCATCGCTCAAACAGCCTATCCTTTAGTAAACAATGAGATCCATCTAACTAGTGAATATTTCATCAGTAAACTTCAAGAATTTTTGCTTGCAAGTCCAGTTTCGATCAAAGCGATCGGGATCGCCTTACCAGGACATTTCAACTATATAAAAGCCGACCAGATCGTCACCAACAATCCCTTATGGCAAAATTTTTCACTAGCTACGATCAAAGGCGCATTTGACCTACCAGTGTTTTTCTCAAATAATGTTAATTGCATGGCGCTTTCAGAAAAACTTTATTCACCTGATAAAGAAGATAATTTTCTCTTCTTTAATCTTGCACGAGGCATCTATTGCTCCTATGTCTACTGCGGTGAGATCTTTTGTAAGCAAAATTTTTTAGTAGGTGAGATCGGGCACACAAGTGTTTCTTTGCAAGGAGATCTTTGCGAATGTGGTAAACGTGGTTGTCTTCAAACTTATGCTAGTGAGACTTGGCTCTTAAAAAAAGCCGCTCTACTCTTTGAAAGTTCGACTACGACTTTTTTACGTCAACTAGCCACTAGTCCTAAAGATATCACTTTGCAGACACTATTGACGGCATATCGCTTAGGGGACTCTGGGGTCATTTTATTGATCGATACTGCGATCAATTATATTGCCCTGTCGTTACTTAATATGACGATGATCCTTGACTCAAGTAAAGTTTTTATCCGTGGCAAACTATTTAGTGAACCAATGATCAAAAAACAATTACTATCTTTGTTAAACTACGAATCATCGCTTTCATCTATGACAAGCGCTAACCAATTTATCGTCAAAAATTTTGACATCTATACCGGTTCGATCGGTGCAACTGCTTTAGCACTAAACAGAACTCTATTAAATAAACTTTAAATAAAAAGAGGACTTCAAAAAAATTTTTGAAGTCCATTTTTTACTTACGTTTATGTTTGACGACCGTAAAGAAATGCAGTGTGATCGATAATAGAATAAAAAAGATCACCACAAAAGAAATATAATTGTTCCAAAATCCCAGTGTTTGGCCTAATAGATGTAGGACACCCGTTTGGATCAACATCGTGATAAAAGCCATTACTGCCACAATGAAAAATAACTCGATATAACGTTTCACAGTCTGATCATCCTTTCGCTGTAAAGTACCAGCTTTTTGGCCTAAGTGGCTTAACTCAACTTGCTTTTTAGCCGATAAAGTCGTTAAAAAATATGTATTGGTTTGAACTGCCTCACCTGCTTTGATCAAGCCTAAAGTTGTCATAACTTTATCCATCGTGCGCAAAGCTGCATCAGTCGTTCCAGTGAACATGTTTTCCCAAGTCTTAGTATAGCAATTCGTCAATAAAAGATAATGTTTATGTAAAAAAGGTTCGAGCGGATGCGGGTCACCATTTTCATCAAAACGCAAGGTCAATTGGCGTAAACAATCTAAAAAATTCTTCATCACGCCCGATAACGCCCCCCAATAGGTCGGAGCCGCTAAGACCCAAACATCGGCTTGCTTTAATTTTTCAACGAGCTTAGCTAGCTCAGGACTTTCCGGATAGATCTCATAGTCCAATAAAAAGACCTGTTCAACTTCATTTTCAGGGCCAACATTGGCTAAAACTTGATCTAACATCTGCTTTGTGATCCCGTCACGCTTATAGCAACCTGCAATTCCTATGATCTTCACAAAAAGCCCTTCTTTCATAAAAAATCTTCAATCGCTCTCATTATAGCATAATTACTCGTATCTCCTCTTTTTTCTGCTCAAATATTAATTAAAAAATTTATCCATTTTTAAAACCCTGATTATGGTATATTAATATATATATCATTGTAAGGGGTATTTTTATGACTAAAAAATTATTCGGACTCGTGAGTTTACTCTGTGCATGCCTATTTTTCTTTAGTTTCAGCTCTACAGCGCATGCAGAAAAAACTTATCAGATCGGAACAGATGTTACTTATCCACCATTTGAATTTGCCAATAAAGATAATCAATATGTCGGGATCGATATCGATCTGTTAAAAGCGATCGCTAAAGAAGAAAATTTCAAAGTCGCGATCAAGCCCGTTGGTTTCAATGCTGCCGTCCAATCACTCCAATCAGGTCAATTAGATGGTGTCATGGCTGGGATGGCAATGACTGATGAGCGTAAAGTAAAATTTGATTTTTCAGATCCATACTATAAAACTGGCTTTGTCATGGCTGTTGCCAAAGATAGTAAGATCACTAAACTCGAACAATTGCGTGGTAAACGTGTAGCGATCAAAACTGGAACGGCAGCCGGTGAATACGCCATGTCTTTAAAAGACAAATATGGTTTTACTACGGTTACTTTTGATGATTCTGACAATATGTATAATGATGTTGTCAATGGAAATTCGGTCGCATGTTTTGAAGATATTCCTGTCATGCAATATGCGATCAAAACCGGAACCGCCCTTAAGATCGTCACCAAACCAGCCCAAGGTGGCTACTATGGCTTTGCTGTGATGAAGGGACAAAATCAAGAATTACTCAAAAAATTTAATGCTGGCTTAGCTAAGATCAAGAAAAATGGCGAATATCAAAAAATCGTTGATCGCTATCTTAGTTCCAAAACAGTAGCCGCCCAAAAAGAAGCTAAAAAAGATGGGAATAGTGAACGCACATTTCTTGGGTTATTAAAACAAAACCGCCAAGCTTTGTTAAAAGGGCTAGGTGAGACCCTTTACTTAACGATCGTCGGGATCATCTGTGCAACGATCTTTGGGGTGATCATCGGTTTACTTGGGATCTTGCCTAATAAATTTGCCCAAGGTCTCTCCACCACTATTATCTATATTTTCCGTGGGTTACCACTACTAGTCCTAGCTTTGTTCATCTATAATGGACTCCCCTCGCTTACTGGGGTCAAGATCCCGGCCTTTGTTGCTGGGGTGATCACCTTGATGTTAAATGAAGGTGCCTACACCGCTGCTTTTGTTAAAGGTGGGATCGAAGCCGTTGACAAGGGTCAAATGGAAGCCGCCCGTTCATTAGGGCTTCCATTTGGTACCGCAATGCGTAAAGTTATCTTGCCCCAAGGACTCAAGATCATGGTGCCATCCTTTGTCAACCAGTTCATCATTACCTTAAAGGACACCTCGATCCTTTCGATCATTGGGATCTTGGAATTGACTCAGACTGGTAAGATCATCATCGCTCGTAACCTTGAAGGCTTCAAAGTGTGGACGATCATCGCTTTGATCTACCTCATCATCATCACACTTTTGACTTGGTTATCAAATTACGTTCAAAAGAAAATGAACTAGTGAGTAACACAAAACATAGCTAAAATATATTACTTAGTAAATAGCGCGGGCTCCACCATGATGTTGGTGGGGCTCGCGCTATTTATATTTTTAGTCTGTCAGCGTGATCATATTTTGGAGTGGAACATCAAATTCATCTATCGGCCACTGAGCCGTTGGATAAGCCATTGCTGGTGCTACCAAAGATACAGTATTTCCTGGGAAATTTTTTAAATAGCGATCATAGTAACCTCCGCCAAAACCTAAGCGGATCTTGCTGTCTAAAGCGTAGGCTATCCCCGGAACGACCAAAAGATCTATGTCAGTTTGAACTTTTTTAGCATCATATTTAGGTTCTAAGACACCAAACTTACTCATCTCAAAATCTTTTTCCGTATTCGCTGGTAAAAAGACCATCTGGCGTTTTGGCAGCGTGCGCGGATAAAAAACTTTTTTCCCCTCACGTTTAGCTTGGATACTTATCACCTCAGTCGGCACTTCAAGGTCGCCTGCCATCGTTAGCCCGACCGTTTGTGCTTGTTGCCAAATATCTGTAGTAAATAATTTTTTGGCTAACTTACTTCCAGAAGCTTTAGTCTCTAGCGTCGCACTGGTTAATTTTTTTAATTGTTGTTTACGAAATTCTATTTTAGTCTGCATTAGTATCCCCCTCATTTCAAGCATAAGCCATTCAATCCAAAAAAAGCAACCGTCAAGAACTGACGGTTGCTCAAGTGTGTTATTTCATCGTTTAGGAGACATCTTAGTCTTTTGTTTCTGCTTCAGCAGCAGCTTCTTTACGTTCTGCGATAACTAAAACTCCATCTTTCATATCTGCTTCTAAATGCTTAACATCAACGTTATCCAAGTAGAAATCAGTTACTTTGTCACGAATTTGTTGTTCAATGACACGACGCAATGGACGAGCACCCATAGCTTCATCGTAACCTTGTTCGATCAAGAATTCCTTAGCAGGTTCAGAAACTTCTAAGTCTAAGCCCTTCTTAGCCAAGTTGCGGTTTACATCAGCTAACATCAAGTCAACGATGTGATGCAAGTCTTCCTTAGTCAAGTGTGAAAATTCGATGACCGCGTTGAAACGGTTCAAGAATTCAGGTCTGAAGTATGGAGCTAACTTCTTCATGATCTCTTCGTCTTTTTCTTCATCGCCTGTCAAAGCTTCGTTACCAAATCCAGCGTTTGAAGTTGCAATGATCACTGTGTTCTTGAAGTTGACCGTATTACCTTGACCATCTGTTAAGCGACCATCATCAAGTACTTGTAATAACAAGGTGATAACTTGAGGATCAGCCTTTTCGATCTCATCTAACAAAACGATCGAGTATGGTTGACGACGAACACGTTCAGTCAAAGTGTTACTGTTGTCATCATAGCCAACATAGCCTGCTGTTGTTCCGATCAACTTAGAAACAGCTGTCCGATCTGAGTATTCAGACATATCTAAGCGGATGATCGCGTCTTTATTGCCAAACATGTCATAAGCTAATTGTTTAGCTAATTCAGTCTTACCAACACCTGTAGATCCAACGAATAAGAAGGAACCAATTGGACGGTTGCCATCATCAAAGCCTGCACGGTTACGACGGATAGCACGTGAAACAGCTTCAACAGCTTCATCTTGACCGATAACTTTGCCCTTCAAGCGACTTTCGATGTTACGTAAGCGTTCGATATCACTTGCACCCATTTTAGATACAGGAATACCTGTCAAACGTTCAACGGATTGAGCAACATCATCAACTGTTGCGGTAACTTTTTGGGCTTCCGAATTGCTGTTTAATTTTGCTTCTAATTCATCGATCTTAGCTTTAACATTCAAAGCTTCTTCGTAGTCTTCTTTATCAGCAGCTGCTTGTTGTTCATCTTTAGCTTTCTTGATCTCAGCTTCGATCTGCTTAGCATCTGTGACCGTGTGTTGTGAGGCTAAGTGAGCAGCCGTCATATCTACTAAGTCGATCGCCTTATCAGGTAATGTCCGTTGTGGGATATATTGGACTGAGAAGTCAACCGCTGCTTTCAAAACATCGTCTGATAAGACAACATTGTGGTGATC
Organism: Ligilactobacillus murinus; assembly: GCF_003288115.1. Taxonomy (NCBI): domain Bacteria; kingdom Bacillati; phylum Bacillota; class Bacilli; order Lactobacillales; family Lactobacillaceae; genus Ligilactobacillus; species Ligilactobacillus murinus. The sequence goes on along the minus strand of NZ_CP023565.1, from coordinate 1,917,557 downwards.
TTCGTAAAGTTTACGGATACCTTCCAAGATCTTGAAGGTATCTTCTGGTGTTGGTTCATTAACGACAACTTCATTGAAACGCCGTGCTAAAGCAGCATTTTTCAAAATAGTGTTACGGTATTCATCTTGTGTCGTTGCACCGATAACCGAAATTTCGCCACGAGACAATGCAGGTTTCAAAATATCAGCTAAACCTTTCGAACCACTATCACCACCAGTCGAACCAGCACCCAAAATTTGGTGGATCTCATCAAAGAACAAGATGATGTTGCCAGCTTCTTTAACTTCATTGACCAAGTTTTGGATGTTTTCTTCAAAACTACCACGATATTGTGTCCCAGCTTCAAGTGAAGAAATATCAATGCTTACGATCTCTTTATTCTTGATCGCAGCTGGTACATCACCGTTTACGATCGCTTGAGCTAAGCCTTCAACAACAGCTGTTTTACCAACACCAGCATCCCCAACTAAAACAGGGTTGTTCTTCGTACGACGTGCTAGGATCTCAGCTGCTTCTTGGATCTCTTTTTTACGTCCAATAACTGGATCTAACTTTCCTTCACGTGCATCTTGTGTCAAATTACGACCAAGCTTTTGCAAAACACTACCTTCTTGTTGGCCAGCTTGTTGTTGCATTGCAGCTTGTTGAGCTTGAGCAGCTTGTTGTTGAGCTTGATTTGGCAAGCGACCTGTTTGACGATATTGTCTGAATTCTTCAGGTGTAACTTCATGACCATTGATCATGTAGCGGCTACTTTCTGAACTTAAACCATTGTTACCCCATAATTGATTAAAGATGTCGTCCATGTCTCCAAATGGATCTGTATATCTAGCCATAAATAATCCCTCGCTTTTTTTACTTAAATAATTTTTTAAATTTATAACGCTTGTAATATACAACTTATAATTTTGCATTGCAAACAAAAACACCTGTCTGCAGAAAAAAGCCCAAGCGAACAACCAGAGCCTTTTAGAATCATAAATCGTAATACTACATTACTTCCAATTCATATAGTTTTCTTCAAGCTCTTGCAAAACTTGCCACATCGTTGCATGCTGTGCCCTAGCTAGGGCGTCAAGATCACGCAAATTCAGGGAAGTTGCACGAGTTTGTTGCTTGTTGAACGATTTATGAAGGGTCGTATAACCATAACCTGACCTCTTGGATACCTCATAAATAGTCAATTCCTTTTCACGCAGGTAACCTTTGATGTCGATCTCCATTGGTCCTCACCTCCACAAAAATAATTATACCACATTTGTGATATTTCACAAGTGTAAAATACCACAAATGTGAAATATTTTTTTAAACTTTATTTTTTATAAAAAAATAACCCCTACCACATAGTAGGAGCTAGGCAAACTTATTTAGATCACAGGACGAGGACAGAATTTTGGCATCAATTCGTCAAAATCATATTCTTCCAAAGCTGCCAAACCTTCTTTTGTAACATCAAAATAAGCTGTCAAACCTTGGGCGATCATCAAGTTGACTTCTTTTTCCGGATCAAATTGCACAACGATCACTGGTGTCTTAGTCGCATAAGCATAACCGATCTCAAAGGCTGTCCCTGAGTCTGGTTCGTTTTCTTTAGTCTCTTCTAATTTGTAGTCCACGATCGCTACGACTACATCGCTCGCATCGATCTGGTTAGTATCAAGGCCAAAAGTAGCTTTTTGCCACTCAAAGCTGCCAAATTCAGCTGCTTTATATTCATGTTCATGAGGAATAAAGATATTTTTTGGATCGATCGTTTTATTATTGCTCAAAGCAGCTTTAACTTTAGCGATCCGTTCTTTTTGAGCTGGACTAAAAAATGGTGATGCAAGATATACAGATTTCATTTTAGTTCCTCCTAGGATAAATATATTTTCAGTATACGTGACTAAAATCAGTAAAAGCAAGTTATTGCACTCTCTTCAATCCCCCCACAACATGTTGTGGTTAATTTTAAAAAAACACAAGATACGCTTTATTTTTACGCGATTTCCGAGTATGATTGTAGAGGTACTTAAATAATTTAACACTAACCAGATCTTATAGGAAAGGATGCTTCAATCATTTTGATCACACTATCAGGAATCATCGGCTCTGGGAAGTCGAGTTTAACCGAAATCTTAGCTCAAGAATTAGGCACTAAAGCCTATTACGAACCCGTCAAAGACAACCCTGTTTTACCTATCTTCTACAAAGGTAACGAGATCGCTGCTAAAAAACGCGCAGCTGGCGATAAAGAGGCAACTAACCCATATGCCTATCTCTTGCAAACATTTTTCTTAAACCGCCGTTTTGCAATGATCAAGGCTGCTATGCAAGAAGACAACAACATCTTGGACCGCTCGATCTACGAAGACGAGATCTTCATGAAGATGAACACCGAAATGGGTAACGCAACTAAAGTCGAATATGACATCTACAAGAGCTTACTTTCAAATATGATGGAAGAACTACCATTTGCATCCCATAAGAAGTCACCTGATTTGATGATCACGATCAAAGTGTCCTACGATACAATGTTAAAACGAATCGAAAAACGCGGTCGTGATTATGAACTAGTCGAACGTGATCCTTCCTTAGTTGAATACTACCAACGTCTTTTACGTCATTACGATATTTGGATGGAAGAGTACGATTCTTCGCCACTTTTGATCATTGATGGCGACAAATACGATTTTGTTGGCAGTGTGGCTGATCGGATCGCAGTCTTAGAACAAATCGAAGAAAAGCTTTACGAACTAAACAAGATCAGTAAAGAACAACTTGCCGACCTAAAGAAACAACATCTTGAATTATTAAATGAAGTTGGGTGATAATAGAGCTGAGAGTACTTTCTCAGCTCTATTTTTTATGAAAGAAGGTTTTGTTATATGGAAAAAACTGAACGTAAAGATCTCAAAAAGACACTTTGGGTCGGCCTTTCCTGTTTAATAGCATTTAATATTGCTATTTTACAAGCACTTAGCATCTTAAATCCAGAAAATCCCGATGAAAGTGGCGTCCCATACTTTTTTGCAGTTGCAGCTGAATTATTCATCATCTTTGTTGCCACAAATAAAAAGACTCAACGCCAACTTTTTGATGTTTATCGCCAACCAACTGCCCACAAAATTTTTCAATGGGTCTGCTTTTTAGGTCTGACACAGATCATTTTCAGCTACAACAGTACCTTGATCGAGATGCTTTTAAACTTCTTTCATCTGAGTGCTCAAAACCAAGAAGAAAGTGCTACTGGAGCTAATGAAACGCTCTCGATGTTTATCTATGGATCATTTTTAGCCCCGTTTGGAGAAGAGATCTTATTTCGCGGTTTTCTTTTGCAAAACTTCAAACGCTATGGTGTTCGCTTTGCAATTATTTTTTCAGCCATTTTATTTGGCATCTACCATGGTAACATCGTCCAGACACCCTTCGCTTTCATTTTAGGACTTTTGCTCGGTTATATTACTGTGAGTTACGGTCTCAAATATGCGATCGCTGTCCATATCTTTAATAATATGGTTCTAGCTGATTTTTTAGACCGTTTTTTACAGTTATTCTCAGAAAATACTGCCACAACTATCAGCACCATTATCATGGGAAGTTTAGCACTCGGGGGACTTTATTATTTATATCGTTTTTGGCATACACAACGTCAAAAATTATTTGCCCCGATCGACTATTCCGTCATAAGGAGCGCTTTGTTCAATCTTCCTTTCATGATCTTACTTGTGATCTGCTTATTAGAAATGCTAGCTGGTTTGACTCCGCTTCACTAAGGGATATCGCTTGCAGATATTTAAGCCAAGGGAGTATCATTAAATAAAGAGATAAAGGTAAGGTGATGCATGATGGCACTTAATTATGAACGTGTATTAGTAGCGATCGATGGTTCTAAGGGTTCCGATGTCGCGTTAGAAACTGCGATCGATGTAACTAAAAGAAATGAAGCTCATTTAGATATTTTACGTGTCTTAGACCTCAATTCACTCGAATACGGTGGCGCCGGGATCGCTTTAGATGGGGAACAGATCCATCGGATCGAACAAGAAAACGAAGCTTATTTACTCAAATTGCGTGAAGAACTCATTGAAAAGCACGGTTTTAAGACTGATCAGATCAATGTCCACATTCGTTTTGGCAATCCTAAGATCGTGATCACCGAAGATTTTCAACCTGAATACAACATCGACATGATCATCGTTGGTTCAACTGGCAAGAGCTTCTTGCACCGCATCGTGACTGGTTCTGTTGCTTCTCATGTGACCCGAGCAGCTAAATGCGATGTGTTAGTGGCTCGCTCCACTGAAGAAAACTTGAAATGATCATTTAAGGCCTTGAAACGACTCAAGGTCTTATTTTTTGTACACAAAAAGGCAGGCATATTTCAAATCACTTGAAATAGCCTGCCTCTTTTAGGCTGGGTAAGTCCTAGCTAAAAGGTCAACGCTTATTCTTCTTCACGTTTCTTCTTGTTTTTCAAAGCACCTAAACCTACAAGTCCTGCCAAGCCAGTTAAAGCTGCCCCAAGTACTTTAGCCTTTTGATCGTCTGAATCACCCGTTTGTGGTAACTCAGTCTTAGTTGCATTTGGTAGTGTTTGCTTGTTAGTTGTTGGGGGTGCTACTGGTGCCTCTGTTTTTTGACTTGGAGTACTTGGTGTTTGTCCACCAGCAGTTGCTTTGGCTTTGACCGTGATCGTTGTTTCAACGATGTCAACCGAGCCGTCTGGATACGTGACTTTGACTAACGCTTTGAACATGCCTACTTTAGAAGTATCTGGCATTTCGACCCATTCGACTTTAGTACCAGCTGGCAGATCGCCTAAGTTTGCGATCGCATCTTTAGCATCTGGTACTTGCCCTTGAATGACTTCGATCGGCTTAGTGATCGGTTCGTTCTTATCGGCATCAGTCTTGTTAGCTGTAACTGTGATCTTCACTGTGATCTCATCAGTCGAGCCGTCTGGATACGTCACAACGATCGTGCCATCTTTTTCTCCCGGTGTCGTTGTATCCACTGGAGTCTTCCATTCGAATTTCGTACCTGATGGAAGGTCGCCCTTATTGGCAATTCCGTCTCCTGGTTCTGGTGTGCCTCCCACTGGCGTTGTGATGTCTTTACCAGCTGGATCATACAGATCTGCATCAGTACCAACTTTGACCTTCACGTTGACTTCTTCACTAGAGCCATCTGGATACGTCACAACGATCGTACCTTCCTTATCTCCTGGTGTCGTCGTGTCTACTGGTGTCTTCCATTCATACTTCGTACCTGGTGGAAGCTCGCCCTTATTAGCAATTCCGTCTCCTGGTTCTGGTGTGCCTCCCACTGGCGTTGTGATGTCTTTACCAACTGGTTCATACTTATCTGCATCCGTTGGGGTTTCTGTGACCGTGACTTTCACTGTCACTTCTTCACTCGAACCATCTGGATACGTCACAACGATCGTACCTTCTTTTTCTCCTGGTGTCGTTGTGTCTACTGGTGTCTTCCATTCATACTTCGTATCTGGTGGAAGCTCGCCCTTATTGGCAATTCCGTCTCCTGGTTCTGGTGTGCCACCCACTGGCGTTGTGATGTCTTTACCAACTGGTTCATACTTATCTGCATCCGTTGGAGTTTCTGTGACCGTGACTTTCACTGTCACTTCTTCACTCGAACCGTCTGGATACGTCACAACGATCGTACCTTCTTTTTCTCCTGGTGTCGTTGTGTCTACTGGTGTCTTCCACCCATACTTCGTACCTGATGGAAGGTCGCCCTTATTGGCAATTCCGTCTCCTGGTTCTGGGGTACCACCCACTGGCGTTGTGATATCTTTACCAGTTGGTTCGTACTTATCTGCATCCGTTGGGTTTTCTGTGACTGTGACTTTCACTGTCACTTCTTCACTCGAACCATCTGGATACGTCACAACGATCGTGCCTTCCTTTTCACCTGGTGTTGTTGTATCCACTGGTGTCTTCCAGTCAAACTTCGTACCTGATGGAAGGTCGCCCTTATTGGCAATTCCGTCTCCTGGTTCTGGGGTACCACCCACTGGCGTTGTGATATCTTTACCAGTTGGTTCGTACTTATCTGCATCCGTTAGGTTTTCTGTGACTGTGACTTTCACTGTCACTTCTTCACTCGAACCGTCTGGATACGTCACAACGATCGTACCTTCTTTTTCTCCTGGTGTCGTTGTGTCTACTGGTGTCTTCCATTCATACTTCGTACCTGATGGAAGGTCGCCCTTATTGGCAATTCCGTCTCCTGGTTCTGGGGTACCACCCACTGGCGTTGTGATGTCTTTACCAGTTGGTTCGTACTTATCTGCATCCGTTGGGTTTTCTGTGACTGTGACTTTCACTGTCACTTCTTCACTCGAACCATCTGGATACGTCACAACGATCGTGCCTTCCTTTTCACCTGGTGTTGTTGTATCCACTGGTGTCTTCCAGTCAAACTTCGTACCTGATGGAAGGTCTGACACATTGCCGATACCTTCTTCTGCTACCGGAGTACCACCCACTGGCGTTGTGATATCTTTACCAGTTGGTTCATACTTATCTGCATCCGTTGGGTTTTCTGTGACTGTGACTTTCACTGTCACTTCTTCACTCGAACCATCTGGATACGTCACAACGATCGTGCCTTCCTTTTCACCTGGTGTTGTTGTATCCACTGGTGTCTTCCAGTCAAACTTCGTACCTGATGGAAGGTCTGACACATTGCCGATACCTTCTTCTGCTACCGGAGTACCACCCACTGGCGTTGTGATGTCTTTACCAACTGGTTCGTACTTATCTGCATCCGTTGGGTTTTCTGTGACTGTGACTTTCACTGTCACTTCTTCACTCGAACCATCTGGATACGTCACAACGATCGTGCCTTCCTTTTCACCTGGTGTTGTTGTATCCACTGGTGTCTTCCAGTCAAACTTCGTACCTGATGGAAGGTCTGACACATTGCCGATACCTTCTTCTGCTACCGGAGTACCGCCCACTGGGGTTGTGATATCTTTACCAGTTGGTTCGTACTTATCTGCATCCGTTGGGTTTTCTGTGACCGTGACTTTTACTGTCACTTCTTCACTAGAGCCATCTGGATACGTTACAACGATCGTACCTTCCTTATCTCCTGGTGTCGTCGTGTCTACTGGTGTCTTCCATTCATACTTCGTGCCTGATGGAAGGTCGCCCTTATTGGCAATTCCGTCTCCTGGATCTGGGGTGCCGCCCACTGGGGTTGTGATATCTTTACCAGTTGGTTCGTACTTATCTGCATCCGTTGCCGCAACTTTGTATTGAGCTACAAAAGTTCCACCTGTGGTAAAGGTATCTGGCAAGACTGGATCCCAACCATTTTGAACATAACCTTCTGCTGGTTCGATCGTTGGAACGGTAACTTCACTTGCTGGCGTGCCTTCACGAACATCAAAGACATAGCTTGCACCATCAGCAAATTTACCATTTGTACCAGCATCAAATGTTACTCTGACATAACCTTCTGGGGTCGGAGCATTTGGGTCATTTGTCCGATCAATGACCTTATCCATTACGATAACTTTGACTGTCGTAGTCGACGTTGTGCCATCTGGGAAGGTCACTGTTACTGGAATATCAAATTCACCAGCTTCGGTACCATTTGGCAATTTAGTTGGATCATCCACTGTGATCGTTGGTTGTGGAGTTTTATCTGTCGGATAACCTGTGATCACAGCTCCGATCACTTCATCAGCCGTGGTTGGATCGCCAAAGGCTTTATTGATGGTACCACCCTCAACAACATATTGAACATTGTCTTTGATCTTGTATTGAGCCACATAATTAGCTGCATCCGTAACAGTCTCTGCTAATTCTGGGCTCCAGCCAGTATGCAAGTAATCAGCTGCTGGCGTTACAGTCGGAACTGGTACTTCTGTCATTGCCGTCCCAACTTTAACATCAAACATCGTCTTAGCATCAGCTGCAAAAGTACCATTTGCACCCTGATCAAAGGTCACACGCACATAGCCTTCTGGGGTCGGTTGCGTTGGATCAGTGATCGGGATCACGTTACCTACTACGACTTTGACATTTGTCTTGTCCGTTGTGCCATCTGGATACGTTACCGTTACTGGAACATCATAAACTCCAGCTGTATTGCCATCTGGTAGACCAGCTGGGTCGTCCACTGTGATCGTTGCCCCTGCTGGGGTTGCGATCGGATCAGTCTTACCAGTCTCAGTAAATGTCACTTTGCTGGTCACTTCTTCAGCAGTGGTTGGACTACCAAGTTCTTTATTTAATTGGCCACCAGTCACATCATAATCATCAGCGATCGGGGTTTTGATCGTTACTTTAACAGTAACTTCATCAGTCGAACCATCTGGATAGGTTACTACTACTGGAATATCAAAGTCGCCCGCAGTTTGTCCATCTGGCAAGGTCGTCCCTTCTTTGATCGCCATTGTTGGTCGGTCATTTAGTGTATCTGGGTAGTTGGTCGTTACTTTACCTAAGATCTCTTCTGGCGTTGGCGCTTGACCAAAGTCTTTAGTCAGTTCGCCACCAGTAGCTTCAAAGGTCGTAGCTGCATCATTTGCTACATTGACAGTGACATAAACAAAGTCCTTAGAACCATCTGGATAGGTCACTTGAACTGGGGTGACATATGTGCCTTTACCTGTCAAAGCATTACCCTTAACTGTAACTGCACCTGTCGTTTCATCGATCGTAACATCGGCTGGATCAAGCACTTTGGCATCGGCTGGCACAGTTGCTTTGATATCAGCTGGAATATCCGCATCAGCAGCTGGGGTAAACTTCGTACCTGTTGGCGCTGTTGTAGCTTGACCTGTCGCATCGGTAAATGTCGGTGTCACTGGGGTCGTATCCTGACCGATCGTACCAGCTAATTCTTCATATGCTGGGACATAAGAATCAGCCATCGGTACGCTTGCGATAAAGGAATCTAAGGCTAAAGCATTGTCTAAACTCTTAGTACTTTCACCTTGTTCAAAGACTGCGACCGTAAAGTTGGTATCGCTTGTGATATCATCAGGTACCGTAAAGAGATCTGGCTTGTAAGTCCCATCTGTACTAGAAGTGATCGTTTGCGCTGACCCATAGGCGACCCCATCTTTGAACCATTGAACTTGATACTCACGGGCTGGGAATAAACCACCTACAGTCGACTCAACTTTGTCGCCTGCAAAGGCATGGTTATTTCCGGTATCATAATTTAAAATGTCGACCATTGGCTGTGGAGTCAATAAAGCAAAGTTGACCGAACCATAGTTTGAAGTCGTTCCCACTGAAGTCAAAAAACTATTTGCATCTTGGAACATATTGTTAGTAAAGGCATCATTCCAAATGTTGTAGTTATCGATCAATGGCATAACATACATATACTTCGCATTGATATGGCGCAATGGACCCAGCGCAGTTCCATTCCAAAGCGTGATATTACTGTTATTGATATCTGCATCGGAAACCAAAGTATGCCACTTATCGGCACTAACTGAAAGACCTTTTGTCGTTGGACTAGCACCATACAAACCTCTAAATGGAATATAGTATTTACCGTTAGCGTCAGCAGTGCCAACAACAGATTCAGCAATATGCGAACCTACACCGTGTTCTTCTTGGTATTTAGCAATGATCTCAGCCTGCGCAGCTTTCATATCATCAAGTGAATATCCTTTATGAGCAGCAGCCCATTCATCGATCAAAATGGTCACTTCATCATTCAAGTATGAGGCAACAACTTTAGTCCCCGTTGCTTTGACGTCGTTACTGTCATTGATCCATTGGTTAGCTAAAGTACCAGCTGCATCACCATTTTCATACCAGACCCAACCGGTAACTGCCCCAGATAGACCACGATCTGGCCAACTACCATCGACATTTGGTGGCATTTCCCATTGATCTTCTGGCTTAACGAGCCAATCTTCTAAGCCCATCTTTTCTTGGAAGATGACCATTGAGTTAACGATCCGATTGACCCCAGCGGTAAAGTCCCAGGATTCATTCTTACGATTCAAACGTGTATGGAAACCATAGATCTTATCCCCCGCTTGAACAATACTGTATTTTTCAGGATCTGGATTTTGGACCCATGTTCTGATCGCAAATTTTGCATCACCTGCAAGTTCAAATTTACTTTGTTCTAGTCCATTTGGATCAGAAAGATCGATCGCAAAGGTCCCATCAGCATTAGTCGTGGTGTAGTAGATCTTAGAAACATAACCATTACCATTTACCCACTGCAAATAAACCTTGACACCCGCCATTGGGGTCGAATCCTTACCCATACCATCTAAACCGCCACGGCTCGTATCCAACCAAGCTTTACCAGAATAGGTTTGCTTAGCAGTTGGATCACCGGGACTATAGATCGCATTTTTTTCTAACTCTTCTTGCAGTGCATCTGAAACACTTGGTCCAGCAGCTTGTGCGCTTGGTTGATCATCTTCACCATTTGCGCCTGCAGCACGTAATATTGATGCTTTTGCCGAAGCTTCTTCAGTTGTTGGTTGCACTTCGGGTCGTGGTGTTTCAGCTGTGGGCGTTTCACTTGATCGCGCTTCCGTTTCAGCTGGTGTTTCTGTTGTTTGTGTCGTATCAGTCACTTCTGGTGTCGTTGCAGGAGTAGCCGCTACTTCTGGTGTTTCAGCTACAGTTGTGCTATCATTGGTTGTGGTAGTGTCTTCTGAAGTTGGCGCTTCAGTCGTCTCATTACTATCTGTCATTGGAGTTTTAGCTTGAGGTGTTTCATTGGTAGTGGCATCCTCAGCTGGAGCTCCATTTTCATTATTTGCCTCTTCGGTAGCAGCTGATGTATCACCTGGATCTTCGGCCGAGGTTTCAACCATTTCAGTTCCTGACTCATTATTTGTCTGATCGGCTAAAACACTATTAGTTCGATGAACGGCAAATGTCGTCCCGATCAAAACAGAAGCTACCCCAATACTAAACTTTTTGATCGTAAAGCGTTGATGTTTTGGTTCCATCTTTTGAGATTGTTGCTTCTTGTTATTTTTTGAGAGCATATAAAAACCTCCATCTCTATTTGACCATTTACAAGAACATTAAATCCTTGTAAACATTTACATTCCGTAACATAATACTAACTTTTTATATAAAAAAACTCAAATGATATTACTTGAATGTTCAAAATCTTAAACTTTAATCCCTTTTTAAAACAAAGTATTTATCATAAAAAACAAATAATAACATTACGTTTTTTATAATATAAAAATTAGATAATTATAAAAAATATATTGAATAATAAGTAATTACACACTCTAAAAAGTTAAATTTGCTAATACTTTCAATAAATAAAGTGATTTGTCTCTAATAAAACAATATGTTATAATCTCGGCGTTAGTGTTATTCAAAGCAGTTGCTTTGGCTACAACTTCGATCGGTCGTGCTTTGGTTTGCGCATTTTCCACAGAAGTTCTTGAACACTATCCTCTATAGCAGTCGGATCGACGAGTATTTGCGGTACTCAGTCTGTTCTTGACTGTTTTTTTGTATAAAAAAAGACCTCCACCAAATTTTGATTTGGGAGGAGGTCTCAAACTATTTATTTAGATCTAAATTAGTTTTTGCGTTTCTTCTTATCAGCTACTGCGCCTAATCCAAGGACTCCTGCAAGAGCTGTTAAGATCACGCCAGCAACAGATGCTTGGCTAGTATCAGAATCATCACCTGTTTGTGGTAATTCTTGTTTGCCGTTATCAGCAACCGGTTTAGTAACATTCGTTGGTTTTGGTGCTGGCTTACTTTCATCTGTATTGTTACCTACAGTTGCTGCCTTAACGATCACTTCAACTTCAACAACATCAAAGGATCCATCTGGGTATGTTACCCTTACTAAACCATTAACTTTGCCCGGTGTTGCTGTATTTGGAGTAACGATCCATTCAACTGTCGTACCATTTGGAAGTTCATCTAAGTTAGCGATCGTATCCTTAGCATCTGGAACTTCACCTGGTAAAACTTCAACTGGTTTTGTTTGTGGTTCATACTTATCAGCATCTGTGCGGTCATCTGTTACGACTACCTTCACTGATACTTCATCTGTTGAACCATCTGGGTATGTTACAACGATCGTACCTTCTTTTTCACCTGGTGTTGTTGTATCGATCGGTGTCTTCCATTCGTACTTCGTACCTTCTGGTAAGTCTTCCTTGTTTGCGATACCTTCTGATGCGTCTGGTTGTTTGTTCAAGCCAGTATTCACATCTTTACCTTGTGGGTCGTTCTTTTCAGCATCTGTGCGGTCGTCTTTTACGACTACTTTCACTGGTACTTCATCAGTCGAACCATCTGGGTATGTTACAACGATCGTACCTTCTTTTTCACCTGGTGTTGTTGTATCGATCGGTGTCTTCCATTCGTACTTCGTACCTTCTGGTAAGTCTTCCTTGTTTGCGATACCTTCTGATGCGTCTGGTTGTTTGTTCAAGCCAGTATTCACATCTTTACCTTGTGGGTCGTTCTTTTCAGCATCTGTGCGGTCGTCTTTTACGACTACTTTCACTGGTACTTCATCAGTCGAACCATCTGGGTATGTTACAACGATCGTACCTTCTTTTTCACCTGGTGTTGTTGTATCGATCGGTGTCTTCCATTCGTACTTCGTACCTTCTGGTAAGTCTTCCTTGTTTGCGATACCTTCTGATGCGTCTGGTTGTTTGTTCAAGCCAGTATTCACATCTTTACCTTGTGGGTCGTTCTTTTCAGCATCTGTGCGGTCGTCTTTTACGACTACTTTCACTGGTACTTCATCAGTCGAACCATCTGGGTATGTTACAACGATCGTACCTTCTTTTTCACCTGGTGTTGTTGTATCGATCGGTGTCTTCCATTCGTACTTCGTACCTTCTGGTAAGTCTTCCTTGTTTGCGATACCTTCTGATGCGTCTGGTTGTTTGTTCAAGCCAGTATTCACATCTTTACCTTGTGGGTCGTTCTTTTCAGCATCTGTGCGGTCGTCTTTTACGACAACTTTCACTGGTACTTCATCGGTTGAACCATCTGGGTATGTTACAACGATCGTACCTTCTTTTTCACCTGGTGTTGTTGTATCGATCGGTGTCTTCCATTCGTACTTCGTACCTTCTGGTAAGTCTTCCTTGTTTGCGATACCTTCTGATGCATCTGGTTGTTTGTTCAAGCCAGTATTCACATCTTTACCTTGTGGTTCATACTTATCAGCATCGGTTGGATCTTCTTTTACAGTAACCTTAACTGGTACTTCATCTTTTGAGCCATCTGGGTATGTTACAACGATCGTACCTTCTTTTTCACCTGGTGTTGTTGTATCCACTGGTGTCTTCCATTCGTACTTCGTACCTTCTGGTAGCTCACCCTTGTTTGCGATACCATCTTCTGCTTTTGGTGTTTCATTTACACCTGTTGTTACATCTTTACCTTGTGGTTCATACTTATCAGCATCTGTTTTAGCGACTTCGTATTGAGCCACATAAGTAGCACCTGTTGTGAATGCTGTTGGTAGTGCTGGACTCCAAGCTTCATCACCAGCTTTTTGAACAAAACCATCGTTAGCTTCAACAACTGGTACCTTAAGTTCACTTGCAGGTGTACCTTCGCGCACATCAAATACTGTGCGTGAGCCTGTAGCAAATTTTCCATCTTTACCAGCATCAAAAGCTACACGTACATAACCTTCTGGTGTTGGTTGGCTTGGATCATCTGTGCGGTCAATGACCTTATCCAAAACTGTTACGGTCACTTTGCCATCAGCCGTTGTTCCATCTGGATATGTTACCGTTACCGGCACTTCATAAGTACCTGGTGTGTTTCCATCTGGTAATTTACTTGTATCAGTAACTTTTACTACCGGTTGTTTTGCTTCAGAACTTGGATAATCTGTTGTTACTTTAGATGTTACATCATTTTCTGTCGTTGCTTCACCTGCTGGCTTAGTAAGCTTACCAAATGTAGCCTTATATTTGACATTATCTTTCACTTTATATTGAGCTGTGAACGTACTTTGAGCATCGATCGTAGCTGGGATCTCTGGTGACCAGCCTGTATGCAAGTAATCTTCTTCTGGTGTTACTTCAGGTACGACTTTATCCAATTCAGCTTTAGCAGTACCTTGCTTCACATCGTAAACAGTTACCGCACCGTCGGCAAATTTACCATGGTCGCCAGGTGCAAATGTTACTCTCACATAGCCGTCTGGTGTTGTTTGCTTATCAGGATCGGTCACTGGAATAACGTTACCTACAACAACTTTTACTGTTACCTCATCAGTAGTTAGATCTGGATAAGTCACAACAGTTGGAATATCATAAACACCTGGTGTGTTGCCATCTGGTAAAGTCGTGCCATCTTTAGGTGCAACTGTAGTACCTTTTGGCGCTGTAGCATCTTTACCATCTTTAGTATATGTTACAGCGTTGGCAAGATCGGCATTTGTAGTTGGTTGTCCTAGTTCTTTGTTGATCGTACCACCATTTGCTGTGTATGTTTCAGTATAATCCTTGGCTACTGAAACTGTTGCATAGGTATAATCCTTTGATCCATCTGGATAGGTCACAACTACTGGTGTTACATAAGTTCCCTTAGCTGGTAAACCTTCACCCTTGACAGTGATCTTACCAGTCGCTTCATCAACTGTAACATTAGCTGGATCAAGAACAGTCGCATCAGATGGTAAGTTAGCCTTTTGCTTTTCTTCATCTGTTGTAGCTGTTGTAAACTTAGTACCTGCTGGCGCTGTAACAGGATTACCATCTTTATCCGTAGAATTACCATCTTTATCCGTAAATGTTGGAGCAGCTACTACTGCCTCTTCACCAACAGTTCCATCAACTGGCTTATAAACTGGTACATATGAGTCAGCTACAGGTACAGAAGCTAACAAGGAATCTAGAGCCAAAGCGTTATCTAAACTCTTAGTATTAGTACCTTGCTCAAACACAGCTACCGTAAAGTTAGTATCTCCTGTTAAGTCATTAGGGATAGTGTATGAAGTACTATCTGCTGGAGCAAATGTTCCATCGACCGTTGATACGATCGTTACTGGATCACCAACAGCTACACCGTCTCTGAACCATTGAACTTGATATTCACGTGCTGGTAACAAGCCACCGATCGTAGCTTCGACCTTATCACCAGCAAATGCATTGTGATCACCGCTTGCATCATAATTCAAAGCATCGATCATTGGTTGTGGCGCCATGATCGCATAGTTGATCGCGCCAATGTTATAAGCTGGCTCAACCATGGTCAAGAACTTATCTGCTGGATTTTGGAAGATATTTGATGGGAAACCGTTGCTCCATACATTGTAATTGTCGATCAACGGTGTGATATACATATAGTCTTGGTTGATATGACGGTGTTTTTGACCGATCGTCCCATTCCAAGCCATCAAGTTATTATGAGAAATATCAGCATCGCTCACCAATTTACCGTATTCATCGTCCGTGATCGTCCAAGAAACCTTAAGACCACTATTTTGTTTTGTAGCACTAATACCATAAAGCCCTCTAAATGGGATATAGTAAGTTCCATTAGCCTTCGCTACACCAACCACTGTTTCGGCAATATGCGAACCTACACCGTGTTCTTCTTGATAAGCTTTGATGATCTCAGCTTGAGCCTTGCGCATATCATCTACTTGGTAGCCCTCGTTATTCTTCTTCCATTCATCCAATTGACGAGTTACTTCGTCATTCAAGTATGATGCAACGATCTTTGTACCAGTAGCTTTTACATCATTACCATCATTGATCCATTGGTTAGCAAGCGAGCCAGCATAGTCCCCATTTTCAAACCAAACAGTCCCACGAGCTGTACCGTATATACCTTCTTCTGGCCATTCACCACTTGCGTTAGGTGATTTTTCCCATTGGTCTTCTGGCTTCATCAACCATGTGTCTGCTCCAACCTTATCTTGTAAGATGACCATTGAGTTGACGATCCGGTTGATACCAGCCGTAAAGTCCCAAGATTCGTTAGTACGGTTCAAACGTGTATGGAAACCATAGATCCCATCACCTTGTTTAACGACGTTGTATTTTTCTGGATCTGGATTGTTGATCCATGTCCGAATGGCAAATTTTCCATCACCAGCTAATTGGAATTTGTTGCCGTTTTCCAAGTCTGGATGATCTAAATTGATAACATAGGTTCCGTCAGCTTCAGAAGTCGTATAGTAGATCTTAGAAACATGTCCTTTACCGTTTACCCATTGTAAATAAACTTTGACCCCAGCCATCGGAACATCGCCACTGCCAAAATCATTCATTGCTGTACCAGTAGTTTGAAGCCATGCTCTACCCGCATATGTTTTCTTTTCACCTTGGGTACCAGGACTATAAACAGCATTCTTTTCTAATTCTTCTTGTAATGCTGCTGAAACAGGTGTGTTAGGATCTCCAGGTGTAGCAGATGTATCTGTTGTCTCATCTGCATCAGTAGTTGCTGCTCTGAAAGCCGATGTAGCAACTGGCTTTTCTGCTTGAGCGTTCACGCCTTCTTCAGGTTGAACCGTTGTCGCTTCATCTTTGGCAGTATCTGAGACTGTCGTAGCTTCTGCTTCATTTTCAACAGTATCAGTTGCCTTCTCTGCTTCGTTCGCTTGGGTTTGCGCACTTTCTTCTGTAGGTTGAGCTGTAGCATCAGTATTTGCGGTACTTGTGCTATCCACCTCTGCATTTGTAGCCGCATTTGACAAAACTACTTCTTTATTGTTTACATCCTCTGCTTTATCTTCCACCACTTCAGATGATGTATTTTCAGTTGCTGTTTCATCAGCCGATACATTCCCAGCACCAGAATACATTGCAAACGTTGTTCCGACCAGAACAGAAGCTACCCCTACAGTAAACTTTTTGATCGCAAAGCGTTGTTGCTTGGGCTCCATCTTTTGAGCTTGTAATTTCTTATTATTTTTTGAAAGCATTACACCAAAACCTCCACTTTATTTTGAACTTTCTTAAAATAAACAAGATAAATTTATCATCTCGTCTCTATAATATTAATTTTTACTTAAAAATAAAACAACTATTAATTTTGATCAAACACCGTTTCATACTATTTTTGAGTTTTTTTACAATAAGTTTCCGTTATATAAATTAATTTGAATTTAATAAAATTACGCAATTAAAAAACTAAACATAATCCATATATAATATAATTTCGTAATTTTTCAGTTTAAGCACCATATGTAATAGGTGTATACTTCTATATAATTCAACTAGCTAAATAGGGGGGCTAAATATGTTCAAATTTTTTTCATCTTTTAGTCAAAAAAAGCAGATCCGAAATAGCTTTTTCGCACTGCTTTACGGGTTTCTTTCGGCAATTGCGATCAATTTATTTCTCAATAATGCGCAATCCTATTCCGTTGGAGTGACTGGGATCGCGCAGTTACTGCAAGCTGTTTTAGCAACGTTTGGGATCGACCTTTCGATGAGTATTTTACTGATCTTCTTTAATGTGCCCCTCTTTTTCTTTGCTTGGCGTGCATTTGGGATCAAATACATCACGTACTCACTACTAGCAGTGGGTTCAAATATCGTCTTTTTACATCTCGTCCCCGAAGTCGTGATCGTCAAAGACCAATTGACTAATACTTTGGTCGGCTCAGCGTTAGTTGGTTTGGGGATCGGACTTTGCTTTAATAGTGGCTTTTCAACTGGCGGAACTGACATTATCGTCAACTATATCCAACTACACTATCATAAAAAAATTGGTTTCCTAAACAACCTCTTAAATAGTGGTACTTTGATCATTACTGCACTCTGCTTTGACTTAGGACGAACTGTTTACAGCCTCCTAGGCATGTTGATCACCAGCTATTTGATGGATTCTGTTTTTGTCTTACAAAAAGATGTCAACATTTTGGTCTTCACCAAAAATTCTGCCCCGATCACAGATGCACTTAAAAAATTCGTTCATGGTGCAACTTTAATCAAGGGAACTGGTATCTACACAGGTGAAGATACTGATATCATCATCATTGTTGCCCAAAAAGGCCAGCTCAACTATTTAAAACAACTTATCCAAGCGATCGATCAAAATGCGTTTCTCAGCACCCAAGCGACCGATGCTGATCTAGGAAATTACCGCCGTGTTTTTGAAAACTGACAAAGAGAGGCTGTGACATAAGTCTCTATCTTTAAAGAAGACCATTCGAATTTTTTGAAAATTTTGAAAAATTCGAATGGTCTTCTTTTTGTTTTTATTATTTGGTGATATTTTTGAACTACTAGTGGACATTTTCCACATGTTCAATGCCATTAACGCTATCCCCATTTGTCGATTTACCTTTTTCTTACTTCGTACGGTAAATCGAGTAAAACCCAAATAAGCCTTCAAATTACCGAAAATAGGTTCGATCTCATACTTTCTTCTACGATAGATCTTATTTTTTTCAGTATTTGAAAGGTTTGTTTTTACTTTTCCCTTGAAATATTCCCATTGTGGATTGATATAGATCTTTCTGACATTTCCTTTTTTGGTCAATGCATTTGGATTTTCTTTACGATCTTCATCGAATTTTTCAGCTTCATATACTTTAAAATTTCGTTTATAACCATATGTATCATGGCGATATGCATAGCGTTTAAAGTTAAAACGAACATTCTTTGGATCTATATAGTAATCATCTTCAGCGTTATAATGCCAATTCATCACTTTGCGCTCATCTGATCTCCAACGTTTGGTTTCTTCCTTTAACATCGTATTATATGGAATAAGGTAATCAAACACTCCGAATTTATCTTCGATAAATTCATAGTTAGGTTCAGATCCATAACCAGCATCAGCAACTATCGGACCTTGGATAACATCTGCATCCATCTTTTCTAAAAATGGGATCAAAGTACGCATATCAGTTGGATTAGGTGCGAGGGTGTAGTCCAAAGCAAATTGATTATTAGCAGCGACTTGGAGATTATAGCCAGGTTTGGTTTGACCATTTTTCATTGGATCTTCTTTCATACGCATAAAAGTGGCGTCATTGTCAGTTTTAGAATAGCTGTTTCGCTCGCCAACGATGGCAAACTGTTCAGCATATTTAGAGTTTTTCTGTTTACGCTCGCGTGTTTGTTTTAAGTATTTCTTGGCCGTCCGTCGTTCCTGCTTCGCAGGATTAGGGGAGATCTTCTTAGTCTCTTCGACCTTTTCATTCAAATATTCAATTCGTTGTTCCAATCGGGCACATATCTCATCAAGTTGATCAACAGTCAGATCATCAGCAAAATCAATATTGACGATCGATTCTTTGATCTCTTTTAATAACTTTTTAGCTTTTTGTCGATTTAAATCATCATAGCGAATAGTATTTTTCTTCCAAACAAACGAGTATTTATTTGCGTTAGCAAGAATCTTAGTACCATCAATAAACACAGCCTCATCAATGAGCCCATTTTTTCGCAAATATTCTCTAAATTCAGAAAACGAACTTTTTAGCATCATCTCAATAGTATCAGAGACAACAAAGCGAGCAATAGTACGATAAGTAGGTTGGGCTTCCTGAGTCAACCACATGGCAACAACGTTTTCCCGAGCAAAACGTTCGATCTTTCGACAAGAAAAAATACCATAACTATATGCCAAAAGAACTAACTTGAGTAAGACCCGAGGTTCATATTCGAAAGGACGCCCAAAGGTATAAGAGTCATCAAAATCAATAGATTCGACTAAATGGTGTATGTAGTGTGCTTGATGATTTTTTTCAGGTTCATAGAAGGTCGCCATGTTCAAACTGAGTTGATTTATGTTACAATTACTGTGCATGGGTTTATCTCCTTTCTTTTTTGAGAGGGGTAGACTATAGGGCATCAGGGGGGGTTCTGATGTCCTTTTTTATTTATAGTATACAAAAACGGTCGTAAATGAACAATTTTTAAAGTCCATTTACGACCGTTTTTTGGAGACTTATGTCACAGCCTCTCTTAATCGACATTAATTTTTACGCTTTTTACCTTTTGCAGCCAAGAATAGTGGCGTACATGCGAGGGCTGCTAGTAAAGCGCCTAAGCCCTTGACTTCAGTTTCATCACCTAAAGCAGGTAATTCCGAAGCTACATTGCCATCTTTTTGAGTTGCTAAGCCCTTTGTATTAGAACCTTTTTGCCCACTGTCCATATTCTTTAACATAGTACCGTTATCTTTATTAGACTTAATACGTCAACCACCACTGACTAAAGTCAGTGGCTTGTGAGCCGAAAATCCTTACAGATTTCGAACCACAATTTGCGTAGATAGGGACAACTTATTTGACCAACCGAAATTGTAATCAAACAGCGGTCGTCTAATTACCAACGCCTTTTATGTCCCCAGGTTGCCATAGGGACAGATAAGCTAAGCTAGTTTAGCTATTCCCTTATCAAGAATATTTTTAGCTGCGTTCCAGTCACGAATATGGTGAATACCACAGTTAGGACAAGTCCATTTTCGGTCATCTAACGTTAGTTTGTCCGTCCCATTAGTGCCCATCACAAAGCCACAATCGCAACATGTTTGGGTAGTGTTTCTTGGATTGATTGTGATAAATTGACGCCCATAAAGCTTTGCTTTATAAGCCAACATGCCAAGAAATGTTCGCCAACCAACGTCAGAAATACTAAGTGCTAAAGCATGATTTTTAAGCATATTCTTGCTACGCAACTCTTCGGCTACTACTAAATCGTGGTTCTTGATTAATGCAGTAGAGATTTGTTGGAGAAAATTATGTCTTTGGTTCATTACTTTGGCATGAAGTTTGGCAACTAGCAAGCGTTGCTTTTGGTAATTTTTACTATCGCGTAAAGAACGATGTTCTTTTTTTGCACGTTGTTGCCGTCTAGATAAAATGCGCTGTTCTTTGGCTAATTTACCTTTAATAGTGCGATAATATCGTGGATTAGGAACTATGTTACCTCCACTGTCGGTTAAGAAGTTATCAGTATTAAGATCAATTCCAACATGCCCATGAGTAGCTTTGGCCACTTTAACAAAAGATTCATCTGAAGCTAACTGCATTGATAAGAAGAAGCGATCCGCTGAATCCTTAGTCAACGTCACAGTACCAATTCTAGTCTCGCATATTCTTTTCAAAAGCCGTGCTTGTGAACCGGCAACACGTAACAGTCCGATTTTAGGGACTTTGACATGGCTATTATCTAGAAAACAGACTGTACCGTTAGTTAGCAACGCAGTCTTTTGCCCTGGGTATTGACAATTGGTTTGATAACGCCAGCGATAATTCTTTCGATGAAACTTAGGAACACCAGCGGTGTGAACCTTCCGAAAAGCATTCCAAGCTTTCCGATAGTTCTGAATGGCATTAGCTTTCGTCAAACTATCAATTCGTTTATCTTCTAAGAATTGATAGTGATTAGACATTTGCTTAGCGTTTTGGCGCATAGTTAGTTGCTTAATACGATCCCGAACTATGTCAATCGGTAGCTTAACTCTGCGAAGCTGCATCAGTTCCTTATTGATCGCAACCATTTCGTTATAGATAAAGCGACTAGCGTCACTGTTGATTTTAATCAACTGCTTTTGTTGGTCACTAGGATAGCAGCGCATTTTTAGGCCATAATGATATTTCATTTTTGCCATTGATTTTATTTGATTTCACCTCCCTTATTGATATAATAACATTATATCATGATGTCAATGTATTAACAAAGGAGACCATATTATGACTAAAGAAAAAATCAAAGAGGCCATTTATACTCGTCGTTATATCTATAATTTCCATTACCATTTGATCTGGGTAACTAAATATCGCAATCAGATTTTTACAACCGAGGCCTTATCTAACGAAATGAAAGCTATCTTGCAGCAAGTTGCAGATAACAATGACATCGTAATCGAAAAGATGGAAGTCATGCCGGATCACATTCATATGCTGATCAGTTTTCCGCCAAGCAAAGCGCCGGCTAGTGCCATTAAGGCGCTCAAAGGACGTAGTGCCTATATTTTTTTACAAAATCATCCAGAAATACGACGTAGCCAATATTGGGGCGGTCATCTTTGGTCGCCAAGTTACTATATGAGTACATTGGGCAATATGAGCAAAGAAGTTGTAGAGAAATATATCAATGACCAAAAATATACAGAAACAAACAAAAAGCCCCATAAAGTGGCTCAATAGTGGCCTATCCATCCCATGACTAAAGTCACGGGATTTCCGGCTAGGCGTCATTAAATTCAGAACTTGATCAGCTGCTTCTGAGTTAAGCTCGTCTTTAGCGTTTTCTAAGCCACCATTATTTGTGCCTGCTGTTACTTCAGGAGCTTTGTCTGGACCCGTTGGCGCATCTGGCTTTTCGTTATCTCCATCATCTGGGCTTGTTGGTGTGTCTGGCTTTTCGTTATCACCATTGTCTGGGCCTGTTGGCGTATCTGGCTTTTCGTTATCGCCATTGTCTGGGCCTGTTGGTGTGTCTGGCTTTTCGTTATCGCCATTGTCTGGGCCTGTTGGTGTGTCTGGCTTTTCGTTATCGCCATTGTCTGGGCCTGTTGGTGTGTCTGGATCTACTTTTTCATAAGTGATCGTTAAGTCACTATCTTCTGAATCAGGCGATACTTCTAATGGATCAACTTGTTGTGATGGTTTGTATCCATTAAATTCTGGTAGCGTGATCCCTTCAAGTATGCTTTGATCTACACTCCAATCACCTAACATTTTTTGTCCTGTGAACTGATCAGTCAAGACTTGGCGAGTAAAGGTAGCTTTTTGTTCAACTACATGCGTCTTGCCATCTGGATCGGTGATCGTGATCGTGCGTGTTACGACTTTCGTATCTTCATGTGTTGCATAAGCTACATACAAGATCTCATCTTCCATGTCTTCCATGTCTGGGGTCACAGTTTGTGATTCGATCACTGTTCGTCTAGTAGTATAACCTTCAAGCTGTGGGATGACAAATCCTCCAAATGTTTCTTCGGCTTTTCCCCAATTACCTGTCGCAACGATCTCACCTGCTGCGTTTAAATAAACATTCCGAACAAATCTAACACTTTGAACATGTTGTGGACCATCGCCTCCAAAGGTCCCCACTCGGGGCAAGACGCCATCAACGACTCGAACAGTAAAGGTTCTTTTTACCTCCTTAGTTTGTTGATAGATCTTATAGTAGTCGACTTCAACCGTTGTACTTTGGCTATCTGGATCAACAATGATCGCTTCGACTTCTTCTACAGACGCTACATAACCTTCAAACTTAGGTGGGGCATAGGCTTCAAGCTCTGTTGGTAAAAGATCCCACTCGCCATATGCCACTTCACCGGTCGCCAAGTTTTTCTTTACTTCACGTTTGAACGTTACACTTTGAACATGCTCACGTTTCATCCCATTTGGCAAGTTTAAAATGATCGTACGATCGACCACGCGTTCTTCAAGCTCAGTTTCTACGATCGAAGTATAGTAAATTGCAGCTTCTTCGTCTTCCATGCCTGGTTTAATGCTCTTATTGTCGATTTTTACCGTGTCAGTCGTGTAATTTTCGTATTCTGGTGCATCAAAAGCTCCCCAGATATCTTTACCATCTTTGGCGACCCATTCACCGTATGTCACTTCGCCAGTCGCTAAGTTCTTTTTAGCTTCGCGGCTAAATTCTACGACTTGAGTCACTTCATCGACTTTTTTGCCATCTTGGTAGATGCTGATCACGCGTTTTACAGTATTATACTCCGTCGTTACTTCAGTAGCTGCTTCATAGTAAATGTCGACTGTCCAGTTTTGAGTATCCGGAGTAACCACAGCTGCTTCGACTTTATCCATTATCGGGATATAGTTTTCGACCTTTGGAACTTCATATTCTGGGAATGTTATTTTTTCCATTCCCCAAGCACCATAGACTTCTTCACCTGTTACTAGATTTTTTCTTACCTCACGTTTGAAGGTCACATCTTGCGTAACTTTCTTAGTTTCACCATTTGGCAAGTGAAGGATGATCGTTCTTTGAACAAAGCGTTCCTCGATCCGCGTATCGATCTTAGCTGTATAATTGATCGATACTTCTTGGTCTGCCATGCCTGGTTTGACTACCTCATTGTCGATCTTTACCGTGTCAGTCGTGTAGTTTTCATATGCTGGTGCATCAAAAGCTCCCCAGATATCTTTACCGTCTTTTGCGACCCATTTACCGTATGTCACTTCACCAGTCGCTAAGTTCTTTTTACCTTCGCGGCTGAACTCTACAATTTGAGTCACTTCATCGACTTTTTTGCCGTCTTGATAGATACCGATCACTCGTTTTACAGTATCGTATTCTGTCGTTGTCTCGACTTTAGCTTTGTAGTTGATCGAAACTGTTTCACTTGGAGTATCGGCTGTAACTTTCTTTTTGTCCACTACACCATTTTCTAATTCGTAGTTTTCAAGTTCTTTAGCCTGATATTCATCCCAGTGATCTTTACCGTCTTCTGCGATCCATTCACCATATTCGATCTCATCAGTCACTAAGTTTTTGATCACTTCACGCGTAAAGGTCACACTTTGCTTAACTGTCTCTGTATGTTCACCATCTTTATAACTGTTGATCACACGCTCTACTATTCTTGTTTCTTCAGAAATTTCTTTCTCAGACGTATATTTGATATCATTAACTATGTTTTCTGAATTTGGATTAACGATGCAACGTTTTTGAACTGTTCCTTCTGTATGTTTATAGCCTTCATATTGTGGCAGCGTAACCTCATCGAACATCTTAGTAGGTTCATCCCAAGAACCATAAGTCTTCTCACCAGTTGTTAGATTTTCAGTCACTTCACGCGTAAAGACTACTTCTTGGGGGATAACGTCAAAAAGTTTATCATCATGCCAAATATTGATCGTCCGGGTAATGACCCTTTCTTCAGTGTATGTTTTTGTATCAGCAACATAGTAAACATCGACTACTTGATTTGGAGTATCAGCTGTTACACTCATGTTGTCTACTTTATCGACGGCAACACCATTGACTTGTGCTGTATAACCTGCTTGTTCAGGGATATCATAGGCTTCAAATTGACCAGTTTTTACCCCTACCGCGCCATCATTTTTGACATACCATGTTCCTAAGATCTTATGGAAGTTTACGGTTTGGATTTTTGTGTCGACCAACTCACCGTCTTTATAAAGATTGATCGTGCGAGTAACTGCTTTTTCTTCATACGCTTGCTCATCAGTCTGCTTGCGGCGTCAAGGTTATTTCTGTTTGCTCATTTAAAGGATCGGAGACAGCTTCAACTTGGTTTTCTGTTGTAGCTGTCTCTAAATTTTCATTTTCGGTAGCTGAGATACTACCCGCACCTAAAAATGTCATTCCCAACAAAACTGAAGCTACACCCATGCTTAACTTACGTAGACCATAACGTTGCTTTTTAGCTGCTTGTTTTTCTACCATCAGCTGTTTATTATTTTTTGATAACATCTTATCCTAGATTCTCCTCTTAATAATTAAAACATCAAAAATAACCTCGAATATTATTTTTAAATTTTTAGGTATTTTTAGAGCTAAAGATAAAATATCATACACAACATACTAAAGGGAAATCCTTTAGCTACACTTATAAACAAACTTAATTATAGTTAAAAAATTCAAAATTATTTTTGACCATCTATACCTTTTTTAATCAAAACAATAATTTTTTAAAAAATTTTCTCCAATAAAAAAGCTGTCGCCACAGAAATCTGTAGCGACAGCTTTAGCTAAAAATATTATTTATGATAAGGGCTACCGTTATTGATCATAAAGCCACGGTAGATCTGCTCAGTCAAAACTAAACGCATCAACTGATGGGGCAAAGTAAAACGGCCAAAAGAGATCTTTGTTTGAGCTCGCTTTAAAACAACTGGACTTAAACCAAGTGAGCCCCCGATCACAAAGGTCACATCACTATGTCCGTATGTCCCTAATTTTTCTAATTCAGCAGCAAATTCTTCCGAAGAGCGTTCTTTACCCTCGATCGCTAATGCATAAACATACTCTTTATCCTTAATTTTATGCAAAATGCGCTCACCTTCTTTTTGTTTCACCGCTTCCATCTCGGCTGGACTTAACTTTTCTGGTGCTTTTTCATCGGGAACTTCAATAATTTCAAATTTGCAAAACTTACTTAAGCGCTTAGAATACTCAGCAATCCCTTGTTTTAAGTATTTTTCTTTGAGTTTTCCCACACAAACGATCTTAATATTCACGAAAATAATTCCTTCCTCATATACTTATCCACAAAGTTATCCACATATCCACAGAGTTAACCACAAGATATTGGGGAGCACTTTTGTTCTGTCCCAATATTTATGGGGATAACCTCATTAAATATCTTCTTGTATTATTATACACAATATCCAAAAAGGACGGTACTAAGTTCTCACTTAGTTGCCGTCCTCATAATTAACATTTTAATTTAACTTTATTCGTTGGAATTCGATGATGTCGTCGTATTGGAATCATCTGCTTCCAAGGTCAATTTAACATTAGCGGTCTGTTGCTTACCTTCATGATAATAACCGATCTCAACCGTGTCACCGATTTTATGTTCATATAGTGCTTGACGCAAGGACGCTAAGTCGGTAACTTTCTTACCACCGATCGATGTGATCACATCATATTTAGCAATACCACTATCTTTCAACGGTGAACTAGAATCGATCTTCATAACGACCACACCGCTAGTAACATCTGTTGGTAACTTGAGCGTATCTGTTCGAGCACTTTGAGAGACATAATCTAGATCAACTAGAGAGATCCCCAAGGCTGGACGCTTAACTTTTCCATTTTCAACTAATTGATTGATGATCGAAACCACTTCATTACTTGGGATCGCAAACCCCATCCCTTCAACAGACGTCGATTCACTTGAACCGGTACTTGAAAGTTTCATCGAGTTGATCCCGATAACTTGACCTTGTAAGTTCACTAAAGCACCACCAGAGTTACCTGGGTTGATCGCGGCATCAGTTTGGATAACAGTCGCCTGCCCCGTGGTGACACCATTGCTGTTAGTTACGTTGATCGTCCGACTCTTAGCCGAAATGATACCTTGAGTCAAAGAGGTGGCATATTCTGAGCCAAGAGGAGAGCCGATCGCCAAAGCTGTTTCACCAACTTTGATATTATCCGAGTTGCCAAAACTTGCAACTTGTTTAACATCTTTGGCGCTGATCTTAAGCACAGCTAAGTCAGTTACCGAGTCATGTCCTACTACAGTAGCCGATAACTTCTTGCCACTATTCAACAAGACTTCAACTTTGTTAGCACCTGAGATCACATGGTTATTTGTGACGATATAAGCAGTATTACCGCTCTTTTTATAAATGACCCCAGAGCCTTCACTAGTAGATGTTTGACTAGTCGAGTTACCAGAATTTTGCCCAAAGAGGTCTTCTAAAGACGAACTTGATTGTTGTTCTGAGTAAGCTTCGACCGAAACAACTGCATCTTTGACCGCATCAAAAGCTTTAGTCGTTTGCGTGTTGACATTTACCTTAACGTTGCTAGTCGCTGTCGTTCCTTGGGAATTACTTGCTAGTTGGGTACTATTGTTTTGATACAACGTATAGCCTCCAACAGCTACGCCACCACCAAGTACACCGGCACACAGACCGATCAAAAATACTTTACCTAGCCCTTGTTGCTTTGAGATTGGTTGTTTGGCTGATCCATTATTTGGATCACTTTCAGTAAACTCGCCATCAAATTGTTCATTCTTGCTCATACAAAAAGTCACCTCTAAAATTAAGTATCTGTATTATCTATAATAAGCCTTTTGCAACAAAATTGCTTACAATAATGTAAAAATTAACTTTATCCTAAAAAATATAGTTTTATCTTAAAGAACTGTCAACTCGGTCGCTTGCGCGGGATCAGTGTCTAATAAGCAAAAATCTTGATCAACACCGAAGTCTTTAGCCTGCATTTGACGTTTGACTGTCAAATGTGCTAATTCTTTGACATTATTTTCTTGGCTCAAGTGACCAAGATAGATCTGCTTGGTCCGAGTCCCTAAAACGCTCATCAATGCGTTGGCGCTATCTTCATTGGATAAATGCCCTTGATCACTTAAGATCCGTTGCTTTAGCGACCACGGATAGATCCCGGCGCGTAACATCTCGGTATCGTGGTTACATTCAAATAAATATCCATCTGCATTTTCCACGATCCCCTTGACCCGATCTGAGACATAGCCAGTATCTGTCACAATGGCAAAGGATTTACCCGCATAATGCACTTCATAAAATTGTGGGTCAGTCGCATCATGCGAAACGCCAAAACTTTGCACATCTAGATCACCAAAAGTTTGAACTGTCTCACGTTCAAAAATGTGCTTTTGTTCTGTTTTGACCTGCCCGATCTTAGGCGCCATTTGTTCCCAAGTCTTTTCATTGGCGTAGACATCTAAGCCATAGCGACGAGCTAAAACACCGACACCCTTGATATGATCACTATGTTCGTGAGTCACCAAGAGTTTGTCAACATCTTTTAAGGTCCGCCCGATCGAATTCATCAGTCCTTCGATTTTTTTACCCGAAAGTCCAGCATCGATCAATAATTTTTGCTTAGGCGTCTCGATATAAGTTGCATTACCCGTACTTCCACTGGCAAGCACGCTAACTTTCAACCCAACTTCTTTACTCATTGTCAAGCTACCCTTTCTCGTTTATTTAACACTGATCGTTTCATCCATCACACTACCTGTAAAGGCATTGATCCGCCGATACTGGATGTTGCCTGTATTACTGTTTTTTATACAGAAATTCCAAGTTGGGATATATACGATGCTATTATTTACCGATAATAACCGTGTATACCCTAAATGGCACCACAAAACTTGTGTATTAGCAGGCAATTTATTGTATTGATACAACCAGATCAATGCCCGTTCTTGGCTAATAGTATCACGTTTTTCGCGCAAGATCTGGATATCATTCATATATCCTTGAGTATAGCCTGTAACATAGCCATTTTTGATCTCAAATCGGATCTGACCATCACTCGAGTATACCGGCCCTCCATAGATCATCTGCGTGTAAACGACCACAGATTTAGTTGAAAGATCTTTATTATAAGTATACTCCTTACCAAAGAGAACGACACTATCATCTTTTAAAAATTCATCTATTGTCGCTTGCGGTTTGTCTGGATCGACTAGTTTTAAACCAGCTGTAAAGTTGACCGTTAATTTGTGGTTGGCATATTCCCAACTATAATACAACTGGTCAGCTTTCTCTCGCAAAATATTTGAATTTGAGCTGGAGACATAATAACCAGCTTGTGGTTTATTGGATAGATGACCATAAGAGATCTGATCATTTTTGATACTCTTTAATACAGATCCTGAAGTACTGGTCGTAGAAAATGAACTCGTTCGTTGATCGATCGTATCATTTTGTGTCACATAAACACTCAACAAAAAAATATCTAAGGCGATAAAGGCAATGACAAAGATCCACTCGATACGCTTAAAATTCATTGTCGTTATCCCCCCATTTCTTCCCTGAGACCAGATCTTGATAATTGATCCAAACATTATTGTATTTGACAAAATATGTCGGTGTCAGATCAATGACCAGTGAAGCTGTACCATTTTGTGAGACCGTATAACCGATCTGAATATCGCTGATCTTACCCAAATCGACATCAGCATTTTGTAACTCAGGCAAGATCTCTTTAGTTGGCTTGAGTGTCACTGCTTTACCAGCTGCCGGTACCGGAACTTGTAGACTACATTGGGAAAAGACCAACTTCTTACTGCGGATGCGATTTTGGATCTGATAAGTACCAAAATCACGTGCCGAGATCACAGGAAAACCATCGATGTAACTACGATAGATGACATTTTTTTCCTGTATATCATACTCAGAATACTTAACATCGGCTAAACTAACGCCTAATTGCTCCAGATCAGTAAAATCATTCATTAAATGATCGTCTAAAGTCCAATTTTGGCGCCCAGTCTCATCGGTCAGATAATCCGTATAGGTTATCAAGCCCGTTTTGTCGCGGATGCTCAATTTTTGCCCCGAATCGTCGGAATAGATCGTTACACCATCTTGTTCACGGGTCGTCAACGATGAGGTACTACTCTTCTCAGCTCCTAACAAGCGAGTAACGTACATCCCTACATTTTCTTTATTGTATAAATAACTATAACGTGGCACCGTGATCGGATCTTCATAATACTGGATCAGACGGCCGTTTTGATATTCATAGCTAAGTTTATAGCGCTTGAGTCCCTTAGTTTTGTGGACATTATTAAGCTTAGCTTTAGCATATTTAGTCAACTTGGCCTTGTATACTTTGAGACCTGCATCTTCTAGAAAATAGACGGTAGAGCCATCATAACTGATCACGATCCGATCAAAGCTGTAATTTTCACTCTTAGCTGGCTGTTCAGCAAAGTATTGTTTCAAGACCCCAAAGGAGAGCTCCGAACCATAATTCAACTGATAGGATCTAGGCGTCTGTACCAACTTTAGGTACTCGCTTTTACTAACAGTCTCTGGTTCACTAATATCGGTGATCTTACTTCCTTCTAAAGAGGTCATCATTAGATTGACTACATCGATCCGATTGCTCAATAGCCGACTAGATGATCGTTTATCTGTTACTGTGATCGATACTGGTCGATATACATCAGTTAATTTTTTCTTATCTGTCGTGTTGGTATCATCATTGACAACTTTAGTCTTATCCGGAGCTGCCATCCCTGCTAGTCGTTGAAAATAAACAGGTGTTACCCAGATCAAAGCTGTAAAAACAACACTAAATAACACCGCAAGGATCAAAATGGCATGTAAAAACCACCCATTTAAGCGTTTATTCTTCATCCCATAGATCTCCTTCCTCGTATTCTTCATATGGTAGCGAGATATAGAAGGTCGAACCCTTCCCTTCCGTACTATCGACCCAGATCCGGCCGTGATGCAATTCGATCACTTCCTTAGAGATCGCTAGTCCAAGACCTGTTCCGCCTTGCGCCCGGGAACGTGCTTTATCGACCCGATAGAAGCGTTCAAAGATATGCGATAGTTCCTTTTTGGGCATCCCTAGCCCTTGATCAGAGATACTCATGATGACATGATTATGTGTCTCCAACAAACGGCAAGTGATCACACCGCCATCAGGTGAATACTTGATCGCATTATTCATGATATTATCTACCACTTGAATGATCTTGTCGGTATCGACTTCGACCCAAAGTGGCTTATCGGTAAAGTCACGTTTGATCGTATAATTTTTTGTCACTTCACGTGTATCATTATTGTCTTTTTCAAGCATCATATCAAAGCGATTCAAGATATAGTTGAACAATTCATTTAAATTGACTAGCTCTAAATCTAACTCAACTTTTCCTAGATCCATTCGCGATAAACTCAAAAGATCATTGATCATCCGGATCATTCGGTCAGTTTCTTCTTGCGTGACCTTTAAAAAAGCCGGTGCGATCTCAGGGTCTTGCCAAGCACCTTCATTTAAGGCCTCAATGTAACTGCGCATACTCGTCAACGGTGTCCGCAATTCATGCGAAACATTGGAAACAAATTGTCGCCGTTCGCGGTCGATCCGTTGTTGTTCGGTAATATCATGCAAGACACATACGATCCCGATGATAAAGCCTGAGCGCCGTTGGATCAGCGAAAAATTGGCATTCAAGATCTGGTCGCGATTAGTGTCTAATTCATCCAAAATGATCTCATTTTGATTTTCCAAAAGTTCGCGGATCGTATATTTATCACGGATATTCAAAACATCTAAGATCGACTTATCCCTAACATCATCTGGATTTACTTCTAACGCTTCACACGCCATATCGTTGATGATCGTGATCTTGCCCCCACGATCAGTAGCGATCACTCCATCTGACATATGTGATAAGATCAGATCCAAGCGGCGCCGCTCTGATTCGGTCGCTTCTTGGGCTTCTTCGACTCGGGCTGATAGATTGTTGACCGCTTGGGCTAATTGCCCTAATTCATCGCGTCCATAAACTTGGACTTGACCGGAATAATCACCGCGAGCGATCCGAGCAGTTTGCTTTTTCATTTCATCGATCGGGCGGGTGATCGCACTTGAAACAAGGATCGCAAGGGCTAACCCGATCCCCGTAGCGATCAACGCCGCGGTCGCAAAGATCACGATGACATCATTGACCGAATCGTAGACACTTTCTAAATTAGCGCGGACATAGACCGCACCGACGACCGTATTGTTATTGCCCGAAGTGTTGAACAACGGGGTGATCGCGATATAGTAGCGCCGGTTATCCCGCTCATTATACATCGTTTGTGAGAAATTCCGTCCACTGTACAAAACCTGTTTAATATTATTGTTTGTTGCTTTTTGCCCGATCATCGAGCGATTATTCACATTATTTTCACCACGGATCACACCTTTAGCATCTACGACTTGAATATCTGAAATATTATTATTATTGATATCATCTAAGATAGTTTTGATCCGCTCATTTGCTTCACTCGTATCGGCTTCATTCAATTGCGTGACTAACAAATTGTTGACATAAGCTGGCATTTCCACACTTTGCTTAAATTGTTTTAAATTCTCACTTTTTAAGCGTTGCACAAATACCGCACCAACGATTTGGAAGGCTAAAAACAACAGTAAAGCAAAAACCAGTGCGATCTTAAAATGGATCGACTGGAAAAAATGCAATTTCTTATTCATTTTACTCGGCCTCTGGATTACGTAAATAATAGCCGACCCCACGGCGAGTCACCAACCAGACGGGGCGACTAGGGTTATCTTCGATCTTTTCACGCAAACGGCGGACCGTTACGTCAACTGTCCGAACATCCCCAAAGTAATCATAGCCCCAAACAGTCTGCAACAAGTGCTCTCTGGTCATGACTTGTCCAATGTGTTTGGCTAAATAGTAGAGCAATTCAAATTCACGGTGGGTCAATTCGATATTTTCATCATTTTTGGAGACCACATATGCTTCGGGGTGGATCGTTAAGTTTCCGATCACAATGTCACTACTTTTTTCTTTTTCTTCACTTTGAGCACTAGCAACTACTGTGGCTTGACGCCGTAAATTGGCCTTGACCCGTGCGATCAATTCACGGTTAGAAAATGGTTTGGTCACATAGTCATCAGCACCCATCTCTAAACCTAAGACCTTATCTAATTCAGTGTCTTTAGCCGTTACCATAATGATCGGCATCTCGTATTTTTTCCGGACTTCACGTGCTACTTCGAGTCCATCGACCTTAGGTAACATCAGATCTAAAATGATCAGATCAGGCAAGACCTCTTCGACCTTATCTAAAGCTTCTTGGCCATCTTCGGCAGTGTATACATCGTAACCTTCTTTGGTCAGATTGAACTTAATGATATCTAAGATCGGTTTCTCATCGTCTACAACTAAAATTTTTTTCATAAGTTTAAATTCCTTTTTATATAAATTACATACCTATCACTGTGAGCACTACTGCCCCTTGGAGATAGTCCAATAGACCATACCCATCTTATTGTACTACAAACTCAGCTTGGGTTACAGAAACACAATATTTAGGTTTTGACTATTCTATATCAAAATACACAAAAAAAACAGCAACCACAGAGCAAGATCTGCAATTGCTGTTAGTAAATCTCTGATGGGTGGTCAGGGGATCGAACCCTGGACCCACGGATTAAGAGTCCGTTGCTCTGCCAGCTGAGCTAACCACCCATTTCATCAACGAATAATACTATATCAAAGAAAAAGCCAAAGCGCAAGAGTTTTTTGGTAAAAAACTAAAAACACCATACTATGCTTATTACAAAAGGTCCTTTCTGCCCAAATATTTGCGAGCGGTCCTCCTTAATTTTTGTTTACTTCTCGCAGTAGAATTTTAAACCTTTTTTTGTTTAATTTACTATTTTCTCTTTGTTAGACTTAGCTATATAAAGCTATTTTCTCTGATCGAGGTGATCTTTTTGGAATCCGAATTACTGCTACGTGCGCTCTCAAACTGCTTACATATGCCACTCTTGGTCTTAAATGAACGATTTGTACTTTGTAAATACTACAATGCACTAGAGACTGATTTTAGCTATGACTATCAAACTCTATTTACTGATCTGGAAAAAAAGGGGCAAAAATATGCACTAATAACTGGTAAATTAAACGAACTCCTTTTGCTGTATGCTTTTAGCGACCATTATTTTATCTTTGGTCCTTTTCGCTGCAATTTGACTGATCGTAATGTTTTATATAAATATTTAGATGCTTTAAATACCCCCCTAGCCCAATACGAATTGACCTATACGCAACTGGCTGCCTTACCGATCTACTGTCTCGATGATATCCGTGACATCATCTATCTGATCAATTATTTGTTCACCGGTGAGACCACCGATCAACTTGTTAACCCCAAATTTCAACAGTTGACCCAAACTACTTCCCTTCTAAATAAAAAACGTCGCATTCTACTGACCCAGGCATCATTTTCTTACGCCCAGATCTATCAGCATGAAAAAAAAATACTTATGTGCATCAAAAAAAATGAGCCCCGCCAGCTATCTGAATTCATCCAAACGATCTCCTGGAGTGAATTAGGCCATACTTTAGGACCAGATCTACTCCGGACCCAAAAAGACTATTTGATAGTTTTATTAGAAAAGGTCACTCATCTAGCAATTAAAAGCCAGCTTTCACCCGCTAAATCAAAACGCTTACAAAATATTTTTATTGCCGAGGTCGAACTCTGCACCACTACTGCCCAACTGATTGAGACCTGTACTACAGCCCTCTTACTTTTTACCCAAGAGATCGCTGAGCGCCAAGAAAAGATCCGTTCACCTTTGATCGATCAGATCATTGAATACATCAAAAATAATCTAAATGCCCCATTGCAGATCGATGAACTCTGTGCTCGCTTTGATCTCAGTCAAGCTAGATTAAAATACCTTTTTAAAACTGAACTGCAGATGACGATCCGCCAATACATCATTTTGCAAAAGATCACAGTCGCCAAGCAGTTACTGTGTACAGGCAGTGATATTCAAAAGCTCCCACAAACACTGGGCTTTAGTGACTACGCCCATTTTGCTAAAACGTTCAAACGTCTCACGGGGATGACTCCTAAACAGTTTAGCCAAAATTATCAGGTATAAAAAAATCCCCGAGATATACTCTCGGGGAAAATGATGGGTGGTCAGGGGATCGAACCCTGGACCCACGGATTAAGAGTCCGTTGCTCTGCCAGCTGAGCTAACCACCCAATTTATCAACAAAAAATATTATAGCAAAGAAGCTCTACTAAAACAAGCAAAATTTTTAAAATATTTCTATGGACAAAAATAAGATCTGTTTGGAGAACCCAAGCAGATCTTATTTTCTAAATTCAGTTGTTTATCATAAGCCTCGGCGCTGCTGCATCAAGGTGTAGATCTTTTTGATCATGAAATACAATAATGGTACGCAGATCGCCGTTGAAATGGAATTGATGACCGTCGCAGGTAAGCTGAAAAAGGCGGCCACCGCAGCTGTTTTAAAGCTTGTCCCGACCATCAATGCTTCAATGATCGAAGCTAGATACGAAGTCACGAGCTTGGTCGATCCTGCAGCTATCGCCAAGATCATGATATTTCGCTGACTGTCAACATATCCCATAGCCTTGAAAAGTCCGGAAATTATCAAAGCTACAACTATGACCTCAAGCATCGTCAGCCATGAGACGGCAATATACCCATTTAAGATATCAAACCCGCCCAAGCCAATGATACCGGCCAACATACCATTGCGTTTTCCCAAAAAAAGAATTGCTGTTACTGTCAATGTATTACCAAAATGGATAAACGGTCGCCCGACCATCGCAGGGATCGGGATCCGCAACGTCCAAATGCCAATATAGATCAGTGCAGCAAATAGGCCCGTTAAAATGACCGCTCGCAATGTATTTTGCTGGTCACGCAACATAGTATTTCCTCCAAAAAATCATAACTTTTCCAACAAATATGGTAAGGCACGCGCATAATCGACGCCAAAACGCTGATCTCTGGGTGTCGGTGTCAGCTTTATCGCTTGAAAAATGAATTCCATTGCGAGATCCGCAGCAGCCTTGACCGCTTTTCCCTTCATTATCCCCGCCAGTAAAGCACTAGCAAACAGATCTCCCGTCCCAAAATAGTTCCCAGCCAATTTAGGACGCATCAAGGTCCAAGTTTTGCCCATTTCATAACCGATCACGGCGATCTTGTCACCGCAGTCTATCCCAGTTAAGATCGCAGTTTCTAACTTGAATGTAGTTGCAAAACGCACAAGTAGTTGCCTTGCTTCAGCGATCGCAAGTGGAGAAGTAGTCAAAGCCTCATCTAAAAGCAGTTGGGCTTCCGTTAAATTTGGAGTCGCGATCGTTGCGTGGTGCACTAGTTTGCGCATCTCAGCCACATAATCCATGTCAAAACCGCGGTAAAGTTTACCATGGTCGGCCATTACTGGATCAACTAAAAAAAGCGTTTCAGGTGTCTTAAGAACTGACAGAGATGACAAGATCACATCTAAAGGTCTAGCCCCCAAGTATCCCAGATAGACGGCTGAAAACCTAAGTTGTAATTTTTGCCAATGCTGGAGAATGTGTGACATTTCAGAAGAAAGATCTAAGTAGGTATTTTCACCAAAGCCCCCCGTATGTGTTGATAAGAGTGCGGTCGGTAAAACATCTGGTCTCAAGTTTGCAGCCGCCAGCAAGGGTAGCGCTACACTCATGGAAACCTGACCCACACAGGACAGATCCTGAATGATCAAAACATCGGCTTGCATTTTGTCACATCCTTTTCATACACCTGCAACTATATCTGTTAGAGCGCTCAAACATAAGAGCTTGTATGTATTATATCATCTTTAATGTTTGCTAACCACGCCATTTGGTATTCTTTTGCATTTAATTGTAGATTTATTGCACACAATACTATATAATACTTCTATTAATTTAGTTAAAGGAGTTTTTTGCATGTCAATCATCTCAACTACCTTGATCGTAGTCGTTGCCTTAGAAGCTCTCTATATCATGGGGCTGGAAATGTTTGGGAGTGAAGAAAAATTACATCAAACTTTTGGCCTCAGAAAAGAGTATCTCAAAATGCCCGAAGCCCGGATCGCGATGGCTAACCAAGGTCTTTACAATGGTTTTATCGGTGTTGGTCTCTTATTTGCCCGTTTTGTTTTCCCGGGAAATGCTCAATATATGGGGAGTATGATGTTTGTGATC
This sequence comes from Ligilactobacillus murinus, assembly GCF_003288115.1. Lineage (NCBI taxonomy): Bacteria > Bacillati > Bacillota > Bacilli > Lactobacillales > Lactobacillaceae > Ligilactobacillus > Ligilactobacillus murinus. The sequence continues at coordinate 1,880,425 of NZ_CP023565.1, read as the reverse complement.
TTCGTCATCATCGCTGCCATCTATGGCTGGTCAAGTGCTAAGAATCCTAAGATCTTACTTGCCCAAGGAACGCCAGCTATCCTAGCTTTACTTGCACTTTTGATCTTTAAATAAAAAATGGTCGCCTGAATGAAAATTCAAGCGACCATTTTTATTACTATTTATTTTACCAAACGAATAAACCAACCATTGCTGCGGATAAGAGGGAAACTAAGATCCCTGAAAGCAACATGTAGCCAACGTTTTTGGAGATAAGATCGTTCTTTTCACGATCAACGATCCCTTTGAAACAGCCAATGATCATCCCGACCGTTGAGAAGTTCGCAAAGGAGGTCACAAAGACTGTTAAGACAGCTTTGTAGTGTGGTGCAAAGTCATTGATCGTACTTGTTACACGACCCATGACAACAAATTCATTTGTAACTAATTTTGTACCCATATATTGAGCAAATTGGAAAGCTTCGCCATGTGGTAAGCCCATCAACCATGCAAATGGATACATCACGATCCCAAGCAAGTGTTCTAATGATAACCAAGGATTGATCAAGCCAAGCAATTTATCGATCAAAGCTGCTAAAGCAACAAAGGCGATCACGTTAGCGGCAATGATCAAGATCAAACGACCAGCACCTAAGATGGAATCACCCAAGAAGGAGAAGAATGGTTCTTTTTTAGCATTACCATTTTCATCCACATCACCGATCTCTTTTTCGGCCATTGCTGAACTCTTCATCGTAGCGATCGTATCCTCATCGGCTGGAACAGTGACTGGATTTAACATTGCTACTACGATCAAGGCATTGATAACGTTGACAGGGACTGCCGTCAAGATGTATTCACCTGGCATCATTTGCGTGTATGCCCCAATGATCGAGGCTGTCACACAGCTCATCGACATCATGGCTAAAGTCAAGTTACGTTTAGCATTGATCTGCTTGAGCTGTAAAGATGAGACCGCTAAAGCTTCGGTGTTACCAAGAAACATCATTTCGATCGCAAAGAACGATTCGAATTTAGGTTGACCTGTGATAAATGATAACCCACGCCCGATCCACTTGATGATCCAAGGTAAGACTCCGATGTAAGTCAAGATGTCAAATAATGGAACGACCATCAAAATTGGGAGCAATACTTGCACGAACCAATCCATTTGTTTGACTTGGACCATGCTTGGCAAAGCAAATTCGATCCCGATATAAGCGATCTTCATCAATTCGTTAAAACCAGCAGCTGCACCTTGCACGATCGCACGTCCACCTGAAAAACTGGTCAAAAACCATGCCATCACCAAGTTAAAGATGACCATCGTACCAACGCCGCGCCAGTTGATCTCATTACGAGCCTTAGAAAATACGACCCCGATCGCTAAAAAGACAACTAAACCTAAAACATTTATTGCTAAATACAAGATTATTTCTCCTCTCTGTATCAATAAAATAAATAGCAATTTATAAATGACTGTAAAACTTCAATTAGTATATCTATTTCTTTGGGATTTGTAAATATTTTTATTAACATGGTTTAATTTTTAAAAATAATAAAAATATAATTTAACCCGCCAAAAGATACGTACCAATCGCAAACAATAAACTTAACAAACCACAAAAATAGCAAACATTGATCAACACCATCTCCGAACGATTACTTAAAGATTATAACATTAACCAAAAAATAATTTAAAACTACACTTAATTCTAGCAAAACATTCGGAAGTGGTAAAGAATGACTCTTATGAAATGAAAGCGCTTGACTTTAAAGCAACATCTAGTATAATTAAAGGTGAAAAGGGGGCAGTTAAGCCTTCACATGTTACGCACGTACTAGCGTCTGACATTGACGTAGCAAGTGTTTTGGACACTTCACCTGAGGGCTTGTATCCTCCTTTTAGAACCACCCCTGACAGTTCAAATAAACGGATCGCCAATAATGTAAAATAAGATCGTGAAAGAACATAACGGTGGCGATGAAAGGTCTATTTGACTGTGCTATATATAATATAGACCATGGAACTCCTTGCTAGCTTCCATGGTCTTTTTTTGTATTTAACGGGGATTTTTAGAAACTAAAACGAATATTTTTTTTACTATCAATTATATTTTTCGTTTTTTAACAGCACCTAGTTTTACTCGCTAGATCACACCTCTTAAACTTTACCTAAGCTGTTTTAAGTTTGCTTTAAACCTCTGTGTGACCCATTTCTTCTCAGCCCTTATCATAGTAAAATATGCTTAAAATATTAGAACTATTAGATCAATAGAAAGGTAGGTAACACGAGTGGACGACCCTTATCCGCCTCGCGCTATTTTTGTACGCTTAGAAAAAATTTTCTTTGTCTATCGTAGTTAGTGCTAAGTAACAGATGTTAGTGCTAAATATGACTTACAGAAAGGAAATATAATAAGTGAGACCTTATCAGAAGAATTTAGAAGAATTACTACAAAATTATGAGCAAGAGGACCCTTTACAGGGCCTTTCAGCCAAAACTGCAACTAAAAGACTAGCAAGCGATGGGCCTAATGCTCTAGTTGCTAAAAAAACACCAAACTGGCTGTTATTTATCCGCCAGTTCAATAACATGATCATCTATATCTTGTTATTTGCGACCTTATTGACGCTTTTTCTAGGTCACTATACCGATGCGATCGTGATCAGTGTCGTGATCATCGCCAATGCCGTGATCGGTTACTATCAAGAAGCCAACGCCGCTGATGCTTTAGCTAAGATCAAAGACTTGTTGGCAACTAACGCCACTGTCTACCGTGATGGGATCCGGCAAGATATCGATGCGACCAAATTAGTTCGTGATGATGTCGTCTTTTTAGAAGCTGGTGACCAAGTTCCAGCCGATCTACGCTTGATAAAAACCGCTGACCTTAGGATCCAAGAGTCCGCTTTGACAGGTGAAGCTGATGCGGTAACTAAACACGCTTCTGCCTTAAAAACAGCTGACTTACCCTTGGCTGAACAAGCAAACATGGCCTTTTCTTCCACGACAGTCGTCAACGGCTCTGGTTTAGGCGTAGTCGTAGCGACCGGTGAAAAAACCGAATTAGGCAAGATCTCGAGTGCAGTTGCTAGCGCCAAAACACGCCCGACTCCATTAGTCAAAGAGATCAACGCTTTAGGTAAAACTGTTTCTCTTTGCGTTTTAGGTGCAGCTGTCTTACTGTTTATCTTAGGTTTTATCTTTGAGACCTATTCTCTACCGGTCTTGACTTTAGCGATCGTAACGATGATCGTTGGCTCGATCCCTGAAGGTCTACCGGCGACAACTTCGGTGATCTTAGCTTTAGGTGTTTCTGACCTCGCTAAAAATAAAAATGCGATCGTTAAATCCTTACCTTCAGCTGAAACATTAGGGGCAGTCGATGTGATCGCAACTGATAAGACTGGGACATTGACTAAAAACGAAATGACCGTGACAGATATTTACCTTGATGAACGTCATTTTTCAGTCAGTGGTAGTGGTTATGCTCCAACTGGGGCGTTATTTATCAATGGTGAAGCAACGACTGAACGTGAAGCTAAACTAAAAGAACTTCTCTTAGCTGGTTATCTTGCTAACGACACGACTTTGACCCAAGTTGATGATACTTGGACGATCAACGGTGAACCAACTGACGGAGCTTTCTTGACCGCTTACCATAAATTAATGCCAAACAAAGAAAGCGTCCAATTAGAAAAATTAGATCTCTTGCCTTTTGATTCGTTCCACCGTTACATGGCAAGTCTTGTACAGTTTTCAAATGGCGCCAAAAAGATCTATCTAAAAGGTGCACCAGATAAGTTATTCAACTTTGCACAACAACAAGATCCAACCTTCAAACGTTCATTTTGGCAAGCCAAAGCCGACCATTTAGCTAACCAAGGTAAGCGAGTCGTAGCTTTAGGCGTGATCAAAGACGCTGATCAAATTACTGAACTAGAACATAAGCATCTCGAAACAGGCTTTACTTTCCTGGGCTTGACTGGGATCATCGACCCACCACGCCCAGAAGTTATCGCAGCTTTACGTGAGATGAACAAAGCCAAAGTCGAAGTCAAAATGATCACCGGTGACGCTCCATTGACCGCAGCTGCGATCGGACAGCAACTAGGCTTAGCTGATGGTGAATTACACACGATCACCGGAGTAGAATGGGATCAACTGACTGCTGAACAAAAACAAAAAGCAGCCGTTAAGCATCAGATCTTTGCCCGGACAACGCCGGAAAACAAGCTCGAGATCATCGAAGCTTTACAACAAAGTGGCAAAGTGACGGCGATGACTGGTGACGGTGTCAATGATGCTCCCGCACTGAAAAAAGCTGACATTGGTGTTTCCATGGGGATCAAGGGGACTGATGCCGCTAAAGAAGCTTCCGATATGATCTTAACTGATGATAACTTTGCGACTTTAGCGACTGCGATCAAAGAAGGGCGCCGGATCTACGACAATATCAAAAAGAGCATCCTCTTCTTATTGCCGACCTCATTTGCTGAAGGTTTGATCATCTTCTTGACGATCCTTTTCAACCAAGAAATGCCTTTACAAGCGACCCAACTACTTTGGATCAACTTAGTCTCTGCGATCACGATCCAATTTGCGTTCATCTTTGAACCAGGTGCCCGTGACTTGATGAAACGTCCACCACGTAAGAGCAATAGTCGCTTGATCTCAGGGCGCGAAATGCTTCAGCTAGGCTATGTTTCGCTACTGATCGCCTTAGTCGGATTAGGCGCTTATGAGATGCTGATCGCTACAGGTGCTTCGGCAACGCTAGCAAGCACGGCGATGGTCAACATCATCGTCTTTAGCAAGATCTTTTACTTGTTCAACATTCGCACCGAAGAATCAGCCTTCTCTAGTGCCTCATTTACAAATAAAAAGGCCTTCTCGATCATCTTACTCATGATCTTGTTGCAGATGGGCTTGACCTACTTGCCATTCATGCAAGAGGCCTTTAGCACGACAGGGATGCAACTAGGCGAATGGATCTTGACGATCGTCTGCGGTTTTAGCGTGCTAGCTGTGACCGAATTAGATAAATACCTTAAATTCCGCTTAGCTCGGGCTAGAAACTAATTTTAAATGAGAAGCTCACCATGGTGTTTAGGCAGCATGGTGAGCTTTTTGCTATTTATTGCCACACGCTTATTGCGCTAGATATCAAGCACCTATGTTACAATAAAATTAAAAAAGAAGGTGTTTACATGTCTGAAACTATCTCGTGTCGGCAAACACTTGCCGTGACCAGTCATCGCGTCCTAGCTAGCGATCTCAACGAACATGAAACTGTCTACGGTGGTGCATTATTGGCGCTACTCGATGGAACGGCCTCGATCTCAGCCAGTCGTTTTGCCCGCTCACAATGCGTCACAGCTGCCCTTGATCAAGTCAACTTCATCGAGCCTTTTGTGCTAAATGACTCACTATGTATCGAAAGCTACGTGACTGGGCACGGTAAACGGTCGCTCGAAGTTTTCGTCAAGGTCATCGGCGAACATCTCGATACCGGCGAACGTTTCTTAGGGATGACCGCCTTTTTGACCTTTGTTGTTCTAGATAAAAAGGTCACTTTACCCGAACTGAACGCTGAAACACCGGAAGAAAAAAGCCTCTGCGCTGACTTTCAAAAACGTAAAACTTACCGGCGTCAAAAAATAGCCGAACAAAAAAAACTCCAAGCTTCATTGAGTCTAGACTTTCCGTGGTACAGCTAAATATCCCAAAAAGCACGCTCTGAGCTGATCTCAAAGCGTGCTTTTTGGGATATTATTTTTTGTTCGTTAAAGAACCACTATCGACCGCACCTTGCGCCAAGTTCAATAATAACTTGATCGCTTCTTCATAGCTGCAAGCTTTTTCGTTCATAACTGTCCTGATCAACTCTTCAGTTGACGTCTTAGATGAGATCATCATACTAGTCCTGCACTATATCATGTGAGCATCGACCATCAAAGAGATATAGCCTTCCTTTCTCCAAGATCCAAAGCGCTTTGCTTCTTTTACCGTACATCGAACACCCATAACAGGCCCACATCTCATCTCTGATCTGCTATGCATGCTTACCACCAACTAGCAAACACGTGTTCATTTATTTTCGTTACTTTTATATTCTAGCGCGCCACCACAAAAAAATAAAGCATTAATATTATTCAATTTTTTTAACTATCATAACTATCCGTGATAAGACAAGCAAACTTCCCTATAAAAAAATTTTGGACTTCTTTTTTATTCATTTTCACTCGCAAATATTCATTAAAAGCTTTAATAACAACAATAATTCGTTTTTTCTTATAGTCCATCACAAATCCTTATCCAACTTGCTTTCATGATCATTTACATTCTTCTATACGTTGTTATTAATTTATCTTTTGATATACATAAGTTTATAGTTATGGTTATTTGAGATAAGATTTTGTACGGCTAGTTAAAAACAATTGACGTTTATTTCAAAAACAGCTATAATCGCACTAACTTGATCGAACTATCGCTTTGATGAGATGAGTGGTAACGCCTAACAGAGACTAGCTCAATGCTGAGAGAACTAGATGTTAGCCACGGATGAACTCGGAGCTGTCCAACGGTGCAAGCTTTTGGACCGGTGTGAGCCGTTAACGTCCGAACTGGGCCTCCAGTTCATAAGATAGCCAGTGTGAGCTGACTATAAATCAAGGTGGTACCGCGGTAAAACGTCCTGACGATTCTTTCGTGAGGGCGTTTTTTGTTTCTAGCAAAGAAAGGTGGAATTTTGATGACAAATAAGCAATTAGTATTACAAACTGATTTTGGTTTAGCAGATGGTGCGGTCAGTGCGATGTATGGTGTTGCCAAAACGGTCGCTCCCGCATTGCATGTGGCTGATCTGACCCATGAGATCACACCTTACAACATTTGGGAAGCTTCCTATCGTCTCTACCAAACGCTCAATTATTGGCCAGTTGGAACGACCTTTGTTTCCGTCGTTGATCCTGGCGTCGGAAGCGAACGTAAAAGCGTCTGTGCGCTCACTAAAACGGGTCACTATGTTATTACACCAGACAACGGTACCCTTACGCATATCGCCAAATTTTTTGGTTTAAAAGCCGTCTGTAAGATCAATGAAACTACGAGCCGCCTGCCCCACTCCGATGAAAGTCACACCTTCCACGGCCGCGATGTCTATGCTTATAATGGAGCTCGCTTAGCTAGTGGTCAACTCGATTTTTCTGATATCGGACCTAAGATCGACCCAGCCACGATCGTCAAATTACCTCTTCAAGCACCTATTGTCACTGCTGATTCGATCACCGGCATGGTCGATATCTTAGATGTGCGCTTTGGCTCGTTATGGACCAACATTTCATTAGATGCGCTCAAACAGCTAAATATTACTCGCGGTGATCAGCTATTGGTCACGATCTATCACGATAACGCCGAAGTCTATCAAGCAAAATTGCCATTCGTGCGCTCGTTTGCTCAAGTGGCGTTAAACGAGCCCTTGTTGTATATCAACTCTCTTGTCAAAGTCGGGATCGCCTTGAATCAAGCCTCATTTGCGCAAACTTATCAGATTGGAACCGGACATGCTTGGAAAGTCACGTTGCGTAAATTGAGCTAAACCCGCATAATAATTTTAGGAGGAATTTTTAAATCATGAAAAAAGAATTATCTGTAAAAAGTGTAGTTGCGATCGGTATCGGCGCTGCGATCTTTGTGATCTTAGGGCGGTTTGCTTCGATCCCAACTGGTATTCCTAACACTAATATTGAGACCGTCTACCCCTTCTTAGCACTTTTCAGCGTTATCTTTGGCCCCTTAGTCGGCTTTGCTACAGGTTTTATCGGTCACGCTTTAAAAGACTTCATCACATTTGATAATCCATGGTGGAGTTGGATCTTATGTTCAGGTCTGTTAGGCCTTTGTTTTGGCTTGATCGGAAAAAAACTACGCGTCACAGAAGGCATCTTCACTCTTAAAGAAGTTATCTTTTTCAATATTTCTCAGGTTATCATCAATTTCTTGGCCTGGAGTCTGATCGCTCCGACTTTAGATATCTTGATCTACAGTGAACCAGCGAATAAAGTCTTTTTGCAAGGAATCATTACCTCGATCTCCAATAGCTTGACTGTCGGGATCTTAGGCACACTTTTACTCAAAGCCTATGCTTCGACCCGCGTGAAAAAAGGTAGCTTACACAAGGAATAAGCCTATGAATAAACCAATAATTTCATTCAAAGATTTTACATTTAAATATTTAACTCAAGCCGAACCAACTTTGAAAAATATCGACCTCGAGATCATGGCGGGTGAAAAGATCTTGATCGCTGGCCCTTCTGGCAGTGGTAAATCGACACTGGCAAAATGCTTGAACGGCTTGATCCCAAATGAAGATAAAGGCGAGATCAGTGGTAGTTGTATCGTTTCTGGACATGACATCACCAAGACTTCACTATTTGATCTCTCCTTTACGACATCGACGATCTTACAAGATTCCGATAGCCAATTTATCGGGCTTACTGTCGCCGAAGATATCGCATTTGCCTTAGAAAATGATGCCGTTGAGCACCAAAAAATGCACCAGATCGTGCAAAAATGGGCTAAAGAACTCAACTTAGAAGACCTGCTCGCTCATTCACCGCAAGCACTCTCCGGTGGTCAAAAACAACGCGTGGCTTTAGCTGGCGTCTTAGTCAACGGTTCCCCGATCTTGTTGTTTGATGAACCATTGGCTAATCTTGATCCCGCCTCAGGCTATCAGACTATGCAACTGATCGACACGCTCCAACAAAAGACGAAGGCGACCGTGATCATCGTTGAACACCGCGTCGAAGAAGTTTTGACTTGTCCACTTGATCGGATCGTTGTTTTAGATGACGGACAGATCATTGCCGATACGCCACCTGATGCCCTTTTACGCCAAGATATCTTGCAGCAAGCTGGGATCAGACCACCTTTATATTTGGAAGCTTTACGTCAAGCAAAGATCTCGTTAGATCAGCTACCAGATGTCACTAGCGTTGAAAAGCTGCCACCTGATCCAACTATCGCTCAGGCATTAGCTAAATTACAACAAGCTAAACCAGCTACCTCACCTAAAAATACTCCGCAATTGGAACTACACGATGTCTCATTTAGGTATACGCCAGATCAAAAATATCCATTAATGGATATCGATCTGACCGTCAATGCGGGGGAATTTATCAGTATCGCTGGCCAAAATGGGGCCGGAAAAACGACCTTGATCAAGCTGATCTGTGGCTTTTTGAGCGGCAGTGGGAAAATGACTTGGGAAGGACAAGATCTAGCCACAGCTTCGATCAAGGAACGGGCCGAAAAGATCGGTTACGTAATGCAAGACCCTAACCAAATGATCTCACAAAAAATGATCTTTGATGAAGTCGCTTTGGGTCTGCGGTTACGCGGGATCACCGATGAAGCTCAGCTTAAAGAACGCGTCGAGAAGGTTTTAAAAGTCTGTGGTCTCTATGAATTTCGTAACTGGCCGATCTTAGCCTTGAGCTATGGCCAAAAAAAGCGAGTCACGATCGCTTCGATCCTGGTTTTAGAGCCCAAATTGATCATTTTAGATGAGCCAACTGCGGGACAAGATCAGCAAACTTACACTGAGATCATGCAATTTTTGCGTAAATTGAATCAACAAGGCTGTACGATCATCATCATCACCCACGACATGCATCTGATGCTCGAATACACAAAACGCACCTTGGTCTTTAGTCACGGAAAATTACAAGCTGACCTAACACCCGCTCAATTATTGAGCCGCCCTGAGCTCTTACAACAAGCTTCCTTGCGCCAAACCAGTCTTTACCAACTAGCTCAAAAATATAACCTGGAAAATATCGACGCCTTTATCGCGGGTTTCAACCAGCTGACACTGAAAGGAGCGCACCATGAATAAACAAAGTATTCTCGGTTATCAACCGCAAGATAGTTTTATCCATCGACTAAATGCGACGGCTAAGCTCTTTTTCTTTTTACTCGTGTCGATCGCTTGCATGACCACTTTTGATACGCGCTTCTTGCTATTTGTGGCTATCTTTTCGATAATTTTGTTTAAAAGTGCCCATTTGCAGTGGCAACAAGTGTCATTTATCATTAAATTCATTGCCTTGTTCTCACTTTTGAATTTGATCGCGATCTTTATTTTCCAACCGACTTATGGCCAAGAATTATACGGATCTCGTCATGTCTTGCTAGCAGCAGGATACTTTACCTTGACCAGTCAGGAACTCTTTTATCTAGTAAATGTGGCTTTAAAATACTTCTGTACAGTCCCCTTAGCTTTGCTTTTCTTACTGACGACTGATCCAAGCGCCTTTGCCTCTAGTTTAAATAAGCTAAAGATCAGTTATAAAATCAGCTATGCGGTGGCTTTGGCTCTACGTTATATCCCGGATATCCAAGCAACTTATTGGGATATCTCAGCTGCTCAGCAAGCACGCGGCTATGAGCTATCTTCCAAAGCTAAACTCAGTACGCGCTTAAAAGGAGCGATAAACATCATCCTCCCACTGATCTTTTCAAGTCTTGAACGGATCAATACGATCAGTACCGCTATGCAATTGCGCCGTTTTGGTTCAAAGAAAACGCGGACCTGGTATACACAACGCCCGTTCAAAGCTAGTGATTGGTTCGTCATCATTTTAGCCATTGTATTATTTGGGATCACACTTTATCTCTTCAAATTAAATCACGGGCGTTTTTATGACCCCTTCAACTAAAAAAGCTACCAGTCTATACTGATAGCTTTTTGAAAAACTGGTCACGATCAAGATCGCGATCAGTTTTTTTATTTTAGGAGCATTGCTAACACAATACCGAGCACATCTAAGACCGCATAAGTCCCGGTCAGATATAAGGTTCCACGCTTATCTTGTTTACTCAACTGATAATAGATCCCCCCAAAAAGCACGATCTGTAAGATAGTGTTCACGTAAGTTGCGCCAAATACTGCTTCTGTGATCACGACATAACTAGCGGAAATAACACTAATAATGCAATTAACGATCACCAGTGTTAAAAATAATGCCTCTTTATCGCCTTGGTTGGTCGCTAAGATCACTAAGCGTCCAATACCCCATGTTACTAAGAAACTGACTAAAGATCCGATCGCCCCTCCAATGATCGTGACTGCATTTAAAACGTTTTTTCCTTCAAGCGATACATCAGCTGGGAGGGATGTTTCTATATTTTGCGTAATAAGATAGACACTAGCCACTGAGAGAGCAACGACTAAAAAGACAAGTCCTACCTTAGTCAGCGCAGATAATTTAAGTCCTGAATGTGACATTTCAAACACCTCTTTTTACAATTATTTTCTTTAGTATACACTGTTTTATCATACATTAGTCCAAGTATGCATAAGTGGTCATTTATTTAACTTATTTAGCTATCAAAAAAGCAGAGACCAGATGGATCTCTGCTCGCTAGCAATGACTTAAAGCCCTTGCTCTTTTGTATTTATCCCTGGCTTCCAAGTTAAATAGCCTTTATAGTCAGCTACGCAAAGGAGTTTTTCAGCATTTTCGATCCGATCAGCCGTTGGCGGTTCAACACCTTCCAAGCGATACTTGATCCCCATTTCCTTATACTTGCGAACTCCCATAGTGTGATAAGGTAAGACTTCGACTTTTTCGACATTTTTCAACGTCTTGATATATTTGCCGAGTTCTTTTAAATACTTATCATCATCGGTGATCCCTGGAACCAAAACGTGTCTGATCCAAACTGGTTTACCGAGCTCAGATAGATACTCACACAAATCAAGGATGTTCTCGTTTGGATAACCGGTCAAGCGTTTATGCTCATCAGAGTTGATATGCTTGATGTCCACTAATAAAATGTCGGTATATTCCAGTAACTCATTGAATAAGCTAAACCATGGTTCACGGCGCGTAAATGGTGCCCCACATGTGTCCAAACAGGTGCTGATACCATGTTCTTTACACTGCTTGAACACTTCCAAAGCAAATTCTGGTTGCAATAAGATCTCGCCCCCTGAAAGGGTGATCCCACCATCTTCGCCCCAAAAAGCTCGGTATGGTAAAGCTTTTTCTAAAAGTTCACTGGCAGTCATTTGCGTCCCAACATTTTTCTTCCAAGTATCTGGATTGTGGCAAAACTTACAACGCATATTGCATCCCTGCATGAAAGCCACAAACCTGATCCCTGGTCCATCGACTGCGCCAAAGGTCTCAAGGGAATGCACGTAGCCTAAAACCTGACCGTCTTTAGTTGGAACTGGATTAATATATGGATTAGCTTTCATTATTACGCCGCCTTTACTAATTGACTATTGTGCTCTTAACTACATTGAAGTATGGAACGTTCTTGAAATAACGTCATCTTGTTGTTCCTTGGTCAGATCAGCGAAGTATACACAGTAACCAGAAACACGCACAGTCAACGTTGGATATTCTTCTGGATGTTTTTGAGCATCAAGTAAAGTATCGCGGTTGAAGACGTTGATGTTTAAGTGGTGACCTTCATTTTTCATGTAACCACTGATCATGTTTACCAAGGTCTTTTCTTCTAATTTTTCATCGTGCCCAAGTGTTGATGGAGTTACGGCAAAAGTATTGGAGATCCCGTCTGTTGCGTAGCGATATGGTAATTTAGCTACAGAAAGCAAGGAGGCCAATGCCCCGTTTGTTTCAGCACCATAAGCTGGGTTAGCACCTGGTGAGAATGGTTCGCCTGCTTGACGGCCATTAGGTGTCGTCCCGGTATTCTTACCGTAAACAACATTAGATGTGATCGTCAAAACAGATGTTGATAATTTAGCATCACGGTAGAGGTGATGTTTGTTCATCTTGGTGTAAAGTTGTCTTACTAACCATGCAGCGATCTCGTCAGCACGGTCATCGTTGTTACCATAACGTGGGAAGTCTTTTTCAGTCTTGAAGTCAACTGCCACACCGTTTTCATCACGGATAACTTTAACTTTACCGTACTTGATAGCTGAAATGGAGTCAGCAGCAACTGCTAAGCCAGAGATACCTGTCGCAAATGTACGATCTAAGCGGGTATCCTTCAAAGCAAGTTGAGCTGATTCATAGTAATACTTATCGTGCATGTAATGGATCACATTCAAAGCATTTACATAAACATCAGCGACCCATTCCAACATGTCATCGAATTTCTTCAAGAATTCATCATAATCAATATATTCTGAAGTGATCGGTGCATAAGCTGGACCACATTGCATCTTGGTCAATTCATCGACCCCACCGTTGATCGCATAGAGCACGGTCTTAGCCAAGTTAGCACGAGCCCCGAAGAATTGGACCCCATCAGCGATCGGTTGCGCAGACACACAGCAAGCAATGCCATAGTAGTCTGTGCCCCATGTTTCCATCATCAATTCATCGTTTTCGTATTGGATCGTTGAACTTGCGATCGATACACTAGCCGCATAGTTCTTGAACCCTTCTGGCAAACGTTCTGACCATAATAAAGTGATGTTTGGTTCTGGTGCTGCCCCCATGTTATGCAAGGTGTGCAAGAAACGAAAAGCAGTCTTTGTAACGTGGTGACGGCCATCCATCCCCATCCCAGCGATCGATAACGTTGCCCAAATTGGGTTACCAGAGAACAAGGAGTTGTATTCTGGAGTCCGAATGAATGTCACCATCCGGAGTTTCATTGTGAATTGATCGATCAATTCTTGAGCTTCTTTTTCGGTCAATAAACCGTTATCCATATCACGTTTGATATAGATATCGATGAATGAATCGATCCGACCAATAGACATGGCAGCCCCATTTTGTTGCTTGATAGAAGCTAAGTAGCCAAAGTATAACCATTGGATAGCTTCACGCGCATTTGTAGCTGGATAAGAAATGTCATAGCCATAAGAGGCCGCCATTTTCTTCATGTCTTGTAAAGCACGAATTTGTTCAGAAACTTCTTCACGTAAGCGAATAACTTCATCTGTCATTTGACCGTCGCCATAGTTAGCTAAGTCATCTTTCTTAGCTGCGATCAAGCGGTCGATCCCGTAAAGAGCAACACGAGGGAAGTCAGCGATGATCCGACCACGACCGTATGAGTCAGGTAACCCAGTCACGATCTTGTTGTGGCGTGCACGCTTAATTTCGTCATTGTATGCATCAAAAACGCCTTGGTTGTGTGTCTTATGCAAGTCGGTGAAGATCCGTTCTGTTTCCGGATCAATTTCCATCCCGTAAGCAGCCAAAGCAACTTTAGCCATCCGAATACCACCATAAGGCATCAAAGCTTTTTTCATTGGCTTATCTGTTTGCAAACCAACGATCTTTTCTAAGTCTTTATCTAAATAACCTGGTTTGTGTGAAGTGATCGTCGAAACAACTTTGGTGTCAGCATCTAAAACGCCACCAGCAGCCCGTTCTTTCAACTTGATGTCAATTAACATGTCGTTTAATTTTGTGGTTGCTTCAGTTGCTTCTTCAAGAAATGATTGATCACCATCATAAGGTGTGTAGTTACGGTTGATGAAATCACGTACGTCGATCTCGTCTTGCCAGTCCCCGCCTTTAAAACCGTTCCAAGCAGTTGTTACTGTTTCTTTGCTGTTGTCTTTGAGCATCTGTATTCCTCCCTGTGTAAAAAATCCGTCTGACCTAAATAATATAACCTAGCACGCACTAAAAAACGCTTGTTAACGTTTTCATCCTTATATTATCTAAAATCGAGCATAAAAACAAGTCATAATCCATTATTTTTGTACTTTTTTAAAAAATGTTGTCTCTAATTTTTTACCTAAAAAGAGACTGATAGCCACCAATGACTACCAGCCTCTTTCTAATTTATTTAAATTTCTTCCCAAATGTCCTTTAAGACGTTTGTTTGATCACGATCTGGACCAACTGAGAAAGTCGAAACTTCCACACCAACTAATTCTTCAATGCGTTTGACATAGTTACGTGCATTTTCAGGCAGATCAGCTAAAGTCTTAGCCCCTGTGATATCTTCTTTCCAGCCTGGCATTGTTTCATAAACTGGCTTGCATTGTGCCAATTCTTTCAAGCTAGCTGGGTAACGGTCGATCTTTTCCCCGTTTAATTCGTAAGCTGTACAGATCTTGATCTCATCTAGACCAGTCAAGACATCCACACAGTTCAAGCATAAGTTGGTCAAACCTGAGACCCGCTTGGAATGACGCATTACGACACTATCGAACCAACCGATCCGACGAGGACGTTTCGTAACGGTACCATATTCGTGACCTGCTTCACGGATGTAGCTACCGATCTCATCGTGTAACTCAGTTGGGAATGGACCATCACCGACCCGTGAAGTATAAGCTTTGCAGGCACCCACAACTTTATTGACCTTTTCTGGACCAACGCCAGAGCCAGTTGTGACCCCACCAGCGATCGGATTAGAAGATGTAACAAATGGGTATGTCCCATGGTCCACATCTAACATAACACCTTGAGCACCTTCAAATAAAACGTGCCCGCCGTTATCTAACGCATCATTTAAAATAACTGATGTATCAGCTACATACTTCTTGATCCGTTGACCATATTCATAATATTCATTGTAAATTGTTTCAAAATCAAGCGGTTCGCCTTCATAATCGTACATCTTTTGGAATAAACGATTCTTTTCTTCCAAATTACGACGTAGCTTTTCAGCAAATGTATCTGCTTCTAACAGATCTGCGACCCGAATACCGATACGAGCTGCTTTGTCCATGTAGCAAGGACCGATACCCTTATTAGTCGTACCGATCTTGTTGTCTTTTTTGGCGCTTTCTTGTAAGCTGTCCAAAACAATGTGGTATGGCAAGATCACGTGCGCACGGTTTGAAACACGAAGGTTATCTGTTGGGATCCCATTTTCATGTAAGTATTCCAACTCAGCAACTAACGACTTAGGATTCAAAACAACGCCATTTCCGATGACACTGATCTTATCGGAATAAAAAATTCCAGATGGGATCAAGCGCAATTTGTAGGTCTTACCATCAAAAGCGATCGTATGACCGGCATTGTCTCCACCTTGATAACGTGCGATAACATCGGCATTTTTACTCAAGAAATCAGTGATCTTGCCTTTGCCTTCATCGCCCCATTGACTACCAACAACTACTACTGATGACATATACAGTCCACCTCATAATATTTCTAAGCATTACTCTGCTTGCTAGTCTAAATTAACGACCTTGATAATTGTAACAATCAAGCTTAGTTTTTTCAAGCAATTACGAATATTACTTCGCAAAAAAAAAGGCTAAAATTATTAATTGCGAACTTTAGCCTTTTTAATTTAAATTATTCTGATTTAAAGCGAATAACTAATCCCATGGATCGTAGCGACGAAAGGGCAATATGCTACGCGTCCGGGATAATTCTTCCATTTGTTTGACGATCACTAGCGTTTCTGCGCTCATCTTGATCTTGCCTTTGCCTCGTAGCACCGCTTCATAGGACGCAGTTACCATTTTTTCCATAATGATCTGGGGGGCTATCTGTCGCTTGTCCAAAGCATCTTTTCCGTAAGCGACGATCTTTAAAAAGACCTTATCATCTGTGCTTTGTTCCAAAGCCTGTGTCAATTCATTTGCCAGCCGTGCGATCTCTTTGCGTGACTTCATTTCACTCACCTCATCTTCATCTTACACCAAAGCTATAAATTAAGCTTGTTTATCGGCATAGACTTCGATGCAAAAGTTTTTCTGGCTACAATTTGGACACACTAGCTTTCGGGTACTTGGAGTGTGGGCCGACCAAAAATATGCTTTGAGTCCTGGTCGAAATTGGTGTTGGCAGTTAGGACAGATATACGCCGTATGCTGCCAAACATAGTACACTAAGGCTGTTGCGATTACTACTGAGATCACTAAAGCCCCAGCTACTAACCACCATGATCCATGGTTTAAGAAGACATAGATGATACTGCCCCACAAGATCACGTCGATCACAAGTCCGATGCCGATCATTTGCCAGTGTAATTGATGTAATTTTTTTGTCTTTTCCATTTCAAATTCAATTCCTTTCGTAAAATTTCCCGGGAAAACTTGAAATTTTTCTAGTTGTTTGGCTAGATAATCTAACTTAACGGCACGTTTTTTAGCCCGTTCTAGTTCTTTAGCATTTTGTTCTTGGTGCTGAGCCACTAACAACTGTAAAATTTTATAATTTTCCGGTGTATCTAAGAGGCCTTTGATATCTTTTAGCGTGAAACCTAATTCCTTATAGGTCAAGATCATTTCTAAACGTGTGACTTGATCTTTAGCATATAAACGTCGATCAGCCTCTGTGCGACTAGCAACTAACAATCCTTGCCGTTCATAATACTGCACTGTCCGCAAAGTGACGTGGCACTGCTTCGCTAATTGTCCACTTGAATACATTTTCTGCCCCCTTTCTATTTTCACTATAAATGATAACGTTACGTCATCAGCAAGTAAAAAGAAAAGCGTGTGAACTAAAAAAATCACCACGATGCCAAAATGCATCATGATGATCTTCCTTAATTATTTATACGGTATGATTCGCTTTTCTTTGTACTGTGTTTTTTTAGTCGTGCTGCGAAAAGCAATGCCTAGCGGATAACGGTGACTTGCCCATGATGCCAAAAACGCATCCTGGGCAAGTCACCGTTATCCGTACGGCATAGCCCGCTTTTCTTCGCACTGTGGTTTAATTATGTGGCAAGATATTTAGTACATATAACATCGCGATAAAGATAAAGAATAAGACGATGACCACTGGATTTAGTTCTTTGCGACGACCTGCTGCGATCATTGTGATCGGATAAACTAAGAAGCCAAATGCGATCCCGTATGAGATGTTAGATGTCAACGGCATGGCGATGATCGTTAAGAACGCTGGTAAAGCGATCTCGAATTTTTCCCAGTTGATAAAGCGCATCGATTGTGCCATCAAAGACCCAACAATGATCAAGGCTGGCGCTGTAACTTCAGTCGTCACCACACTCAATAATGGGGAGAAGAATAAACTCAGGCCAAACATCCCTGCGATCACTAATGAAGTAAAGCCAGTCCGACCTCCGACTGCGATCCCAGCAGAAGATTCAACATAAGCTGCTGTTGGGGTCGTCCCCATCACAGAACCAGCTAACATTGAAAATGAGTCAGCCATCAAAGCCCGACCGATCCGAGGCATCTTATCATTTTTCATCAAGCCAGCTTGTTGGGCTAACCCAACTAAAGTACCCGCTGTATCAAAGAAAGTCACCAGTAGTAAAACGATGATCACAGCTAGCATTTGTGGCGTATTGATATTACCTAAGTTTGCCAGACCGACCCCAAAAGTTGGCGCCAAGCTTGGGATCGAAGAAACGATCTTATCTGGCATTGGGATCAAGCCCGTTACTAGACCTAAAAGTGTCGTTGCCAAGATCCCGATAAAGATCGAACCTGGGACGCGCCGTGCCATCAATAAGGCTGTAACAAAGAAACCAAAAATCGTTAACCAAGTAGTTGGGACCGTCAATGATCCCAATTCGACTAACGAAGATTTGCTGGCAACGACGATCCCGCCACCCTTTAAACCAACAAAAGCGATAAAGATCCCGATCCCAGCTGCCATTGCGAGCTTGAGATCATGTGGGATCGCATCGATCACGATCTCGCGGATCTTGAATAATGAAAGTAACGTAAAGATAACGGAAGCCACCACGACCCCTGCCATTGCAGTCTGCCACGGGATCCCCATCGTCAAAACGACGGAATAGGTGAAAAATGCATTATCCCCTAAACCAGGAGCGATCCCGATCGGATAATTAGCTAAAAATGCCATCAAGGTACAACCAATGATCGCAGATAGGGCAGTCGCTGTAAAGACAGCCCCTTTATCCATCCCTGCTTCACCTAAGATATTGGCATTGACGAACAAAATGTAGGCCATCGATACGAACGTAGTCAAGCCAGCAACGGTCTCCCGTTTAGTATTAGTTTTTAATTCTTTAAAGTGGAAGGTTCTTTCGAGCCAGCCTGCTTTGGTGGCTGTTGTTTGACCATTATCCAATTTCTTTCACCTCTGAATTTATTTTTACTTTGATAAGTATTACACGTATGATTGTAAAAATCAACCCCTAAATAGTTCGTGTTTTCATCAAATGATATCAATTTTAAGGTGAAAAAACTCTTACTTCGGATAAATAGCGCTATTATTAATAATTTCATTAACAATTTCTTCAGGCGTTAGTGTATTTGTATAAAAAATTTTGTCAGCACATCTAAGATATTGTTCTTGGCGTTGCATTTTTAATGCATACAATTCTTTTATATTCAGATTTGTAGCTAACGGGCGCTCTTGATCAAAATTCAGTCGTTTATCTATACTGTTAATGTCTGCTTCCAATAAAATTATCTGAGCACCTGAATTTTTAAGATATTGCTCATTAAACATCACAGTTCCACCACCTGTAGATAAAATTCCATCCTCTCTAATTAGTTTTCTCAGTACTTTACTCTCTAATTCACGAAAATATCTTTCTCCAAATTTTTTAAAGATAGTTTTTATCTCGGCATCACAAGCTTTACCTATTTCCACATCTAAGTCATAAAAATTCAAATTTAATTTCTTCGCTAAAAGTTTCCCCACTGTTGACTTCCCACTTCCCATAAAGCCAATTAATATCAAATCCATAATATCACTTCCTTTACACAATAATTTTCATCAAATCGTCAAAAAAATTAGGATACGAGATACTTACTATTCCCTCATTCACTAAATATATTTCTTCTTGTGCTTTTAATGCAGCAATTGCTAACATCATTCCAATTCTATGATCCCCATGACTCGACAGAATATTATCATTTACATTCCAATTCTCTTGCCCCCATATGTCCATGCCATCTTCTCTTTCAACTACTTTTACACCTAATTTTTTTAATTCCTTAACTATTGCTACTATTCGATCTGATTCCTTAAACCTTAGCTCTTTAGCTCCACTAATACTACTTTTCCCCCTAGCACATGCTGCTAATAAAGCTACTAATGGCAATTCATCTATTACATTAGGAATATCATCTTTATCTAAAGTAATAGCCTTTAAATTACTTGTTTCCACAGTAATATCTCCAAAAGGTTCTTCATTTCTTTCAATCATACTAATACTAATTTTAGCGTTCATCCTTTTCAAAACATCTAAAATTCCAGTTCTAGTAGGATTTAACCCAACTTCTTTTAAAATCAACTTTGAATTTTTTACAATTGCTCCCGCAACAAGAAAAAAAGCCGCTGATGATATATCACCTGGTATATCTACAAACTGTCCAACAAGACGTAGCGATGGAAACACTCTTATTGTTCTCCCATCTTCCGAAGTTTCTATCTTAGCACCAAACTTATTTAATAGTATCTCAGTATGATTGCGTGTTGGTAATTTTTCGTGTATAACTGATTCCTGCTCTGATTGTAGCGCTGCAAATATTAATGCACTTTTTACCTGTGCACTAACTACATCCATATATACCTCTGCATTATGTAACTTTTGTCCATTTATTATTGCTGGTAATGTATCATCTTTAAATAACTTAATTTGTCCCCCAAAATATTTCAAAGGAGCACTTACTCGCTTCATTGGTCTTCTAGATAATGACTTATCCCCTATCAAAATTGTATCAAATTCTGCCCCCGATAAAATCCCCATCATCAATCTAGCTGTTGTACCTGAATTCCCCATAGCAAGCGGATTTTTAGGAGGTAAGAAATTATTTATCCCTTTTCCAACGACGACTACATTATTTCTACTTTCAATAATTTCTACCCCTAATTTTTTTAATACCTTTATAGTTGTTAAGCAATCCTTCCCATGTGATAAATTCTTAATAATAGTATCTCCGTAGCTCATTGCCCCTATAAGAAGTGCACGGTGAGAAATGCTCTTATCTCCTGGTACGTTCATGCATCCAACAAGTCCATTAATTTTTGTGCATAATTTCTTCAAGTAACATTCCTCCAAATAAAAAACATATACATACATCAATATCTAGAAATATAATTTCTATAATTTTCAACTTCCACTTTTAGACGACTTAAATTTGAAGATTCAAATGTTTCTAAAATAGTACGTACTAATTCTATGGCAATTACGTTCTCTACAATAAGTGAAGCAGGGGCTACAACTGTTATATCCGCCCTTTCTATACTTGCTTTGGCACGCTTTCTTGTTTCTATATCAATAGTTTCAAGGGGTTTTCTTAAAGTAGGTATTGGTTTAAGTGCTGCATCTACTATTAATGGCATTCCATTTGTCATACCACCTTCGATACCTCCCAAATGGTTGGTTTTTCTAGTATACCCACCACTTGGTTTATACGTAATTTCATCCATCACTTCACTGCCAAAATGTCCAACAATATCAAAACCATCCCCAAAACTAACTCCCTTAATTGCGTTAACCCCCATCACTGCCCCAGCCAACCTCACATCTAATTTCTTTTCCCAACTAGTATAGTTCCCTAGCCCAACAGGTAAATTTTCAACTAACACACGAACTTTCCCTCCCAAAGTATCTCCTTTTCTTTTTGTCTGAGTAATCAGTTTATGTATTTCTGAAATTTTTGATTTATCAATAATTCTCAAATCATTATCATTTATTCTTTCACGAATGTCACCAACACTCATTTTTTCAGATGTTTTTATTTTAATATTACCTACTTGGGTAACATATCCAATTAAATCTATCTTCAGTTCTCTAAGTAGTTGTTCACAAATACTACCTATTGCTACCTTTAGTACAGTTTCACGTGCGGAGGAACGTTCTAAAACATTACGTAAATCTCTATGCCCATATTTCATTCCTCCAACTAAATCTGCATGACCAGGACGTGGGCAAGTAACTACTTTGCTAGCATATCTTTCCCCATATCGGATATTTTCAGAATTTGTTTCCATAATACCAAGCCAGTTTTTATGATCTTTATTTTCTACTACCACTGAAATTGGAGATCCTAAGGTAATCCCGCCCCTAATTCCACTTACAATTCGAACTTCATCATTCTCAATCTTTTGTCTCTTACCTCTACCATAGCTATTTTGTCTAATAGATAACGCTAAATTGATTTTATCAACATCAATTTCCAATCCGGCAGGAATTCCCATAATAATTCCTGTCATTTGTTCGCCATGTGATTCGCCAGCTGTCATATATTCCATAATTATTTTATCCCCTATTATTTTTTTGATATTTCTTAGATTGTTTTATTATTTCAATATACACGTTAATAATATATTCTTTAAATTCTGTATCTTCGAGTAACTGATTAGCCCTTTCCAGTAAAATTGACTCTCTCATCTTACTTTCTACCGGTATATCTCTGACTTCTTTATATTGATTTATTTCTTGAACAATATCAAACCGCATTATTAATTCTTGAAATAATGCTTCGTCCACTTTATTTATTTGACTTCTAAAATCCTCGATTTCCTTTTTCATGTCATCCCATCTCTTTTGATTTCATTGCCAAAACACTAACTAAACATAGACCAATAACACCCAATAATAATAATCCTATAAATACACTTAAAATACCGTTTTCAAATAATATTCCTGTTATAATAGGGATAGTAAATGATGCTATACTTCCAAAAAAATAAAATGCGCTAGTCACCAAACTTCTATGCTTTGGATAAATTTTCATAAAAATAACCAATCCCAGTTGCATAACACCACTTGCAGCAGAACCGCCAAATAATAGACATGCTATAGCAATAACTAGTATATTCTCTGAACACAATATAACTGCCAGTGCACCGATAGGAATCATATTTATTAAAACCAACAAACTGTGTATATGTTTATATCTCTGTAACACACAATACAGCACCACTACCCCCATTATGGAACCCAGACTATATAAAGAAAGCAGCATGTGTGACATTTCCTCTGTAAGTCTTAAAAACTGTTTTGCAAATATGGTAATCCATTGTGTAAACCATATCATCATTGCCATAGAAGTGTATCCGTAAATAAGAAGTAACACAGTAGAAATGATCTTTTTTTCTCTACATTTTGGACTGTTATTTCTACTTTATTTTCCTGTATTCTTGGAATGCGAATAGATGCTACATTGATTATATTCAGCATCAATAAAGCTACCATAATAACAAATGACCAGCCAAACCATAGTTTATTAGTTACCAAAAAAGTGACTATTAGTGGCAAAAAAAATTCTCCTAGCGACATAAATATCTTAATAATAATTGTTTTTTCTCCCTCACCTGTACTCATTTCTACTAGCATTGGATATGTTCCTGCATCAAGTGCAGAATTGGCTATTCCGGCAAAAAAAATACACAGATATATGCCAATAAAATTATTAACACTAATAACTCCTACTGCAAAAATTGAGTATGATATCATTCCTATATAGAGAAACGTCTTTTTATTAATTATAGTTGCAATTCTCCCCATAACAGGATATGAAACCAACCTCCCCAAACCTATTCCTGACATCAAAAAAGAAACCATTTTTAACGAAACGTTCCATTTTTCACCTAGTATCCCCATATTTTGAGATAAAATAACTAATCCAAATCCATGAACAAAATAGTTTAAATATAGACTGATCAATAGTCGAACTTTACTGTAATTCTTTGACTTTATCATTCCATCTCCCCCTTTCTATCTGTTACTTATATTCAAACTGCGCAGACAAATACTCCATCCTACGTAAGTTATTTAAATACTCATTTTCAGATTTGCTAATAAATATACTTAAAAATTCATTTTGAATAACAGCAGTGGCCAAGGTCCCCTTATCGCCTACATTAACAAAAAAGTACGTTTTTTCAGTCCAATTAAACTGTTTTTTTTCTGGAACTTTTGTTATTACCCCTTCACGTAAATAGGGAGAATAAGATGTTGCTATTACAGTAGGCATTAATAACATTTTCTCACTACAGTCAGCTTTTTCACTTTGATTAATTGATTGCCAATACTTTTCCAAAATATTTATTCCAAAACCGTACTGAATCAACTCCGGAATTGCTCCACCACCAAATCTTTTTCCAACCTCACAAAACACAAACCGTTTACTTTTATCATCATAAAACCATTCAAAATGGAAAGGAGTAACTTGATCTTCAATCGTGAATACTTCTAAAATATCTTTACATGCTGCAAATATCTTTTTAAGTAGCTCAATATCAGTCCAATACAGATGATTTGTTCTAATAATATAACCACTCTGTTCATTCAAAGTATTTAACAATAATTCTTCATATTCATTTGAAAAAATATACTGGATATTACTCCCCATAGCAAATCCATCACATGTCAACATTTGCTTTAATTCAACATATTCTTCAACTAAATAATTACCGTTATATATTCTTTTAGGCAAATTACCTATTTCTTCTTTCGTCACTTGGTACACTTCTTCTGATCCTGCTAGATTTCGAGCTTTAACAATAGCTTTTGTAAGTTTATTTTTTTCAAAGAAACCAACTAATTTTTCATACGATGTTACTAATTCAAATTTTGGCTGTGGTATTTCTGTACATCCATATAGTACTGAACGCATATAATATTTATCTTTAAACAAAGTATTCACAACAAACGTTGATTGTTTTTTTAGAAAAAAATCTTCTAGGAATCCTACTAATTCCATATCTTCTTCACTTAATGATGTAATACTAGTAATTTCTACACTCTTATTAAGTTCATTAATGCACTTAATTATCTCTGGCAATGTATACATCGTTAAAAAAATAACTTTAGCTTTCACTCCTTGATATTCAGCATATTTTCTTTTTAAGATCTCAGGCGCAATAATAATAGATTTTTTTTCATCCACATACTTTAATTCAACTGCTCGTGGAGAATAGCGAAATAAGATTAAATTCATTTTCAAACACTCCTTAAATTTTTCTGGAAATAAATATCCACAATAAATCAATAACAACAAAGCCTGTAGCTACTAATAGCAATGGCTTATTATTATTCAAGGAAAACAAGTAACCAAATATAAAACTTCCCATTGTCGATCCAATATTTACTATTAGAAAAAATAGTGAGAATATTCTACCTATAATTTTCTGAGGGACATCTTGCTGAATAACAGACTGAACAGTTATGTTATAACGAGCTAAACAAAACGTCAAAATGATTGTAAACAATGCAATTACTAATAAATTTCCATAATAACTCAACAAAATTAACAGGCACGAAGAAATAATGAAGAGATATCTTTCCAATAAAATGCTATTTAGCATTTTCACATATTTCATGGATATAATTCCCAAAATCCCTCCAAATGCCTCTAAAGTCATAATGTACCCATATATCGCAACATTATTAATAATTTTAGTTGTAAAAATCGGTACATAGATATTAAAACCTGCCAAAAATGCATTTAACAATCCACCAGTAACCACTAAGACAAACATTTCAGAATCGCTCTTTAGATAATTAATAGCTGTCAAATAATTGAAACTTATTTTTCCCTTACCACTATCTTTTTTTCTCAAAAACGATAGTAAAACTAAAAATGATAGTAAGTAAGATAATCCATTTAACACAACCACATTATTCATCGAAAGTAATTTTACAGCATATAATGTAGTGGATACCGGGGGGAACAGAACTGTTATTAATTGAACTAAAAATGATAAGTTTGTGTTGTATTTTACAATTTCGTCCTTCCGCACTACATAATGCACTAGTGTTTTAAATAGTGGAGACGATAGATAAGAATTAGCATTTAGAATAAATACTAGGATATAAATCCATAGAAGATCATCAACTAATCCCATCCCTACTACGAAAAAGCATATTAAACAAGCAACACCATCTGATATCAATAATAAATTCATTAGATAACGACTATCTGCAAATATCCCACCTAATAAGTTGCATATAATAGCAGCAATACCTACATATCCATTGATATTTCCCAAAATTTTACTGGAGTTAAATACCTCAATTATCCAAATACTTAATATTGAGTTAAATAATGTTGTTCCTGCAAACGATATAGTTTTAGAAAATATCAATCGATTTTTTCCAGACATTATATCCACACTCCTCAGGTAATCTGATATTTACTTTTTGATAAAATTTTGGATACAAGTATATCACCGCTTGTCCTACATCTAATTTGTTCAATATTTCAAATGGAACTTCAAGGTTCAAATATTCTAACTCGTCCAAAGTACTTGTCCTATGTATAATAAAATTTGAAATTTGCGATAATAATTTTGGGGAAATATCCAAAGGTGATTGAGTGGCCAAAACTAAGCTGACTCCATATTTTCTACCTTCACGCAATAGCTGAAAAAAGCCATTCTCTGACATATCAAATTCATTTTGAGGTAAATACCTATGTGCTTCATCAATAAATAAGCTAACTTTGAAATTGAATTCTGCGGTCATTCGCTTAGCCAAGATCTTTTTTAGGATCAACGACATTAAATATTTTTGTGAGTTCCCATATTTTTTAAGTCTTGATAGATCTAATACCAACGAACGTTTCATGCTCCTTTTTTCTAAAAATAAAGACAGGATATAATCTATATCATATTTAGATCTTCCTGTCTGATTTTTGGCACCAAACATTTCTAGAAAACACTGTCCCCGAATTCGGCGATCTAATACCATGAAGTCATCCCAACACTGATTGATCTTTTCACGATCATATACCTGTCCTACTAATGTATAGTCAGCTGTATCATCTTTTTTAGGAACTACAAACTCTTCGAGCGACTGTTTCGCTAATAAAGCAAACGGATAGCGATTCATCCATGGTTTTAGCTTCTCCACTTTATCCTGATAATCAGCGATTGGTAAACCAAGCTTTAAATAGACTTCTTTTCTCCCCACAATATTTTCTTGTATTTTCAATGATTCTATCGCTTGTTCTACTTTATTAGTTAATAAGGTAGAGGTCTCAATATCTAAAACTCTTAATAATTGCTTTACTTCCAGGCTTCCTGGATCAATGAAAGTATTTTCTCCTAAAGTATATACGACCATGTTAGGGAGTTTAGTATATTCACCCGTTGGATCTAAAATAATTACAGTTTCATTTTCTTTTTGAAGTTGGTAAATCAGTGAACGAGCTGTACAGGTTTTCCCGCTCCCAGTCTGGCCTGTGATCAACATATGCTTATCTACCAATTGTCTCGGTAAAAATCCGGTATTTTCTTTCGTAAAATTCATACTTGCCACCTATTCTAAATTACATAATCCTTCTAAAATAAAAGAATCTTCTGAAATCCATATATTTTGAATACTATATTTCTTCTTGAAGAATACAAATTTTGCTTCCTCAATATTTTCAAATTTTCGCAAATACTTTTGTTTGTATTCGCTTATTCTTAATGTATGGTATGATTGGTCAACTGGTCTTTGAGAATTCCCAACTATTTTATTTAATACAAATGGCTTTTCAAAATCTACTTTAGCTATCCTATTCTTCATTTTGTTAGAATACTTACATTCTATATTTAATATTGATGATTTCAATTCGACTTTATCATCAGAAATATAAATATTTCCCGGGTTTAGCAATCTTTTGTAATACCCCAAATATGTTCCACGCAAAAAAGAACATTCATCATCTACAAAAGATATTATTGGAAAAATATATTCCTTGCTATTAATTACAACCGGTACTTTTACAATAACTTCATGATAATTTATCGTTTCCTTATCATTGATTGTAGATATCATAGATGAAAATGTTACATATAATTTCTCCACGTTTGTCTCTAATATATTTTCCCGCATTAAATCATTTACTACTCTATTAATACTTAGCAACTCATCTTTAGCAACATTTTGAAAATTGATCTCCAAAGTTACATTTGTACCCGAAAAAACGTTAGGAAAATTAATCATTACTTACCCTCCTGAATTTTATAAACTATTTCAATAAAATCTTTTTCACTAGTGATATCACCGCAAAAAGGAATATCGGTAAAATATTTTATTGTTTTTTTACTGTAATGTCTTATGTATTCTCTAGAATTATTCAAAGCGTCTTGAATTTCTTTTGTGATCCCGTACCGATCAGATAACGTAAAAGAATCATATTTTTTCAGTAAGTTAGTATCTAGCTTTTGTAACTTGATCAATTCTTTCTTGATTGCTGCGATAGTTACAGCTTCCAAGAATTTTTTTAGCATATCAATGTCTATCTTTAGCAAAAACATTTGTATAGCTAGAAGTTTATATATTTTTTTCACAGTATGACCTAGATAATTTGATGCAACTGTGATCTGATACTTTTCAATAAATTTCACCGTTTCCACTAAAGAGATCAACCTAATGACCCTTTGATCAGATATTAATTGCTCACTTCCTATCCCAAATGAATCAACAATTTCGAGATATCTCTTACCACAAAATATACAATCCAACTGATCACAAAGCATTTCCAAGTATGATAAATTGATATTGATCTCAAAATATCCTCGCTTATTGATTTGAAATTCAGTACAATCGATCGCTGGATAAAACCGATCTCCAACTAGTGCAAAGATTTTTCTATAATTTCCAACTCTTTGTTTATTAATATGGAAAGGTACTTCTAGCTCGATCTCTTGGATATTTGCATCCAAAAAACCTAAGCTCCCTTTTCCAAAAGAATATAATTTGATACATTCACCTAATTTTGCTTGCACATAGGTGGCTAAAACACTTTGTAAAAAGTAAACTATCTCAGCATTTGATTTATCTATCAACAAAAAATTTTCTGTTTCATTATGTACTTCCCAATACGGATTAACAGGATCTACTGATAGCATTCTAGTCCAGATAGTTGGTTGCTTGTAATAATAATATCCGCCACTCAAGTCTGTATAGTTTACCGATTGTAGGGCTGATCCAATAAACCATTTATCCTTAGTAATTTTTTTAGATGAAATATCTTTGCAATGATACTTTTCAATTAGATCATTCATTTAAAAGTCCTCCTACATAATTTTATAGACACACCATATCATTTGTGGTGAAAAAATATTACGTACCTTCACCGTCTTACATTTTTCTATTAAATACGTATCATAACTTGCTACCGTATATTGATATCTCTTATTCAAAAATATAGATAAAGCTGCAGGTTTACTATCTGCAAGATCAAATTCTATACTCTTCCCTATTACCTCTTCATATTGCTTTATAAAGATAGTCGTTGATGGATGTATAATTGCCCTAGAGTTACAAGCATTTAAATTTTCAAGTAATGCCATTTTTTTAGTCGATAATACAAAACTATCTAAAATAGCTAAATTATTACTATACCTAAAATTATTATCTGTCCAGTTATCTATTCTGCTTCTCCCTCTATATGCAACTGGAACTATAATTAAATCTCCTATAAATTGATTTAAGTTGTCATATATACTTGAGTAGCTATCATGGAGATACAAACTTGCTTGAGATACATCTGGATATTTTTTACAAGCATATTGATATGCTCTAAAACTATCTGTTGTTTTTGGTCCCAATGTATGAACCCAATTGCTATGTTTGAATTGCGTCATAATAACAAATCCCTTCATTTTCTAAAAAAACAATATCTCTTACGTTAAAAAATAAATCTTCCGCATTTAAAAATTTATGACTTAAAAAATACATACTTGACAAATGAAGTTCTGTAGCTTTCCCCAGTATATAGTTATATTTGTCTTTCAAATCTTCCCCAATTCCAAAACGATCTACAGATAATTTGCTGTCATAAAAAGCTTTATCTAAATTATATTCTGTTTTTCTTTCTCCAAATTCTATAAGCTCATAAATACAATTAATTAGTATATTTATTTTTACCCTAGTCCTATCGTCATTTGTAAAGTTGTATTTCGCCTCATAGTAGAACAATGATTGAAAATATTCTGCAAGTACTATTTCTGTCCTAAAATCCTTTATATCAAAGAATTTACCTATGTCTAAGTTATCAACAATAAAATCTTTGCTTGAAACATCCTGTAAAAACATCGCATTCTTTCTTTTCAGAATAACCGATTTAATCGAATATATAATCCCAAGTTTATAATCAAATTTATCAAATATATACCTGCAGACATCCTTCAGATACATATTCAATTTATCTATATATCTCCTTTCTTCAATAACAACTAACACATCAATATCAGATAAAATTTTTCCTTTTTCATCCAACATATAATCCCCTCTATTAACTGATCCTACAATAAACAGAGAAAAATCATAATCTATACTATTTTGGGATATATATTTACCAATCTCCTCCATTAATAATTTTTTTATATTCATTTTCAAATATAATCCTCATTTCAAACAAATTAATATCTTGTTGTAGCTAGATTATCATTTTATTTGAATATATGGAATTAACAATATATAATACTCTGATATAACAAAGCGTTATAACAAATATTAATTAATAAGCTTTATAATTATCCCTAAGAAAAATAGTTAATGTATTTCTCATAAAAGCATGATAATTATTCAGAAATTTACTATTTTTTTAAATTAGCAGTTAAAGGGGCAATAGGATATGTATAATTCATTAAATGTTGACTTGCTATATGTTTTCATCACTGTTGCTAAGACAAAAAATATCAGTAAAAGCAGTAAGATCCTATCTCTATCTCAACCAGCTATCAGCAAAAAAATCCATCAACTGGAGGAACATTTTCAAGTTAGCTTGTTTGTACGTTCTTCCCGTGGAGTTGTATTAACATCAGACGGGCAAGATTTTTATCAACAAGCTATCAAAGTTTTACATGACTTTGATTCTCTTTACAGTGTCAAAAAGAGCGATCTAAATACACAATTTGACAAGCTTAATATCGGTGTAACTAACAGCGCAACTTTGCTTTATCCTAGCTTTTTTAGCAAATTGCTCTTTGAGCAGCATCAACTTATACTGACTAACGATCTGGATGAATTAATAGAAAAATTTAATTATGGTAGCTTAGATATTATCTTCATAAATGATTTTTCTGAAAATAAACTTACCACTGAGCATGAAAAATATACCCTCTACTCAGAACCTTACTATGTTGTATATTCTCAAACCAATCCTTACATCACGTCATCTGATCTTTCACTAACGGCTAACGAATTGAGAAGAGTGAAGTTTATCCTTCATCCTGAATACCATTTTCTTATTCCACAAATTAGAGCCGCCTTTCAAAAAGCCAGTCTTTTGGTCCCCGAAATTCGGCAAGTCAATTGTTTTGACTTTATACATTATTTGATCAGCTGTCCGCAAACTAACTTAACTACTATTCTGCCTAAATTTCTTGCTAAACATTACGAGCAAATTTCCAAAACTAAGCTAACCTCAAAAAAACTAGCTTTACCTAAGTACTATGAAATATCTGTGATCTCAAATGGAAAATACCCACTTACCGCACTCATCCAAAAACTAGAGCAGTCTAAAATTTACTAGACTAAAAAAACATACCTGATCAAATCTCCTAAAAATACAATTTGATCAGGTATGTTCTATTATTAATGCAAGTACCTGCTCAACCGCATAAAAATACTCACACTAGATTTTTTCTATAAATATATTTTCCAACGCTCAGCCTTCAAATAATTCAGTTGAAAGGTAGCGTTCGCCGTTATCTGGGGCAACGGTCAAGACCCGCTTGCCAGCCCCCAATTTTTTAGCTACTTCGATCGCGCCGTAAATATTAGCCCCAGCTGAGATCCCTGGTAAGAAACCTTCTTTTTTCCCAACTTCGCGTGCCATTTCAAGCGCTTTTTGACTTGGAACTTCCAAAACATCATCGTAAAGTTTAGTATCCAAGATCGAAGGCACAAAGCCAGCTGAAATACCTTGGATCTTGTGCTTGCCCTTCTTGCCTTCTTTTAAGACTGGAGATTCACTTGGTTCAAGGGCATATACTTGAATGTCAGCCTTCTTAGCCCGCAAAGCACGACCCACGCCAGTCAAAGTTCCACCTGTCCCGACCCCAGCAACAAAAGCATCTGGTAATTTAGCTCCAAAAGCCTGTAAGATCTCTTGACCAGTCGTTTGTTCGTGGATCAAGGCATTGGCAGGATTATCGAATTGCATCGGTAAGAAATAACCATTCTTCTCAGCCAGTTCCTTAGCGAGTTTGATCGCGCCTCCCATGCCTTCTTCACCTGGGGTCAAGATCAATTCAGCGCCGTAGCCTTGCATCAATTTACGCCGTTCGATACTCATCGTTTCTGGCATCGTGATCAATAAACGATAGCCTTTAGCCGCCGCGACTGCAGCTAAGCCGATGCCAGTATTACCTGAAGTTGGTTCGATGATCGTGCCACCTTTAGTCAACTTTCCGGCTTCTTCAGCAGCTTGGATCATCGCTAAGGCTACCCGGTCTTTGACTGAACCAGCTGGATTGAAAAATTCAAGTTTAACATAAACATCAGCTGCGTTTGCCGGAACAACATTGTTCAACTTGACGATCGGTGTGTTACCAATAGTATCTAAAATCGAATCATAAACTTTACTCATATCAAGACCCCCGTTAATTTTTAATAAGTTCTTTAGCTTGGCGTGTCTTAGCCACTTGGTGTAACCAGTTAGCAAAGAATTGCTTTTGTAATGTTTCCCATAAAAACTGTGGTCGTCCATCAATATAGTAATTTTGAGGACGAGCCAGCGAATCTTTGGCACTTGGATCAGCAGCTAATTCGCGTGCATATTCTTTTTGTAAAGCATCTCCGCCATACTCCAAATGCGAAAATAGAAATGTCTGATGTCTTGTCGGTGCTTCAAGTAAGAAAGCTTCCCCAGTCTGTGAGATAGCGGTGATTTCTAACTCAGGCACTTGTTTTGCCTGGGTAAGATCAATATCAGCATACCGCGCATGTGGCGCTAAAAAGCCCGGCGTGACTTGAGTTAATAAATTGGAATCACGTAAAACTTCTTGCGGATAGATCCCAAATAATTTTTGAGGCAATAAATACTTATCCACACCGTAAAAATAATTGACTGCAGCCATGGCGCCCCAACAGACGTACAACTGCTCGAGCTTATTTTGAGCTAAACAATTAAAGAGCTCCTGCAATTCATTGATGTATGTGATCTCTGCAAAAGCTAGTTTTTCGATCGGAGCACCAGTCACGATAAAAGCATCGAGTTTTTCAACTTCAGCTAACTCAAGTGGGTGCGCGATCTGTGCGACTTGAGCTGGAACTGGCCGATCTTGGTAATGATCTTTAGGATAAAAAAAGGTCAACTCAACTGGCTGAGCCGAATTCTTCAAGATCTGTTCAAACCGTCTTTTGGTGTCTAATTTATCGTGCATCAAATTTAATACACCGATCTTTAAGACATTTTCAGGCGTACGCATGACTATACCCTTCCTTTCTGGATAATTACAGCCAAGTGATTTACTTGTATTCTGTAAGTCAAATTATACACTAGCCCCCTACAAAAGACAATTATGCTACTATAAGATACATGTTTTATGCTATAATTTTGCAAAACCATTTATTTTAAGGGGGCTTTGCCAATGGCATTACCAAATCGAAAAGACGTCGCTTCAGAACTCACGTGGGATCTGACCCCACTTTATCCAAACGATAAAGCTTGGGCTAAAGATCTAACAGTTTTAAAACAACTCGTAACAGATCTTGTGGCTGATTTTGATGGTCACTTGACGACTACCGCTCAGATCTTGGCTGGCTTAGCAGCGCTTGAAAAGGTCGAACAAAAAGCATCTTTGATCGAGCATTATGCTTTCTTACATCAAGCAAGCGATATGACTGATCCGCATTATGATCATTTATTGAAACAAGCCGAACAAACTTTAGCCTTTAAGAACGCTAAACTAGCCTTTTTTGATATCCAAGTCAGCCAAAACTCGACTGCGATCTTAGATGAGGTAGCTACTAAAGAACCACGCTTTGCCTCAGTTATTCGGCATTTGAAAGCTAAACAAAAGCATCTCCTTGAGCCTAAGACCGAAGCGGCGCTTGCCCTATTAGGTCCAACGCTAAATGCTCCTGAAAAGATCTACACGACGACCCGAGCTGCTGATATGGACTTTGAAGATTTTGTGGTCGATAAAACGACATATCCGATGTCATTTGTCTTGTATGAAAATACCTATCAATACCACCCTAATTATAAAGTACGCCAAAAAGCCTTCGAATCATTCTCTAAAACGCTAAAAAAATATCAAGATACAGTGGCAGCTACTTACTACACCCAAGTTGCTAAAGAAAAAACCTTGGCGACCTTGCGCGGATTTGATTCGGTCTTTGACTACCTGTTAGCTGACCAAGAAGTTACTCATGAAATGTTTGACCGCCAGATCGACTTGATCTTAGACAAACTCGGACCAGTCATGCAAAAATATGCTAAACTCATCGGTAAAACACATGGTTTAAAGCAAATGAACTTTGCTGATCTACAGATCGATCTTGATCCTGAATTTGCACCTAAAGTCAGTTTAAACGAAGCACCAAATTACATTAAAAAGGCGGTCTCACTTTTAGGTGACAATTATGCCAAAATGGTCATGCGCTCATTTGATGAACGCTGGGTCGATTTTGCTGTCAACGCTGGTAAGGAGACGGGTGGCTTTGAGACCGATCCATATGGTGTGCATCCTTATATTTTGATGTCTTGGACAGATGAATTAGCCGACGTCTATACGCTTATCCATGAGCTCGGTCACGCCGGTCAAGCACTGCTCACCGCCCAAAATAACTCTATCTTAGGTAGCGACCCTTCGATGTATCTGATCGAAGCACCGTCGACCTTTAATGAATTATTGCTGACGCATTCCTTGGAACAAAGTACGACTGACCCACGAATGCAACGCTTTGCTTACACTAAGATGTTGACCAATACGTTCTATCATAATTTTGTGACTCACTTACTTGAAGCAGCTTTCCAACGTGAAGTCTATCAGATCATCGATGCTGGTGGTTCATTTGATGGGGCTAAGCTCTGCGAACTCAAACAAAAAGTTCTCAAGCGCTTCTGGGGCGATGCAGTCGTGATCGATGAGCGTGCTGCTTTAACTTGGATGCGTCAATCACATTACTATATGGGCTTGTACTCATATACTTACTCAGCTGGCTTGACGATCGCAACTCAAGCTTATTTGAAATTAGTGGCTGATCCAAAGCCACAAGTTGCAGCTTGGCTTGAGTTCTTAAAACTCGGTGACCAAAAAACACCCGTCGCCGCCGCCAAAGTCGCTGGTGTAGACATTTCAACTGCTGCTCCGCTTGAAAATACGATCGCCTTTTTGGATGAGACCGTCGAAAAGATCAAAGCTTTGACAAACCAACTGGAAAACAACTAAAGTTTCATGTGAAACAATACGGTCAATAGCTAGCGATCTTCTTTAATTGTAAAAAGTTAAAAAAGCAACAGATCTTTAACGACAAGCAGGTTGTCTGGCAAAGATCTGTTGCTTTTTTTAGGCGTTTGATATGCTAAAAGCACTCATCGTTGCATAATCGGCTTGGGTGATCCCTGCGATCGTCATGAACACTAACAATTTCCCCAACAGCACCGTTAGATCATGGTCTTCGAGCGCTTTTCCATCATCAGCGACCACTTCATAATAAGCGACATCTTTATAAGAGAAGATCCCCAAGTTAAAGAAATCAAAGCGCGTTAAAGCAACTTTTTCGGGTGCTTGGAATTTATCTTCTAACAACAATTGCAATTCATTTTTGGCGCTCACAAAGATCGTTGGTTGCTTGAACAAAGCATTGATCCCCGTAAACAGTGGCCGCGCTGGCTTTTGGTCTGGTAAGGCTTCTAACTCTGCTTTTAACTGCCACAATTTAGCTTTAAATAATTTGACCAGCTCTTCATTTGGAACCCCATTTGTAGCCGTAGCATAAAGCCCGTCGCTTAGCTTAGCCACAGGATATCTCATACACTGTGTTACTTCTCTTTTTCCGGTCCAAAGACGCTTGTCCCGAAAGAGATTGCCGTACTCTGGATAACGCGTCTGTGCCTGGCGCAAAGTCTGGCCTAGATTACCGATCAAATTAACGGCCATCCCATTGATGTTTTGGTCCGTCAAAAAACTTGCAACAAAATCTTTAACTTTCATAAAACCATCCCTTCTATTTTTCCATTTCGATCATAGCACATTTTAAAGGTAAACGAAATATATTTTTAGGATAACCTAAAATGGTTAAAAAAATAAATAGAACTCACTTCGAGTCCTATTTACTCAGATCCTTTAAAAACGCGACAAATTCAGGATCATCATTTAAACAAGGAACAACATCATAGCACTCTCCACCCGCTTGTTCAAAGTAGGTCCGATTTTCGAGTTCTAGTTCGTATAACGTCTCCAAACAATCCGCCACAAACGACGGTGAGATCACCAATAATTTTTTGCATCCCTGCTTTGGTAAATGCTTGATCGTTTCATCAGTCGCTGGCTCAAGCCATTTAGCTGGACCAAATTTAGATTGGTATGTATGTAAGATCTCGATATCTGGCAACATTGCTTCAAGCTTAGCAGTCGTTTCTTCACACTGTGCTTGGTAAGGATCGCCTTTTTTTACATAACTTTCTGGGATCCCATGATATGAGATGATCAACTTATCATATACTTTTTTACTCCAATACTCCTTGATCTTATCTGCGAGTAGCTTCAAGTACGCCTCACTTTCATAAAAAGAGGTCACAAACTTGATGTTCGGCACATAAGTTCGCTTATGATAAAACCGCATCACATCGTCACTGACTGAACCTACTGTTGTCGTCGAATATTGCGGATAGAGCGCAATAATACATAGCTCAGTTACTTTTTGGGCTTCAAATTCCGCTAAAACCTGCGAAATATCTGGCTCGCTATAGCTAAATGCATACTTTACCACCGTATCTGGCACTAAAGCCTGCAATAATTCAGCCTGTCGCTTAGTATAATATGCCAAGGGCGAGCCGTATTCAGCTGACCAGATCTTTTTATACATCTGTGCTGAAAATTTAGGGCGCCGAGGTAAGATCATCAACTCCAAGACTGGCTTCCAGATCACGTCTGGGGTCGCGATCACCCGTTTATCACCTAAAAAGCGACGCAAGTAGGGGCGCAAATGTTTAGCTGTCGGACTTTTTGGAGTTCCAAGATTTATTAGCAAAATTCCTTTTTTCATCTATTATCCTCTATCCTTAAGATCAGTATACTTAAGATAGTACTACACTTGCGCTAAATTGAAAAATTTAGGTACTCTAACCTACTCTAAGCCCTCTAAATGTTTCTGATATAAGACATCCGCGATCGACTGGGGTAAGATCCGCTGTTCGACTAGAAGATCCAAATACGACTTAAAATCACTATCCCCAGGTGTTTTTTGAGATAAAGCTAATTTTAGCTTTTGCATCCGCTTTTTGAGCACAAAATACGACATCCCCGTCTCAACTGACAACTTTGACAACTTAAAATCCGCTTGCGCTAACTGATGCAAAAAGATGACATCTTCTTGGTCGAGCGCCTCATACCATTTCTTGGACACTTTGATTTCCCCTTTTTTTAAAATATATTGTAATCATAACGCCGAATATTACTAGTAGCAACACCTTAGTAATGGTTATTATCAAATTTTAAAACAACTCTAGAAAAAATCACCTACATAACAGCGATAATAATAGAAAATAAATTTACTCGATCAGTAATATTTAAGTAAATTTAAATTTTTGACAAGTCTATTAAAATTTTTTTTGCACAAAACACCGCCTAGCTCACGTATTGCACATTCTGCCAAAAAATCAATAGTTTTTCACAAAATATAGTGATATATACTTAGTTACGTTGAGAGAACCTCAACTATCCATAATGAAAGAGGTGATGAATCGGTGCTGTTAGCTTTTAGTGGATGCGCCCACCTTAGCTTATAGCTCTCGATCTATTGACATCGTGGTAAGTAGTCTTCTTAACATCCTGCTTAACTTTTTTAGACTGCCCCTGTCCATGTATGTCATATAGTTTCATCGATCTCACTCTCTAACTAATAATTGCCAAAAAGTCGTTAAACAAGACTACCCCCTTGTTTAACGACTTTTTGATATGATCACTTTTTCAGTATTTTGACTAACTCACGTGCTTTACGGAAAGAAACTTTACCCCCGATCGTTGCTTTAGTATCAAAATAAACAAGTGCTCGTTTTCTATCACAAAAAAGATCTGCACGATGCAAATATGCATCATACTGATCTTTACGTTATTTATACAGTGCTACCTGCTTTAGCCCACACTCTTTTGTGTCTTATCAGCCCACTCGATCGTACGGTCGACCAAAGTAGATTGGCTATCTACGAGCGGTAAGTCAGTGATCGGCTCGCGTTCTTGGGCAAGTGATAATTCAGTACAGCCTAAGATCACCACATCACAGCCCGTTTCTTTTATCATTTGGGCTACTAGATCATGGAATAATTTACCATCGACCACATCTTGTTCTTTGATATCATCGTAGATCAATTCGTCAGTCATCTTTTGTACAGCTGGACTTGGCTTGGCTAAGTCATAGCCGGCAGCTAAGATCTCTTTATCGTAGATCTGATCACGGATCGTGCCTTGAGTTGCGACTAAGCCGACTTTTTTAGCTTTTGGATAGCGCTTTTTGATCTCAGCGACTGTTTCTTTAGGCATGTGCAAGATCGGCACATCAACAGCTTTAGCAAGCTCATCATAAAAATAATGCGCCGTATTACATGGTAAAGTGAAAAAGTCTGGGCCAAGCGTCGCATATTGCTTAAAATCTTCGATTAATTCTGGTAAAGGGTTTTGCTTAGTATTATCCAAAATATACGCGGTTCGATCTGGTACCGTCGCATGGTTGACCAAGGTATAGTTGTAATAATCTTGGTCTTTATGCGCTTTAGTACGTAAATTCAACTGGTGGATATAGCTTTCGGTCGCCATCGTTCCCATACCACCGATAATTGTAAAAAAGTTTTTCATCGTATCTTATCCTTTATTTTCTGCAAAATAACGGGCAAAATTCTTTACATAATTGTGGTTCATCCACTTGATCAATAACCACCGCTTAGGATTCATATCTTCAGAATATTCATATGTTGTTCCATAACGATTTTCTTTGATCAACTCTAAAGCACGTTTCTTTGCTTCATTTTCACGTGCGTATTTTTTGAAAGTCTTCACTGGAACACCCAACCATAAAGCAGCATGGTCGTTATGTTCATTACAGTAAAGTGTTTTGGCGTCCTTAAGCTCACCCGTCACGTAATCACTTACGACCCACTGTGCCAAGTTATAACCATTCAAGGTCACAAAGAAGCTACTGCGACCTTGACGCAAGTTGATCTCAAAGAGCTTGTATTTACCATCACGCACATCGTATTTCATATCAAAATTAGCATAACCAGTAAACTTGATCTCTTCTAAGAATCTTTTGATCGTATCATAGATCTCTTGGTTGTATTCTGGCATGATCGCTACATAGTTACCGATCGCAGACGGAGCTGGATCTTCCAGTAATGGATGACCTAAACACATCATCTTGACCTTGTGATCTTGATCAACATAGGCATTTAAGACCCGCATGTTACTATCATCACCTGGGATGAAATCTTGTAAGATAAAATCACCCGTATAGCCATTAGTGTAGGCTAAGTCGACGATCCGGTCAAATTCTTCGCGCGATCGGATCCGAAAGGCCTTCTTACGTCCTTCGAATTTAACGTCTAACCAAGCAATACTATTAGCTGGTTTTAAAGCTACCGGATAGTCAAATGGTTGCTCGATCTTCTCACCGCTATCGTGCATTTCCTTGGTTATAATTTGCGTCTTAGGATAAGGAAGATCATATTTTTCACAGATCTTATAGAAGTTTTCCTTGTTGTTCAACTGATGCAACATATCAACATCGATATATGGGCAAACAAAAACATCCTCTAATTCCTTTTTATGACGGACGATGAGCTCTGCGTATCCATCGCCACAACCGATCAAGATGACTGGTTCTTCATGGTCCCGATAGCGTTCTTTGATCTTTAACATCTCCTCGATCCAGACTGGATCTTCAGCAAAGCCATTGATCAATTCGAGATCCACGATCTTCGTAAAGCGCGTTGGAGCTAATTCTCGTTGTGCAAATGCTTTGACCGGTTTATGGAACATTTCATAAAATGAACGCGCCATGCCGTACACATTAAAATCGCTCCCCAAAAGGATCGGGGTAAAATCTGCTGTTTCGATTGCCATTACTCTAATTCCTCCAAAATCTCTTGTGCCAATTCAACGTCGGTCGGATATAAGATCTCCTCACCTTTAACTTTTAGGTATTTATCTTCCCCACGGCCTGCTAAAACAACAACATCCGTCGCTGTGCTAGCTTCGATCGCCAAACGGGTCGCTTTTTTACGATCAAGTTCAAAAACAACTTCGACCCGCTCATGATCGATATGCGCATCGATCTCTTGGGCGATCTGCAGTGGATCTTCAAATCCAGGATCATCAGTCGTCAAATAAGCAACATCAGCTTCTTCGCTCAAGGCTTTCCCAAAGCCCTCGCGCCGTGAGACCCCTTTATCACCGGTGCTTCCGACTACGACTCTGATCTTTCCAGCATGAGTCTGTTGCCGTAAAAATTTGAGCAACGCACTCAAACTTGCATAATTATGGGCATAATCAATGTAAACTGTCCCGTGAGCTTTCGAGCTGAGCATTTCCATTCGGCCGGGAACTTTGACCAGTGGTAGAGCTTCTTTAGCGACTGCTTTACGAGCCCCAGCTAAAGCCGAAGCGATGATCGCACTAGCTGCATTGCCTTCATTGTAATCACCCGCCAAAGCGATCGCATAAGTACCGTCGATCGCCAAGGCCTGCGCTTTTTTAGTTTTAGCACTCAATTTAAATTCACTTTGTTTAAGATCTTCAAAGTCATTAGCGATCTCAAAATCAACTGGTACATCAAAACTCAGTTGCGCATCTTTTCGGGCATAAAGATAGATATTTCCGCTCCCCACACTCGCTTTAGCTGTTTGATAAACATCCAACAAATATGCTGTTTCAGCATTGATCACACAAGTCTTAGAGTTCAAAAGTAATTGTTCTTTACAGAACAGATAATCTTCAAAAGTCGGATGTTCATTTTTACCGATATGATCGGGGGAAATATTTAAAAACAGCCCGATATCATATTTCAAGCCATAGACACGGCTCTTCTTATAAGCTTGAGAGGAGACTTCCATGACTAAATGATTCATCCCATTATTGATCGCTTGACGCATATCGTGGAAGAGGTCTAAGGACTCTGGTGTGGTCAAGTCAGATTTAAATCGTTGGTCTGGGTTTGGTCCTAAGATCCGGTCGATCGTAGAAAATAAAGCGGTCCGATCACCGGTCGCCTGTTCTAAGATCCCGCGGGTAAAGTAAGCCGAGGTCGTTTTGCCCTTCGTTCCCGTATAAGCGATGATGAACAATTCATTTTGGGGGTAATTGTAAAAAGCAGCTCCCAACAAGGCCATTGCTTTTTGAATATCGGAAACGATGATCGCGGTCATCCCATCGCCTTCTGGGTAATATTGTTCCGCCACATAACCTGTTGCCCCAGCTTTTTTGGCACTAGCTAAATACTCAGGTCTAAAATTACCCTTGCAGATAAATAGCGTTTGGGCTCCAGCTTTACGGGAATCGTATGTAATTTTGGTAAACATTTCCGCTTTAGGTGCGATCACAAGTGATTGCAACAATTGGTGTTCTTGTAATAATTTTTTTATCTCTGGTACAGCTAGCACGCCTGACTGCATCTCCTCATACTCATTTTTATATCTTATTGATTATCTCACGTTTTCAAAAAAAAATACAATATATATGGAACTCAGTGCGGACAAATGCGCTTTGAGCCGTATGAATAAGGATAGCTCAACTTTGAGGCGTTTTTTGCCTCGGAGTTGGGGTATTCTTATTCACTAGGCTCTGCATTGGGTAGCACGACAATACTCAGTGCGGACAAAATCGGGTGAGGCGTTCGGATAGCCTAGAAGAGACAATGATGCGTTTTTGGCATCGTTGGCTATTCGTAGCTATCCGCTAGCCTCAGATTTTGGTAGCACGACAATACTCAGTGCGCAAGACCGCGATCAGCTCCGTAGAAATAACGGTAACTCACTTATGAGGCGGGTCTTGCCTCATGAGCGAGGTATTGTTATTTCCTAGGAGTTGCGGTCTGGTGCACGTCAATAACTCAGTGCGGACAAATGCGCTTTGAGCCGTATGAATAAGGGCTACTCGACTTTGAGGCGTTTTTTGCCTCGAAGGTGAGTTGTCCTTATTCACTAGGCTCTGCATTTGGGAGCACGTCAACACTCAGTGCGGACAAATGCGCTTTGAGCCGTATGAATAAGGGCTACTCGACTTTGAGGCGTTTTTTGCCTCGAAGGTGAGTTGTCCTTATTCACTAGGCTCTGCATTTGGGAGCACGACATTACTCAGTGCGGACAAAATCCCATCTGAGCGAAGCCACAGCACTACTATTTTAGTTTGATATATCTATCTAAAATTCATGCTAGTCTTCCAAGTGTTATTTTATCCTATCTTTAAGGTAAATTAAAGCTAAGTTTATTGTTTACAAGTATAAAGGGGTATAAAATCAAATCAGAAGTATAAACGAGTATAAAGGAGGAGAAATTATGAATAATCCATTCAATCCCAGTTTCGGTAAAGTTCCTAATATTTTTTTAGACCGTGCCCATGCCGTCACTAAATTATCGACCGAACTTCAAAACCCCAATAGTCCCTATCAGACAACTCTGATCTACGGAGTCCGAGGAGTTGGCAAAACTTCACTTTTGACTGATGTTGGTAATAAAATGAGTGCTAAAAAAAATTGGTTAGTGGTAAATCTAACAACTAATTATAATGTTTTACAAACTTTGATCGATTCCATCTGCCAAAAAAGTTCACCTGAGATCAAAAGGTTACTCGATAAGATCGAAGGCATCAAGTTGTCAGCTTTTGGGATCCAATTTGAGTATCGTCTACAAGAGCTTACTGAAACAAATTACCAGATATTACTCGAAAATATTTTGGATAAACTACAAGCTAAAAATATTTCACTGTTGGTCACCATTGATGAAGTCGATCCAACACCCGAGATCAAAAATTTCATCTCATTATATCAGCTATTGATCCGTGAAAACTACCAGATATCCTTGATCATGACTGGTTTGCCCAATAAGCTTTCCGAATTACAAAATGACGATGTTTTGACCTTTCTACTTCGCAGTGCGCGGATGGAACTTTCTAATTTAGATCTACTTTCGATCAAACACAGCTACCAAGATACCTTCGCTAAAAAAGGTATCACTATTAGTGATGATGTTTTGATCGCAATGGTCAAAAAAACTAAGGGATATGCTTATTCTTTTCAACTATTGGGATATTTATTGTGGGAAATTGCCGATAAAAAGATAACTTTGGCAACACTAGAACAGATCCAAGGTGAGTATCTTGCAACTTTAGGCAGAAATGTCTACTACAAGGTCTTACAAGAGCTCTCACCAGTCGATCATAGCTTTGTGATCGCCATGGCAAAAGCTCCGACCCAGGTTGTCACGACCGCCTATCTCCAACAAAAACTGGACAAACCTAAAAACTATCTTTCAATGTATCGCAAGCGCCTTTTAGATGCACAAGTAATCAAAAGCCCTGCGCGTGGAATGCTTGAATTTACCTTGCCATATTTCAAAGAATATATCCTTGAAAACTTAAAATTTTACGTTTAAAAAGAGACTGTGACGGTCTCTTTTTTTAGTGGGAACGCATTCACCAAAAAACTCAAACCCAATGCAAAAAGTGCATTATGTTTGAGTTCACATTAACTGTACGGCACTAC
Source organism: Ligilactobacillus murinus (assembly GCF_003288115.1). Taxonomy (NCBI): domain Bacteria; kingdom Bacillati; phylum Bacillota; class Bacilli; order Lactobacillales; family Lactobacillaceae; genus Ligilactobacillus; species Ligilactobacillus murinus. The sequence continues at coordinate 1,836,705 of NZ_CP023565.1, read as the reverse complement.
CGCTTTAGTTCATACTCTTTCTAATTTAATTTTATCTTTGGCAACAAATATAGATAACACCCAAAGCCTATACTAGCAAGCCCGACCCAAAAGCAGGCTAGGTGATAAGGAGAAAAAGTCGAAGCGAGCATAACACCTAACGCCCCTAACAAAGCGGTCCCCCGATAAATAAAGCCATTTAGTGCCATATACGTTCCACGTAATTCTTGTGTTGATAACTCTGCCAGTATCGTCTTGCTCAACGGAATGATGAAAACTTCACCGATCGAAGCTACAAATACAGCTGATACTAAAGTATAGAAATTATTAGAACTAATAATAAAGAAGAAAGCCGGAATATACATCACTAAGCCTAAGAGCAACAAGTGCTTCTCACCTAACCTTTTAGTCAAACTAGGTACGATCAAGGTCATCAAGACTACGATCAGTGTATTTTCCGTACGGATCAGTCCTGCCATTTGGATCCCAGTAAATTCGTGGCCTAAAACTATCACCTGAAATGACTTGGCTAAACGCACACTAACGTAATTTATCACCTGTGCGTCCAGTGACATGACTAGCAGTTGGGCCACACAATAGATCACAAACTGCCTGTTTTGTAAAACTTTGCCATACATTAAAAGCAACTGCTTTACGTTATTTTTTCCTGTTAAGCTGGGCGCATCATCAGTCAAATAACGTACCATGATGTAAAGTACCACAAGTGATGATAAGGATAGCAGCGTAAATAATTCAAAGCGATATTCATTAAAAAACATCCCGCCGATCATCGAGCCAAACATGATCGACAAATTCATCGCCCAATAATCGACTGCATAGATGAATGAACGATTTTTTGGCGTACTATCATCAATGATCATCGCTTCGGCTGCTGGATTTAAAAGAGCTGTTGCAGTATTTTGCAGTAGCATCATCATAAATGTCACACTAGGGATGATAAATATTGGTGAATTGAAGAGTGCCATAACAGCTAAAGCGCTTGTTTGGCAGAGCTGAGCCCAAATGATGATTTTTTTCTTACCAAATATATCGGCTAAATAGCCACTCAAAAATCCCATTACGATCGCCGCACTGGTGATGATAAGCAACATCGTCCCTGCTGTTTGGTCTGAAAAATACAGCGTTAAATAGATCGACATGAAAGGATAGACCATATTGCCAAAAAAACGAGATAGAAACGATGTCAGTAAGCGCACACGAACATTGATGTTCAAGCTTCGTAACTGTGATACCATAAATTTCCCCCTTATTTTAAGATCTTGACTGCATTTTATTTATGTTTGAGCGCAGGATATTGCTCAAGTCGTTTTGGAATAAAAATCTAATTCCGCATTTTGATAAAAAGATCAAGGCCTGTTTTAAGTGTTAACGTTTCACTCACAAATACTTTCTTGTCCATAATTTCCTCCCCTAGCTACCTTAAGACAATATAAAGTTATCCAAATAATAGCCTTTTTCTACATCTCGGTCAAATCTTTTTTTAATTTAGTTATATGTTTTTTAATAAAAAACAGCCCTAAAACCAGTTTTTCCCGGTTTTAGGGCTGTTTTAACAAATCTATTTAAATTTCTTCACTCCGGGCGCCCTTTTGATCGACCGCTAATTGGGCAAATTCACCAGTCAAACCGTGTTTTCTGGCTTCCTTGATAAACAGCTCGATCTTTTCGGGGGCAAGCAACGTCATTACGGTGGGACCAGCCCCACTCAAATACGTACCCTTAGCTCCTATTTTATGGCCTAATTCACGTAACACTTTTAAATGTGGGACTAATTTTTCACGGTATGGCTCATGATAGCTGTCTTGTTCGATCAATTCAGCCACTAGCTCTAGATCGTTAGTCAATAAGGCTGCGACCAAGGCATTGCCCACACTTCCCGCTCGTACTGCCGTCGCATATTCCAATTGTTTGGGTAAGACGCTTCGACTGACCTTAGTCTCCAATTCAAAATCAGGAATATACGCTAACAGTCCGATCTCAGGAAATGAAGCTTTGATCGTTTTTGGATGCGCATTTACCATCAATGAGAGCGTCAGACCCCCAAATAATGCTGGTGCTACGTTGTCAGGATGCCCTTCGATCTTAGTAGCTACCTCAAGTAATTCTTGGTCTGAAAACTTTTTGGTAGATAAAACTTGAGCTAACTTCAACCCAGCCACGATCGCTGCTGAACTACTGCCAAGTCCGCGCGCCAAGGGGATCTTAGAGCTCATTTTTAGCCTGTGCGGAGTGAGAGCCTGATCCAAGGTCAAAGCTGATGTGATGACCAAATTTGTTTCATCATGCGAAACTTCTGGGCCAAGATCATGTTCGATCTGCCAGTTAGCCGTTTTTTCCAACACCTCTAATGTCAAATAACGATCAACGGCTAGCCCTAAGGAATCAAAACCAGGACCCAAGTTAGCACTGCTAGCGGGTACAATGATCTTTTTCATACACTAGCCCTCCAATACTTTATATGCAGCCAGTAACTGCATCTCTGGCATTTCTTTTAGTTTGGCTTTGATCGCATTTAGCTGGGCCTCACTCATCGCATGGGTCACAAGTAAGATCCGCGCGGTGCCTTTGCTTTCCCCGGTCTGTTTGATCACATTGAAGCTAGCCTTTTGTTTGGCCATGATCTCAGTTAACTTCAGCATTTGCCCCGGTTTGTCTGGGAGCAACAAGGAAAGATAGTAGGGATAGATCACGTCACTTGCTGGGGCTAAAGCGACGTTTTTGACATAATCGTTAAAGCGACTACCCGTAGTCTCTAAGACGATATCTTTGGTGACTGCAATGATGTCGCTCAAAACACTGTTAGCAGTCGGCAATTCCCCCGCACCTGGGCCATAAAACATCGTCTCACCGACAGCTTTACCGGTCACTAAAACAGCATTATTTTCATTTTGGATCGCTGCCAACGGACGTGAACTAGGAACAAGTACCGGTCCAACTGAAACATCTAATTTATCATCGATGAGCTTAGCGATCCCTAGCAATTTGATCGTATAGCCTAACTGAGCCGCTTCATTGATATCGGCAAGTTGCACGCCATCGATCCCCTCGAGTTTCACATCATTAACCGTGATATCTTTTCCAAAGGCAAACTGCGTCAAAATGATCATCTTATAGGCAGCATCCTTACCTTTGACATCATTAGTGGGGTCAGCTTCTGCAAAACCTTTTTCCTGCGCAAGTTTTAAGGCTTGGGCATATGAGAGTCCATTTTGCGTCATCTGAGTCAAAATAAAATTCGTCGTCCCATTGACGATCCCTAAGACCGACTCCACTTGATCGGCAGCAAACGAATTGACGATCGTACGCAAGATCGGGATCCCCCCAGCAACACTAGCTTCATAAAAGAGGTCACAGTGATTTTGTTTGGCAAGCTCCGATAGCTCGGGGCCGTGTTGAGCGATCAGATCTTTGTTAGCCGTCACCACATGTTTTTTGGCATTGAGCAGTTGCTTGATGTAGCCACGCGCAGTCTCGACTGTCCCCATCACTTCAACGACGATCTTGATATCATCATCGGTCACTAACTTGGTAAAATCATCAGTCAATTCGATCCCCGTCAGATCCACATTACGCTTAGCGGTCACATCACGTACGACCACCGTTTTGACATTTAACTTGCAACCCGTGATGTCTGTGATCTTTTGTGCATTATCCTGTAAGATCTTCACGACCCCGCTTCCAACCGTTCCTAAGCCCAAGATCCCAATATCGATCGTCTTCATGCGCGCATTCCTCCGTGTCTAAAAAAGTTATATTTCCTTAATATTAACACATTCAAATTCCACTCAAAAGATTTTAAACACCTAATTTAACTAATAATTTTTACTTGTTATTTTAACCTTACTTTGGTAGTATGAACTCAAATTTACTCGAAAGGAATGTGAACTTATGGCAATTTCATACCGTAGCACGCGTGACCAACATGCCACCTCTTTTTTGGCCTCACAAGCTGTCTTACAAGGGCTGAGTCCCGATGGCGGTCTCTTTGTCCCAGATCATTTACCCCAACTTAACTTGGAATTAATGGATCTACCAAAATTAACTTATCAAGAATTGGCTTTTAAAATTTTACAACCATTCTTTAGTGATTATACTGCTACCGAATTACAGGACTGTATTGCCAAAGCTTACGGGGATAACTTTACCTCACCCCAGATCACACCTGTCAAATTTACTGCTGATCTTGCCTATTTGGAATTATTCCATGGTCCAACGATCGCGTTTAAAGATCTCGCGTTGCAATTATTGCCACATTTACTGCAATTAGCGGCTAAAAAAAATCAAACTGCTCTAAAGACAGTGATCTTGACTGCAACTTCGGGTGACACTGGTAAAGCTGCTATGGCAGGATTTGCTGATGTTAAAGATACTCAGATCATTGTTTTTTATCCTAAAGACGGGGTCAGTGAAGTCCAAGAAAAGCAAATGCGCTCCCAGACTGGCGCTAACACCCATGTGGTGGCGATCACGGGAAACTTCGATGATGCTCAAACCAAGGTCAAAGAGATCTTCGATGATCCTGATATGGCACTTGCACTACAGCAAAAGGGCTATCGCTTCTCTTCTGCTAATTCCATCAATATCGGGCGTCTATTCCCGCAAATGGTCTATTACTTCTACGCTTATGGTCAAATGCTCAAAGCTGGTAAGATCACTGCCGGGCAAGCAGTCAACTTCAGTGTTCCAACGGGAAATTTTGGCGACATTTTAGCTGGGTGGTACGCTAAAAAACTCGGGTTACCGATCAAAAAATTGCTCTGTGCTTCAAATGAAAACAATGTCCTAACTGAATTTTTTGCGAGCGGGATCTATGACCGCAAACGTCCATTCCACGTGACAACCTCGCCTTCGATGGATATTTTAGTTTCCAGCAACTTAGAGCGTCTATTATTCTATACGCTAGATCAAGATGCAACTAAAACTGCACAATTGATGGATCAGCTCAGTACCAGAGGCGTTTATATGCTTGATGCTGAATTGATCACCAAATTACAAACTGAATTCTTTGCTGATTTTGCCACGATCGACCAGACAGCCACTGAGATCAAACGCGTTTTTGAAAAAGAAGGTTATCCGCTCGATCCACATACTGCGGTCGGTTCGTTTGTCGCACGTCAATACCAGTTAAAAACAGGCGATCTCACCCCGATGATCGTCGTTTCTACTGCTAGCCCGTACAAATTCCCTGAGGCTGTCTTAGATGCTTTAGGTAAGCGCCAAGAAGCCACTGGAACAGCAGCCTTAAAACAGTTACATCAAGTGATCGCACAGCCTTATCCACAAACGATCGTAGAACTCTTTACCGCACCACTCTTACACGATCTGACTTGTGATCCTAAAGATATGAAAAAACTAGTGCTCCAACTCGTTAAGTAAAATTAGATAAGATATAGAGGTTTTTTGTTATGAAAGTTGTTAAATTTGGTGGAAGTTCTTTAGCTAATGGTGAACAGTTCAAAAAAGTTATCGCTATCGTGACCGCTCAACCAGAGCGTCAAGCCGTGATCACCTCGGCCCCAGGCAAACGTTTTAGCGATGACATCAAAGTGACTGACCTATTGATCACTTATGCTGAACAATTTTTAAATTATCTAGATACTAAAAAAATCCAAGAAAAGATCTTTGACCGCTACCAAGAGATCGCCCAAACATTTGAGTTACCAACCGAACAACTCACTTGGCTCAAAAAAGAATTACAACAGCTCCAAGAGCGGACTTATCCCAGTGCCGAATATCTTTTAGCAGCTTTTAAAGCACATGGAGAATATTTCAATGCTCGCCTCTTGACCTTGATCTTGAATCATCTGAAGATCAAAGCGCGTTTCATCGATCCGCGCGAAGTTGGCTTATTAGTCAGCTCTGATTCTAACGACGCCACGGTCTTGCCCGTGACTTATGAAAACTTAGCTCGGCTAGACTATACGGATGAGAAATTGATATTTCCCGGGTTTTTTGGAGTAACAAAAGAAGGGGAGATCGCTACTTTCTCACGGGGCGGATCAGATATCACTGGTGCTATCGTTGCTCGCGGGTTAAACGCTGAGCTCTACGAAAACTTTACCGATGTAGATGCGATCTACGCTACTGATCCTAGATTAGTCCAAGATCCATACGCGGTCACCAAAATGACTTACCGTGAGATGCGCGAACTTTCATATGCTGGTTTTTCAGTCTTTCACGATGAAGCGATCGTCCCTGCGATCGAAGGCCGGGTCAAGATCAACGTTAAAAATACTAACCATCCTGAGCGTCCAGGCACGATGATCATTCCGTATCAAGAATTTACGCCGATCACCCCGATCACTGGGATCTCAAGTGCTAAACATTTTTCTGCTCTGTACCTGCACAAATTCTTGTTGAACAAAGAGACTGGCTTTACGCTAAAAATTTTAAATATTCTCTACAAATACGGAATATCCTATGAACACATGCCTTCTGGGATCGATGATCTGACCATCATCTTTGATAACAGTCAGTTGACTGAAGCTAAAAGAAAAGCCGTCTCGCGTGACATCCGTGCTGTGATCCAACCTGATGAATTACGCTGGATCGATGACTATGCCTTGATCATGGTCGTTGGCGAAGGGATGATCAATCGTATCGGGATCATGAAAGATGTGATCTTAGCTATTTCAGACCACAATATCAACATCCATATGATCAACCAAGGTTCATCTGAAGTCTCGATCATGCTTGGAACTAAGAGCGCTGATGCTGATAAAGCTGTCAAATACATTTACGAAGCTTTTTTTGAACAAAAGTAGTCGTCCCGCTAAAGCAACATAAGCCCTACCATGATGGGTGATCATGGTAGGGCTTATTATTTATACTTTTACACACAATATAGCTTAAGACCTGGGTGGGATCTTAAGCTATATAGCGTATCAGATTGCAACTCATACGCTAAGTCGTCAACCACCACTGACTAAAGTCAGTGGCTTGTGAGCCGAAAATCCTTACAGATTTCGAACCACAATTTGCGTAGATAGGGACAACTTATTTGACCAACCGAAATTGTAATCAAACAGCGGTCGTCTAATTACCAACGCCTTTTATGTCCCCAGGTTGCCATAGGGACAGATAAGCTAAGCTAGTTTAGCTATTCCCTTATCAAGAATATTTTTAGCTGCGTTCCAGTCACGAATATGGTGAATACCACAGTTAGGACAAGTCCATTTTCGGTCATCTAACGTTAGTTTGTCCGTCCCATTAGTGCCCATCACAAAGCCACAATCGCAACATGTTTGGGTAGTGTTTCTTGGATTGATTGTGATAAATTGACGCCCATAAAGCTTTGCTTTATAAGCCAACATGCCAAGAAATGTTCGCCAACCAACGTCAGAAATACTAAGTGCTAAAGCATGATTTTTAAGCATATTCTTGCTACGCAACTCTTCGGCTACTACTAAATCGTGGTTCTTGATTAATGCAGTAGAGATTTGTTGGAGAAAATTATGTCTTTGGTTCATTACTTTGGCATGAAGTTTGGCAACTAGCAAGCGTTGCTTTTGGTAATTTTTACTATCGCGTAAAGAACGATGTTCTTTTTTTGCACGTTGTTGCCGTCTAGATAAAATGCGCTGTTCTTTGGCTAATTTACCTTTAATAGTGCGATAATATCGTGGATTAGGAACTATGTTACCTCCACTGTCGGTTAAGAAGTTATCAGTATTAAGATCAATTCCAACATGCCCATGAGTAGCTTTGGCCACTTTAACAAAAGATTCATCTGAAGCTAACTGCATTGATAAGAAGAAGCGATCCGCTGAATCTTTAGTCAACGTCACAGTACCAATTCTAGTCTCGCATATTCTTTTCAAAAGCCGTGCTTGCGAACCGGCAACACGTAACAGTCCGATTTTAGGGACTTTGACATGGCTATTATCTAGAAAACAGACTGTACCGTTAGTTAGCAACGCAGTCTTTTGCCCTGGGTATTGACAATTAGTTTGATAACGCCAGCGATAATTCTTTCGATGAAACTTAGGAACACCAGCGGTGTGAACCTTCCGAAAAGCATTCCAAGCTTTCCGATAGTTCTGAATGGCATTAGCTTTCGTCAAACTATCAATTCGTTTATCTTCTAAGAATTGATAGTGATTAGACATTTGCTTAGCGTTTTGGCGCATAGTTAGTTGCTTAATACGATCCCGAACTATGTCAATCGGTAGCTTAACTCTGCGAAGCTGCATCAGTTCCTTATTGATCGCAACCATTTCGTTATAGATAAAGCGACTAGCGTCACTGTTGATTTTAATCAACTGCTTTTGTTGGTCACTAGGATAGCAGCGCATTTTTAGGCCATAATGATATTTCATTTTTGCCATTGATTTCATTTGATTTCACCTCCCTTATTGATATAATAACATTGTATCATGATGTCAATGTATTAACAAAGGAGACCATATTATGACTAAAGAAAAAATCAAAGAGGCCATTTATACTCGTCGTTATATCTATAATTTCCATTACCATTTGATCTGGGTAACTAAATATCGCAATCAGACTTTTACAACCGAGGCCTTATCTAACGAAATGAAAGCTATCTTGCAGCAAGTTGCAGATAACAATGACATCGTAATCGAAAAGATGGAAGTCATGCCGGATCACATTCATATGCTGATCAGTTTTCCGCCAAGCAAAGCGCCGGCTAGTGCCATTAAGGCGCTCAAAGGACGTAGTGCCTATATTTTTTTACAAAATCATCCAGAAATACGACGTAGCCAATATTGGGGCGGTCATCTTTGGTCGCCAAGTTACTATATGAGTACGTTGGGCAATATGAGCAAAGAAGTTGTAGAGAAATATATCAATGACCAAAAATATACAGAAACAAACAAAAAGCCCCATAAAGGGGCTCAATAGTGGCCTATCCATCCCATGACTAAAGTCACGGGATGGATAGGCGTCATTAAAGCAATGGAATATCACAAAGTTATTTCAGAGCTTAGAACCAACAAGAACATCAAGGTCTCTGACCTGATCGGCGATAATATGTCGCGTTCAAGCTATAACCGTTTTATTTCTGGAAAGACTGATATCTATAGCCAACACTTACTTGCTTTACTCGATCAGCTCCATGTTTCATTTTCCGAGCTAGAATATATTGCTAGCGGCTATAATACTTCTAAAGAAGATACTTTCTTTCTCAAAGTCGTCCTGGCTGCGCAAGCAAAGGATCATGAGGGGCTGGTCCTTTGTTATCGCCAAGCACAATGATTTTTACACCCATATTTTAGGCGCCTTAGATCTAGTGATCAGTCAACTTAAGTCACAACCATATAACTTAAGTGACAATGCTTTATACACATATTTGATCCAAGCTTTTTCTTGGACCGACTATGAATTTAAATTCTTCCAATTGATCTTACCGGCTCTTTCCCCCGCTGAACTCGAACCATTTTTAGCCAAGATCGAACGTAATCTAGCTAAGTTTGGCAATGCTACACCCTATAATCAGAAAAGTTGCAATTTAATCTGTGATATTATTTTTTATTTTATTCAGCACCAAAATTACGTTAATGCTTCACATTATCTCACGTTACTCGAAAATTATGACCTGACTGAAAATCTAGTCTACGAAAAGTTGTTATTTACATTTTTTACCAACCTCAAGAAATTATTACTTCATCAACCAGCTAATACTTGGCGCCGTCCATTATCCAAATGCATTGCGACCGCTAAATTTCTCGATATGCCTAATTTAGCTGAAAAATTTGAACAAACTATTTTACAGATAACTAACTAAAAGCAGGTAGCCTCCTATAGCACGGAAGGCTACCTGCTTATTTGCGTCGCAATGGATGCAACTAGAGACCACTACTAGGGGTATCATTTTTACGCACTTAAAAGCCAAATTTTAAAAAGATCGCAACTTTTTGGCTGACTTCAGCGATATTTTGTTTAGCCATTAATTCGATAAAAATAAAACCCAGGTTATCTCGCCTAAAAAATATGGCTTTAGCAACTGACATTTCAACAACATCAAATACTTGCCTAAGATGCACTAGTAAAAATCATCGGCGTGACTCTTACTTATATCCTCAACGATCAATATTTCGTATTGATAAACTTTCCTAACGCTAAACCACCCTTATCTGCTGCAGGATCGATCACTGAGCATTTAAGGAATATATCGCTCCATTAACATAAGCTACGCTACCACATAAATAGTGGATCAAAAACCATAAAGATCTTTGATCCACCACTTATCTTATAGTGCACTAAAAACAAACACCGCCTGAGTTTGGACGCTCTGCTGGATGGGTGTACTGCCCGACCTAGGACCAGCCAATGTCACCATTTATTGTAAGCTACTCAACAAATGTCTCAGTCAAGTGCTCATTTATCTGCTTTTTCTTCAAAAAAGATACAGGTGTGTCATTTTTGAGACATTTACTGCTCTGCACTGTATTTCGATCTCCTAGACATATAAAATACCCTCCAAGTATAAGATGAATTTTCTATTTCATCTGTATACTTAGAGGGCATTATAACCATTCAACTAAGAGAAAGGGTTATTTAGTGAGCTTGACCTTGCTTACCGTATCAGCTGTCGTGTCTTCTGGGAAGTACACTTGATACCATAAGATAAAGGTATAGATGGTAAAGATCTTTTGCATGGAAGACTTACCGTTGATATGTTCTTGTAAGATCTCAAGTAAAGCTTCTGGTTCGAAGAATTTCTTAGCTACATCTGAAGTAAATGCTTCTTCGATCCGTTTTCTGAACTTATCTTCTTTGATCCAGCTAGCAATTGGAGATGGAAAGCCAAGTTTTTCCTTATTTGCCACATCTTTTGGTAATTCAGCGGCAGCTGCCGTCCGCAAGGAGACCTTGGTTTCATCGCCACGGATACGCGTTTTGATCGGCATTGTAGCAGCAAAGGCAGCCACTTCTTTATCAACTAATGGTGTCCGGACTTCAAGTGAGTTACACATACTCATCCGGTCAGCTTTGTGCAAGATATCAAATGGTAACCAAGTGTTGATATCAAAGTATTGCATTTGCGTCATTTCATCTTTATCTTTAACGTCATCAAAAATATGCTTGGTATAAGCACCAGAATCAACGTTTAAAGCCTTGTTCTTCAAGATCTTATCCCGATCATGATAGTTAAAGACATAGTTTACCCGGTAGTAGCGTTCACTCAATGGTTGTGCCCCACGGACCAAGAAACGTTGTCCATGGAAACGAGGTAAGTTGATCACCATCTTAGAAAGGGCACTCCGCAAACCTGCTGGAACATATTTTTGATACTTTTCAAATGGACGAGCTTCTAAGTAAGTGTTGTAGCCACCGAAGAATTCGTCAGCACCTTCACCAGAAAGCGCAACTTTAACTTGTTTTCTAGTCCCTTTGGAAAGGTAGTAAAGTTGCATTGCTGATGGGTTAGAGAGCGGTTCATCCATGTAGTACATGATCGTTGGTAAGATGTCAAAGTAATCATCACCATCCATCGTGATCCGCGTATTTTCTTGACCGATCTTTTTAGCAAAGCGAGAAGACCAATCTAATTCACTATATTTGGAATTGTTGAAACCAAGTGAAAATGACTTGATCGGTTTTAACTTAGCAGCTTCGTTCAAAACATAACTTGAATCAACACCACTGGACAAGAAACTACCAACTTCAACGTCTGCGACCATGTGAGCTTTGACCGAATTGTCGACTAAGCCTTGGATCTTCTTAGCATCGCCTTCGATCGTTTGATTTTCATCAATGTGATCGTAGTTGAATTTGTAGTATTGATGGATCTCAGTCTTGCCATCTTTGTGGATAAAGTAATGACCTGGCAAAAGCTTATAGACATTTTTGAACATTGTTTCCTTAGAAGGAATAAATTCAAAACTCAAATGAATTGGTAAAAGCTTTTCATTGAATTCCTTCACAAATTTTGGATGATCTAAGAAAGCTTTGATCTCAGATGCCCATAAGAAACTTTGCCCATCATCATAGTAATACATCGGCTTGATACCAAAGTGGTCACGCGCACCAAAGACTTCCTTAGTCTTGCGGTCATAGATCACAAAAGCATACATCCCGCGTAATTTATCTAATAATTTTGGCCCCCAAGCATCATAGCCATGGATCAAAACTTCTGAGTCAACATCGGTTCTAAATTTATAACCTAAAGCTTTCAACTCTTCACGAATTTCGCGATAGTTGTAAATTTCACCATTGAAGGTCAAGATTTTAGTTTCATCACTGTTATACATTGGTTGCTTTCCATGAGCCAAGTCGATGATCGAAAGGCGACGGAAACCCATTGCAGCCCCTTCGTCTGCAAAATAAGCTTCATCGTCTGGACCACGGTGACGGATACGATCCGCCATTTTTTCAATTGTGTTATCTGGAATATCAGTTTGGTTTACATACCCAACAAAACCACACATAATGTTTGTTCTCCTTTTACTCTGTTTACTGCCTTAGATTACCCTTTATTACGCCAATTGTCAAAATTTACTGTGGTTCTGGCATATAGGCAATATTGGCAAACTTGTTATATGATTTGATAAATAAGAGCTTGACCGTCCCACGCGCACCAGCACGGTTCTTTTCAATGATCAGTTCAACTTCACCGACATCTTGATTTTCCGGCTGGCCATTGTTGTCTGTGTCAGCGTCATCCCCGTCAGCGCGCTCATAGTAGTCATCTCGGTAAAGGAACGCTACGATATCGGCATCTTGCTCGATCGATCCAGATTCACGGATATCAGACAACACCGGCCGTTTATCTTGGCGCTGTTCGACCCCACGTGAGAGCTGAGATAAGGCAATGATCGGGACTGAGAGCTCTTTTGATAATTTCTTTAATTGACGCGAGATCTCAGAAACTTCTTGTTGGCGACTTTCTTTGTTAGAACCTTCGATCAACTGTAGATAATCGATCACGATCAGACCTAGATCACCTTTTTCCTTAGCTAACCGCCGACTCTTGGCACGGATCTCGGACATCTTGATCCCTGGTGTATCATCGATATAAATACTTGTTTTTGAAAGAGCCCCGACGGCCACGATCAGATTAGCCCATTCTTGCTCATCTAATTGCCCTGTGCGCAAGTGATTAGCACTGATCGAGCCTTCCGCACATAACATCCGGTTGACTAGCGATTCGGCACTCATTTCTAAAGAGAACAATGCGATCGTCTTATCAGTCGAAGTCCCGATATTTTGCGCGATATTCAAGGCAAAGGCCGTCTTACCCACAGCCGGGCGGGCAGCTAAGATGATCAAATTATCCGGCTGTAGCCCAGCTGTCATGTGGTCGAAATCTTTGTAGCCAGTTGCAAGCCCTGTGATATCTTCATCTTGTTGTGATAACTTATCGATCTCATCTAAAGAATCAGTCAAAACTTTACTGATCTCTTTAAAGCCACTTTGGGTGCGGTTTTCCGCCACTTCCATGATCTGACGTTCTGCCGATTCTAAGAGATCAGAAACAGGTTCATCTTGTTCTTTTGCTTGAGTGATGATATTGGTTGCCGCTGCGATCACCCGGCGTAGGACAGCTTTTTCTGCCACCAATTTGGCATAATACCCCACATTGGCTGCTGTCGGCACGGATGAAGCCAATTCAGCAATGTAGGCGACCCCACCGACATCATCGAGTTGGTTGTTCATCTCAAGGCGGTTATTGACCGTTAAAACATCAATTGCTTCTCCATCGTCGTTTAGATCGATCATTGCTTGGAACAACAATTGATGGGCACGCCGGTAAAAATCTTTAGCTTCCACAAATTCCATTGCATCCGCTAAAGCATCAGGGCTCAAAAAGACAGCCCCTAAAACAGCCTGCTCCGCTTCAATATTTTGCGGTGGTAGGCTGTCATTTAAAAGTTCATTATCCAACCAGCTTCATCCTTTCTGTATTTTAAGTGTACAACTTGAAATTATAACACAAAAAATAGAACGGTCGAATCTATTGTTACCTATATATCACTGACCTAAAAAATATTGTCTTGTTTTATATCACAATTAGTTCTACACTATAGTAAAAGTTAAAGGGGGAAGTTTCTTTGTTTATCACTCAACTTACCAAGCGTGACTGGTATCGGATCTACAAATATCTTTGGAAGGCGCAGTTATTGCCTCAAAAAATACGCATATGTGTAAAAACTGTTGCCATTTTGCGAATTTTATTAGCAGTATGGGTCCTTTTTCCTATAGTCCTTCGTGTTTTATTTTTATTGCTACTTCGTGCTCCACTAACTTATTATCTTTCTTATTACGAAATTTTCTTGATAATAACTGTGAGCTCACTTTTGATATTCTACTACCCCTTGCTCTTTTGGGCAGAATCACGAAAATTTTCTCCAAAAGTGTTTATCACTTTGAAGCAAGGAACTCCACTTGCTAAACTAAAGAAAATACGCAAACGATATCCGACAGCTTATATCACTCCCAATCAAGGAATGTTTGAGCCACCTTTTAATAGTAAGTGGACCGTTCTCAACTTTGAAGACTGCTACTTACTAGTGGCAAAAGGCAAACTGCCCTATGAGCCTAAACGCTATTTTATATCATTTGCCATCATCAGATATAAAGACATAAAACATACAATAACTTTTTCTAAGCAACTTGAGCCTGTCTGCGAACGGATAGTAAATTATTCTGACGTCAAATTACTTCATGAAGAATAGTTAGTTAATTAAATCATAAAGGAGAAAACGATATGTTTGTCACTCAACTTACCAAACACGATTGGTATCGCATTTATAAATATCTTTGGAAAGCGCAAATATCACCTAACAGATTTCGTATATTTGCAAAATTTGGCATGGTCCTCTTAGTTTTGTTAGCTATATATCTCTTAGCACCTACAATTCTGCGTGTTTTACTCTTATTACTATTTCATATCCCGTTCACTGTTTCTATCTCTTATTCAGGAGCTTTTTTTATCGCAATCATAGTTTTTCTGCTAATATTTTACTATCCTCTACTTTTTTGGAAAGAACTGAGGATTTTTTCTCCGAAAATATTTATCACTTTGACAAAAAGCACTGATCATTTTAAATTAAAGAAGATACGCAAACAGTATCCTACAGCTTATATCACGGCAGGCCTATTTTCTCCGTCTTCCGATAGTGATCTGATAGCTATTAGCTTCAAGGATTGTTATTTACTAGTAAAAAAAGGAAAATTACCATATGATCCTAAACGCTATTTTATCCTACCTAGTGTTATCCGATACAGAGATATTAGTAACAAAACCGCTTTCTATAAACAACTTGATTCTATATGTAAGCAAAAAATCAATTACTCTAAAATTACATTACTTCACGAAGAGTAAATTCCATAATACTACTCATGAATACTATCCAAGTACTCCTATACGATAGTGCACTTATATCAGAATATAGAACAATAACATCACTATTTTCCATATAAACTATACTCAACATTCCCTTCTTTACATATCGCCAATAATACATTATTGGGATCCCCAGCTCTGAAATAAATTTTTTTACCACTAACTTGGCTAATATTTTTTGAAATCGGTATAAGTACATTGCGGATATATCCGTTACTATCGTTATTTCGTAAATTTTCTAATAAAGAACTATTACTAAGAGTTACTTGGTAACCGTCATTAAAGCCACTTACATCAACTTCTAGTCCTTGTCTAGCATAAAATTCTTTTATTTCACGCTTTTCCTGCTCATCTTCTGATCTACTTTTAAAAATTTTTCCACTTTTTGAACCATTTGTTACCTGAACAGTATTGTTTTTAGAACATCCATTAGTGACAGTAAGCATAGCAAACACTATTAATAAAGATATACTAGATTTTTTCATATCGATCCAACTCCGATATCATTTGCCATTTTGTCAGTATCTACGCCTTATCAAAGCGATTCTATCACCTCGGATCAACATGTTCAAATCAATAATTATATGTATTGTAATTGATCATTAGTAAACTATTCCTCCAAGATAAAAATAGCTGATCACATTACATACATAAAAAACACCCCTGAACCTCAATTATAGGGAGGTTCAGGGATATTTTAGTAAATATCATTTCAGTTTGTAACGATTGTACAAATTATTTGCAACTAAGGCACTGATCGTCAATAAGCAACCTACTACTTCATAACTTGTGATCTGGTATCCACGCCAGATAGTGATCACAAAAGCAGTTACAGGCACTAAGTTCATAAATAAGATCCCATTTAAAGCACCGATCAATCGATTCCCCAAATTCCAAGCAAAAACTGCAAGCACACCAGCTAAAGTGATCATATATACAAGTGCACCACTTACCTCTTGAACCTGTATTACAGTCGGAGCTTCTAGCCAACCTAAACTTATCGCTAATGTCAAAATAAGGCTGACCGATATCACACCATAAATTGTTGTTAGTGTTGAATAGCGTAAGATCGACCATTCCTTAAAATCAGCCCCGCCAGTTGTATAGATCACCCAACATAGTGCACCTAGTAGGATCAAAATCGTTGCTAATAACGTATTTTGACCACCCAATAAATTAGCTGGATCACCTTTAGTTACCACTAAAAAAACACCTACCGCAGCAACTAACATTGACATAAAAACAAATTTTCCTGGTTTAGTCCCGCGATAGATCCAGCCAACGATCACACCTAATAGTGGCTGAACTGCCATCATGACCGAGGCGATCAATGCTCCTGAAGAACCAGCTAATTTTTGCCCCAAAAAGACTAAAAAACTAAAACCAGCAAAGGCTGATGTCCCTAGGAACCATAATTTCAAAAAGTGTTTTTCTGGTAAGAATGCCCGTGGTCCTTCTTTCAAGAATAAAATGATCGCAAAAATAACCGCAACGATCCCATATCTAAACAAAGTAAAGTTGAACGGATCCATGATCTTCAAAGCCGGTCCCATGATCGGAAACATAGCCCCCCATGATAAAACGGCGATCAGGCAAAGTGACACACCTAAAAGATAATTTTTACCCATGATTTTCCTCCTTATTTTTCTACTCCCCCAGCGTATCATTATCTTTTACTCTGTGGAATTAACGATATATAATACCCTTATGATTATTCGTTATACCTAAAAATAATGGGGAGGTATCTTTTATGTATGAGTCGCTAAATATTGATCTGTTATACGTTTTTACCACTGTTGCTGAATTAAAAAGTATCAATAAAAGTAGTGATGTTCTATTATTGTCTCAGCCAGCCATCAGTAAAAAGATCAAGCAACTGGAAGATTATTTTGGTAAAAAGTTATTCATTCGCTCTCCCCGCGGAATGGCACTAACTCCAGCGGGAGAACTTTTTTATAGCCAATCTAAAAAAGTTATCCATGATTTTAACTCGCTCTATCATTTGGAGAATGACCAACCATGTTCAAAATTTAGCGAATTACATATTGGTGCTTTGGATAGTATCGCTTCTCTGTTGTATTCTGGTTTCTTTATCGAGGCACTTTCAAAGGCTGAGCAAGTTGTCCTGACTAATAAAGTCACTGACTTGATCAATGATTTTAACCTGGGAAATTTAGATGTTATTTTTATGGATGAATATTTTGAAAATGAGCTAACTACTAATTTTGAAAAATATTTTTTACAAGCCGAACCTTACTATGTACTTTTTTCAAAAAATAATGTCCAACTTTCTAAAATAAAAAGCCCCTGCTTATCTGCGCAAGAGCTTCAAAAATTTGATTTATTATTATATCCAGATTACTGTCCGATCCACATTCGTATAAAGCAGATCTTTCAGCAAAATCACCTTTCCTTTCCCACGATCTATGAAGCTGATTACAATGAATCTACAGCTTCACTAGTCTCATGCTCTGATCTGGTAACTATCCTACCCAAATCACTTGCACTAAATAAATTAGAAAATCCGACTATGCAGCTTGCTGCAAAAGAACTTATGGTCCCTGATTTTCGTCGAACCGCAGTTTTTTCAAATGGTAAAATACCGCTTAACTTTATTGTAAATAAGCTTAGATAGAGCACACGCACCTAGCAGTTCGATCAAGTATCTGCTTTTTTAAGAAATACTGCCAAATACTATTATGAACAACGCTAACCATATAGTATGATCGAATGCTAAAAAACGTTACCTGGATCGATCGTTTTTGTGACAGCAATGATCGTTGGTAATACAAATAATATTGTCGTATTTACTATTTACCAAATATGTTCTCATGCAAGCTGTGAGATCAAACTTATTGGAAAATATTAAAATCATAAATAGAGCTATATATTTGAAACAAGACATGCTAAGTTAAAGATAATGACTAGTAGCAATGCTAGGTTCTTGAGATAGTATTGTTGGCAATAATACTCACTGTTGCCTTGATCTCGATAAATTTCGTACTTTTGTCTTACTAAACGAACCGTTGATCTTCTTGAATAGCCTTGAGCATCAACATGCTAAAAATAACCTACAAATAGCCCGCCAGAATTGCTCTAGCGGGCTATTATTAGGCATTTTATTGTTCTGAGATATGCACGCGGATCTTAGCCGAAACTTCATTATGCAACTTCACTGGGACGTTAGCGTATCCCATTGCACGGATCGGCGCTGCTAGTTCCATCTTACGCTTGTCGATCTTTAAGCCGTGTTGTTTTTCCATGGCTTGGGCGATCTGCTTGGATGTGATCGAACCAAATAAACGCCCGTCTGTCCCAGCTTTTGCCTTGATCTCAACGACATAATTGCCAGATTCTAATTTTTCTTTGAGGACCTTTGCGTCGGCTAATTCTTCAGCTTCTTTTTTGGCTTCAGCTCTCTTTTGACCACGCAATTGGCTCATTGCTGCTGCATCAGCTTGCTTAGCTTTATTGCTCTTGATCAAGAAGTTTGCGTATCCATCCGGAATTTCCTTAACTTCACCGCGTTTGCCTTTACCGCGTACGTCTTGTGTAAAAATAATTTTCATAAAAAAATCCTCCCATACGTAGTTTTGCTACTCTTTATTTTCCTGCTCTTGTTTAAGAATTGCAAGCAGTTGTTCTTTGACCGCACCCACAGTTGTATCAGCGATCTGGGTCGCAGCATTGGATAAGTGACCGCCACCACCCATTTCTTCCATGATCACCTGCACGTTCTTAGTCCCGTTGCTTCGCGCTGAAACGCCGATCTTGCCCGAAGCTCGCTTAGTGATCACAAAAGAGGCTTCCACACCACTGACATTTAACAGTGAATCGGCAACTTGAGCGGCGATGACTGGATCATAGATCTTATCTTCTTCGCCACAACAGATCGCATCTCCTTCAGCAAATTTAGTCCGTTCGACCAAATGATTGCGTTGCATGTAGCTCTTGACACTTTCTTTCATGAAATGCCGTGCCATTGCTAGATCAGCGCCCACTGAACGTAAATAGCTCGCTGCATCAAAGGTCCTAGTCCCAGTCCGCAAAGCAAACGACTGTGTATCGATAATGATCCCCGTGAGCATCGCAGTGGCTTCCAATTTATTGATCGGTTCACTGTCTTTTGCTTGATACTCAAAGAGCTCAGTGATCAACTCACACGTCGAACTTGCATAAGGCTCGATGTAGACCAAGATCGGGTTATCGGGAAATTCTTCGCCCCGGCGATGATGGTCGATCACCATGACACGATTTTTGAGCTTATCGTAGAGTGGGCGAGCGATCGACATTGATGGTTTCGAGTGATCAGCCATGATCAAAAGGCTATCCTTAGTAGCTTTTTCCAAAGCCATTTCCGGGGTTATAATTGAACCCTTGATATTTGGATATTGGTCCAATTCCTCTAACAGACGTTCAATGTCTGAGTGAAGATCTTCTTGATCTAAGACGATCCAACACTGTTTACCATTCATCGCTGCGATCCGCCGCACCCCTAGACAGGCGCCTAGTGAGTCCATATCTGGATGGCGATGTCCCATCACAAAGATCTGATCAGCCTGATTCATCAATTCAGTCAGCGCTTGTGAGATCATCCGTGCTCGAACTCGGGTACGTTTTTCCATCGGATTAGTCTTTCCTCCGTAAAAACGTGCTTGTCCCTCGACTGCTTTGACGACGACTTGATCGCCCCCACGTCCCAAAGCAAGGTCTAAGTTATTTTGTGAGAGCTTTGCTAATTGCGTCAGGTCAGAACCACCATATGCGATCCCTACACTAAGCGTTACAGGTGAATTTTGCTTGGACGTCCACTTGCGCACTTCATCTAGGATCTTGAATTTTTCTTCCTCTAACACTTTGAGTGTCTTGGCATAAGTCAGGATAAAGAAATGGTCTTCATCGACTCGCTTGAGGTAGATCCCAAATTCTTTCGCCCAATCTGCCAAGGCATTCGTCACGAAATTTCCCAGGTTAGAAATATCTTTATCGTTCATCGCACTGGTAACTTCATCATAATTATCCAAGAAGATCTGCCCGATCACTAACCGCGTATCTTCGTATTCTTGTCGGATCTGGGCATAATGCGTCACATCCATCAAATACACCGCATCAATATCTTTTTGGATCATCAGACTAAAGGCACGCCCATGCAATTTGACTTCTATATCTTTGTCCTTATTGTCTTGTTTAGCCTCAAGTTGCTCATAGAGCTGACGATCGACCTCTTTTAGCGGTTTGCCTAGCACTTCTTGATTGTCAAAATAGCGTTGCATATAAGGGTTGATCCATTCAATATACCCTTCTTTGTCGTAAAATAAGATCCCGATCGGCATTTTGATCAACGCATCCTGTTCACCGCGTTTGATCCGATAAGACAGATCAGAAATGTATTCAGTTGTATCTTCAGTAACTTGTTTTAAAGTAATATAGGCAACTACGGTCATGATAAGCATAAAGACCATACTGATATATCCTAGAATAATATTGGTTCTAAAGGCCAGGATCACACAAATGACCGCTACAAGCGCCAGCATCCAAGCTAACACACGCAAATGTCTGTCATACATGAATTCAGGCAGTTGCCAAAAATCTTTGTTAAAAAATTTTTTCACTGGTTTATCCCCGCATTCCTTTCCCAATTCTTAACCTAAATTTTATACTTCTGCTACTTATTCTATCACAAACAAGCTTGACTCTCAGTAAGTATGACTATAATAGCTTGAAAAATCAAGCTGCTTTGCCCAAAATAAAAAGCCACGGAGCAAACCGTAGCTTAGTGTTATGAGTTAAGTTATTCACTTAGTTTAAGTATACGCCCACGCCTATTTATTGTCAGCAATTCCAAACTAAATTTTAAGCTTTCTTTGAGACTTCCCCTCTAAACCAGCTGTTCTTGCTGAAAAAGGCATACATATCATTTAGGAAAAAGACACTATAACTAAAGATCAAGGCAAAATTACCGTCGCCTTGCAGCATCGTTTGGAACCATAAAGCGATCGTAAAAATCGATGCCAGGGTGAAAACATAGTATTGTTCACGTTTACGGTTCAATTCCAATAATGCCCCCGTGATCGCCATCGCTAAATTCAAGCTATCCAAAAAGACCCGCGGATCATTAGTAAAGCTAAAGATCGTATATGTGCATGACCACGCAACTACAAAAAACAAACCATATTTGAGCCACTCGAGCCCACTTTCTAATTTTTCAGCTTGGATATCATCGTTCCATTTTGGATCTAAAATGCAAAAAATATCTAAAAAGATCAAATAACCGATCTGCTCCCAAGCTGTTGCATAATTTTTCGCCATAAAACCAGTTGCTGCGATACAAATAGCCGAGATCGCCCCACACCAGCCTTGGATCCCCGATAAGTTCGAGATCCCGATAACACATGCTACGGACAGATTGCCCCCAACAAAGGCTAACAGTGACTGGACTGGGGTTTGGCTAAAAGAGTGGCCCAACGAAATAACTTGGAGCACGAAGTTGAACGCCAATAAGAAGTAACTAAAATACCCCCAGCCTTTACATTGATTCAATAACCACTTGAAATATCCCTTTCGAAATACATTCTTGGAATATTCTGGCAAATGGGTCAATACATCTTGATAACGTTCAAACATCTAAAAACTTCCTTCCAACTAGATAATAATTTCTCGAATTCAAAAATTTCAATATAACTATTATAGCCACGCCTTCCAGCTAAATTCAACCGAAAAAACACAATATATTGTAATTCTAATTTCATTAAATCTATATATTGTGTATATTTTGATTTTTAAACGTTGATTTTCCTAAGTTTTTCTTACGACATTTATATCTTTTTCTTAAAAGACAAGAATTGATTTCTGGTGGTAAAATTAGAATATAGCTAGATATAAAATCAATGAGGTGTTTTAGAGATGAAATTAAAAAAATTAGCAACTGCATTCTTGGCAGGGCTGACCTTTTTAGGGGTAACTTTGACCAGTGCGCCCAAGGCTTTAGCCACAAGTAGCAGTAATACACATACGTTAAATTCCGCTTATGTCGTCTATGGAGCCGGCACGAGCCAAGAAGCACGCCAAAATTTAGCTAAAGTATTTGAAACTGATTCTTCATTCAAAACTTTGACCGCTACAGCCTCCGATTACAACAAATATATCGCCAATGGCTCGAGCAATACGACTGACGCTGCAATGATCAGCTCAGTTGCGATCGCACCCGGAGATCCTGGTTCTGGGGTCAAGGTCAATATCAAAGACTACAATGGTTCTAACAATATCACACAAGTAACTTCCCAACAATACGCAATGGTCGCACAAATGGCGGGGGTAACCGATGTCAGCATCGTTGTGACCGCTAACCGTCCCGTTTCAGGTAAATCAGCCTTAACTGGGGTCTACAAGGCCTTAGCCGAAGATGGCGTTTCATTGAACACAGAAAACACGGCGACAGCTAACGAGATGCTTTCAGCGACCCAACCAGCGATCAACGCCAACAAAGATGATACGACCTATCCTGGTAAGTTGATGGCCGCTGTTGGTGATGTTTCCAAGCAATTGGCACAACAAAAGCAAGATAACCAAGAACTAGCTACAAAACAAGACATTGAAGATATGTTAAATAAGGCTTTGGCTGACCGAGGCATTCAAGATCAAACAACTTCAGAGCAAGTAACACAGATCTCAGGTGCTTTGGTAAACTTCCAAAATTCACCGATCAGCTCAAGCAAGACATATATCAATAACGTGACAAACACGATCAATAACGTTAAAGATTCGACTGGTAATTTGATGAATAAAGCCAAAGACTGGGCCAACAGTGCTCAAGCTAAAGAAGCCGTTGAACAGGCAAAAAGTTGGTTTACTCGCTTCATCGAATGGATCAAGAGTTTGTTTAACTAAACAAACAAGAGGCGCTGAGATATAAGTCTCCAAAAAACAGGCATAATGGACTTTAAAATTAAAAAGAAAACCACTCGAATTTTTGAGGGGCTATAATGCCCTCTAAGTATACAGATGAAATAGAAAATTCATCTTATACTTGGAGGGTATTTTATATGTCTAGGAAATCAAGATACAGTGCAGAACAAAAATTAGCTATACTAAATGAACTAACCCGTTCTAATATTAGTGAGGTGGCTAAAAAGTATGCAGTGGGCAAGAAAACTATTAGAACTTGGGGGTATCTATATGAATATCAGGGCATTGATGGCTTACGATCTACTCACAATAATCATAGATATTCAAAGGAATTTAAATTATCTTTGGTCCAACAGTATCAAAAATCAGACGCGTCGCTTGAAATATTCGCGATCAAGCATGGGCTAAAGTCCAAAACACAACTATCAGATTGGATTATGCAGTATAATGAATCTAACTTAAAGGCCTATACGCCAAGAAAGCGAGATTCAAAAATGAGTGGACGAAAGACTGACTTTGAAGAACGACTTACTATCATTGAAGAGTTGATTAAGCATGATGTGAACTACAATTGGGCAGTTGAAAAATACCATATTAGTTACCAACAAGTTTATGGCTGGTATCAAAAGTATCGCAAAAGCGGTAATGACCCAGAATCACTTCGTGATCGCCGAGGCAAAGCTAAGCCAGAAGAGAAGTGGACGGAAGTTGACCGACTCAAGGCAGAGAATCGCTTATTAAGGGCTCAGCTAGAAAAGCAAGAGATGGAGATTGCATTCGCAAAAAAATTAACAGAAATACGCAATCGGGAGGTGGAAAAGGACTCCGGTACCAAGCCATCAAAGAACTAAATCAAGAAAATGGATGGTCAATTAGCCAGTTGTGTAAAATAGCTGATTCTTCGCGAGATGGTTATTACAAATGGCTCAATCGAAAGCCAAGTCAATATCATAATGAGCAAGCAGAGTTACTTGAAGCGATTGTAGAGTTAGAAGAAGAACATAATTGGACGCTGGGATATTTAGCGATGACTACACAGTTAAGCTTTGAAAACCGTTTAAGCTTTACCGCTGGATTAAAACGAATAACTAACTGCATGCGTAAGCATGGAATTAGAGCAAATATTAGGAAGAAGAAGCGCAATCGAATTCAACGCCATGAAGAATACATCAATGACAACTTATTGCAGGGACAATTCGACCGTGAAACTAAAAATGAAGTGTGGGTTACCGACACAACGGAAGTAGCCTACGGCGAACACACACTTCATAAAGTACGAGTACACGTTATTTTAGATTTATATGGTCGTTACGCTTTAAGCTACAATATTTCAGACACAGAAACTTCATCAGCAGTAATTGAAACCTTTAATCGTGCTTTTACGGTTGAACCTGATGCGCAACCAATGATCCATACTGACCGCGGGTCAGCTTACTGCTCAAGTATGTTCAACGACTACTTAGCCTCTAAAAATTGTATTCATAGTATGTCGCACCCCGGTCATCCTTGGGAAAACTCACCCATAGAGCGTTGGTGGAATGACTTCAAGCTAATCTGGATTAACAAACACCCTCGTCCTAAGACGCTAGCAGAGCTAGAACAACTCGTCAAAGGAGCCATTGAATACTTTAATACCAAACGCGCTTACACAAGCAAAAACGGCTTGACCGCGGAACAATTCCGCAACCAAGCCGCCTAAAATTTTTATCTATTTGATCTGTATACTTGACGGGACATAGTGCCGAAAAAGTTCGGGTGGTTTTCTTGTAAACAGAGACTCATGTCCCAGCCTCATCTTAACTATTTGTTTTAATAAATTTTTGTAAAGAGAATCCCAAAGCAGCTAAGATTCCCAATCCAAGTGCTACCATTGTTCCGATGGAAATAGGACCTGGCACAAAAAGCATCTTTAACACAATTATCGCAAATAATAATGCGACAACAAGCTTTCCTAAAGTATTTTTTTTCATTTTTCCACCTCTTAGCTATTAGAAGAGGGCTGCAATACCTACTACTGTAGCGCCGACAATAACGGCTTTGCCTGTATAGTGTCCAATTTGACCAGCTAAACGGTTATAGCCACCATTAATTTCTGTTAATTCCTCTTCAGTCATAACGTCAAACATTTGTAAATTTTCCATTTCGTTACTCTCCTTTTTGTATCACTGATAATCTTAAAAAGCGTCCAAAAAACCTTTCCCAAAACTAACAACTGCGTCAACAATATGATAGCCTAAACCTCGTTTCCCACCAACGATATTTTGCAAATCACTAGTTGATAATTCTTCAAACAAATTTAATTCAGCATTATTCATAATAATTGCTTCCCTCCAAATTAAATTGATATCTCTTAACAATTAGAAGTATACAGTTATTTAAGAATAGTAGTTAAAAAAAGAATTATCGGGCAATTTATTGTATTTAGTGTATAATTCTAGACAGATATTGACACTAAATACAATAAATCAGGCATTTAATATTGCTCTTTGAATTAGGTCTGTCCTAAAATTTTTATGGTGTTTTTAAATCTTCTTGTACTTATCGGATATATTTGCCCATTTGATAGAGTTAACGACTTGTTTTTTTTGTCTATTCTGATAATATTTGTAATATTAACTAGGGTAGTTCTGTTACATCTAAGTAAGTAATCATATTGCTCTTCAAAATGCTTTAAACTCCCTAATATATCTTCTTTAAGATTCCTATAATTTAAGCGCACTTGTTTGTTATTGCCTATTATAGACTCAATACTATATACCTGATCAAACGGTATTCGTTCTACAAGTCCATGAGTCATTTCATACGAAAAAAAATTAGCTAAATTAGCTAAGACATTTTTCTTATATCTAGCAAATGCGATATCGATATTTTCACGCACTCTTTGTATAGTAAAATCATCTGCTAAATTTTTGCACAGTATATCCAATGGTTCAGCTCTAGCAGCTATAATTTTCTGGATAGAGTTATAAGAATCTGATAAATATATTATCTCAGCAAATACAACGTTATCTTTAATTTGTTTCCAAATGTTTAAATCATGTGACACTGTATCTATATCCACAAAAATCAAGAAAGATTTATCCTTATGTGCTGCTATATGATTAAGAATATCCGATAAATTGTCAGTAGAAATGGCAATTTCCATGTCATATTCATCCAGAGTATCATTTACCCGTATCCTATTTTGAATAATATTTTGCAATTTATGCCTGTACATTGAATTGCCTTCAAGAATTAACGCAGTAAGCATCTAAAATCATTCCTTTGAGATTTAATATATGTTTTTATTCAAAAGTTTATTTTTGTAATAATCAAAAAATGACATATTGCCTATACTTACAGTAGTATTTCCTTCCATGTCGTACTTAACTTTAGAAAGCATATTTGAAGGGACTTTTGCAGTAGCAGAAACTATGTAGAAAACCCTATTGTTAATTTTTGTTGATGTCATACTAATGCTAGTAATTTTTCCTTTCAATTTAAGAGGAGTGACATTGCTAGTGGAAAATTTAAGTTTGAGAAACTGTCCTTTTCTTATAGAAGTAATATCTCTCTCAGATATATATGCTACCAATTTAACTTTTTTTTCTTTTTGTAAATCAGGATATATTTCAGCTAAAGGAGTACCTACGTTAACCTTACGCATACCGTCATATTCCTGATTAACATGTAGTATTCCAGAAGTAGGAGCGGTGATTTTAGTATTATTACTATAGTCTTTTAAGTTAACTTCCAATTCACTGAGCGATTGTCGTAACTTTTTTTCTTCCTTACAAATATCAGATATTTTTTCAGATTGTAGAATAAATAGTTTATCATCATTGGTAGCAGTAGTATAACCTGCAATTTTATTTTTTTCTGAATCTGAATTTTGAATTTTTAAGATATTGTTTTCATTACTATAAATATCTCGTTGTTTAAGGTATGCATTTAATTCTTCGTGATATCCGAATTCGTCGTTGAAATTAAAGGTATCTATGTTATTTTTTACACCTAATTTCAAAGTAGCTAAGGAAGATAATTGTTGTTTAACTGCATCTATTTGCTGAACAAAATAATTTTCCCTATCTTGATTTTTATTTCTATAGATTAATAGTGTATCTCCTTTTTTTACTTTTTTCCCTTCTTGTAAATTATTTTTCGAGATGGGAAAATCAAGCTGAGATTGAATAACCGCTATTTTTGATATGGGTTGAATATTACCAGATCCCTGTATGACAATTTCTTTTTTACAAAAAATAGAAATTACTATACAGAAGCAAACTACTAAAAATATTGGTATTACCAATAATGTAGAAAAATTTTTATAGCGTTTTGAGTAAAATGCACTACTTTCAAAAAAGTCTTGTTTCATATGAATTTCTCCATTAATTATTTACCAATTTATAGTAAAACCCTTTTTTAGATAATAATTCCTGGTGGGTTCCTTGTTCAACTATAGTTCCGTTATTCAATACAAAAATAGTATCCGTTTTTTCTGCTACAGCTAATCTATGGGCGATGAAAATAATTGTTTTATCTGACATTCCAATTAGGTTTTCGATAAGCTTCTTTTCTGTTAGAGTATCCAAACCACTAGTTGATTCATCTAGGATTAAAACTTTTGCAGGTGATAGTAATGCTCTAGCAATCGTCAAACGTTGTTTTTGTCCACCAGATAATGTATGTCCTTCCTCATCTAGAATCGTGTCATACTGCAAAGGCATTTTTTCAATATCATCTTTGATCATTGCTATTTCACAAGCCTTAAAGATGTCATTCACAGAAATATTACGTCTATTTCCAAGCTTTAAATTTTCCAAAATTGTTCCTGAAAAAACATATGGGTTTTGGGGAACATAGGTAATAAAACTACGTAGTTCCTTTTTAGAAAATTGCTGTACATCTTGATTGTCGATTGTGATATTTCCCGAAGTGGGTTCAAAAAAATTAACTAGTAGTTTAACCAAAGTTGATTTTCCGGAACCACTTTCACCGACAAAGGTGACTTTTTTGTTTGAATTAATTGTTAGATTTATATCGTTTAACACGTTTTTTCCAAATCCATATCTATATGAGACATCATTAAATTGAATGTTTCCACTAGAATTATGGAGACTTTTTGTACTTGAATGTTTATCATCATGTTCACCTTTAACAAGATATATCTCATTTAGTCTATTATTAGCAACTTTTGCAGCCTGTAATTTGGGTTGGAGATTTATAATATTTTGTAGGGGTGTTGTAAAATAAACTAGTAATGCATTATATGTCATCAATTGTCCTAACGACATTTTATTGTAAATGACTAAGTTTGATCCAATCCAAAGTACGATTAGACTTAAGCTTAGTTGAATAAAAGATTTAATTGCTTGTTGCAGTATATCTTTTTTGGAATATTCCATACTCTTTTTTAAAAAGTCTACAAATTCTATATCTATGTGTTGATATCTTTGCTGTTCACTATTCAAAGATTTGATTGTTTCAATGCCTCTAACATCTTCTATAATTGAAGAACTAACAGTAGCATTACTTTCCATTCGTTGTGAATTTAGTTTTTCAAAATAGTTAGCAAATATCAATATCACTAAAATGTATACCGGAAGTACGGATAAGGTCACTAAAAATAACTTTAAGCTTTGGAAAGCTAAAACTATTCCTATAATAAAAACAGTGCCTACGTCTAAAAACATAGATAAAACAGCACTCGCTAATGCGTCAATAATTTTACTTGCGTCATTAAATCTGGATATTATTTCACCAGTTTTTCTAGTGGCAAAAAATTCCATCGGAAGGTTAAAAACGTGCCTAATATATCCCAAAATAATATCTATTGATAACCGTTGTCCTAATATTATGAGTAAAAATTCTTTAGAGTACATGAAAATAGAATTGAACATATAGAACACCAGAAGACCCACAGCGACTATGCCTAGTGTGGTACTTAATTCATTAGGTATGTATGTATCAATTATGCCTTGGATAAAATAGGATCCCAAGATACTAATGATAGTCATCAAAGTAGCAGATAGCACTATATTTGTTAATAGCGCTTTGTTTTTAAAAACATTGTTGAATAGTGAAAATAACCCTTTTTTTCTTTCCTTGATAGGTATATATTCGATTGAAGGTGTTACGAATATAGCTACTCCACTCCACTCTGAAGCAAACTTTTTCTTGGAAATTTTTTTTACCTTTACTGATGGATCAGGGTCAGCAATAGTTACATATTTTTTATTTGATGATATTACAACATAGTAATGCAAAAGCTGATTGTCTTTTATAACATGTGCAATAAAAGGATAGTGAAGATCAGCAATATCAAATAATCGCATATCTGCTTTTATAGCTTTAGTTTCGAAGTTTAATTGCTGAGCAGTTTTGACGATTCCTAATGCTGTTGTGCCATCCTTATCGGTTTTAGCTATGTTTCTCAAATAAGATAATGAAACATCTGAGCCGTAATATTTTAAAAGCATCGCCAAACTAGCAACACCACAATCACTCTCATCGATTTGTGATATATAGTAGTTATGAAAATTAAACATAAATAAATCTCTTTCAATATAAAATTAATTTAGAACAATATATCATATTTTCCAAGTCAAGTCCATAATCCTGTGTAAAATACTATACAATGTTTTACCGGTCTCTCATTGATCAAACTTAATATATTTTCTTGTAGAACTGAGCCATTCGTCATGAAGGTCCATAAGGACAGCTCCAATTAATCGATTGGCAGACGTTCGGTTGGGAAAAATCCGAATAATCTTTTCTCTTCTGCGGACTTCCTGGTTCAGTCGTTCAAGAAGGTTGGTGCTTTTTAGCCGATTGTGACCATTTCCGATAACCGTATATTGAAAGGCTTCTTCGAAGCCATTATCCAATGTTTCGCAAGCTTTTGTATATTTAGACTGGTCGATATATTCACCGACTAAGGCATTCTTAGCTATTCGAGCGAGTTCAATATCCGTAAACTTAAAGATTGCTTTTACTGCTTCTCTAAACGGTTTTGAATTCTTTTTTGGAATGGAACTGAAGATGTTTCTTAAAAAATGGACCTGGCATCTCTGCCAACTTGCGTTGGTAAAGGACTTACGAATCGCAGACACTAGGCCTTTATGGGCATCAGAAATGATGAGTTCTGTCCCCTGTAGACCGCGTTCTTTTAAGTAGTCAAAGAAGATGGACCATGTGTCATCACTTTCTTCATTTTGGATCATGAAGCCAATGATTTCACGGTCACCATCTTCCGTTATTCCGACTGCAATATGGCAGCTCTTAGAAAGCACTCGATGGTCTTCTCGGACTTTTATGTAGAGAACATCCGTCATCAGATAAGGATAATTCGTACCTGAGAGTGAACGGTTCTGTCATTCGTTGACCATCGGGTCTAACTGTTCAGTCAGGCTAGAAACAAAAGATTTCGATACCGATTTTCCACAGAGCTCTTCAACAATCTTTGAAACTTTACGGGTAGAAACACCTGAGACATACATCTCTAACATGGAAGCGAGCAGTGCCTTTTCATTTCGCTGATAACGCTCAAACACCGTCGGTGCAAATTCACCATCACGTGTTCTAGGCACTTTTAATTCAAGTGTACCCACACGAGTCGTAAAATCTCGCTCGTAATAGCCGTTTCTTTGACTCTGACGACTTTCTGATCGTTCATAGTCATCGGCTTGAATATATTCGGTTCGTTGATTTTCCATCAATTGATTGAAAATAGTGGTTAGAATGTTTTTAGATACATCATCTTTTACCGAATGTTCAATAATACTTTGAACCTCTTTGTTGTTTAGTGTAAAATGTACTTGGGTCATGTAACGTCCTCCTAGGTATGTTTTTGTGGTTAAAAACATTGTACCGTAAAAAGGGCTGTTACATGGCCTTTTAACTTTTACACAATTATATGGGCTTTATCATTTTCCAAATTTGGTAAAGAAATTTTCAATTTAATTAAAGTCTTGTTTTCTTCTTTTAATTGTTCAATTTGTTGTTGAAGTAACTGAATTGTTGAAGGTGGTGTATTTTTATTTGTGTTTTCTGATTTTATTTCTTTTTTTAGTTGTTTCAAAACTGTTTCAGGATATAGTTTAGACTTATTTTCTTCAATTCCTGAAACATTAAGTTTCTTTAAATATCTGCTTATCGCGGCTTTGCTAACGCCTAATAAATCAGCGATTTCTGTTTGATTATAGTACTTTGATTCTTGTTTCATTGTTTCAGTTTCCTTATTGTTTCAGCAACACTATTGTAACCATTTTTTGAAGTCAATTTCTTTATTATTATAGTTAGGATTATTGAAAGTGTCATTGTTTTTTTGAATATCTGGACGTAGTTTTTTCCAGATTTCATATTTATGGTGTAAATCTCTATAATCTCCTACATAAAAATAAAATGGATTTATATAGTAAGTTTTTGCTTCTTCAAGTTTGGTAAAGAACCCCAATTTTTTTAGTTTAGTTACTGCCATTGATACTCTTCGAGCGGTAATTCCTAATTTTTCGCCTAGATCTTTTTGCTTTGGCAATTTTACTTCATTATCGTAATTCATTTCTTTTATTGCATATAGTAGAACTTGAATATCAGGGAGTTGAAGAGAATCTTTTCCTTTTGTGGTTGAAGTGATTTGTAAAATTTGATTAATTGCTTCTTTAGTAGTAGCTAGCCAGCGCATGTTTTTATCTTTTTTCATTATTATATACCCTCTTTATTCTGTTTTTATTATAAGATAGAATATAAATTCTAAATATATATCTATAAATAGAACAGTTATTCCATTATTTAATTTAATTATAAATAAAATATCGTTTTAATATCAAGGATTATAGCAATTTTGTAAAAATATTGCTTGGCATTTATATATCGCAGTTTGTAAAATTAAGTTAGAAAAATAAAAAGCCATTTGTGATAGACTTTTGAGTATCGACAAACAAAAGTAAAGGAAAATCACAAATGACCTATAATCATCTTACCATAAGCGAACTGTCCTTCATACAAAATTTTTGGAATCAAGGTGTTAAAGCCTATATTGTAGCTAAAACCTTAAAACGTAGTGCTGAAACTATTTATCGAGTATATCGTTTTTTAGATGCTGGGAATTCGATCTCTGAATACTATGAAAACTATCGGACTAATAAAGCTAAGTCTGGGCGTAAACCGATCGTATTACCTAATGACGAACTTGAGTACATCAAGGAAAAAGTTAGTCTAGGTTGGACTCCTGATACGATCATCGGACGTAATGAAAAACATATCAGTTGCTCAATGCGTACGCTTTATCGCATCTTCAAGCGTTCTAACGTTCTAGATGTGACCTTGCTTCCAATGAAAGGAAAAATACATCCAAATGGTTACGTTGAACGTCGTGGAAAAGCTGGACGACTAGGTCGGGCTCTTTCAGAGCGGCATCAGGACTATCCCAATTACCATAATGAATTTGGACATCTTGAAGCTGATACGATCCAAGGTAAAAACCATCGTGGTGCAGTAATGACATTAGTTGAACGAAAGTCTAAGGCTGTCATCATTTTGAATACACGCTATAAGACGGATAAAGCTATCTTTGAGAAACTTGATGCTTTACTTTCTGTTACTCCTAAAGGGCTCTTTAAATCGATCACTTTTGATAATGGTAAGGAATTTTCTAAGTGGAAAGATATTTCTAATAAGCATGATATCAGTACCTACTTTGCTGATGTAGGTGCTCCTAACCAACGTGCACTAAATGAACATACGAATGGATTACTTAGGAAAGACGGACTAGGAAAAGATATGGATCTCAGTGATCTCTCCACTGACTATGTCCAACAAGTAGCTAGTTATAGGAACAATATTCCACGTAAAAGTTTAAACTATAGAACCCCACTAGAAGTATTCATAAAGTATATTACGAATGAGCAGGTAGTTTTTTTCTAACTTAATTTGACAATTCAGGTATATAATAAAAACATGATATGATGTAATCAGAAAGGAGAGAAAAGTTATGGATTATCCTAAAACTGCTAGCTTGTGGACTAGCTATAAAAATTCTGATTTGCGTGCTTTCTTTAAGAGCAACTTTTTTAGAACTTACGTTAAAGAAGTCGTTGAAAAGCATGGGATTGCAGAAGATGATAATTTACCGTATATAATTCGACTTCAGCTTGCTGATGACATGCAAAAATTAGGATTGATTCCTTTTACGGCTCTTGAAGATGCTTATAGCGAAGAACGTGAACTAGAAGAGCTAAACCGATTTGCACAATTGTATAAATTTTAGCTTGGTTGTTTCCCCGCTATATGGGGGTGTTGTCAAGATCGTAATCGAGCTAGAGACTCTGTTAGAGCCTCTGTGAGGCTTCGTTCTTGACAACTTTCCAGCACTAGTAAGCTGGTTGACGGAAGAAAGGAAAAACTTCTTTGAAGTGAACCCCCTAAGTTGGACACTCTATTTAGACTATATTTCTTAAGGCAAGATGTCGGTATTCTACCGGTATCTTGCCTTTTAGTTTGACCTTTATCCGTTCGTTATTGTAATAGCTGATCATTGCTTTGACCAACTCTTCTTGTGTTGTATATTCTTTATTGTGATATAGCTCTACTTTCATTGTGTGGAAAAAACTTTCCATGGGTGCATTATCTAAGCACGTTGCCCTACGAGACATGCTTTGAAAGATCCTATTTTCTTTTAGCTTCTTTCGCCATTGGACACTCTGATATTGGACACCTTGATCGCTATGGAGAGTCATACGATAGTTTAATTTAGGTCTAAGTTTTATCAATGCATCCAACGGTTTTACCACGAAGGCTGTTGTTGGATGCTTACTGATACTATAGCTTACTATTTCATCTGTACATAGATCTTTGATTTGACCTCCTTTATAAGCTTTAATAGCTCCTCATCTTTATTTTTTCGCCTGTTTATTCGTTGGGCTTGATAGTAAAATGTACTACGTTTAAGACTAGTGTAAGGTAGTATTTCATCCAATGTATATTTAAATTTTTGCCTTAATTCTTGGATGATTTGATATTTTTCTTGCGATGTCCGCGCTTCTGAACCAAGGCATCGAGTTTTTTTAAGTATTCATTTTCAACCCGTAAAGCACGATTCTCAGCTCGTAAACGTTCTAATTCAGATAATTCTGATTTTTCTGCTTGTTTATTATTGTTGGTCGTCATGTGTTTAGCCCGTCCTCTTCTAGTAAATAAGGCATCAACACCTTTAGTATCCAATTTACGTTGCCAAGTCGCGATCGTCCCAGGATTACTTATATCAAACTGAAGTGCTGTTTCCGGATAGGAAGCCTTATGTCTTTTTCTCCAGTTTAAAACGTTGAGCTTAAAATTTCCATCGTAATCGTATTTAGGGTAGCGAACTTTTAACCCATCAATACCATATTTTTGATATCGTTTGACCCACATAAGGATATTTGAGTGATTCTTCACTTTATAAACTTTAGCTACTGTGTTACTTCCATAGCCTCTTAGATACATATTTACAGCCTGCAACTTATCCTCAAAAGAAAATTTAGTCATAGTAAAACCCCCTAAGTCAGATTCCTTTGTCCAACTTAGGGGGTTCACTTCATACTCAAAGTCTATCACAAATGGCTTTTTATTTTTCTAACTTAATTTTACAAACTGCGTCTATTTAAACTGTATACTTGACGGGACATAGTGCCATGCCATTCGAAGATGTCTTTTTACCTATATAACAGTCTCTATTTTCTCAAGCTATGCACCTTGTAATACACCTAAAGCTGAAAAGATCCCGAGTGCGCATAACAAGCCCCCACTGATGATACCTAACCACAAACGACTACTAGAAAGCATATTTTTGCGATCTGCCACGACTAATTTGTGATAATAGCGATATGTTGCATAAAGTTCAAACGCCCCTATAACAAAAATTATTGCACTTAAAACCAAACCTTTGACCATTTTTTCACCCTCATTGCTATTTTATTCCATAATACCACATTTCTTCTATAAAGAGCGCTTGTCTCACTTAGGCAATATCACTTATCATTAGAATGGAGCTAGTGGGCAGAAGATGACGTTTATAAATTATGTTAGTTGATCCATAGAAATGGGGGCAAATATGAAAAAAATCGTTTTTACCGATTTAGCTACTAATTTGTATACCGCACCAATTTTCACTACACTTGAATTTAATGGCCAGCCCTTTTACGGAACCAATCGCCAACTGCCACTTGCAATTTTATTTCGCAAAAATTCACTTGCTTTTGCGAAAACACAGTTTGAAACAACACATCTCAAGCTCTTCGATGACCACGACAATTTAATGCTCACCCTGTCACCCGACCAGACCATTCGGGCTTGCCTGGGAATGTATCTGGCTAAGATCACGCTCCGACCGTTACCCAAACTGACTGAACGCTTCATCTTTTCTCTAATACTCGAGTTAACTGACGACCGCCAGATCCAGTTACTAAATAGCGAAACACAAGCGATCCCTCAAGTGATATCTTGGCTTACCACCCAAAATATCCAAATTGACGATCCAATGCGCCTAGCTTCTAAACTCGATGCATCGACCACGATCGACTTTAGAAACTTTACGGTACTTTCAAATGGTACTGAGTTTGCTAAGACTTTCGAGATAAACTAGTTTCACTAGTCATCGCTGAGTATAACCGCAACGCGGGAGCGGCCATGATGTTGTTACATCGTGGTGGCTCCCGCGTTCATTGTTTGCAAACACCTTGGCGTATAGTCCTATGTTTTTATGAATATAAAAAAACTCCGTGATCGGGGAAAATCACGGAGAAAAAGGTTATGTTATTGGGGAAATACTATCCTAAAGTAAATCTAAGATAGTTATCACTTACTACATAAAAAGGGGAGAAGATTGATTCATCATCAATCTACATATCTATAATACACCTAAATGACCCAAAATGGCTAACTTTTTTATTGATTTTTTCTTAAGAATTTAAATTATATTTTTTTCATAATAGATAAAGTTCGGTTATTACATTAAAGTTTTCCACAACTTTATCCACATACAGCGTTACATCTTTACAAATCTAGGCTTTACCACTATATTCTTTCACTCTTCAACCACTAAATCGTATAATAGCCAACCAAAGAATATAATAGTTCGCCTTTAAAAAACGAAATTTTTAAAAACTTTTTTCAAAAAAATCTTCCCCAACAAAAAAACGCCTCGTAATGAGACGTTTTTTGATTAATCTTCGGCAACGAATGGCAATAAGCCCATGATACGTGCACGTTTGATCGCAACTGTAAGTTTACGTTGGTTCTTTGCGCTAGTACCTGTTACACGACGTGGCAAGATCTTACCGCGTTCTGAGATGAAACGCTTAAGAAGATCTGTATCCTTGTAGTCGATGTATTCGATGTGGTTAGCAGCGATGAAGTCAACTTTACGACGGCGACGTCCGCCTCTTCTTTGTTGTGGCATTAGATTTCCCTCCTGTCAATTTTAGAATGGTAAGTCATCATCTGAGATATCGATCTGTTGCCCACCGGCAAATGGATCAGCCGCATTGTTACTATTGTTTGAAGTGGTATCAAAACCACTACCACCAAAAGCATCATTTGTCTGATTATTTGCTGGAGTCCCAAATGGATTAGATGACTGCATATCATTTGAAGGAGCTGAACCTTGCACATTAGCGTTACTGCTGCCGTGTTGGGCACGATACCTTTCTGATTCAGCCTTGGATTCCAAAAGTGAGAAATTCTCAGCTAAAACTTCAGTAACATAAACACGTTGACCTTGCTGATTTTCATAAGAACGGGTTTGGATCCGGCCTTCGATTCCTACTAAGGAACCTTTGTGGGTAAAATTAGCAAAGTTTTCAGCTGCTTTACGCCACATTACACAATTGATGAAATCAGCTTCACGTTGACCTTGTTGGTTAGTGAAACGACGGTCGATCGCGACAGTAAAGCTTGCCACGGCTGCCCCTGAAGGCGTGTAGCGCAGTTCAGGATCTCGGGTCAAGCGACCTACTAGAACAACTGAATTGATCAAAGTTCATTTCCTCCTTTACTTTATTTATAGTCTATCTTAGTCTTCACGTTTAACGATCATGTGGCGTAAGATACCATCATTGATCTTGGAAAGACGGTCAAATTCGTTGATAGCGTCTGCGTTTTCAGCTTTGATGTTTACGATGTGGTAGACACCTTCTGTGAAACCACCAATTTCGTAAGCAAAACGACGCTTAGACCAGTCTTTTGATTCTACGATCTCAGCACCATCATTTTTCAAGATGTTGTCGAAACGTTCAACTAATTCATTCTTAGCTGCTTCGTCAAGTGATGGGTTGATGATGTAAGTAATTTCATAATTTGTCATGACTGTTTGCACCTCCTTATGGACTATTGGTTCTTTATCTAAAGTAAGAACAAGGAGAATCTAAAGCTAATTTTGTTTAGATACTCACGAAATAGAATTATAACATTATTAAAACTATTTTGCAAGGGATTTTGAACTACGGCTACACTTTATAAATACGCAATTGCTGGCGAAATTTTTTTCTTTTTTCCAAAAAAATTATTTCCGCTAATTATAGGTAAACACAAAAAAATAAAATATTTTCTAGTTGTAACTATTGACATTACATTAAAAAGAAGCTAGACTAAGATCATCAAACAGATGTAATAACAAAAGTTACAACCAAATGGAGGAATTTATTATGACAAAAGTTGCTGTAATTAGTGCTGATGGTCGGATCGCTGGCCACGTTATCAAGGAATTAGTTGCTCGTGGCTATGATGTTACTGGTTTTGGGCGCAGAGATGAAAATACAACGGGGGCACAAACATACATTAAAAAAAGATCTGTTTGATCTCACTAAAGCCGATCTTGCTGAATTTGAGATCGTTGTTTCTGTGTTTGGAACTTGGAGACCAGAAACACTTCATCTTCACGTTGACGTTATCAAACACCTAACCTCGCTTTTGAGCAAGACAGATAAGCGTTTGGTCATCGTTGGTGGTGCCGGTAGCCTCTATGTTGATCCAGAACACAAGACTCAGTTAGTCAATACTCCAGATTTTCCAGCTGAATTTTACGCTTTAGCCAAAGCTCAAACTGATGCCTTAACCGAATTACGCAAACATGATGATGTTGCTTGGACTTTCATCAGTCCAGCTGCCGATCTCCAAGTTGACGGAAAACGTACGGGTGAATACATCCTCGCTGGTGAAGAATTGACCCTTAACGATCGTGGTGAAAGCATCATCAGTTATGCTGATTATGCGCTTGCCATGGCAGATGAGATCCAAAAAGGTGACCATATCCAAGAACGGATCAGTGTTATCCGTAAATAATTAGCTATAGACAAAAAAAATCCACAGCACTCTTAAGAGTACCGTGGATTTTTTTGTGGATAAATTATTTTTAGAATAAATTTTAATTATCCACAGTTTTATTCTTCAGTCGTTTCTTCTTCTTCGACGGGTTCAGCTTCGACTTTAGCCATTGTTGAAACCGTAGCATCATCATCCAAGTTGATCAACTTGACCCCAAGTGTGGCCCGACCAGTTTGGGAAACATTAGCGAGGTTAAAGCGGATCATGACACCCTTATCAGTGATGACCATGATGTC
Source organism: Ligilactobacillus murinus (assembly GCF_003288115.1). Lineage (NCBI taxonomy): Bacteria > Bacillati > Bacillota > Bacilli > Lactobacillales > Lactobacillaceae > Ligilactobacillus > Ligilactobacillus murinus. Next base: position 1,797,915 of record NZ_CP023565.1, on the reverse strand, counting down.
TTCATCCCCATTGACTGTTGTCATACCAGCGAGATTACCGTTTTTAGCAGTGATATTTGTGGTCTTGATACCTTTACCACCACGGCCTTTGATCGGATATTCGCTAGCCGGTGTTTGCTTACCAAAGCCTTTTTCAGAGATGACAAAGACTTTACTGTCAGAACGCAAGATCGAAGCTCCGATGACATGATCTTCATCACGCAAGCGGATACCGCGGACCCCAGCTGCCGAGCGTCCCATTGGGCGGACAGCTGTTTCAGCAAAGCTGACTGCGTAACCACCATGCGTTGCAATGATGATATTTTGCTCACCATCTGTGATCGAAACGTGGATCAATTCATCGCCATCGTGTAACGAGATCGCCTTTAACCCATTCTTTCTGATATTGCCAAATTCAGTCACGGAAGTCCGTTTGACCGTACCTTTGACCGTAGTGAAGAATAAGAAGTGCGAATCATCACGCTTCGCAGCTTCAACGTTGATCACTGTTTGGATCTTTTCTTCTTTATCGAGGTCAAGCAAGTTGATCACAGGGATCCCCTTAGCAGCACGACCATATTCTGGGACTTCATAGCCCTTCATGCGATAAACTTTACCCACATTTGTGAAGAACAACAATTCATCGTGGGTCGAAGTCGTGATCAAGTGCTCAATGAAATCATCATCATGCACGCCCATACCTTGAACGCCACGACCACCGCGCCGTTGTGCTTTAAAATCACTTGTTGGCAAACGCTTGATATAGCCGTTATGCGTCAAAGTGATCACGACATTTTCTTCTTCGATCAAGTCTTCATCTTCAATGCTCAAGACTTCGCCGACCATAAGTTCAGTCCGGCGCTCATCGCCAAAGCGCTCTTGGATCTCCAATAATTCTTGATAAATGATCTGATAGATCCGTTCTTCGTGCGCTAAAATATCTTTGTAATCGGCGATCGCTTCCATCGTCTTTTGATATTCAGCTTCAACTTTTTCACGTTCCAGACCAGTCAAACGAACTAAACGCATATCCAAGATCGCTTGGGCTTGTTTATCACTCAAATGATATTCATTCATCAAGCGATCTTTAGCGATATCACCGCTCTTTGAATTACGGATGATGTTGATGATCGCATCGATATGGTCTAAGGCGATCCGGAGACCTTCTAAGATATGGGCTCGTGCTTGCGCTTTTTTCAAGTCAAATTGTGTTCGCCGCCGAATGACTTCTTCTTGATGTTTCAAGTAATAGGTCAAGATCTGCTTTAGACTCAAGACCCGTGGCGTCCCATTAACGATCGCCAACATGTTGAAGTTGAATGCCGTTTGCATCAAGGTCAATTTGTATAGATTGTTCAATACGACCGAAGCACTGACATCTCGGCGCACATCGATCGTGATGCGCATCCCTTCACGGTCAGATTCGTCCTTGATATCGGTGATCCCTTCGATCTTTTTATCGCGAGCTAATTCAGCGATCCGCTCGATCAATTTAGCCTTATTGACCATGTATGGTAACTCATGCACAATGATCTGTTCACGACCATTTTTTAATTCCTCGATCTCAACTTTGGCCCGTAAAGTAACCGAGCCTTTCCCAGTCTCATAAGCTTTTCTGATCCCAGATTTGCCCATCACGATCCCACCAGTCGGGAAATCAGGCCCTGGTAAAGCTTCCATCAAGTCGGCAGTCGTTGCATCGGGATTTTCCATCAACACATGCAAAGCTGAAATAACTTCAGCCAAGTTATGGGGTGGAATATTTGTCGTCATCCCAACTGCAATCCCGGTCGCCCCGTTGACTAATAGGTTAGGGAAACGAGCGGGTAAAACTTCAGGTTCACGTTCGGTCCCATCATAGTTTGGCTGAAAATCGATCGTGTCTTTGTTGATATCACGCAACATCTCCAACGTGATCTTAGACATCCTAGCTTCGGTATAACGCATCGCAGCGGCCCCGTCACCATCGACCGAACCAAAGTTACCATGACCATCAACTAAGAGATAACGGTAGCTAAAATCTTGCGCCATCCGGACCATCGATTCATAGATCGCCGAGTCCCCATGCGGGTGGTACTTACCCATAACATCCCCAACGATCCGGGCTGATTTCTTATATGGTTTATCCGGAGTCACACCTAATTCATTCATACCGTATAAGATCCGGCGGTGAACAGGCTTCAAGCCATCACGCACATCAGGCAAAGCGCGCGCAACGATAACACTCATCGCATAATCTAAAAATGAGGTCCGCATGACTTTGGATAAATCAACATTGCTAATTCTGTTAGGTACTTCTACCACGTCCTGTGCCTCCACTTCTTTTCTTACTTTTTAACTTATACACAGTTTATTCACACTATTTTGTGCATTATGTGCAGAACTTATTCTCCTGCTTTCATTAAACGTCCAAATTGTCCACGAAAGTTGCATTTTCTTCGATAAATTGACGTCTTGGGCCAACTTGATCGCCCATCAACATTTCAAAGACTTCATTTGCTTCCATCGCATCCGATAATTCGACCCGTAATAAGCGCCGATTTTCTGGATCCATCGTAGTTTCCCACAATTGTTCAGCATCCATTTCACCTAAACCTTTGTAACGTTGAATAACTGGTTTTGGACTTGGTGGTAATTGACCTAATACTTCTTCTAATTCTTCATCTGTGTCGATGTAACGGATCATCTTGCCTTGGCGCACTTGATACAATGGTGGCTGTGCGATATAAACATAGCCTCGGTCGATCATTGGACGCATAAAGCGGTAAAACAACGTCAACAATAAGGTTCTGATATGGGCTCCGTCGACATCGGCATCGGTCATGATGATCAATTTGTGGTAATTTACTTTATCCACGTTAAAGTCATCTCCAAAGCCTGTGCCTAAAGCTGTGAATAATGAACGGATCTCTTCATTGGCCAAGATCCGATCTAATGTAGCTTTTTCCACATTCAAGATCTTGCCACGGATCGGTAAGATAGCTTGGGTCAAACGTGAACGCCCTTGCTTAGCTGAACCACCCGCGGAGTCCCCTTCGACGATGAATAATTCTGAGATCTCAGGGTCTTTGCTGGTGTTATCAGCTAATTTACCTGGCAAATTAGAGATCTCAAGGCCATTTTTCTTACGCGTAACTTCACGTGCTCGTTTAGCTGCGACACGAGCCTTAGCAGCCAACATCCCTTTTTCCACGATCCGGCGTGCCACATTTGGATTTTCCAGCATGAACTTGCTGAATGTTTCGGAAAATGTCTTATCTGTCGCCGCTCTAGCATCGGAGTTACCCAATTTAGTCTTAGTTTGCCCTTCAAACTGAGGATCAGGGTGCTTGACTGAAACAACTGCAGTCAAGCCTTCACGGACGTCTTCACCAGACAAGTTAGGTTCATTTTCCTTTAACTGGCCCGATTTACGTGCATAATCGTTGATAACACGTGTCAAAGCAGTCTTGAATCCTGATTCATGAGTCCCACCTTCATAAGTGTGGATATTGTTAGTAAAAGTCAATAAGTTAGAGTGGAAATCATCGGTGTATTGTAATGCCACTTCAACTGTAATGCCTTTTTGTTGGCCTTCCACATAGATCGGTTCATCAAAAAGAACTTCTTTGCCCTTGTTTAAGAATTCCACATAGTGTTTGATTCCACCAGCATAGTGGAATTCTTCATGGGTCGGTTCTTCTGGGCGCATATCATCGATCGTGATCTTTAAGCCCTTGTTCAAAAAGGCCAACTCACGGATCCGCGTCGTCAAAACTTTGATGTCATAGACAGTTGTTTCCGTAAAGATATCGGGATCAGGCAAGAAATGCACTGTCGTCCCGTGTTCATGCGGTCGACTTTGCCCCACGACTTCCATCACATGGTCGACTTTACCGAGTTTAAAGTCCATCCCATAGACATTTGTATCTCCTTCACGTCTAACTTGAACATCTAAGTTCGTTGAAAGGGCATTAACGACCGAAGCCCCGACCCCGTGGAGACCACCGGAGACTTTATAACCACCACCGCCAAATTTTCCACCGGCATGAAGCACAGTAAAGACGGTTTCTAACGCTGGACGGCCTGTTTTTTCTTGGATATCGACCGGGATCCCACGTCCATTATCTTTGACCGTGATACTATTGTCTTTTTCCACGATCACATTGATCTCATCAGCAAAGCCCGCTAAAGCTTCATCGATCCCGTTATCGATGATCTCCCATACTAAGTGGTGTAGGCCTTGTGAGCTAGTCGAGCCAATGTACATCCCAGGACGCTTGCGCACGGCTTCTAAGCCTTCAAGGACTTGGATCTGACTGGCATCATATTCTTTTGCTTTTTCTTCCTTTACTTCTTCAAGCGTTTCTTTTTCTGTCACGTTTAGTACCCGCTACATCTCTATGTAGACTGTCCTTTCTTGGATTTTTCATTCTTTGGATAAAATGTAACAACTTTATTTTCATCTTCTGAAATCCAGTCGATGTGATTTTCAGCCATTTCTGAGTTTTCAGAGATCTGGCCATCATCAATATGAAAAATCTTTGGTTCTTTGATCAACTGTTGGGTGATATCATTTAATCCAGGTGTCGTTAAAAAGGTTTGGACGCGCCCTTGGATCGTCTTCAACAAATGTGTTTGCCGATTTCCATCAAGCTCAGACAACACATCATCAAGCAATAAGATCGGGTATTCGCCTGTCTTACTTTTCATCAATTCGATCTCTGCTAATTTGACCGATAACGCTGTCGTTCGCTGTTGCCCCTGCGAACCATAGATCTGAACATTTTGTTCGTTGATCTTAAATACAACATCATCGCGATGTGGGCCTAAAAGGGTCGTCCCTTGAAAAATTTCTTTTTGTTGTAAATTTGCAAAGCCTTTTTTTAATGCTTCGGTAATTTCATTTTCAGTAGCCTGACTTGGTTCTTTCAAACTACTTTCATAACTAAAAGCTAACTGCTCTTTGTCCTGTGTTATCTGACTATGGATCTCTTTTGCATAGCGCTCAAGTTCCGCTAAAAATTCTAGTCGTTTCACAATGATCGCCCCAGCAAATTGCGCTAGTTGTTCCGACAAGACCTCTAAATAGAGCGTATCCGTCGCCTTTTTTTGCTGGAGTTGTTTTAGATAATTATTTCGTTGCTTTAAGATCGTGCGATACCGCGTCAAATTGTAGAGGTAGCGTGGGTCGATCTGACCAAATTCCATATCGATAAAGCGGCGTCTGATCGCGGGTGACCCCTTGACTAAGCTGAGATCTTCTGGCGCAAACAAGATCACATTCAAATTACCGATATACTGAGATAAGCGTGCTTGCTCGAGATGATTGACTTTGGCCTTCTTACCTTTACGGCTCAAACTGATCTCTAACGGCAAGCTACCTAACTTACGCATCACGCGCCCACTTAAATATGCCTCTTTTTGTTTAAAGCTGATCAACTCACGCTCATTATTGGTCCGATGACTACGCGCCATCGCTAAAACATAGATCGCCTCTAACAGGTTGGTCTTGCCCTGAGCGTTTTTTCCGATCAAGACATTTATCTGCGGTGAAAATTTGACCGCTACCGTTTGATAGTTACGGAAATTGCGAAGGTCCAGCTCTTCTAAATACATTGCCTTAGCTAGCTTTCTTTCAATAGATAGCTGCCTTGATCTTTGATCTCAACACTATCTCCAGGATAAAGCTTGCGTCCACGACGGTTTTCTGGCTCACCATTGACTAAAATGTCATTAGCGTATTCTTGTAAGAACCACTTTGCCTGCCCGCCAGAAGAAACTAAGTCCGCAATTTTAAGCAACTGGCCTAAGGTGATATGCGGTGTTTTTAAGTGAATTTCTTCTTTCAAAAAAATGCCTCGCTTTCCTTTTAGTACTCATTAAATTATACCTTTTTTAAAAACTAAACACAATCATGGAAACCAATTAAACGCGTTCTGAGCTAATTTGACCTATCTGAGTGTTATGACACCCTAGACGATAAAACTGGCCTAGAAATTGAATATATGCGTTCTAAATTCCATTTATACCTTTTAGAGAAAAATAAAAAGCGAGCGGTCAAATACCACTCGCTTTTGGCCTCTAAAGCACAAATATTTTAGACGGTTCGAACTGGGGTGATCAATTGGATGAATTCGCCTTGAGCTTCACTTGGGACCAAGGTAAAAGGACGCAGTGGCATCGTAAAGTTCAAGGTCACTTCACTTTGTCCAAAGGAACGCAAAGCATCTTTCATATAGTCAGGGTTAAAGGAGATGTCTAGATCATTTCCTTCAAGTTTGTTGAAGGTCAATTCTTCTTCAACATTCCCGACTTCAGGGGAATTGCTGTAAAGTGTTGCTTTGGCCGCACTAGCTTGCATCGATAATTTGACCACGTTATTGCGCCCTTCGTGTGAAAGTAACGAAGCACGTTCGATCGCACGTAAGAAAGTAGGTGCATTGATCTCTAACGTTGTGGTTGAGTTTTGAGGGATCAAACGTTCCGTGTCAGGGTAGTTTCCTTCAAGTAAACGTGAGTAAAAGGACGTATTGCCTAAGATGAAGAGGATCTGATTTTCTGAGATCTGGATCTCGATGTCTTCGCTTAGATCACCTAACATCTTAGCTAACTCATTCATTGATTGCCCTGGGACAATGATATCGTAATCAGCAGCACTATCACCATTTAAAGTAAGTTTTCGTTGGCTCAAACGGTGTGAGTCGGTTGCTACAGCTAAAAGTTGGCCATCTTTGATCGCTAAATGGATCCCCGTCAAGATCGGGCGTGTTTCTTGCTTAGAAGCTGCGATCACAGTTTGATTGATCACTTGTTTTAATACATCACCTGGTAACGTCAATTGTTCACGTGAATCGATCTCTGGTAAATGTGGATAATCATCTGGATCGAGACCATTGATGATAAATTCTGCTGAGCCAGATCTGATCGTTGCTTGGAAACGATCATTTACTTCAACACTCAAACTGTCTTCAGGTAACTTTTTAACGATCTCATTGAAGAAACGAGCTGGTAAAACTACGCTCCCAGTTTTTTCAATGTTTAAAGCTGCATTTTCATCAGCGATCGAGATCACGGTCTCGATCGAGATATCAGAGTTACTTCCTGTCATCGTTAAACCATCTTCAGAAAGATCGAGTTTGATCCCAGACAAGATCTCTAAAGCAGCTTTAGATGAGATAGCACGTTGAACATCATTTAGGTATTGGATGAAAGCTGTTCTATGTACCGTAAATTTCATAAGGCAAAATTCCTCCTGTTTGTTAAATATATATTATTAATAAAGTTAGTAGTAATAGTAGGGGCTGTTTATACTGTGGAAAAAGCCCTAAAACCTTTGATGATCTATGAAATCACCTGTTGATAACTTGTGGATAACTATTAGGGTTTATCCACACTAATTCACAGGCAGTTGTTAACTGTGTAATTCAGCCCGCAATTTAGCGACCTCTTTTTTGAGCTCTTCATCGCTTTTGAGTGCCTCACTGATCTTTTCATGTGCATGAATGACCGTGGTATGATCTTTGCCACCAAATTCTTGTCCGATCTTAGGCAAAGAAGCTTCGGTCAATTCACGCGCGAGATACATTGCGATCTGGCGTGGGATGACGATCGTTTTGACACGTTTTTTTCCTTTGAGTTCAGCTACAGTAACGTGGAAAAACTTAGCAACTTTCTCTTGGATCATCGCGATCGACAGCTCTTTGGCTTGTGGAGCACCATTTAAGCTTTGTAAAGCTTCTGCCGCTAAGCTCGTTGAAACGGGCTGACCATTTAGCTTAGCATAAGCTTGGACCCGCATCAATGCTCCTTCTAATTCACGGATATTGGAATCGATCTGACCAGCAATATAGCTTAAAGTATCATCAGGGACTTTAAGGTGTTCGGTTTCAGCTTTGTTACGCAAAATAGCGATCCGCGTTTCCAAGTCGGGTGGGGTGATATCAACAGATAATCCCCATTTGAAACGCGAGACTAAGCGTTGTTGAAGCTTAGGGATCTCGTTTGGTAGGCGATCTGAAGAAAGAACGATCTGCTTTTTATCGTCGTAGAGAGCATTGAATGTGTGGAAAAATTCCTCTTGCGTTCCAACTTTATCTGAGAAAAATTGGATATCATCAACTAATAAGAGATCAACATTGCGGTATTCTTGGCGAAACTCTTCTTGATGCTTAGATTTGATCGAATTGATGAAATCATTGGCAAACGATTCGCTAGTGACGTATTTGACACGGGCGTTAGGATTATTTTCTAACATCTGATGCCCGATCGCATGCATCAAGTGGGTCTTACCTAGACCTACTCCACCATAAAAGAACAACGGATTATAGAAGACACCAGGCTCTTCAGCGACTGCAAGTGCAGCTGCATGTGCCAACTGATTGCCTTTACCGACCACAAATGATTCAAACGTGTATTTGTCATTTAGTGGGGTGCTTTTTTTAGGTACAGCTAGCTTAGGCTCAAGTGACCTGACTTTAGGCTCGGTCTGAGCTTCGGCCAAAGGATTGGGCTCGTCGACCGTTTTAACTAGGATCGTGATCTTAGTTAAAAGATTATCTGCAAGCAGTGAAGTGATCTGAGGAATAATATTTTGTTTCCAGTAGTCTTGGTGCAATTTAGAGGCCACTTCAACGACTAAAGTATTATCGGTGAGCTGTAGTGGTCGTGCCGATGCGATCCAAGTGGTAAATGCGATCGGCGAAAATTCAGCTTCGAATTTATCGCGGATATACTGCCATAAAGTTTCAAGATCAAGCACTAAGATCCCTCCTTTTTGATAAAGTTTGCATGCTCCTATTGTAGCATTAAAAAAAAATGTTTTCCACAGGTTGGGGAAAAAAAGTAAAAAATAAATCACAGGGTGTTAATTAACTTATCCACAAGTTGTGAAAAATTGTGGATGTGTAAATTATTTTAAAAAGTTATTCACAGAAAAGTTCAAAAGCTGTAACCCTTGATATTCAAAAGATACGAGAGTTATACACATAGGGTTATTTACAAATTGACAGGTCGATATTGACAGGCTGTGATTTGTGGATGGTTTTGGGGATTATGCTGTGGATGTAAAAATTTTATCGACAGCTAAAAAATGTAAAAGTGGATAAAATGTGCATAAAAAGCACAGCCAAAGTAGTACTTTTTTGTCATGAAAACTGAAAAAAAACTTTGAATTTTAGCTAAGATATGGTAGTATTACAAAGTAAGTCTGAACTTGACATCAAGCTACGATTTTTGTAGGATATTAAGTAACATTGTATAAAAGGAGGTGTTCTGTTGTGAAAAGAACTTACCAACCTAAGAAACGCCATCGCCAACGCGTACACGGTTTCCGTAAACGCATGAGTACAAGCAACGGTCGTAATGTGTTAGCACGTAGACGCCGTAAAGGTAGAAAAGTATTGTCTGCATAGGCCACTGGACCGTCAGTGGTCTTTTTTAGTGTATGCGGACTTTTCAAATCATTTGGAGATGGGTCATGAAAAAATCATACCGCGTCAAGAAAGAAGCGGAGTTCCAAGAAGTCTTTACCCAGGGTAAGTCATGTGCGAACCGCATGTTTGTGGTCTACATGATCGAAAAGCCCGAGCAAAAGCATTTTCGCGTCGGAATTTCCGTCGGTAAAAAGATCGGGAATGCTGTCGCGCGTAACTGGGTCAAGCGTCGGATTCGGCAGAGCTTGACTGAATTAAAGCCGCAGCTAAAACAAGATTGCGATTTTATCGTGATCGCGCGCCCAAGTGCTGCTGGGATCTCAACAGCTGATGCAAAGAAGAATTTGATCCATGTTTTGCACTTGGCAAGAGTATTGTCGGATGATCAATTTGCGAAGTGAGGTAAATGCAAATGAAGCAAGGGAAAAGACTAGCCGCTGTTATTAGCGTTTTAGGTTTAATGCTCTTTTTGAGCGGCTGTAGTACTGATCCGGTCAATGCCCAAAGTACTGGGATCTGGGATCATTACATCGTATGGAACTTTATTCGGGCGATCGAAGCCTTGAGCAACATTTTTGGTCATAATTATGGCTGGGGGATCGTGATCTTTACCATTATCATACGGATCGTGATCTTACCGTTGATGATCTATCAAATGCGCAGCATGCGTAAAACAAGTGAATTGCAACCAAAATTAAAGGAATTGCAAGCTAAATATCCAGATAGAGATGTTGAATCCATGCAAAAGATGCGGGAAGAACAACAAAAGCTCTATGCCGAAGCTGGGGTCAATCCAGTAGCTGGATGTTTACCGATCTTAGTTCAAATGCCGATCTTGATCGCCTTATATCAAGCGATCTATCGGTCAGAAACTTTGAAGACAGGGCATTTCTTGTGGATGCAATTAGGTGGGCGTGACCCATACTTCATCTTGCCAGTTTTAGCAGCGTTATTTACGTTTGCAACCTCTTGGTTAAGTGTCAAAGCTCAACCAGAACAAAACATGATGACAACGATGATGACTTATGGGATGCCACTGATCATCTTCTTTACCGCGTTAAATGTGCCCGCAGCCCTTTCATTGTACTGGGTGATCACAAACGCCTTTTCAGTTGTTCAAACACTTGTGATCAACAATCCGTTTAAGATCCAACGTGAACGTGAAGAAAAGAAACGAGCTGAAAAAGCTCGCCAGCGTAAACTTGAAAAAGCTAAACGCAAAGCTCTAAAGAGCAAAAAGAAATAGTATTATCATAACCGAGCTGCTCGCAAGTGCGAGTGGCTCGGTTTTTTGGCTATCAACACTAAAAAACAGGCTGAGATCCAGCCTGTTTTCTAGTATATTCTTTATTTAAATTCTAATTCAAAAGTATCATCAAGTAAGGATACCTGGTTTGGTGAAAGGCCACAAACTTGGATCTTCTTATCTTTGGTGACAAAAATAGCACCATAAATATCATCTGTTACCGGCCAGTCTTTTTTAGGACCATCAGAAAAGAAGAGGCGTGTCGTTTCGATCTCAGCTTGAACTGATCTTTTAGTTAAGACTGTGACACTAGCTAAGTTATTCTCATGTGGATAACCTGTTTTAGGATCTAAAATGTGATGATAAGTTTTCCCCTTAGTTTTCAACAGGCGCTCATAGATCCCACTAGTAACAGCAGAGCAAGGGCCAAATTTAACTGATAAGATCGCGTTTCCACGTTTAGTAAAGGGGTCTTGGATCCCGATACGCCATAAACCATCAGGATGATGCGGCGCTTGTCCTTTCAATAAGAGATTACCACCTAAATTGATCATCCCACTACTGATCCCCTTAGCTTCCCAGAGATCTTGAATCCGATCGGCGATATATCCTTTAGCGATCGCTCCGAGATCAAGTTGCATCCCGGCTTGCTTTAAAAAGATCGAAAACTCGTTATCATCCAACTCAACTTGTGTAGGATCGATCAAAGCCAAGCGTGAAGTGATCTCCTCTTTAGGTGGAAGTGAAGCTCCTTTAAAACCGATCTTCCATAACTTGACTAATGGTCCGATCAAGGCGTTAAAACCAAAATTTTCTTGGCTAGTCTGGATCGCAAGTTTTGTCAGTTGGTAAGTCGCATCACTGACGGAAATGGGTCTGATCCCAGCAGCCTGATTAACAGCCATCAGTTCTGAGTGGTCTTGATTGACAGTCAATGCTGATTCATATTCTTTTAACAAAGCATAACTATCATCAAGATCTTTTGAGTTGGCACTGCCAAAAGCCGTAAAGTAGATATTTGTCCCCAAACCACGATAAGTTTTGTGGATAAAACGTTGTGCTTGTTGTTTCATTAGCTTTCAGAAGCTCCTGTAGTGGTATCGACTGCTGGAATAGGAGCGGATTTTTTTGGTGGTTCGGTTTGGGAAGCGCTGGTCAAAGCATCTTCAGTATAGACTAAAACAGGCGGTTCGGGTGCGACTTTAGGTGAAGTAGTAGTCTCCAAAGTGTTGATAGGATCATCTGGGAGCTTGAATTCAATATCGTCATCTAGGACAAAATTGATCCCATTAGCTTCTTCAAAACTCATATCGGCAGTTTCAGAAGCGCCGGTAGTAGTATCGATCTCATCAAGTGCTTGGAAGGCACTTTTGGCTTCTTGCTTTTTTAGTTGCGGATCGAGTGAATGTGAGATGCTAGACGTTTTGATCTGTGCTTTTTGAGCACTTTGTAATTTTTCAAGTGCGCTTGCGTAGTGGATAAAACCGTTAAAGCATTGTTCTAACCAGGATACCGTACCTGGATCAAGTAAATTCCCTTTTTCATCAAAAGCAGATTCTGCTCGCCCAAGTAGGAACTGAAAACCTGGCAAAACAAATGAACCTAAGCCAGGGGAATCCAAGATCCGGCGTAAACTTTCTTGCGCTTGGACAGTACCAAGATTACCTAAAGATGCGCCAACGATCATAACGGGGCGCTTAGTCAGCGGATGGACTTTCCATGAGAGCCATTCGATCACTGATTTTAAAGCAGCCGGGATATCATGATCATATTCAGGGGTCCCAAAGATCACCCCATCTGCGCCTTCGATCTTTTGGGCAAGGTCTAAAACACTTTGGGGCGTTTGTTCATAGTCTTCACAAAAAAGCGGGATATCTTTGATCTCTGTTACTTCGATCTGTGCTTGGTTAGCAAAGTGTGAGCTCATGAATTGTAGTAATTTACGGTTATAAGATTTTGTAGCATTAGTTCCAACGATAGCGATAAATTTCATATTAAGCCTGCTATATAGAATGTAAGCAAACAGCGCGTGTTTGAGAGAGAAATATAGCTTTTCCTTTCGTGATGAAATGATTGTCATAATGGTCTCTTACATTTTAACTTTCTGTGACCAGACTGTTCATAATTACCTATATATAAAGATAAGGATATTTGTTAAGAAGAGCAAGTCTTTTATAGGAAAGTAGCGGTGAAATGTAGAAGCGTGAGTTAGCGAAAATTTATATATTTAAATTATTATATATTAATAAAAATAAATGCACTTTATCTAATTCTTGTTTTTTAATTGCAATACGTATATTTGTTCAAAAAATACTCAATTATACAACTTAAAAATAATAAACATTTAACTTTTTATTCAAATATTTATTGATTTGTACAATAAAATTAAACCTAAATTTTTATAGAATGAAACTGAGAACGTAATGATAGAAATAAGTTTTTGCTAAAAATTGGGAGAATGTATATGAAAGAAAGGAAATATAAGAATAATTATATTGAAACTGACCGTAAAACACGGGTCAAAATGTACAAGTCAGGGAAGCAATGGGTCAGTTCCCTCATATCAAATATCGGTTTAACAAAGATATTTAAAGGGATCGCAGATAAAAATGTGGTTGTTGACCAAGAGCTCTTCCAAAAAAATGATGTTGAAGATGACAGTCTATTAGATTCTAAAACCGAAAAGTTGATCAAGGGAGCTGCTACAGTTGGGACACTGGCTGGTGGCGTTTTTGTTACTCAAGGCGTAGTATCAGCTGATCAAGTCGAAAAAGCACTTGAGTTGCAAACAGATCAAGCCGATATACTCGCTAATGCTGAAACAGTGACACTTGAAAGTACAAGTTCTTCTGATACGACTAGTGTTTCAAACTCAGCTTCGGTCTCAGAAGAAGTTTCGACTTCAGAGTCACTTTCAATGTCAGCTTCTACTTCTACTAGTCTAAGCTCTTCAATGTCACTTTCAGAAAATATGAATAGTGAAACTTCTGAAAGTACAACATCAAGCAGTGAGACAAAAGAAATCTTGAGTTCTGGATCTGAAAGTACCTCAGCTTCTAATGTAAGCGAAAGTAATGCGCAAAGTATTTCAAATGAAAACAAATCAACTTCCACCAGTGAATCTGAAAGTTTAATTGAAAATAATAGCCTATCACTGAATAGTACCGAGATTTCGAATACAGCTGAAAAAACATACGAAGTGGGGTCAGATGGTTGGCTATATGAAGTAACGACAGCTGCTGATGGAACTAAAAACTATCGCATGACTTCAATCTTGCCACGTCCTGAATGGGACGGAATGAGTTTTGCTGAGCTTGGGATCACAGGTTCAAGTTTTCGCTCAGTAACAAATGGAACTAAAACGACATTTACATTAAGTGATTTTTTAGGAACCAAATTAGGTTGGTCTGGGGGAAACAAACAGTTTGCGGATACTATGCAAAGTGTCACTGCTGTCTATGATGCAACTACTAAAACGATATCTTGGACTGTAGTTTATGATGCAAGTTCAGTCTTAACTACAAAAGATTGGCAAAAATACGGAGCATATACCGGTCTTTGGATCAATACAGATGCTGATCCTAACTTAGGAGCACCAACTGATGTAAAAATTGATGGGCAAAATACCCGTAAAGTTACTAGAAGTGAATCCTTAGCCCATGGTGGAACTAATAAAGGCCGTGCAAGTTCTAGCGGAGCAGAGTATGTTTCACTTAATCCTAGTAAACCAATAAGAAGTCACACGTTTACATTTAAAACAGCATTCACTGGTTCAGTAGCTGATCTGGCGAATTTAAAGATCGGCTTGTTCGGTGCATCAGCTACAGGTAATCCAGCCAGTTCTTCAAGTGCGCGATATATGTATGATTCAGGTAGTTCTACCATGAGTGGTCGTTATACTAAAGAGGGGGATACTTTAAAAACGGTCTATATCTCAGGGGCAGAAACGACGACAGCAGTTAGTGGTATATACATCGGTGGTATCAAGGATGCTTCTGTACCAAAAGTTACTTATTCGATAAGTGGTACAGTTTATGAAGATACTGATAAAAATGGGATCAGAAATGCACAAGAACAAGCAAAATCAGGTGTTACAGTTGTTTTAAAGAATAGTAATGGCAATGAGATAGCACGAACAACGACCGATGCAAATGGTGGATATGTATTTACTGAACGAGGAAGTGGTAATTATACGATCACCGTTATACCACCAGTAGGATATACTGTCGTAGGTAATTCATATTTTAATACTTCAGGAAATGCTAATGTTACTGTTAGTGACAGTAACTTGACTAATATTGATGTTGGTCTATATAACTCGGCTTCTGAAAGTACAAGTATCAGTCGATCGCAAAGTATAAGTGGGTCTTTGAGCACAAGCCAATCGCAAAGTGTAAGTAACTCGTTGAGTACAAGCCGATCGCAAAGTGCAAGTAACTCGTTGAGTACAAGCCAATCACAAAGTGCAAGCCGATCCTTGAGTGCAAGTCAATCGCAAAGTGTAAGTAACTCGTTGAGTACAAGCCAATCGCAAAGTGCAAGCCGATCCTTGAGCACAAGTCAATCGCAAAGTGTAAGTAACTCGTTGAGTACAAGCCGATCACAAAGTGCAAGCCGATCCTTGAGTGCAAGTCAATCGCAAAGTGTAAGTAACTCGTTGAGTACAAGCCGATCGCAAAGTATAAGCTGATCCTTGAGCACAAGCCAATCGCAAAGTGTAAGTAACTCGTTGAGTACAAGCCGATCACAAAGTGCAAGCCGATCCTTGAGTGCAAGTCAATCGCAAAGTGTAAGTAACTCGTTGAGTACAAGCCGATCGCAAAGTGCAAGCCGATCCTTGAGCACAAGTCAATCGCAAAGTGCAAGCGAATCAACGAGCGCATCAGTGAGTGCGAGTGAATCAGCATCTGCCTCAGTAAGTGCAAGTGAATCGACAAGTGCGTCAGTGAGCGCAAGTGAATCAACGTCTGCTTCAGTAAGTGCGAGTGAATCAACAAGTGCGTCAGTGAGTGCGAGCGAATCAGCATCTGCCTCAGTAAGTGCAAGTGAATCGACAAGTGCGTCAGTAAGTGCGAGCGAATCAACAAGTGCGTCAGTGAGCGCAAGTGAATCAACGTCTGCTTCAGTAAGTGCGAGCGAATCAACAAGTGCGTCAGTGAGCGCAAGTGAATCAACGTCAGCGTCAGTGAGCGCGAGCGAATCAACAAGCGCATCAGTGAGTGCGAGTGAATCAGCAAGTGCGTCATTAAGTGCAAGCGAATCAATGAGCGCATCAGTGAGCGCCAGCGAATCGACAAGTGCGTCAGTAAGCGCGAGCGAATCAACGTCTGCCTCAGTAAGTGCAAGTGGATCAACAAGCGCATCAGTGAGTGCGAGTGAATCAGCATCTGCCTCAGTAAGTGCAAGTGAATCGACAAGTGCGTCAGTGAGCGCAAGTGAATCAACGTCTGCTTCAGTAAGTGCGAGTGAATCAACAAGTGCGTCAGTGAGTGCGAGCGAATCAGCATCTGCCTCAGTAAGTGCGAGCGAATCAACGTCAGCGTCAGTGAGCGCAAGTGAATCAACGTCTGCTTCAGTAAGTGCAAGTGAATCAACGAGCGCATCAGTAAGCGCGAGCGAATCAACAAGCGTATCAGTAAGCACAAGTGAATCAATAAGTGCGTCAGTGAGCGCCAGCGAATCAACAAGTGCATCGGTAAGCGCAAGTGGATCAACAAGTGCGTCAGTAAGTGCAAGTGAATCAGCAAGTGCATCAGTAAGCGCAAGTGGATCAACGAGTGAGTCAGTAAGCGCCAGCGAATCAACCTCTGCCTCAGTAAGTGCGAGTGAATCAACAAGCGCATCAGTGAGCGCGAGCGAATCAGTGTCTGCCTCAGTAAGTGCAAGCGAATCAACGTCAGCGTCAGTGAGCGCCAGTGAATCAGCCTCAGCGTCAGTGAGCGCCAGCGAATCAACAAGCACTTCAGTAAGTGCGAGCGAATCAACAAGCGTATCAGTAAACACAAGTGAATCAATAAGTGCGTCAGTGAGTGCAAGTGAATCAACAAGCACATCAGCAAGTGCAAGTGAGTCAGCCTCCGCGTCAGTGAGTGCGAGTGAATCAGTGAGTGCGAGCGAATCGACAAGTGCATCAGTAAGCGCGAACGAATCAACAAGTGCGTCAACGTCTGCCTCATTGAGTGCAAGCGCATCAGCAAGTGCCTCAACAAGTGCATCGGTAAGTGCAAGTGAATCAATGTCTGCGTCAGTGAGCGCAAGCGAATCAACAAGTGCATCAACAAGTGCATCAGTGAGTGCAAGTGAATCGACAAGTACCTCGGTAAGTGCGAGCGAATCAGCGAGTGCGTCAGTGAGCGCAAGTGAATCGACAAGCGCATCAGTGAGCGCAAGTGAGTCAACGAGTGCATCAGTGAGTGCGAGCGAATCAACGTCTGCCTCAGTGAGCGCGAGTGAATCAACGTCTGCCTCAGTGAGCGCGAGTGAATCAACGTCTGCCTCAGTAAGTGCAAGTGCATCAACAAGTGCGTCAGTGAGCGCGAGCGAATCAACAAGCGCATCAGTAAGTGCAAGCGAATCAACGAGTGCGTCAGTGAGTGCGAGCGAATCAACAAGCGCATCGGTAAGTGCAAGTGAATCAGCGTCTGCATCAGCAAGTGCGAGTGAATCAACGTCAGCGTCAGTGAGTGCCAGCGAATCAACAAGTGCGTCAGTGAGCGCAAGTGAATCAGCAAGTGCGTCAGTAAGTGCGAGCGAATCAACGTCAGCGTCAGTAAGTGCAAGTGAATCAACAAGCGCATCAGTGAGTGCGAGCGAATCAGTGTCTGCCTCAGTAAGCGCAAGTGAATCAACGAGTGCATCAGTGAGTGCGAGTGAATCAGCAAGCGCATCAGTAAGCGCGAGCGAATCAGCAAGTGAGTCAGTAAGCGCCAGCGAATCAACCTCTGCCTCAGTAAGTACGAGTGAATCAACGTCAGCGTCATTGAGCGCAAGTGAATCAACAAGCGCATCAGTAAGTGCGAGCGAATCAACGTCAGCGTCAGTGAGTGCAAGTGAATCAACAAGTGCGTCAGTGAGTGCGAGCGAATCAACGAGCGCATCAGTAAGTGCGAGCGAATCAACGTCAGCGTCATTGAGCGCAAGTGAGTCAGCGTCTGCGTCAGTAAGTGCAAGCGAATCAACGAGCGCATCAGTGAGCGCAAGTGAATCAACAAGCGCATCGGTAAGTGCAAGTGAATCAGCGTCTGCCTCAGTAAGTGCAAGTGGATCAACAAGCGCATCAGTGAGTGCGAGTGAATCAATGGGTGCGTCATTGAGCGCCAGCGAATCAACGAGCGCATCAGCAAGTGCGAGTGAATCAGCATCTGCGTCATTGAGTGCCAGTGAATCAACGAGCACTTCAGTAAGTGCGAGCGAATCAATAAGCACTTCAGTAAGTACAAGTGAATCAACGAGCGCATCAGTAAGTGCGAGTGAATCAACGTCAGCGTCAGTAAGCGCCAGTGAATCAACAAGTGCATCAGTGAGTGCGAGCGAATCAGCAAGTGCGTCAGTAAGCGCGAGCGAATCAGCAAGTGAGTCAGTAAGCGCGAGCGAATCAACAAGCGCATCAGTAAGTGCAAGTGAATCAACGAGCGCATCAGCAAGTGCGAGTGAATCAGCATCTGCGTCATTGAGCGCCAGCGAATCAACAAGCACTTCAGTAAGTGCGAGTGAATCGACAAGTGCGTCAGTGAGCGCCAGCGAATCAACAAGCACTTCAGTAAGTGCGAGTGAATCGACAAGTGCGTCAGTGAGCGCCAGCGAATCAACAAGCACTTCAGTAAGTGCGAGTGAATCGACAAGTGCGTCAGTGAGCGCCAGCGAATCAACAAGCACTTCAGTAAGTGCAAGTGAATCAACGAGCGCATCAGTGAGTGCGAGTGAATCAACGTCAGCGTCAGTAAGCGCAAGTGAATCAACAAGCGCATCAGTAAGTGCAAGTGAATCAACAAGCGCATCAGTGAGTGCGAGTGAATCAACAAGTGCGTCAGTGAGCGCAAGTGGATCAACAAGCGCATCAGTGAGCGCGAGCGAATCAACGTCTGCCTCAGTAAGTGCGAGTGAATCAACAAGCGCATCAGTAAGTGCAAGCGAATCAACAAGTGCATCAGTGAGCGCAAGTGAATCAACGTCTGCGTCAGTGAGTGCGAGTGAATCGACAAGTGCATCAGTAAGTGCGAGCGAATCAGCAAGTACGTCAGTAAGTGCGAGTGAATCAACAAGCGCATCGGTAAGTGCAAGTGAATCAGCGTCTGCCTCAGTAAGTGCAAGTGGATCAACAAGCGCATCAGTGAGTGCGAGTGAATCAATGAGTGCGTCAGTGAGCGCCAGCGAATCAACAAGTGCATCAGTAAGTGCGTCATTGAGTGCAAGTGAATCGACAAGTGCGTCAGTGAGCGCAAGTGAATCAGCAAGCACGTCAGTAAGCGCAAGTGAATCAACGAGCACTTCAGTAAGTGCGAGCGAATCAATAAGCACTTCAGTAAGTACAAGTGAATCAACGAGCGAATCAGCAAGTGCGAGTGAATCAACGTCAGCGTCAGTGAGTGCAAGTGAATCAACAAGTGCGTCAGTGAGTGCGAGCGAATCAATGAGCGCATCAGTAAGTGCGAGTGAATCAACGTCAGCGTCAGTAAGTGCAAGTGAATCAACTCAAGAATCAATATCAGTAAGTGAATCTGAGTCAGAAGAATTCAGTGAATCTGTAAGAGAATCTGATTCTGAATCGACAAGCTCCTCCTTGAGCACGAGCGAATCAGTGTCTACCTCAGTGAGTGCAAGTGCCTCAACGAGCGCATCAGTAAGTGCGAGTGAATCAACAAGTGCGTCAGTGAGCGCAAGTGGATCAACAAGTGCATCAGCATCTGTCTCAGTAAGTGCGAGTGAATCAACGTCTGCATCAGTAAGTGCGAGTGAATCAACAAGTACCTCAGTGAGTGCAAGTGAATCAACGAGCGCATCAGTAAGCGCAAGTGAATCAACGAGCGCATCAGTAAGCGCAAGTGAATCAACAAGTGCGTCAGTAAGTGCAAGTGAATCAGCCTCTGCGTCAGTGAGCGCGAGCGAATCAACGTCTGCGTCAGTGAGTGCGAGCGAATCAACAAGCACTTCAGTGAGTGCAAGTGCCTCAACGAGCGCATCAGTGAGTGCGAGTGAATCAACAAGTGCATCAGTAAGCGCGAGCGAATCAACGTCTGCGTCAGTGAGCGCAAGTGAGTCAACGAGTGCATCAGTAAGCGCGAGCGAATCAACGTCTGCGTCAGTAAGCGCAAGTGAATCAACAAGTGCGTCTGTGAGTGCAAGTGAATCGACAAGTGCGTCAGTGAGCGCAAGTGAATCAGCATCAGCGTCAGTAAGTGCGAGTGAATCAACAAGCGCATCAGTAAGTGCCAGCGAATCAGCAAGTGCATCATTGAGCGCAAATGAATCAACGAGCGCGTCAGTAAGTGCAAGTGAATCAGCGTCTGCCTCAGTAAGTGAAAGTGAATCAACAAGTGCGTCAGTGAGCGCGAGCGAATCAACTCAAGAATCAATATCAGTAAGTGAATCTGAGTCAGAAGAATTCAGTGAATCTGTAAGAGAATCTGATTCTGAATCGACAAGCTCCTCCTTGAGCACGAGCGAATCAGTGTCTACCTCATTGAGTGCAAGTGAATCAACAAGTGCGTCATTGAGCGCCAGCGAATCAGTAAGTGCATCAGTGAGTGCAAGTGAATCAACGAGCGCATCAGCAAGTGCGAGTGAATCAACAAGCGCATCGGGAAGTGCAAGTGAATCAGTGTCTGCCTCAGTAAGCGCGAGCGAATCAACAAGCGCATCAGCAAGTGCAAGTGAGTCAGCCTCCGCGTCAGTGAGTGCGAGTGAATCAGCAAGCGCATCAGTGAGCGCCAGTGAGTCAACGAGTGCATCAGTGAGTGCGAGCGAATCGACAAGTGCATCAGTAAGTACAAGCGAATCAGCATCTACTTCAGTGAGTGTAAGTGAGTCAATGAGTGCGTCAGTAAGCACGAGCGAATCAACAAGTGCCTCGGTGAGTGCAAGTGAATCAACGTCAGCGTCAGTAAGTGCAAGTGAATCAGCATCTGCGTCATTGAGCGCAAGCGAATCAACAAGCACTTCAGTAAGTGCAAGTGAATCAACGAGCGCATCAGTGAGTGCAAGTGCCTCAACAAGCGCCTCAGTAAGTGCCAGCGAATCAGCAAGTGCATCATTGAGCGCAAGTGAGTCAACGAGTGCGACAGTGAGCGCAAGTGCCTCAACAAGTGCCTCAGTGAGTGCGAGCGAATCAACAAGTGCGTCAGTGAGCGCAAGTGAATCAGCATCAGCGTCAGTAAGCGCGAGCGAATCAGCATCAGCGTCAGTAAGTGCGAGTGAATCAACGTCAGCGTCAGTGAGCGCGAGCGAATCAACAAGCACATCAGTGAGTGCGAGCGAATCAGCAAGTGAGTCAGTAAGCGCGAGCGAATCAACGAGTGCATCGGTAAGTGCAAGTGAATCAACGAGTGCATCAGTAAGCGCAAGTGAATCAACGTCAGCGTCAGTGAGCGCGAGCGAATCAACGAGCGCGTCAGTAAGCGCAAGTGAATCAACGTCAGCGTCAGTGAGCGCGAGCGAATTAACGAGCGCGTCAGTAAGTGCGAGTGAATCAACAAGTGCATCAGTGAGTGCCAGCGAATCAACTCAAGAATCAATATCAGTAAGTGAATCTGAGTCAGAAGAATTCAGTGAATCTGTAAGAGAATCTGATTCTGAATCGACAAGCGCCTCCTTGAGCACGAGCGCATCAGTAAGTGCAAGTGAATCAACGAGTGCGTCAGTGAGTGCAAGTGAATCAACGAGCGCATCAGTGAGCGTAAGTGAATCAACGAGTGCATCAGTGAGTGCGAGTGAATCAGCAAGCGCATCAGTAAGCGCGAGCGAATCAGCAAGTGAGTCAGTAAGCGCCAGCGAATCAACCTCTGCCTCAGTAAGTACGAGTGAATCAACGTCAGCGTCATTGAGCGCAAGTGAATCAACAAGCGCATCAGTAAGTGCGAGCGAATCAACGTCAGCGTCAGTGAGTGCAAGTGAATCAACAAGTGCGTCAGTGAGTGCGAGCGAATCAACGAGCGCATCAGTAAGTGCGAGCGAATCAACGTCAGCGTCATTGAGCGCAAGTGAGTCAGCGTCTGCGTCAGTAAGTGCAAGCGAATCAACATCTGCTTCGTTAAGTGCGAGTGAATCAACTCAAGAATCGCTATCAGTAAGTGAATCCGAGTCAGAAGAATTCAGTGAATCTGTAAGAGAATCTGATTCTGAATCAACAAGCGCGTCATTAAGTGCAAATGAATCAACGAGTGCGTCAGTAAGCGCCAGTGAATCAACAAGTGCGTCAGTGAGTGCAAGTGAATCGACAAGTACGTCAGTGAGCGCCAGTGAATCAACAAGTGCATCAGTGAGTGCGAGCGAATCAGCAAGTGCGTCAGTAAGCGCGAGCGAATCAACGAGTGCATCAGTAAGCGCGAGCGAATCAACAAGCGCATCAGTAAGCGCAAGTGAATCAACGTCAGCGTCAGTGAGCGCGAGCGAATCAACTCAAGAATCAATATCAGTAAGTGAATCTGAGTCAGAAGAATTCAGTGAATCTGTAAGAGAATCTGATTCTGAATCGACAAGCTCCTCCTTGAGCACGAGCGAATCAGCAAGTACGTCAGTAAGTGCGAGTGAATCAGCAAGCGCATCATTGAGCGCAAGTGAGTCAACGAGTGCATCAGTGAGTGCCAGCGAATCAACGTCTGCCTCAGGAAGTGCAAGTGAATCAACGTCAGCGTCAGTGAGCGCGAGCGAATCAGTGTCTACCTCAGTGAGTGCAAGTGAATCAACAAGCGCCTCAGTAAGTGCAAGTGGATCAACGAGTGCGTCAGTAAGCGCGAGCGAGTCAACGTCTGCGTCATTGAGCGCAAGTGAGTCAACGAGTGCGTCAGTGAGTGCAAGTGAATCAACAAGCACTTCAGTAAGTGCAAGTGAATCAACAAGTACCTCAGTGAGTGCCAGCGAATCAACGAGTGCGTCAGTAAGTGCAAGTGAATCAACGTCTGCGTCAGTGAGCGCAAGTGAATCAACGAGCACCTCAGTAAGTGCGAGTGAATCGACAAGTGCGTCAGTGAGTGCAAGTGAATCAACAAGCACTTCAGTAAGTGCAAGTGAATCAACGAGTGCGACAGTGAGCGCAAGTGAATCAGCATCAGCGTCAGTAAGCGCGAGCGAATCAACGTCAGCGTCAGTAAGTGCAAGTGAATCAACAAGTGCGTCAGTGAGCGTGAGTGAATCAACGAGCGCCTCAGTAAGTGCCAGCGAATCAGCAAGTGCATCATTGAGCGCAAGTGAATCAGCATCAGCGTCAGTAAGTGCGAGTGAATCAACGTCAGCGTCATTGAGTGCAAGTGAATCAGCCTCTGCGTCATTGAGTGCAAGTGAATCGACAAGTGCATCAGTAAGTGCGAGCGAATCAGTAAGTGCAAGTGAATCAACAAGCGCATCAGTGAGTGTGAGTGAATCAACGAGCGCATCAGTAAGCGCGAGCGAATCAACAAGCGCATCAGTAAGCGCGAGCGAATCAACAAGCGCATCAGTGAGCGCAAGTGAATCAGCATCAGCGTCAGTAAGTGCGAGTGAATCAACGAGCACCTCAGTAAGTGCGAGTGAATCGACAAGTGCGTCATTGAGTGCAAGTGAATCGACAAGTGCATCAGTAAGTGCGAGCGAATCAGTAAGTGCAAGCGAATCAGCAAGCGCATCATTGAGCGCAAGTGAATCAACGAGCGCATCAGTAAGCGCGAGCGAATCAACAAGCGCATCAGTGAGCGCAAGTGAATCAGCCTCAGCGTCAGTAAGTGCGAGTGAATCAACGTCAGCGTCATTGAGTGCAAGTGAATCAGCCTCTGCGTCATTGAGTGCAAGTGAATCGACAAGTGCATCAGTAAGTGCGAGCGAATCAGTAAGTGCAAGCGAATCAGCAAGCGCATCATTGAGCGCAAGTGAGTCCACGAGTGCATCGGTAAGCGCAAGTGAGTCAACGAGTGCGTTAGTAAGTGCGAGCGAATCAGCAAGTGCGTCAGTAAGTACAAGCGAATCAACAAGCACGTCAGTGAGCGCGAGCGAATCAACGTCTACCTCATTGAGCGCAAGTGAATCAACGAGCACTTCAGTAAGTGTAAGTGAATCAACAAGTGCGTCAGTGAGCGCAAGTGAATCAGCATCAGCGTCAGTGAGTGCGAGCGAATCAACGTCTGCCTCAGTAAGTGCAAGTGAATCAACGAGCGCATCAGTAAGTGCAAGTGAATCAACAAGCGCATCAGTGAGTGCGAGCGAATCAGCAAGTGAGTCAGTAAGCGCGAGCGAATCAACGAGTGCATCGGTAAGTGCAAGTGAATCAACGAGTGCATCAGTAAGCGCAAGTGAATCAACGTCAGCGTCAGTGAGCGCGAGCGAATCAACGAGCGCGTCAGTAAGTGCGAGTGAATCAACAAGTGCCTCAGTGAGTGCGAGCGAATCAACGTCTGCCTCAGTGAGCGCGAGCGAATCAACTCAAGAATCAATATCAGTAAGTGAATCTGAGTCAGAAGAATTCAGTGAATCTGTAAGAGAATCTGATTCTGAATCAACGAGCGCCTCCTTGAGCACGAGCGAATCAACGTCTGCCTCAGTAAGTGCGAGCGAATCAGCAAGCGCATCAGTGAGTGCGAGTGAATCAACAAGCGCATCAGTGAGTGCAAGTGAATCAACAAGTGCGTCAGTAAGTGCAAGTGGATCAACGTCTGCCTCAGTAAGTGCAAGCGAATCAGCAAGTGCGTCAGTAAGTGCAAGTGGATCAACGTCTGCGTCAGTGAGTGCCAGCGAATCAACAAGTGCATCAGTGAGTGCAAGTGAGTCAACGTCTGCGTCAGTGAGTGCGAGTGAATCGACAAGTGCATCAGTAAGTGCGAGCGAATCAGCAAGTACGTCAGTAAGTGCGAGTGAATCAGCAAGCGCATCATTGAGCGCCAGTGAATCAACGAGCGCATCATTGAGTGCGAGTGAATCAACAAGTGCATCATTGAGCGCAAGTGAATCGACAAGCACATCCATGAGTGTTTCCACACAAGAATCAATTTCTGTAAGTGAATCCGAGTCAGAGGAATTCAGTGAATCGGCAAAAGATTCTGATTCTGAATCAGAAAGCTTGTCTGAAAGTACAAGCGTCTCATTGAGCGCCAGTGAATCAACGAGCACTTCAGTAAGTGTAAGTGAATCAACAAGCACCTCAGTAAGTGCGAGCGAATCAACTCAAGAATCAATATCAGTAAGTGAATCTGAGTCAGAAGAATTCAGTGAATCTGTAAGAGAATCTGATTCTGAATCGACAAGCTCCTCCTTGAGCACGAGCGAATCAGTGTCTACCTCAGTGAGTGCGAGCGAATCAACGTCTGCATCAGTAAGTACAAGCGTCTCATTGAGCGCAAGTGAATCAACAAGCGCATCAGTGAGTGTGAGTGAATCAACGAGCGCATCAGTAAGTGCGAGTGAATCAACAAGTGCATCAGTAAGTGCGAGCGAATCAACAAGCGCGTCAGTGAGTGAAGTAGGGTCAAAAAGTGAAGAAGTAGGTCCGGGTACAAGCTTTGACCTTTCAGAATTCCCAATGAGTGAAGCGATCAGTGGATCACTAAGCACATCATTGAGTGCAAGTGAGTCAATTAGTTCTTCCCATTCCACCTCAACTAACTCTCAAGGCTCAAACACTTCGGATACTTCAATGGATAACAGTTCAACTGCAAATAGCTTAGTGATGACGAACAATAGCGGTAATGCCGAAATGAACAATGGTGGCAAACATGATGCTGTAGATGATCTAGTAGCTAAGAACAATAAGGCAACTGCAAATAAGGAATTGCTACAAAGGGGTAATGGCCTGGAACAAGGTGGTCTCTTGTTAGGCCTTGGATTGATGGCAAGTTCACTACTATTAGCAATGAAGAAAAAGAAAGCTAATAAGTAAGATCATCCGACATAGGTAGTGTAAAACTGCCAAAAAGAGACTGTGGCTTAGGTCATAGTCTCTTTTACATATTAATTAAAATTTTTGATAGATTATACACAGTTTTTTTACCATAACAGGTTATAATGAAAGTATTGAGAACAAGATATATGTGCATCAGTTAGAAAGAAAAATGTGAGACTGGTGGTCAAGTAAAATTTTTAGAGAAAGGAGCACCTATATTTCTTTCACAAATGCCAATTTGCTCACATGATATAGCAAGATCGATGAAAAAAGAAAAAAGTCCTTTGCGTAAACGGATACTGTTCAGTTTATTCTTATTGGTGATCTATGGTTTTGGAAAAAATATCCCACTACCGTATACTGATCCGACTGAAACGGTGCAGCAATTGCAACAAAATAGTTTTTGGCAGCTGACAAGTGTAGCGACTGGGGGCAATTTTACAGCGCCAACACTATTTTCTCTTGGGTTAGCTCCTTGGATGGCGGGAATGATCTTTTGGCAATTATTGACAATGACAAAGATCTTTGGTCTGGATCAACTGCCACAAAAACAAGTAGATCTAAGACGAAATCTCTTTATTTTGGTGGTCGCCTTGATCGAAGGGGTCGGGACAGTATTATTGATGAAAGGTCGCTTTATTGATTTTTCTCAAGGACAGCTCCTTGAATTGACGCTCCTATTAGTTGCGGGTTCATTTTTCTTGATCTGGTTAGCTAACATCAATAGTGTTTGGGGCTTAGGTGGTCCAAGTTTGCTGATCTTATATGGAATAGTTGGTTCATTGGGGAGTCAAATTGGAATGATCATCAGAAATATTTTGACGTATCCAGTTTGGTGGGCACTTGGAGCGAGCATGATACTGATAGTGGCTACTTTAGGGGTGATCGCCCTAGCGTTTATCTTTGAATTATCGGAGTATCGCTTAGAGATCAATCGTATCATGTTGAACCAACAACTGCTAAAAACTTCATATATCCCATTGAAGTTAAATGCTGGAGGTAGCATGGCGTTTATGTTTGGGTTAACGATGTTGATGTTGCCCCAAGCGCTTTTTCAACTATTAGTCGAATATTTCCCTGGAAATAAGATCTTGTTGTGGCTGGTAAGTAATAGCAGTAGTACGGAGTTTTTTGGCGTTACGGTCTACAATATCGTGTTGTTTAGCTTAACGATGTTGTTTGCGTATGCAATGTTAGATATGACGGAAATGGCGGATAATTTGCGTAAAAGTGGTGATTATTTCACTGGGATAGATCCAGGCCGACCGACAGCTAAATATTTGCGTTCAAAGCAGCGAGCAACTGCCTTTATCGGAGCGACTTTCACGGTTACGGTAGCTGGTCTACCACTATATTTAGGGGTTATTTGGCCTAAATATGCAGCTGTCGTTATGCTACCGGGGATGAGTATCATGTTGGTCGGTTTGGCAGTGACAGTAATGTTTCAAGTACGGGCGATCAAGATCTTGCACAATTACGATGAACTATTTTAGTGAAATGAGGTGGAAACCTGATGTATTACTTTATTCCGGCGTGGTTTAAAAATAATGAACGTTCATTTTACAATGTGGCTAAACCATGGTACCGCGATAGTAAAAAGATCGAATTTGATGACTCGATCAATCAGATCAAGATGTTTGAACAAGCTGGAACAGCTGTTAAATTGTTGATCATTGGATACATGCCAAATCTGCGCTCATTTTTGCAGCGCCAAGAATTGGATGAGACCGCATATCTTAGTATCTTTGATGAATTACAGGGGATCAGCTTGCAGGGGACACGGCGAATCATGGTAAATGATCTGAAGTTTCCTACCGATGCTGAGTTTGTCTATACTCCATTTCGGATCATGGTCTATCACAAAGAGCAACTTTACGCCAAAGTTGATGTTGGAACTTTAGGGGAGATCTTGACAGTAACACGCCCAACTAAGCAGTATGTTTTTGATGACCGTGGCTTTCTATCAAGTATTCTCTATACGACGGCTGAAGGGACACCTTTGCGACAAGAATATTTAAATCTTGCAGGTGAAGTGCGTTTCATAGAAGATCTACAAAGTGGAAAAGTTCAGATCGCGCCAGCTTTCTTGAAAAATTTCAAGTATTCAGAATATGAAAATATCCAAGCACTGGTGACTGAAAAATTCAACCAATTCTTGCAACAAGTCACAAATGATGATGCATTTGTTTTGGCGGCGGGAGGTCAGCGGACTAAATTAGCATTAGAATTGATCAATAGTCCTAAGATCATCATGTCTTATTTCACCGGACGTAATAAAGAGTTAGCCCCACTGCAAGTAGAACCGGTCGCTAAAGCATATCTAGCTGTTGCAGATACCCAGGCGACAGCAGATCTGATCGCCCCACTTTATCCGGCTGAAAAGATCAAGGTGGTCACGCCTTTTGATACGCGGTTGCGTTTAGGGCACAGTCAACGGCTAGCCAAAGATTGGCTACTCTTTTTAGTGGATGAGATCGCTGCGTCAGCGCTGGATCAAGCTTTAAGTCAGATCTTAGAGTTGATGCGCCAACAGCCTAAATTGGGGCTAGAACTTGGAGTTTTCAGAAGAGATGATGTTAATTTGCATAATTTGCGGGCCCAGATCTTAGCTAAAGCGCCAGATTTTAAAGTGACTTTACCAGGGGATGAAAAAGAAGCTGAAAATCAATTGGAAGAAAAAAAATATGCGGGTGAAGTTCATTTATTTTATCTAGACACGGAAAATGAGATCGTACGAGCTTTGGACCGCGCGCGGGTTTTGATCGATCTAGGAACTCCCCCAGATCTTTATGCTCAGATCGCAGCGATCAGTGCGGGAGTACCGCAGATCGTTTTGCATGCCGAACAACTTGTTGAGCATGAAAAGAACGGGTTAGTCTTACAAGGTGATATAAATAATTTAACGAAAGCGATCAAATATTATACGCAAGAATTAAAATACTGGAATGAGGCGATGATGTATGCTGTGGCGAAGATCTCAGAACTGACCGGTGGGAACTTAGCTAAACGTTGGCAGACATGGTTGGAACAAAGTGAGTAGGTGATGAATAAATGAAGATTCTTCAAATTGGCCAAACAGATCTACGCTCAGAGGTCAAACTAGAGCAAAGCACCAAGTGGGAGTTTTGGGAAGTCGAACAGATCGCAGAATTTTTGGTACCCTATAATTTGCCAAAAAAGCCAGCTCGTTTTAACTTTGCAGCTGTCATTTTCACAAGTACAGTCCCAGCAGAAAGTTTAAAAATGCTCCAGAAATTTCTCCAAGCTTATCGAGTCGTTATTTTAGCTGGCGTACAGCTACCAGAACTAGTTGTGCGCTACAGTGCTTGGCAAGTCACCCAAGAGCAACTACCCCACTTTGTAAAAGATATCGAACGTGATTTTTTCCTCAGTCAATACGGGGATAATGCAGCGATCGAAAGTGTCGAAGTTGCGCGCTCTTTTCAAGGAGATATCAAGTATCGTGGGCGCCACCAGTTGGAATTGACGGGGGATTTTGGAACTGAATTCAAACCGATCGCGACCTTTAAACGTGGATTTTATATTTCGGAAAAAAACGGCATTGAACTATGGCCAGTTTTTGAAAAAAGTGCAGCCGTTGAACTTAAATTTGTTGTGCGCTTAGCCCATGTTGAGGATATCGAGATCCAAAAGACATTGGAATTTTCTAAAGCTCAGCTAGATGAACCGCTGATCTTAGAGGGACTAGATGGCAATGCTACGGCAACGGTCAGTATATGGGCTAAAGGGCAAGGAACTTTGGTATTAGGTAATATCAACAATCGTTTGACACGGCATCAATATGGTACTTTGATCATGGGAGGCCAACGTTTTACCGATCATAAACGCCAAGAATTTTTCTATTACTTTGATCCAGGAAACTTAAAGCCCCCACTCACGGTCTATTTTGCTGGGGGGCAACCACGAACTGGTTTTGAAGGATATTTTATGATGAAACGCTTGGGGCATCCGTTCATTTTATTTGCTGATCCGCGCTTAGAAGGTGGAAGTTTTTACCTAGGTTCAGCAGAATATGAGGCCAAGATCAAAGCTGTGATCGAGGAAAGCTTGGCTAAACTTGGTTTTACCAATAAAGAATTGGTCTTGTCAGGGATCTCAATGGGAACGACAGGTGCGATCTATTACGGTTCTAAAATCGGTGCTCGAGCAGTGATCGTGGGTAAACCCTTGATAAATTTAGGGACGATCGCTTTGAACAACACTTTGCACCGAGCAAATGAGTTTGATACGGCGCTTGATCTTTTGTTGCTCCAACAAGGAAAAAATTCAGCAAAAGCAGCTACTGAGCTTGATCAGCGAATGTTACAGGCTTTGAAAAATTCTCAATTAACGGCAGGGCAAGTTTTAGCAGCCTATATGCGCGAAGATGACTATGACGGCACGGCTTTTCACGATCTAGTGGAAAATTTACAAGCTGATCAAGTAAAAGTCATCGGTCACGGTTATACCGGCCGTCATAATGATGCTTCTAATAAAGTCATAGCCTGGTTTTTGAAACAGTATGAATTACTTTTACAAGGATTTGAAAGGGAGGGGCAAGATGAAACAGATCAGCGCTAATATCATCACTTGGGATCCACGTGAAGATAAAACGTATTTGAATGGTTCGCAGATCAAACTTTCAAAAGGAGAAGTCGCGTTTGAAAATGAATTGATGAGTCCAGGAAAAGCGCTAGTTACTTGGTATTCACAACAAAATTACCAAATTAACCGCAATCTAGCTAAGTTGCCCCTTTTGGCTCGGGGGCAGACCTATCAGCTAAAATTGGTGGCAACCGTTGAACCACGCCAAACGCTTTACCTCAAAGTGAGTTTTTATAGTCGCTTTGGTGAGGTGGTGCAGACGACCTTTATCAAAGACTTGCAGGGTGAATTTGAGTATCCTAAAGATGCTTACGAATACCGCTTAGAATTGATCAATGCAGGAGTAAAGAAAGTAAATTTCAAATATTTGATCTTGGCCCAGGCTAAACTCGAGCTGCAGTCAGGCTATTGTGTTCAAACGGGAAGTTCATTAGGGGCAAAAATAGCAATCGTTTTTACCGAACCAGATCTGCGGGCACTGATCACAACAAAACCTAAAGCTGATACGGTCATTTTTAGTGCGTATAGACCACAGGCGTATTTTGAACCAAGTGTGGGTGAAAAGATCGCAGAAGTTGCTGATAAAGCTGAACAATTGGACTTTATCGGCAATGGTGCACTTTCAAATGCTGTCGCAGCCTATTACAGCAATAAGTATCAGCAAAAATTGTTGATAACTCCACAATTGCCGACAGAAAAGCAATTGACCCACCTTCCAGTAAACCTTTCAGACTTACAAGCGACTTTTGAAAAGGCGACAATTTATCATCAGAACATGAAAATAGAGGATGATTTTGCAGAAAAGCTTTATGAAAATAACGTGGCACAAGATGATTTGAGGGTCAGATAAATGGAATTAACAAAAATCGTTGATCGCAGAGATTATCATATTTTAAACCGAAAGTTAAAGCAGATAAATCGCCTGGCTCCACAAATGGCGGCCTTGACTGATGGAGAGTTACAACATAAAACCACTGAATTCAAGGAACGCTTAGCCAAAAAAGCGACCTTAGATGAGCTCTTGCCCGAAGCATTTGCGGCGATCAGAGAGGCTGCCAAACGGGTCTTAGGTATGTTTCCCTATGATGTTCAAGTCCTAGGTGGCATCATCATGCATGGGGGCAATATTGCTGAGATGAAGACAGGCGAAGGCAAGACATTGACGGCGGTAATGCCGCTATATCTGAATGCATTGTCAGGCAAAAGTACGATCTTAGTTACGCCTAATGAATACCTAGCTCAACGGGATGCAAATGAGATGGGGCCATTATATGAATTTATGGGACTGAGTTTAGGCTGTCGTGCAGGTGAAGAACAAGAGGAACTTAAACCACACGATAAACGCTATCTTTACCAACAAGATATTGTCTATACGACTAACGCTACGCTAGGTTTTGACTATTTGATCGACAATCTAGCGGAAACGGTGGACAAAAAGTTTATGCCTGAATTCAATTATGTGATCATCGATGAAGCCGATGCGATCTTACTTGATTCAGCGCAAACTCCCTTGATCATTTCTGGGGCGCCCCGGGTGCAGTCAAATCTCTATGGTTTAGTGGACAATTTTATTTTGACGCTAGAAGAAGATCAAGCGTACAAATTGGATGAAAAAAGAGAGGCTGTTTGGTTGACACCAACAGGGATCGCTGAGGCAGAGCAATATTTTTCGGTGCCCAAGTTATATGATGGGAGCCATACCGAATTAGTCAAGCACATCAACTTAGCATTACGGGCTCATTTGCTGTTTGAAAATGGCAAAGATTATGTTGTTCGTGACGGAGAAGTGGTCTTATTGGATGATAAAGATGGGCGGATCTTGGAGATGACAAAGCTTCAGGGGGGCCAACATCAAGCTTTAGAGGCCAAAGAACATGTTGAGATCACGCATAATATGCGCGCAATGGCATCGATCACCTACCAAAATCTGTTCAAGCTTTTCCAAAAGACGGCGGGAATGTCAGGAACAGCAAAAACGGCTGAAGATGAGCTGATCGAAGTTTATCAGATGAAAGTTTTGCCGGTCCCGACTAACAAGTCCGTGCAACGCATCGATGAACCAGATGAAGTCTATCTGACTCTACCGGAAAAATTGCGGGCTTCAATGAAAGTCGTGAAAAAGTTACATGCTAAAGGCCAGCCCCTTTTGATCGTCACTGGTTCAGTCGAGTTATCTGAGATCTATTCGGAGCTATTGTTAGCTGAAATGATCCCACATAGTGTATTAAATGCCTATAATGACGCTAAAGAAGCACAGATCATCAAAGAAGCTGGACAAAAGGGAAGTGTAACGGTCGCAACTTTGATGGCGGGACGTGGGACCGATATCAAGTTAGGCCCGGGTGTCAAAGAACTCGGTGGCCTAGCAGTGATCGGAACTGAAAAGATGCAAAATGTTCGGATGGAACTACAATTGCGGGGGCGAGCTGGCCGGCAAGGAGATCCAGGTTACAGCAAGTTTTTTGTGTCGCTTGAAGATGAAGTCGTCCAAAAAAATAGCGCTAAGCGGATCGAAAAATACTGGCGTAAACATAAAGATCAGCCTACTGATCGGCCTTTGCGCTCGAAATATCAAAAGATCGTTGCAAGCGCTCAAGTTGCTAGTGATAATAGTGCGCGTAAACAGCGCCAATTGACGTTAGCTTTTGATGAAAGTGTCAAGACACAACGCGAGAAGGTCTACCACCAACGCAATGAATTTATTTTTCAAGCAGATGATTTTGATTATGATGTTTTAGCTTTGATCAAAAAGGATGTAGATGAGTTTTTACAACAAGGTCAAACGACTAAGGCTCAGATCGAGCGCTATATTTTTGATAATATCAGCTATGAGGCGCATTTTTTACCAGAAAAGATCGATAATGCCCAGGTAAAAGAAATGATCTTACAATTAGCTCAGACCGAGTTGAAGCGTAAAGCAGATATTTTAAAAGATCCAGTCCAATTGCGCAATTTTTATCGGATATGCTTGTTAAAAGCGATCGATACTAGTTGGATCGAAGAAGTCGACACATTGGAACAGCTAAAGAATTTGATCACAGCGCGGACCTCGGCCCAACGTAACCCAGTTTATGAGTATCATTTTGAAGCT
The DNA here is from genome assembly GCF_003288115.1 of Ligilactobacillus murinus. NCBI lineage: Bacteria > Bacillati > Bacillota > Bacilli > Lactobacillales > Lactobacillaceae > Ligilactobacillus > Ligilactobacillus murinus. Next base: position 1,764,523 of record NZ_CP023565.1, on the reverse strand, counting down.
AAAAGAGCTTATCAAGCGATGCAGGCTAATTTACGGCGGTTAGCGCTCCAGAATCTACTTTTGAGTACGATCACTGTTAAAAAAGACGGTAGTTTAGATGTTTATTTTGCATAATAGAAAGGTGAGAATACGATGACGGTCTATAGTTTTAACCAAGGTATCGGTTGGGCGAGCAGTGGGGTCGAGTACGCCCAAGCATATCGCGCCAAAGTTTTTGCTGATTTAGGGGTCGATGCTAAATTTGTCTTTACCGACCTTATCTTGAGTGAAAATCTCCAAACCTTAACTTCAAATATTGGTTTTAAAGATGAGCAGATCATCTGGTTGTATCAGTATTTTACAGACATTAAGATCGCTCCTTCCAGTTATACGCTAGAACAGTTACAGGCTAGCCTCCGTTATACTGAGCGTGAAGGTGAATTTGAAACAGTCAATGAGCGGATCGTGCGTTTGCGCTTTCCTAAAGAAGACCAATATGCGACGGTCTATTTGAAAAAAGGCACGTCTGATATCGTGGATCGAGTAGAGCATGTTTCCAAAAATTATTTGATCCGCAAAGATTATTATACCTATACGCGCTTATTGACGGAGTATTACGCACCGTTTGAAAATAAAGCGACGGTCTACTTGCGCCGCTTTTATAACGAAGATGGTTCGACAGCTTATGAACAAGTCGTTGGGCCAACGCAGACGCTTTATCGTTTTAAAGACCAAGTTTTGTATTCCAAAAATGAATTTATCGAATATTTTATCAAGCAACTGCATTTAACAGCTCAAGATATATTGATCATCGACCGGGCAACGGAATTGGGGCAAGCCGCTTTTGTAGCCCATGAACCAGCTAAATTAGGCGTTGTAGTTCATGCTGAGCATTTTAGCGATAATGTGACCGATGATAATTATATTTTGTGGAACAATTACTATGAGTACCAATTCGATAATGCTGATGAGATCGATTTTTTCATCACGGCAACGGCTAAACAAAAAGAACTGCTAGAACGACATTTTGCTAAATATCAAGGAAAAAGTCCTAAAGTAGTTGCGATCCCAGTGGGTAGCTTAGCTCAATTACACCAGCCTGTGACCTCACGCCGACCATATTCGTTGATCACGGCATCGCGCTTAGCCTCAGAAAAACATATCGACTGGCTTATTGAAGCAGTCGTCATGGCTAAACAACACTTACCTGAGTTGACGTTTGATATTTACGGTGAAGGCGGCCAACGTCAACTATTAGAAGAGTTGATCGCTAAACATCAAGCAAGTGATTATATCAAGCTCAAAGGACACCATGACTTAGAACAGATCTATGCCCAATACGAAGCCTATGTTACCGCCTCGACCAGTGAAGGTTTTGGTTTGACTTTGATGGAAGCGGTCGGTTCAGGGCTAGCGATGATCGGCTTGGATGTGCGCTATGGAAATCAAACCTTCATCGAGCCGGGACAAAACGGTTATTTATTGGAATATACCGGGAAAAAAGATCAAAAACAGACCATTGACCGGTTAGCCAAAGCGATCGTAGAGCTATTTACTAACGTTGACCTAGCCAAAGCACATCAAGCATCATATGCGCTCGCACAAGAATATTTGACCAGTGAAGTGGAACAAAAATGGCACCAACTTTTAGGAGGAATGACCAATGCTTAATTTATTTGAACGAAATGATCAAAAAACACGTGACCTCCTGTATTCTTTGAAGCAAGCGGGCTTTGAGCGCCCAACTGTTTTTTTGGAAGATGATGGTTGGTTACCACCTGAATGTGAATCACCGTTTGCTTATTTTGCTAAGCAAGAAAAAAGCGGACGTCCACGTTATTTCAATGAGATAAAAGTCCCACGTTTTTGGGAGATCATAGGCGATAATCGCCAAGCAAGTATTGGCTTTTATGGTCAAACAAAAGCCAAGATCGTTTATGCAGCACCTAAAGAAAAACGTTGGATAAAAGAGGTCAAATGGCTCGATCCAGCAGGAAGGACTCGCCTGATCGACCACTATGATCAATATGGGCATCGTTTTGCTCAAAGTGTATGTGATGAGGCACAAAAGCCGATCGTTAAGACTTATTTTGACGCTAAACAACATGAAGTATTGGTCCAAAACTTTGTGACTGATGATCTGATCTTAAATCAAGGTGAGCAGATCTTGACGTTTAAAAATCTGACCGAATTTATGCTGTATTATTTGGCTAAACGTAAATTTAGTATTGAGCAGATCTTCATCAATTCGCTCTCTTATCCACTCTTTGTACTACTTAAATTACCACAAACGGGAAATGATGTCTTGTTTTGGCAAGAAGATTTCCAGGGAAATGTTCCTGGAAATATGGAAATGATCTTAAACGGTAGCGTTCCACGTCTCAAAAAGATCGTCGTCCAAGATGCTAAGGCCTATCAAACGGCAATGCAACTGTCGAATAACTCACCATATTTTGAAAATTTGGGCTTTATTTATGAAAAGAAACGTGAAAATGGGCAACGAAAGCAGATCTTTATCCTGACAAACAGCGACCAACTCGAGCAGATCAAAACCTTGTCCGCCCAATTACCAGAATTTGAGTTTCATATCGCAGCGATCACAGAGATGTCGCAAAAATTGATGGATCTGGGACACCAAGCAAATATTTCGTTGTATCCCAATATTGCGCCTAAAGAATTGGCGAAGCTTTGGCAACAGGCAGATTTTTACTTGGATATCAATCATCACCAAGAACTCATGCAAGCGGTGCGTCAAGCCTTTGAAAATGAAATGTTGACGGTCGGCTTTGAAAATACGGTCCATGATCGACATTTTATCGCACCTGAAAATATTTATGCACCAGAGCAAGTTGAGCAGATGGTCCAAAAGCTAAGACGCGCAGCAAGTGACCGAGCATATTTAGCGACACTCTTAAAAGCGCAAAAAAAGCAAGCTGAGGTGGGATCGGTGGCAATGTATCAAACTGTGTTAGGGGGATAAGCTGATGAGTGAAGATCCGTTAAGAGAAGAGATCGCCAAACGAATGGAGCAGGTCAGAAAAGACATTCCGGTCGAAAAAAAGTCTAATTGGCGACGAAAAGTGATCGTTTTAATGATGACCTTGGTCTTGGCTGGGATAATGTTATTTTCGATACTGCGCTATTTTTGGTAAGAAATAAGCCAATAAAGAGGACTCAGCATAGTGGGTCCTCATTTTGTGATAAAATGATTAGAATTTATCAAAATGGATGATATTACTTTTTTTAATATGAAGTATATCGAAAAAATCAGTTTTGGTAGTTGGCTAAAATTTTTGCTAGAATTGAATAATGTGTTAAAAAATAATAGAAACGAGGGGCGAAAGTGTTAGCTGATCTTAAAAATTTGACGAAGCAAGCAAAAAAGACGGAGCTCATTTCCGGGCTAACGGGCTTTTTTGCGATCTCATATATCATCATTGTAAATCCGTTGATCTTGGCTGATGCCCATATCCCAGCGACTTTGAGTGTGTTTGCGACGATCTTTTCTTCGGCGTTAGGCTGTTTGATCATGGGACTTTTTGCAAATGCCCCGATCATTATCACACCTGGAATGGGGGTCAATGCCTTCTTTACCTATACTTTAGTGGTCGGAATGCACTTAAATTGGCAACAAGCGATCGCGATCTCGATCATCAGTAGTGTCTTGTACATGGTGGTAGCCTTCAGCAAGGCAAGCGAGAAATTATCTGAAGCGATCCCGCAAGAGTTAAAGATCGGGATCACAGCGGGGATCGGGCTGTTTTTAGTCACTTTAGGCTTAGAAAAAGCCAAATTGATCCAACAAGGCGGTTCCCGCGCGCTCTTGGCTGTTGGACACCTGACTGATCCAGAAGCGCTCTTAGCCTTGTTTGGTTTAGCCTTGACCTTAGTTTTGTATTTAAAGAGAACTAAGGGAAGTTTTATGATCGGGATCGTCGTAACGAGTGCCTTAGGGGTGATCTTTAACGTTGGACTTCAAGATCCGCCGAAAGTCAGTTTAGTTGATCTAGGGAAATACAGTACGATCTTATTTCAAGGTGATTTTAGTAGCATATTTTCTTTGAAATTCTTATTGGCGGTCTTTTCGATGTCGATGATCTTGATCTTTGAATCAATGGGGATCTTAGAAGGATTATTACCAGATACGAAGAAATTTAAAAAGACTTTTGAAGCTAGCTCAGTAGCAACCTTTTGTTCAGGCTTCTTAGGCACCAGTCCGACAGTTGCCGCTGCTGAAAGTGCCGCTGGGATCGAATCTGGGGGCAAAACAGGCTTGATGGCGCTAGTCAGTGGGGCCATGTTTATCTTGTCATTATTCTTTATCCCATTGCTCAGTTATGTTCCGCAAGCAGCGATCGCACCAGTGATCATCATTACAGGAGCGATCATGATGCAACAGCTGAAAGCCTTAGATTTCGATGATTTTTCAGAATGGTTCCCCGCTTTTTTGATCATCGTTTTGATCCCACTGACCGGCTCGATCTCAGTTGGCTTAGCTTTTGGTTTTGCAGCTTATCCATTGGTAAAATTTGCGGCACATAAAACGGATAAATTAAATCCATTATTATGTTTGTTGAGTCTCTTATTTATTTTACAATTGATCTGTGAAGCAGTCTTACTATAGTAAATTAGGTTTTGGACAGAGCATTCTGTTTAAAACCTTTTTTTATTAAAAAAGTATTGTTTTTGAATGTGAAAACTTGCTATACTTAGGAATGAAAACGGTCTACATTGAGGGTGGTGAGTTAGGTGAGATTTTTCCAAAAGCTCAGTTGTGTAATGCTGCTTTTGGCGTTAGTTATTTGTTTTTATTATCGTGATGGCTTAGTGAGTAAACCGATCGGACAGACGGGCGAGTTTGCTATAAAGCATGAACAGGCAGGCTATGCTGTTTCTTTGTACTACCCAAAGATAGATCCAACTAAGGCGCATCAAAAAAATGTTAGGGTCGGTATTATCGACTCAGGGATTTCACCTAAAGTAGGCTCTGAATTAAATATCGCAGCTGCTTATGATCTTTCGGGACAAAATGAACCGTTTGATCAGATAGGTCAGGGGACTAGGATCGCAAGTATTATTGGAGCTAAAGATAATCACCACAAAATGATCGGTTTAGCGCCCAATGTTAAACTCTATTCATATAAAGTGGATGCTACCAGTCGCACGCTACAAGCTGCTTTGCAACAAGCTTTAAGTGATCGCGTTGAAGTTTTAGATCTCGGCTTTAAAGTCGAGCAAATAACGCCACAGATAAAAGGACTGATAAAAGAGTATCTCGCGCAGGGAGGCTTGTTTTTTACTGCGGACAAGCGCTTGGGGCAGATAAAAGGAGTTGCCACGGTCGGAGCGTTCAACGAGTATTTAGAGTTGCTGGACAGTGGGCGGACCTACTATGCTCCAGCAAAACAGCTGGCGTTGGGGCGAGATGGGCGCATTCAGACAGTGACTGGCAATGCGTATAGCACGGCATTTGTCAGTGGGACGGCTGCCAGTCTGCTGGCGCAAAAATTAGCGCCGGCGCAAGTCAAACAGCAACTTGCAACGTATTTTAGCCCGCAGGTGATCGAAAAGCACCGTAATATAAGTCATGTGATCGCTAAAACTTTTAGCAAAAGTGATACGTATCTAGGTATTTCCCTGGTTATTTTGACTTTGATAACAGCTGGCCTAGCGTTGATGTTGGCCATCAGGCGGCGCAAGAACAAGTATTTGTTAGGTGTGAGCATCAATACTTTGTTGCTTTTGATCTTAGCGTATTTGTTGGTGCCGATCCAGGCTAATGCTCAGACGATGAAGTATTGGATCTTAGGCTTATTAGTGCTCTTTACGCTCTTTCAGTTGTATTTTAGTTGGCGTCTAGATATGACCAAACCTTTTAGCTTAAATCGCCTATTTAATTTAAGTTACAATATCTTTTTGCTGGTCTTTTCGCTTTGGTTGATCATGTTTGTGATGTTAGGCTATGCGGGAAGTACGCACTTTTAGCTAAATAACGCGGGATCCATTATGATAGATCCCGCGTTATTTAGTCGGTGCTGACCGCCTTATTTTTGAGCTAAGGTTTGCAGTTTATCGAACAGCTCATTCGCTTTTTGGCTTAATTTTGGTGTGGTACGTTTGATGACTGGTGCCATATTAGTGAATTTATGCAATCCAGCTTTGAATTCCGTCTCGGAACTGTTCTTGAAGGCTGTAACAGTCTCTTCCATATATTCGGTGAATTTGGTGTCTGGTTGGGTCTGTTTGAGTTCGGTAACTAATTTTTCTAAAGTTGCGACGATATTTTCTTTTGTACTCATAATAGATCATCACCTTTACTGTAATTTTTATTTACACCTAGAAGAATACGCTTACATCAAACTAAATGCAACAAAAAAGACCGCAAAATTCGGCCTTTTTTTAATAAGTTTCACTATCTAGATAGTGGTTATAGTATTGAACTTTGACATCAGCGTCAGTTACAGTCAATTTTGTGACAGCACCGTTTTTCGGGCCTAATTTGTCAGCGCCTAGATCAGGGGCAAAGTGATCAACGATACTTCTGATCGTGATACTGTGGCTGACTAAGAGCACTTTTTGACCATCAGGGGTATTTTTACGTAGATGCTCAAAACCAGCATTGAGCCGGGCCCAATATTGCTCGTCATTTTCAGCGTCCTTAAATGGATCGGTCTCATGCAACAGATCGCGCGTTTTTCCCAAGTCATATTTTTCTAAAATATCGTTGTACGTGCGACAACCGTGTAATGCGCCGACCATGAGCCAAGTTTGGGCCGCGTCGTTACCTTCGAAATAGCCAAAGCTTTGTTCACGGAAGTTCTTGAGTTCACTAGGCACGATATCTTGGGAATGGTGGTTATTTTCTAAGATAAAATGGCAGGTACGCATGGCACGTGTCGTATCAGAATGATAAGCTTTGTCGAACTTGATGTCGGCTAGATGCTTTCCCGCACTTTTGGCATCGTTGATCCCTTTTTGCGTTAAAGGTGAATCACACCAGCCTTGGAGACGGTTATAACTATTCAAGATCGTTTGCCCATGGCGCACCATATAAAGTGTAAATGTCATTGTAATATCCCTCACTGTTTTTTCGATACTTTAAATAATAACATGCACAGACTAGCTTTTAAAGCGTTGTTACGGGTATAATTAGGCTAGAATAAAAAATGAGCGTAATCTTAGAAAGGAATTTACATTTGAAAAAGACACGACATATCAAGCTTTTTTCGCATAACGACTTAGACGGATTTGGAGCTCCCGTCTTGATCACGACGCTAGCGCCCTACCTTTTTAAGGACGTTGAATTTGACCTAACAACTTGTTCGGCAGGTAATCTTGATCGCGAATTATCCTATTGGTTCCGCCAACCCGACATTTCTCGCTTTACCGATGTCTACATTATGGATATGACACCGGATAGTGATTATTCGTTCCAACAGCTCGAGCAACGTTTTGCTAATCATTGGTTGATCTTTGACCACCATGAAAGCGAAGAAGAGTTACGGAACAACTATGCGCTAAACTGCATCAAACCGCTAGATGAGGGGAAAAATCCAAGTGCGGTCAGCTTAGTCTATGATTGGTTGAGCCGAAAGCCTGATTTTATGAAGATCCCCGAAAAGAAACGGGCGCAAGTGGCGGAATTGGTAGAGTTGATCCGGGCGTATGATACTTGGGATTGGCAAAATGATCCGTTGATGTCACTCGAAGAAAGACAAGCAGCTGATGAATTGAATCAACTATTTTGGTTCTATCCGTTGAGCAAATCGCGCAATTTTGTCGAAAGTGTCTTTGCTACAGGCTGGGAAGAGTATCGTCAAGCAAACGAACTGTTGATCCACACCTTAGCTGGCAGACGCACCCGTTATTTGGAAAAGCACCTTAAAAATGTTGAGACCTGTGAATTGGATGGGCATAGCTTTGGTGTTGTCTATGCTAGTGATTATAAGTCTGAGATCGCACATGCATTGTTGAAACGTTACGATGTCGATGCCGCCTTAGTGATCGATGGGCACAGCGTTTCTTTACGCTCTAATGGACGGCTAGATGTGGCTAAATTTGCCGCTGAATATTTTGGGGGCGGGGGCCATGCTGATTCCGCTGGTGGAAAATTAGAAGTTGAACCACTTAAAGTTGCTGAACAAGCAGTGATCGAGTCGATGCGTCAACGCTCCACGCTAAATGCTGATGTTGCTAAACAAAATAATAGTGAGAAAGCTTCATTAGCTGACCAACTAGATCCAGAAATGGCAGCCAAACTCGCCGCCTTATTTGGAAATGCTGATTAATTAAATCCTGCTCTGTAAGTGCTAAATCCTGTATGGCACTTGCAGAGCTTTTTTTGTTGCCTTAAGCTTAGGGCAAAAAGACACCAGCTAAATACATTCGAACAGTTTTAAGTTTAACTTCAAAACCAAATTTAGTCATAGTAAACCCCCTAAGTCAAATCCTATTGTCCAACTTAGGGGGTTCACTTCAATAAGATGAATTTTCTATTTCATCTGTATACTTAGAGGGCATTATAATCGTCATTAAGAGTTGTCTTCTTTTTAACAAACTTTGTAACACTAGTTGAGGCGATAAATATTATATCTTTGATTCACTACTAGAGAAGCGAATGACCTCGTTTTTCATGTATTTAGGTAAGTCATTGACATCAAGATTCCCTTTCATAACAGCATCAGCACCAAGCAAAAGTTGTTGAACTTCTAGTCCGCCCCCATTAACATGAGACCGATGATTAGTTTGCTTTAATTGTTCGGTAAAGGTAGGTAGAAATTTACCTGAAACCCAAAGATAGTAATAGCTATCTTTAGGGATAAATTCACTAAAATTTTCCCACCATCTATTAGGATTACGAAAAGTATCTCTTTCTTGATTATCCTGGATGTATCTAACCATTTCATCAATTTGTGAAATATATTTTCCGTAGCCTTTTCCGTAAGCTTTTGTATCGAGAATAATACCAAAATTATCGTTATATATGACTCCATCAGGCTTATTTTGACCACCTAAATGTATTGAAGATAGACCATAACCTTCTTTAAATAAGCTTGCGGTAATGATTTCAAAGTCACGATTTCTATCTTTATCAAAAGCGATATCAAGTAAATTAATATATTTTTCTGGAAGATCTGTGATGCGACGAAAGTGGTTCTTGAGTTTTTCAGAAGAAATATCACTTTCCGCTGGGGTAAATGTTTGATTTGGAATTGAAAAATCATGTATTTTATCTAGTAAAGAAACCTTATTTCCGGAAAGTTTGATTCTCAAACCAAATGAAATCAACTTGTTTAAATCCGCTATCAGTGTCTCTTTTTCTTCAGGAATTCCGCTATTTTTAAGTGCATTAAGCAATGAGTCGATAGTATGGTGATTTTTTAATAGTTTTATAGTTAATGCACGACGTGTTCTAATGAAATCACGAGTTTGTTCATTGTCTTTTTTGCCTCCAATAGCAAGGAATTCCCACATAATAAATTTGGTTTTTACAGTTTTTTTGGACGAACCAATAGATTGGTTAAATGCATGTAGTCCGGGTCCAGTGATAGAAAATTCCTGAAATCCAGTAATATCGTTGCCTTGAAAATTCTGATATTTTGAGGTTGTTTTTTTCACGAGACCTAATTTAGAAAGCCAATTTGCAATCATGCGAGCATATTTATCACTAGTTCCTTCTACATCTGAACGAATCTTTTTTTGTTCTTCTTTGGAATTTGTAGATTTTAACCAATCAATCATTAATGATTCATCGTATGAGGAAAAACCTTTCTCACCTACAAATCCTAATTGGTTGCCAATATAAAACTTTGTTAGAGATCTTTTTGATTCTGCGAGCAGAGACAGTACTCGAGTGGCAGGGGGATAACCAAGTAAAGCATTAGTTAAAATATTATGCTCCTCGGTGGAATTTGCCGCTACTTTAGACAACTTTTTTCCGGATTCAGTAATAGAAAATGTGTCAGTTTCTCTATTATATCTTACAAAACCAAGGCTGACTGCCCAACGCAAATAACCATCTGATGTCCAATTATCAGTATAGAGTTTTCCCTTTGTATTTGCGGACTGTGGAAGGATGGTAATTTGAAGAAGAGAGTTGGCGACGGCATCAGACCTTCGTCTCGGGGACTTGTGTTTCTTGTTAACGCTAGTACCAACTAGGTCATAGTAGCTAAATTCACATATTTCATTATCTAACATTGATTGTAATCGTTTTTTATCTTCGTCAAAGAAGATAACATCTTGAATGATATACCTTTTCAGTTTTGTATATTGATTAGAGCTTGGATCGAAAACCTCAACTGTTTTTTTTAATTTTTCAAAATCTGAGGGATTTTGTACCCAGCCAAATGTCCTATATTTCAAATTTAATTACCACCTTTCTATTCATTCTCTCTAATGATAACATTTTTGTATGTTATGTAGGTATAACTTATGGGATAAAATATCTTGTTAATGAATACATATTGGGGTATGATAATATAACAACAAGGATGAAAAGGGATGTTATTTTATGAGATATATTGGATCAAAACGGTTATTGTTAAGAGATATAGAGAAAGTTATATCTACTCATAGCGATGGCTCGGAACAAACATTCTTGGATTTATTTGCTGGGACAAATATAGTAGGAGAGCATTTTAAAAAAAAATATACGATTATTAGCAATGATATGCTTTACTTCAGTTATGTCAATGCCAAAGCAATAATTGAAAATAATAACATTTTAACATTTAATGGATTAAAGAGAATAGGGATAAAAGATCCATTTGTGTATTTTAACAATGATGACAATATAAAACCTACTGGGCATTATTACGAAGAAGCTTATACTCCAACCGGTGGAGCTATGTATTTCACTGTGGAAAATGGAAGAAGAATTGATTTTATCAGAGATAAGATCGATGACTGGTTGGGTGCGAAATTAATAACGGAAACGGAATATAATTATCTTGTTTCAGCTCTAATTCAAGCTGTTCCTTTTATTAGTAATATAACTGGTACATATGGAGCTTTTCTTAAAAAATGGGACAAACGTGCACTCGGAAAGTTAGTGATGAAGCCATTAGCTGTTACCAACAATTATCGCAAAAACAGATCCTATAATGAAAATTCAAACCAACTTATCAGACGTATGGACGCAGATATTGTGTATATTGATACACCATATAATTCACGACAGTATGCTTCTAATTATCATTTACTAGAAAATATTGCTCGTAATAATAAGCCAGTACTAAAGGGAAAAACCAAAATTTTTGATTGGCAAGAATTGCGTAGCGACTATTCTATGAAAAAAAGAGCATTACAAGCAATGGAGGATCTAATTAAAAACATAAAAAGTAGACACATTGTTCTCAGTTATAGTAATGAGGGAATCATTCCAGAGAAAGAACTCATTGAGTTAATAAATATGTACAGTACAGTTCCAGCTGAAATTCATCGTATTGACTATAGAAAATATGAATCTAAAGTAAAATCTAAAATTAAGGGACTAAATGAGTTGTTGATTTACTTTAGTAGACAAGATGATACAGAAAAAATAAGGGTGCCGAATGTGAAAGAAGAACCTATGGTAACTACCTGGAATCCACAAGAAAAACAAAAATATATAAAGAGTCCGTTGAACTATATTGGGGGGAAATACAAGTTATTGCCACAAATTTTACCACTATTTCCTGACAAAATAGTTACTTTTGTTGATTTATTTAGTGGAGGAGCTAATGTTGGGATAAATGTAAGTGCTGACAAGCATGTATTCAATGATATGAACTATCGCGTTAATGAAATGTTTCGATATTTTAGTCACTACACGCCAGATGAATTAGTTGAAATGATCAATAAAAAAATACGACAATATAGTTTGAGCAAAACTAATAAAGAAGGGTATTTGAAGTTTCGGGAAGACTATAATAATGATCCTGACCCATTAAGTCTATATGTTTTAGTTTCATATAGTTATAATTATCAAATACGGTTTAACAATAGTATGGAATTTAATAATCCTTTCGGTAAGGATCGAAGTAGCTTTAGCCAAAATATGGAGAAAAATCTCCGAGCTTTTGTTGATAAATTGAATAATATAGATGCAGAATTTACTGATGTTTTTTTTGATGAGTATGATATTTCGTTATTATCAAAAGATGATTTTGTATATATGGATCCACCATATTTGATAACAACTGGAAATTATAATGATGGAAATCGTGGTTTTGTTAATTGGGGGGAAGAACAGGAAAAGAAAATGTATCAAATTATGGATTCCTTGACGAATAAAGGTGTTAAGTGGGCTTTAAGCAATGTTTTGGAACACAAAGATAAAACTAATGTGTTGTTAAAAACGTATATAAACAATCATGAAAATATATATGTTGAACATTTAAAATACACTTATAAAAATTCATCGTATAATACTAAGAGAAGATTTAGTGACGAGGTGCTGATTACTAACTATGATCCAGGGAATTGGCGTACTGATAGATTATTCTAGGAATGTGCTATTTAAAATAACAATGAGGTTGTAACATATAATTATATAATTGTTAATTAAGGTAGCTTGGCTGACAATATGGAACAAGAAAAGGTAAATTGCTAATGGAAATAACATTAATGGCATTAATAATGGAAACAAAAGAAGAATACCCGAAAATAAAATTGGATGGGCATAGCTTTGGTGTTGTCTATGCTAGTGATTATAAGTCTGAGATCGCACATGCATTGTTGAAACGTTACGATGTCGATGCTGCCTTAGTGATCGATGGGCACAGCGTTTCTTTACGCTCTAATGGACGGCTAGATGTGGCTAAATTTGCTGCTGAATATTTTGGTGGCGGGGGCCATGCTGATTCCGCTGGTGGAAAATTAGAAGTTGAACCACTTAAAGTTGCTGAACAAGCAGTGATCGAGTCGATGCGTCAACGCTCCACGCTAAATGCTGATGTTGCTAAACAAAATAATAGTGAGAAAGCTTCATTAGCTGACCAACTCGATCCAGAAATGGCAGCCAAACTCGCCGCCTTATTTGGAAATGCTGATTAATTAAATCCTGCTCTGTAAGTGCTAAATCCTGTATGGCACTTGCAGAGCTTTTTTTGTTGCCTTAAGCTTAGGGCAAAAAGGGGATGAAAAAATGATCGAGGTCAAAAACGCGACACTACAGTATACAACTTTTAAGCGATCACAGGGCTTAAAAGGCGTCATGCATGATTTTTTCAAGCGCTCGGTCATTCAGGTCGAGGCACTATCTGACATTTCATTAACGATCAATGAAGGGGAAATGATAGGTTTGATCGGCAGAAATGGAGCTGGAAAAACAACATTGATCAAATTATTGACCGGAATATTGCCTTTAAGGCAGGGAGAAATAAAGATCGATCAAATGTTGCCCTATCAAAGGGAAAAAGTGTTCCTAAAAAATATTGGTGTTTTATTGGGACAAAGATCGCAATTGATTTGGGATCTACCAGCGATCGATACCTATGATATGTTGGCTGCCATTTACGAACTACCAAAGCAAATGTATAATGCTCGTTTGACTTGGTTGAGCGAACAATTGGAAGTAACTGAACTGTTATACATTCCAGTACGTAAATTATCACTGGGTCAACGAGTGAAGTGTGAGTTGATCGCGGCTTTGCTACATCGACCGAAGTATTTGTTTTTAGATGAGCCCACCTTAGGACTAGATTTTGTAACACAAAAGACTATTTATAAGATCTTGCGCCTTGAAAATCAATATCATAAGACAACGATCATAACCACGTCGCATTACATCAAAGATATTGAGCAATTAGCAGATAAAGTAATTATCTTAAACAAGGGAAAAATCATTTTTAATGACAAGTTAGAGCAGTTACCAAAAGAACTAACCACCGAAATTTTATTTGATATTGATTTCTTAAATTCAAAATCAGTGGAGAAAAATCTAACGTGTGCCCCAGATAAACTAAATGAAATTCTGGCTAAAATACCCGCAGAAAGAATTTTACGTGTCAGTCAAAGAGGTATGGAATTAGAAGAATTGATCCTGCAATTTATTAAAGGGGATAGTATATGAAATACTTGTATGTTTTTTTAGCTAGTTTAAAAGCAAAATTGATCTATCGGACTAATATCGTACTAGAGTATGGGCTGACTATTTTGCAGGTAGGAGTTAGTATTTTTGTTTGGGAGGCGCTATATAGCCAGAAAGCTTTGGTAGTTCCAAACTATAGTCTGGAAAAATTAAATGCCTACCTTTTTCTAGCCAATTTTTTAGCGCTGAGCTTCAGTGTTGCTCCAGCCTTTAGATTAGCGACGCAAATAAAATCGGGGCGTCTCTCAACGCTTCTTGAACGGCCTATTTCTTTATACGGTGAGCATCTGGCATATTTTATAGGCGATCAGTTTCTAGGGATAGTGATAAATTTATGCTTAGTAGTATATTTTGGGTCTTTATCGGGAATTTCAGTATTAATGTTACTTCTCTTAGTAATATATCTGGCTTTTGCAGGCGTAATGTTTTTTTCTTTGATGATGATCTTAGGAATGCTGGCGTTTTGGTTGATCGAATTATGGCCACTGCGTTCATTTGTGACAGCGTGCTACTTATTATTTGGGGGACGTTACTTTCCGTTGTCACATTTACCTAACAAGGTTTTTATAGTAATTCAATATAATCCTTTTTCTCTAGTTACTGACATACCAGCGCGCTTTTTAACTGTTGGTCTGTCTGGATATGAATTGATGCAATACTTAATTGTTACGCTTGGATGGACATTTATATTTTTAGTGATATATAGGCTTATTTTAAAGCATGGATTACGTCTATATGAAGGAGTCGAGAGTATATGATGCGTGTGTTAAGCTGTGCTTGGGATAAAAGTCTTAAACAGTTTATGATCTATCGAGCAACAGGCTGGTTAACTTTTTTGTTAGCAATTATTTTCTATGCAATAGAGTATGTAACAGGATATGTATATTTTTCGAGCAATACGTCGGTAAATGGTTGGGATCGTACTGATTATTTAGTATTAGTGACGGGTGTATCAGTTATGGTGTCGGCCTACAACTTTATATTTATTTTGGGTCATGAAGAACTAAGCGAGCTAATTGTTGATGGGGGCTTGGATAGTTTATTGCTCAAGCCATTAGATCCGTACTGGTCGGTGATGTTAGTTGGTTTTGATATGCCTAGCTTGGTAGAGTTAGTTGTTACAATAGCGGTATTTATTTATTTGCTCCAGAACTATACTTTAGGGATCATAAAAGTTTTTATGATCATATGGGCTCTGATCATGGGTGTAATGATGATTTTTTTATTGAATAGGATATGCATATGTTTTAATTTTTGGCTGGCTAAAGTAAGTTCATTAGGTGGTGTGATAGAAGACTTAACGAGTATGCTCAGTAGACCAAAAGTGTTTTTTCCGACTATTATTCAGTTAGTTTTTACATTTGTAGTTCCTATATTAACAGTCACTAATATGCCGGTCGAAATTATAAAAGGGGATGGTAGTGTTAAAGAACTTGTGTATTTCTCGCTCGCCTGTGTAGCGCTATATTACTTATCGCGTTATGAGTGGAACCAAGGGATGAAGAATTACTATTCTGCAAATTAAAGGAGGTGATAAATATGGGCTCAGCAAGGACAGAAATCAATGGTAAACGCATCGGACGTGGCTTTGCATCTTTGTCAGACAAGCAAAAGCAATTTTTTGAAATGCTAGAGAATAAAAAAGGTGTAAGTCTAAATGATCTGATGGTAAGCGGTGCAAAAGTTGTTAAGTATTAGTGTTTTAAAGCTCGTAACAAGTTTTGTTACGAGCTTTTATAAATTAGGGGGAATAAAGATGCTTAATATTGAGAGGGAATTTTCGACGGAAGAAGCTAAGAAATTTGCCCTGAATTGGGTAAAAGAACAAGGTTATACATACGAGGAACAAGAATTTAGCACAAATGATCATAAGTTTAAAATTTATCGTGGAATTTTAAAAAAAGGGAAGGAAGTAATTGCGGTTGGTAATGGAAAAGGATTAGGTGACGAACCATTAGTGGGTGCAATATTTGAAACGATTGAACACTTTTACTATAATTCGCAAAGGCATAGAGAACATATAATTTTTTCAACGCAGAACTTAAAAAGACAATTGAAATCTTTAGGAGTCAATAGCTATCCTATAAATCTGTTACATAGCCGGTCAGCTTACGTGCAAGTTGATAAATTTTTAGGGATAAATAACAATGAAAGCTTTTATTATCCATGTGTATTGAATGATGTAAATTTTAAAGATAATCATGACGATAATGATATATCTGGCTATAGATCAGACAATGGTTATGCTATTGGGGCAACAAAAAAAGAGGCGGTACTACATGCATTAAATGAAGTTATAGAACGTGATTCTATTTCAAAAGTATTAATAAGATATGGTTTGGGAATTTATGATGATTGTGATTGTTGGGAGGTTGATAAGAAAACATTACCATATGATATTAGAGTATTAATAGAGTCAATTGAGACAACATCTGGTACAGAAGTTAGATTAATTAGAATACACAATGTTTATTCTATACCTACGATACTATGTGTATCTAAAGGTAAAAAATGGAAATATCCATTATATGGAGCAGGAACATCTTTAGATTTAGAGTATGCAACAATCAGAGCAGTAACAGAATTACTGCAACTAATATTATTATTTGGTAAAGAAGACCAATTATTATTTGAGAGATTAGATAAACAATGGAAAGAATATAACTTAACTAAAAGAATGCTAAGGTTTGAATTTTTAAGTAATAGACCAATAAGAAATTGGAATTATAGGAAAGGTAAGAAATTTCACAAAAATGTTGATGGATTGATAGCGGAAGAAGTTAGTAAACTGGAAAGATGTAAAAGAAGGACTTACGTGAGGAATATTTATGAAGGAAATGGAGTATATGTTGTTCAAGTAATAGTTCCGGGAACGGAGTTGTTTAACTTAATTTTAGAAGGTTCAGTGTTATTGCCTTGTAATTATTATGGAGAGCAATAAAGAAAAATTCATTCAAAATATTTTACCCACGGGGATAGTTTTGCGTTAAAATTACGCTAAAGGGGGAATGAAAAATGCAGGTTATGTATTTTGTACCGACAGCATCGTTAGATTCAAATGCCAAGTTAAAAGATTACCTGGCGAAAGGACCTTGTTGTGATGAACTTCAGACTTTAGAGAAGACGTCAGCACAAGTCTGGATCGTAGTTTTGACCCAGAAGTTGTGCCAACAGACTTTGGCAACCTGTAAGTTACGTCAGCAGTTGGATCCAAGTCAAAAATTTATTTTCTTAGTTGATCAAAAAGAGCTTTGCTTTTGGATGTATCGCTATCAATTACAGGTAACTGCAGTTATTTTTTGTTATGCTAAAACATGGTATCAAGAATTGATGGCTGCATTGCAAGAGCTTGAGAAAGCTACGGAACTTTGCTTTAAAAGCAGGGGAAAAGTCATCAAAGTCGAGCTTGAACAGATCTGTTATGTGGAGTCACATTGCTCTAATACACATGCTGCTGTTTTGTGGCTCATGGATAAACGACCGCTCCAAGTTCCTAAGAATTTGCGTATTTTAGAAAAAGAAAATCCTCGTCTCTGGCGCAGTCATCAGAGTTATCTCCTTAACCCGGGAAATGTCTATATGTTAGATAAGTTGAACGCTACTGCGACTTTTGTTAATGGTCTGAAATGTCCGATCTCACGTCAAAAATTCAAGACTCTAGCCGAACGCTTTGCGTAAATTAGCAGATCTTTATCACATAGTAATAGCCACTGGTAGATCCAACTTGAGCTACTAGTGGCTATTAGTGTGGGCAAGAGCTAGCCAAAATAAAAAAGCTAGCCCTTAGCCAGCTTTTACGCGTTACTTTGGATAAAAAACTTGGAATTTTCATAATGGTAGGTCGTTGTTGAATAATCGAACGGCTCACCTGAAGTCAGATAATAGATCTCGTTGATGGTAAGTGCAGGATCACCTGTTTTGACACCTAGGAGGTCAGCCGTTTTTTGATCGAGTTTTTTTACAGTTAGGTACTTGTCTGAAAAACCGATCGCGATACCTAATTCACGTACATAATTGAAGATCGAACCTTGCGCGATCTGTTCATTGAGATACATGATGATATCTGTTCTAAAATAAGATTCTTCTAGACACAAAACATCAGCATCGATATAGCGTAGACGCCGTATTTCATAGACCTCGGTCTGCTCAGAGCCAAAGACAGCTTGAACTTTTTTGGGTGGTTTGATCTTACGTAACGTTAAGACTTTTGAAGCCATTTTATGCGTGGGCAGATCAGCAGTAAAGCCGTTATTATCGATCAAATTGACGTAATCAGCCCGTTTTGGTCGGCGGACAAAGACGCCACTACCTTGCACTTGATAGATCAGTCCACGATTTTCTAGCCGTTCTAAAGCTTTAACGATCGTACTTTTGCTGACACCATAAAGTTCCATTAGTTCAGCTAATTTGGGGAGTTTTTCGCCTTGAGAGAGATCTTTTTCAATGATCCAAGCTTCCATTTTATCAGCAATTTCAAGATATTTAAGCAATTCCTTCACCTCACTATAAAAAATTATATCACAAAATTGAAAACCTTTTCTTGACAAATTGTGAATGCACAATTATTATATAAATATACAATAAATTAAAACGTTTACAAAGGGAGTGGCAAGATGGCTGAAAAAGTTAGAGATTACAAAAAATTAGCGCAAACGATCGTTGATATCATTGGCGCCGACAATATCGTAAGTGCAGGACACTGTGCAACGCGCTTACGTTTGGTGTTAAAAGAAACACCAGCTGATGCTAAAGAAAAGATCAGCGCTTTACCAGGCGTCATTACGGTCGTTGAAAATGGCGGACAATTTCAGATCGTGATCGGTCCGCACGTTGTTGATGTTTACAATGAATTTAAGAATTTAGTTGATCTTAGTGAGAGCAATGATTTAGAAGCTGAAAAAAAGAGCATCATGAGTCGTGTGATCGCAACGATGTCAGCCGTCTTTGCTCCTTTTATCTATATTTTAGCAGCGGCTGGTTTATTACAAGGGCTCTTGATCTTAGGCAAATTAGCTTTCCCAACTTTTGAAGCAACGGGCACGTATAAGATCTTTGATATGATCTCATGGGCACCATTTACGTTTTTGCCGATCTTGATAGCGATCACAGCATCGAAACATTTTAAGACCAACACCTATATTGCAATTGCATGTTGTGCAGCGTTGGTCTCACCGACCTTAGCTGAGTTGACACAACAAGTAGCTAGCGGTAAAGCGATCGAGCTGTTTGGCTTACCATTGTCCCAAACGACGTATACATCATCAGTCTTACCGCCACTTATCTTGGTTTGGATCTTATCATACGTTGAGCGTTTTGTAGAAAAACGTTTGCCAGGTGTGGTCAAGCAACTCTTTACGCCGTTGATCTGTTTAGTTTTGATGGTACCTTTGACCTTATTAGTTTTAGGCACAGCTTCATCTGTTGTGGCAGCTGGGATCGCTAATGGTTACAACTGGCTGGTCCAAGTTGCACCACCGTTAGCTGCTTTGATCATCGGTGGCTTTTGGCAAGTCTTTGTTATCTTTGGGGTCCACTGGGGGATCACGCCAGTTATTATGGCTAACTTTGACATGTATGGTCGTGATAGCTTCCAAGCTTTCCAAACGATCGCTGTGACAGCGCAAGTAGCTGCTACATTAGGCGTCTTTTTGAAAGCTAACAGTAAAGAACTCAAAAATGTTTCACTTTCAGCTGTGATCACTGGCCTTTTTGGGATCACAGAACCAGCGATCTACGGTGTTACGCTACGTTTTAAACGACCTTTCATCTATGGCTGTGTAGCTGGTGGGATCGGTGCTGTCGTGGCAAGTTTCTTTGAACCATATTATTTCGCTTATGCCGGCTTACCAAGTATTTTGACGAGTGTGAATGCGATCGATCCTAAGATGCCAATGTCATTTATCGGGCTTGTGATCGGCTTAGGGGTAGCGATCGTAACCGCGATCGCATTGAACTTGATCTTTGGTTTTGGTGAAACCCCAGCTAAAGATGAAAAAATAAAAGCTCAAGTTGAAGATGCACCCGGAACCCCAGTTGAAGTGCTCAAAAATGTTGCGATCTCTTCTCCATTACAAGGTGAAGTGATGCCTTTGAGCCAAGTACCTGATGAAGTCTTTTCAAGTGGTATGATGGGCCAAGGGGTGGCGATCATGCCAACTGATAATAAGGTCTATGCTCCGTTTGACGGTAAAGTTGCTATGGTGACTGGCTCCAAACATGCGATCGGGCTTACCGCAGATAATGGGATCGAGTTGTTGATCCATGTCGGTCTAGACACCGTTCAATTAAACGGCGTACCTTTCAACTATAAAGTGGCTGAAGGTGATAGATTTAAGGCAGGCGATGTCTTATTGGAATTTGATCTAGCTGCGATCAAACGTGCAGGGCTATCACCGATCACCCCGATCATTGTGACAAATAGTGCAGCATATGCAATGATAACACCAGAAAATGAACTAAAAAATATCAATACTGATGAACCGATCTTACAGATCAACTAATGGAGGAAAAATATGCAAAAAGATTTCTTATGGGGTGGCGCAGTAGCTGCTCATCAATTTGAAGGTGGCTGGAATGAAGATGGCAAGGGCCCAAGCGTGATCGATGTTTTGACAGCTGGAGCTAATGGTGTGCCACGTAGATTGACCGATAAGATCGAGCCAAATGAATTTTATCCTAACCACGAAGCGATCGATTTTTATCATCACTACAAAGAAGATATCGCACTTTTTGCACAAATGGGCTTAAAGTGTTTTAGGACCTCGATCGCTTGGACAAGGATCTATCCAAAAGGGATCGAAGAAGAGCCAAATGAAGCAGGTCTCAAATTTTACGATGATATGTTTGATGAATTGTTAAAATATGGCATTGAACCAGTGATCACTTTATCACACTTTGAAATGCCACTTTATCTAGCAAAAGAATACGGTGGTTTTCGCAATAAAAAGGTGATCGAGTATTTCGTCAAATTCGCTGAAACTGTTTTTAAACGCTATAAAGGCAAGGTCAAATACTGGATGACTTTTAACGAGATCAACAATCAAATGGATACCAACAACCCACTCTTTTTGTGGACTAACTCAGGCGTGACTTTAGCCCCTGATGAATCGGCGCGTGAAGTGTTGTTCCAAACTGCACATAATGAGCTAGTCGCAAGTGCTAAGGCTGTGATCGTTGGCAAGCAGATCGACCCTGAATTTAAGATCGGTTGTATGGTCTCACACGTTCCGATCTACCCTTACTCATGTGATCCAATGGATATGCAGGTCGCTCAAGAAGCGATGCATGAACGCTACTTCTTCCCTGATGTTCAGGTGCGTGGTCACTATCCAAATTACGCTAAAAAAGAGTGGGAACGCCAAGGCTATAATTTAGACATCACGCCAGAAGAATTGGCGCTTTTAAAGCAAGGAACGGTCGATTATATCGGGTTTAGCTACTATATGTCCACAACTGTTAAAGCTGGTGCTAAAAATGATAATTTAGAAACAACGACTAACGGTGGGATGGAAAATGCAGTTGAAAATCCATATATCAAATCTTCAGATTGGGGTTGGGCGATCGATCCAGTTGGATTGCGTTACACACTGAATAATCTCTATGAACGTTATCAAAAACCATTATTCATCGTAGAAAATGGCTTTGGTGCGGTCGATCAACTTGAAGCCGATGGTACGATCCATGATCAAGCACGGATCGATTACTTGACTGCACATATCAAAGAGATGCAAAAAGCGGTCGACTATGATGGAGTTGAACTCATGGGATATACTCCATGGGGCATTATCGATCTAGTCTCATTTACGACTGGTGAGATGAAGAAACGCTATGGGATGATCTATGTTGATCGTGATAATGAAGGCAAGGGGACGATGAAACGTTATAAGAAGGATTCCTTTGCTTGGTATCAACAGGTGATCAAAGACAATGGGATCAAGCCAAAATGTCTTGTTCATAAAGATAAGAACTGCGAGCATGTGGTCAACGATTAAATTAGAGGCTGTGACATAAGTCTCTAAAAAACGGTCGTAAATGGACTTTAAAAATTGTTCATTTACGGCTGTTTTTGTATACTATAAAAAAGTATCAGAAACCACCTGATATCCATACAGAGACTTTTATAGAGAAACAAGAGCTAAAAAACGAGATCTAGACACTATTACTGCGCAACAAGTTAGTTATAGAATTAAAACTAAGATCGAGCAAGTCCTGAGAAAAGAACGGGGAATATTGGCTAGAAGAAAACGAACACTGAACGATAATACGTCATTATAGCTCTAATATTAGGTGGATATGGTATTCATCGTCACTAGCTTAAAAAGACGAATACTAAGAAGGTCGTAACAGAAAAAGTTGAAAGAAGATAAACGTTGAAACTAAAAAGGAACATTCTACAAATACTGATATAAAACTAAATAAAAAATTGTATTTTGATTAGATCGAAACCATGGTAGAATATCTTCATAAAAGGATAATTGTTTTTTGATCCTTAAAAATGAGATGTGTTAAAAGGTAAGGGATATTGCAAACCTGTTTATTATGCAGCTAATAGTTATTCATGTCGTTACAAGAACGGTCAATGGGATCACATTGTTACTAAGGGAAATTTGGAAGCGACTCTGGGTGTTATGTCTAATGGCTGGGTAAGTTCTCTTGGTGGAGGATATTTTAACCGTCCTAAATAGTGGGTGATATAAAGTGAAGGAAGATATAACAGAAGAAAAAATTATGAATGAAGTATACAACTTCATTGTAGATGAAAAAATTACTGATGCTGAGCGTAAGGTTTTTATAAATTTTAAAAATAAAATTGGTGAGAAGGTAGATTTTAGCGAAGCATTAATGGCATTATCTTATGATTTAAGAGATTTGGCTATTAAAAATATATCTGAAAATAAAGGCTTGACCCCAGATGTAAGTAATTTTTACAAAAAAATTTCAAGCTATGGTCAATTAAAACTTAATTGGGCACGAGGTTTAGCTTCATATGGTATTATCTTCTAAAAAGAGGATGTGACATAAGTAGTTTTTCGCATTGTATATATTAATAAAAAATTGCCGCTAAAAAATTATTATTCGTTATTACTTTCCACAACAAAGTCTTAAAAACTAGTATTTTCAAGATGAAAAAAGACATCTCCAAAATTCCAACGTTCGGAATTTGGAGATGTCTTTACTTATGTCACAGTCTCTTGGTCAGCGGGACATAAGATCTTTAACCCGGGTTATTTCGCGGGTTTGTTATCGAATAAAACGTGATCAGTGGTCGTGACATACCGCGCACCCATGGGGACTTCATACAGCGGATGCTTATCCTTGTCGACAAATAACTTCAGATCAGCGAGTTGTTGCATCGCTTGTTTGACCTTTTCTGTGTCAAGATCGGTATCGACAAAGTTAAATTGCATGTGGTGTGTTGCATGCTTGGCCGTGGATAAGAAGATGAGATCTAATTTTTTCATAATACGATACCTCCGTGGTTAATTAGTGTGGCTTGTGGTCATGACATAAACTTCTTTTAGCTGTTCGCCAGTCAACGTAGCGACGAGTTGTCCAAATTGATGGAGTTGATCGGGAGTTGCCCCTTGAACCACATTGTTAAAGGAACGTTGGCGGGTCGAGCCGTCCTTTTTTACAAGTTTTACGCGAATTGCATTTTTGTCCCAGATTGCTTCAGTCATTGGTCATTCCTCCTTAGATTTATTATGTAAGTCGATCGCCCTTACACTACTAATAACGAAATGAGTTGCCGATATGTAACCCTAAAAAATAATTTTTTTGAAATAGACCACTTACTGAAAAATAGAACCGTTTACTGTTAGGGGATATTTTTTCAATTTTTTTGATAGTATGATTAGATTATAGAAAGGAACTGAAAAAAATGCGTAAGCTAGAAGAATTTAAGGTGTTAGACGAAGATTCAAAACGCTCAATCGTTGGTGGTGGAATTCCATTTTGGTACTATAACACATTATGGAAAATTGGAGTGTCAGGTTATAAGCATCGTAAGGATATTTTAAGTGGCTTTGATAAAGGTTTTAAAAATTATCCAGGATAATTTTGGGGGTGACTATAATGGAGAAATTTCAAAATTTAGATAAAATGAACGGAAGTTTCTTGAATAAAGTAAAGGGTGGTTTTGATATTGAAAAAAATCTTTGGAATGGTTATGGCTATCAATTAGGATGGCGGAGTAAGTGGAATTTAAATCACCGATACTTTAAGATTTGAAGTGTTAAGGAGGAATAACAATGAAGAAGAAAAAGGGTCTGAAAGCAAAATTTGCGCTTGTCGGGATCATTGTGTTAGGAATTATTGTCAGTTTTTCATTGTGGACACATCGGGCAGATTTTTTTCAAGGATTTGATGCAGGGTTTGAACAAACAAAATAACTAAAAAACAAGAGTAGTTCTTACTCTTGTTTTGGGATGCTAAGTAACTGTTCTTGGATATTTTTTAATTTGCGTCGCGATATAGGGCATACGAGATCGTTTTTAAAATGTAGTAGTTTCTTCGTTCTATCAATAAATTCGACATTGGCTAAATTTACCAAGAAACTACGATGTACGCGAACAAGTCGATGATCTTCTCTTTCTATTTCGTGGAGATTTTTAGAAATTTGTAGCTCACGATTGTCCAGTAACCACAAAAGTGAGGCGTGGCTATTTGCGTAATGTGATTCAAAGAAACATATCTTATCGAATTCAATATTGATGAACTTAGTACCAACCTGTAAATTAAACATGTCAGAATCAATTTTTTTGCGTTTGTTCAAGACTATTTTTAAATCTTCCTTGATATCATCAAGGAGAGTTTGACTATCTTTAGCGATGAAATCTAGTGCAGATACTTTATACCTATAAGTTAAAGGAAGTAATTCTGAGTGTGAAGTAAAGAAGATAAGTGACGCATAGCTGTCATAATTTCTGATAAGCTTACTTATCTCTAAACCTTGTTGTTTATTTCCTTCAAGTTCTAAATCTAAAAAATAAATATTTTGATTACTAGGGACAAAAAGATCGTTTAGCAGTGAATCTGACTTTTTAAATGTTTTGAGCTCGTATGTTGAAATATTTAATTCTTTTAGAATTGTACTGATAATTTCGGTTAAGCGATAAGTGTGAATATATTCATCTTCAAGAATAGCGATATTCATGGTTGGCCTCCTGCGATAGTGATTTCTTGTTGAAAGACATACTCGTTTGAACTGGTAGTTAAGGTAATGAATGGATAATTATTAAGAATGTACCTAATGTTAGTCAATCCATGCCCGTGATCACCTGTTTTTTTAGTAGTAAACCCTGATTTATTAAGGGATTGTAGAGGTATCATTTTTTCTTTTGTATTATTACGAATAATGATAATTTGTTCATTATTATGTTCAAAAAAAGCAACGGATAAAAGTTTATTACTAGACTCACAGGCTGCTTCAATTGCATTATCTATTAAGCACGAAAGTATTCGAACCATGTCTAATTGAGAGATTCTTGAATCAAGAAAAATTTGTTCCGGTACTTCACAGGTAACTTTAAGTTTCTTTGAGAGGGCTAGAGAGAGTTTGTTAGATAAGATTCCCTTAAGTGCAGGATCACCAATATTTTGCAGTTGACCAATGATTTGTAATTCTAGAGAAATTACAGATTTTGTAGGTACTATGGCATTTTGGTATATTTCTTTAACTCCAGCCAAATCATCATGATCCAAACAATATTCTAGTGAGATCAGAATGTTTTTATAGTCATGTTTAAAGTGACGCAACTCAGTGTATAGTTTTTCTATTTGTAAAGTATATTCGAGTAAATTTTGTAATTGTGCTTCTTTAGCAAGTTTTATTTCTTTTCCCTGTGAATATAATGTAATGAAGTAGATATAAGCTGCAAGGACGCCTAGGATCACACTAGCAATGAGAGATTTATTCTCTAACTCTGAAAATCTCAAAAAAACGTAACTTAATAAAACGATATCAAAAATAACGGCCTGATTACGATATTTTGCTAAAATATTATTTGCAAAGTAGATCAGATAACTTCTAAAGTAGTATATTAGCGCAGTTTGAAGTAGAAATACGGCGCAAGGTAAGAAAATAAGTTCAATAATGATCATTAGCGTATAGTTACTGTTATAGCTGCTATAGATCAGGAGTAAAACATCATCTAGTAATTGATAGATGATAGCTGTTGACACTAGTAGATATGAAGTATAGAAAATACTTACTAACACAGGTATTTTTCCCCTAGAAAAATAATTGATCATAAAACTAAAAATTATAGCATATAGTATATTTCCCCACCAACCATAGGCGAAAAATGTTAGTATGCTCAAAAATAAAATATTTTTTTTACTTAGATCAATAATATTTAGTTGATCAAATAATAAAGCAACAAGCAGACCCTGAAGAAACATGAAAGTATAACTTAAAATCATATCAAGCATAAAAAATACCTCAAAGGAGTTGGTCACCATAACTACTAAAAAACAATACTTAACTATCTCAGAGAAAAAACTTCAAAATGTACGTGGGGGCAAGCAAGAACCTAAAAAGCAAAAAAACTTATGTAATAAGGTTTTACTATACAGTAGCATTTTTTGTACAAAATAATTATATCACGATGGGGGGATGGATGTGAATTTTTGGGGTATACCATTAAATTGGTCAAATAGTACTACAATTTACTGCCCAAATTTTAGATGATCAATGATAGGAGATGATTTAATGAAGTTATGGAATTGGTGGTTGCTAGGTGGCATTAAAGGTAATAAACGGTACATCATTTTACCAATTTTGGAGTCACTAGCAATTCCATTTGGTATCTGGTTTTTTGGTGATCGTGATGATAATTTTTGGCAGTTTTTAACGACTCCTAAAATGATTATCGTTATGGTTATTTGTTTGATAGGCGGTGGAACTTTGTTTTACGTTCTAGATAGTGTTGTTAGGTTTAATGAAAAAATGAAGGATGGTTATCATGGAAAATAAATTTGTAACTTTGACAGAAGAAGAATTAACTCTTGTATACGGTGGAAAAGGTGGAAAAAGTTGTGTTAACAATTTTTTAGGTGGTTTAGCTGCTGGAGCTGCTGCTGGAGTTCCAGGTGGAATCGTTGGAATCATTGGTGGAGCTAATCTAGGCATGGTTGGTGGAGCAATTTCTTGTCTATAAAAAAGGAGTAATAAAATGACTGATAATAATCAAAAATTTACATTGATGACTGAAAAAGACTTATCATCAGTAGTTGGTGGTAAAGGGGAATATGGTGCTAGTGGTAATCGATATGTTCATTGTGGTGCTGGAATTGTCGGAGGTGCATTGATCGGGGCTATTGGTGGTCCTTGGGGAGCTGTCTCTGGGGCGATCGCTGGTGGTTCATCTAATTGTTTTTAAAATATTTATATACGATAAAAGAATCTTAGCGAATAAGGTAGCACTACAATGTGCTGCTTTTTTTGCGTGTGCATATTTGTCATAAAAAAGACCATATCTGATAAATACCATTTCTGCGTCAAAGATAAGTTATACTCACAGTGAGGTGATACAGATGATCGAATTCAAAGGTGTAACTAAAAAATATGATAATGTGATCGCTTTGAATAATTTGAACCTGGTGATCCCAGCGGGGTAGATCTTTGGCTTTTTAGGCCATAATGGAGCGGGAAAATCAACGACCTTAAAAAGTTTAGTCTCGATTTTAAATCCAGATGCGGGGCAGATCATAGTTGATGGAAAAGATTTGGCCGAACAACGCTTTTCGGTCAAGAAAATGATCGGCTATGTTCCCGATTCACCCGATATCTTTTTACAGCTAACAGCAGCTGAATACTGGGACATGCTAGCGGCCGCTTATGAGATCAGAGCAAGTGAAAAGACTAATAGGATCAAAGAATTAGCTGACTCATTTGGGATCTTAGAACGTCAAGATGAAGTCATGGAGAGCTATTCGCATGGGATGCGCCAAAAAGCGATCATCGTGGGAGCTTTATTGTCTGAGCCAGATATCTGGGCCTTAGATGAGCCTCTATAAGGACTAGACCCGCAAGCAGCTTATGATTTAAAAGAGATGATGAAAAAGCACGTTGCGAAGGGGAAAACGGTGATCTTTTCAACACATATCTTAGATACGGCTCAACAATTGTGTGATGAACTAGCGATCTTGAAGAAGGGTTCACTGATCTACAATGGTACCGTGGCGGAACTGTTAGCCAAAGAACCAAGGAGATCTTTAGAACAGATCTATCTAGGGTTAGCCGGCCGGAAAGAGGGTGAATAGGATGGTCGATCTGCATCGGTTATGGGCTTTGATCAAGATAAATCTGATCTACCGTCAACCTGAACTGACGCTAAGAGAGCGAAAAAATCACAAGAGTGGGGACCAACTGATCAAGAAGTTTTCATTGATGGATCTAGGTAGTGGTGCCCTATTAGCTATTGTTTTCGGGTGGATATTTTTAGCAAGTGACTTTATACGATCGCCGGGACTATTTACGCTGATGGTCGTGTGGTTTGGAGTGTTCACTATTTCCCAGGAAATAATGTTTATTTACAACATCTTTTTTGATAATCGCGATCTAAATGCTTATTTGCCGTTACCATTTAAGATGAGTGAGCTTTTTTTGGCAAAAATACTGACGGTATTTAGGTCGACACTACTAGTAACTTTACCACTTTATGTCATGATGTTATTGACTGCTTGGCAAGCACGGGGCTTCTTTTGGTTAAGAGTCTTGGTTGCGAGTTTAGCGTATCTTTTATTAGTTATTTTGTTGTGCCTTTTGGGAAATTGACTCGTTTTTTCTTTAACTAGAAGTAAATTCTTTCAGCACCACAAAAAGATCATTACTTTTGTCTTGTTGGGATTTTCAATGGTGATAATCTTATTTAGCTATGTTCTTTTCAAAGATATCTTTAAAGTAGCTGAACATGTCAAAGTGATAGCGATAGCATTACCATTTTACAAATTGATCGTGATGCCAAGTTGGCAAGCGGTGATCTTTAGTTTACTAGAGATCTTAGGTGTTATCGGAATCTTGGGCTGGGGCTTGAGTAAGCTCTTCTTGAGAGATCTAAATGCCCAATTGATGAGGGATAAAGTTAATAAAGTCGTCAAAAAACACCGTGAGTTTAATAACTTGGATCAGGTTTTACAGCATTAAAATATAAGATTATTGAGTGATCCCACTTTGTTGTTGCAGGTGATCTTGGGGAGTTTGATGATCCCACTAATGTTTATGTTACCTGGCTTATGGGGACAAAAACTGACTCTACAAAATATTGCGGGGCGATACCATGAGAGCTTTTTACTAGTGGGTGTATGTTTAACGCCATTAATGTATGGAACAACTTCATTAGGAGCGATCATTATCTCACTAGATCGTGAAAATATATATTTTATTGAGAGTCTCCCACTTAGTTTGAAACGATATCTCAAGAATAAGTTTAAGATCGTCTGTTGGCTACAAATGAGTCTATCATTTGTAGTAGCAGTTATTTTAGGGATAATCACTCATTTTCCGTGGTAGGGGTGGGTATATTTTTTCGTTAGAGATTGGCGAAAAAGATATCTATAATGGGTCGACATGACATCTCACAACTTTTCACACGCGGTGGCGGACAGATCGTGCTATTTTTGCAAGGGGCAGTACTGTTGTTAGTTGAAGGGATCATTATGGAGATCGCTGTTTTCTTGGCTACGATATTACCTGCTTGGGTAATAAATACTGTAATACCGCTCGTTATTTTGGGGTAACGATTTGGTGTCATAGGTACTATCACGAGACTTTTTGGCAGCAGCTCGAATAAATAATGGGCATTAGGAGGGGGATATGGTGCTTAAAGTAGTTTTTGTTGGTGATGATCAGTCAGCATATCCTTTGATTTTGCAAAATCGAATTGAAATCAATCAAACAAATTCAATGTATGATGCTCAAATTGTTTTGATAACGGATGATACACGTGAAGCTGAGAATTATCTATGTGAACACAGTTTAAATGAATTCTTTGTAATACTTGATTTACGATTACCAGGTGCGTTTGAATGTGCACGGATCGCTCGAGAACAGGTTCAATTTATGACCCTTGTTGTGCTAGATAAAGATGATAGCCAACTAAAGAGATGTGTTCAAGCAGGGCTCGAAATAACATCGATGTGGCAAGAGCCAGTTGTTGATAGTGATATCCAAAATGAATTAGATATAGCTTATAAAAAATATTTAAAACATTTTGGTAAGTATGGAGATGGATACTTTGTCAGTTATGATAACAATAATGTCAAACGAAGAATTAAGTTTGTTGATGTTTTGTGGGCTGAAGTTCTAACAGGAAAGAATCGTCATATATTATTGCATGAGAAATCGGGGGTAACTTTTGAATTGCATATGAATTTAAAAAAAATGGAAGGATATACGGACGATTTTTTTAGAATTTCACGTTCTGTTTTAGTGAATTTACAAAATATTACGTATTTAGATAAGAAAAATCACTTGGTATACATGGAAAATGAAAGTGTAGGATTAGAAGTTAGTGGTCGTAAAATAAAAAAAATCACAGATAGTTTGAAATAAAAGAATTTAGCCGTCAGAAAATATTGATCTGACGGTATTTTTGACATTTTTTGCAGAAAAATAGTCATTTAATGCAAAGTGAGTAGAAAATCATTTATTAGTTTATGATTATGGATAAGATGAGTTTGTGTTTAGGGGATGTGCTGATGAAGTACTCAGTATTTGTATGTGAAGATCCAAAGATCAAGCTTGATTTGTATCACTTAGTTAAACTAGCAATTACTATTCAAGAAGATATTATACACGAGAAAATATCTTTTGATGGAGTGTATACCGATCCAAACAAGTTATTAGATCATATCGAGCAAGAAGCTGTTAACTACGGAATATATTTTTTAACAACTAGTATTTTTGCTGGGAAAATGGGGCTTGAACTAGCTAAAAAAATCAAGTTGATTGATGCTTCTGCGCAGTTGATTCTAGTAACGGATGATATTTCAAAAGTATATTTAGCTTTTGAAAATAATGTTGAATTATTAGATTGTATTAGTAGTAAGCAGCCAATTTATAAGATACAAGAACGCTTAAATGATGCTGTTTTATCTGCAGTTAAGCGACAAGATTTGGAAGGAAAACGTAAGCAAACTATTTTCTATTATAGAAATGGGCAATGTGCGTATGCTGAAAATCTTGACAATATTGTCTGTATCACAACAACAACTAAACCACATAGATTGTGTCTAGAGACATTAACAGGTACACACGAGATCAATGGCAGTTTACAACAGTTTGCTACTGCATATCCGATGCTATGGCGGATATCGCAGTCATGCTTGGTAAATGATAACAATATTTGTTTGATCGATTTAAAATCACACAAAGTCCTGTTCTCTAATGGTGAATTTGAGTATTATTCTAAACGTGCTATTAAGGTGATCAGAGAAATTTTGCGTCGTCGCGTGGCTAAAAAAAGTAGTTTTAGAGGAAGTTGTAGGTATGTTACTAATTGTTTTTTATGGAAGTAATTCGTTACCATATGAGTTATTGCAGAGCGAATCGTTAAAAATCATGATGCTGGAGTTCAAGTGAGTCGTCAAGCTATTTAGTTTATTTAGAAGAAGCGTTCCTGAATTATAGAAAAGGTTTAGTTCTACTGATAGAGCGTTATATTGCAAATATGCTTTAAATTATACCAATTATGACATCTTTCAAAGAAATCGTATTTTTTGTCCTAAAATAAATGTTGTGAATTATTTTGATATCTGGGGTAGGGTGGATAAAATGGTAAAGTCACAAACTATATTTTTTTGGCTTAGTACAGGAATTAGCTTAGGATTTATTTGGACTATGTGGTATTGGATAGATAAGTATATACGAAACCTCAAGTTATTAATGGGAATTTTTATAGCAGTTTTGCTATTTGAAGTTAATGCTGATGCGGGGGTTTTGTTTATGATAGTCATAATTATCACGGCAATTATTATTTTAATGAAGAAACGTATGGACTATTAAGCTTAAAGGGCTGATCTTTCATTGAAAAGATCAGCCCTTTTTGCCAAAAAATGCAAGTAATATTCCATTGACTGTAATTGTATTGTCCAGCTAAAAATGAAAAGTTAAATTAAAACTACGAGGAGGGACTACTATGCGTAAATTCTATAGATACTACACATCACAACTAGATGAAATGGATTGTGGGGTAGCCTGTTTAGCCATGATATTAAAACAATATGGATCAAGAGTTTCACTAGCTTATTTACGTAATCTTGCTAAAACAGATCTAGAAGGAACTACAGCGTTGGGGTTAGTAAGAGCGGCTCAAGCTCTAAATTTTGACACGCAAGCAATACAGGCAGATATGTCGTTGTTTGAAGTTTCAAATTTAAAATATCCATTTATCGTACATGTGGTTAAAAATGAAACTTTATTACATTACTATGTGGTTTTAGGCGCAAACAAAAAGAATATTTTATTAGCAGATCCAGCTCCAAATGTTGGAGTTATCAAAATGTCGCGACAACGTTTTGAAAAAGAATGGAGTGGGATCGCATTGTTATTTGCCTCAAATATTGATTATTCTCCAGTTAAAGAAGAGCGACAAGGCTTATGGATGTTATTTGTAAAGTTAAAAAGGCAATGGCAGTTAATTATAAATATAGTATTAGCTGCTATGCTGATTACTTTGATCAGCATTTTAGGATCATACTTTTTGCAGGCTGTGATCGATAACTACATTCCAAATAGCTTAAATAATACATTGGCTATTGTTGCTAGTGGGTTACTGATTTTATATGTATTTAATTCTATGTTCAATTATGCACGAGATTTTTTATTGACGATTTTAGGACAAAGATTATCAATTGAAATTATTTTGGGATATATCAAACATATTTTTGAATTACCAATGGAATTTTTTGCAACAAGAAAAACTGGGGAGATAGTTTCACGTTTTAATGATGCTAGTAAAATAATTGATGCTTTAGCTAGCACTGTAATTTCGATGTTTTTAGATGTCGGCATAGTTGTGATCATGGGAAGTGTTTTAGCAATACAGAATAGGACACTTTTTTTGATAACCTTGGGTTGCTTACCTTTATATTTGTTGGTAGTTGTAGCTTTTACAAAAAGTTTTGAAAAATTAAATAATAAGCAAATGGAAAGTAATGCTGTCTTGAGTTCATCAATTATTGAAGATATTCAAGGTATAGAGACAATCAAAGCATTGAATAGTGAACATGAACGCTACCAAAAAATCGATGGACAATTCGTAGATTTTTTGCGTAAAAGTTTAGACTATACAAAAATAGATATTTTACAGCAAGCTTTGAAAACATTTGTACATTTGGCCTTAAATGTGATTATTTTGTGGATCGGTGCACAATTGGTTATGAAAAATGAGATATCATTAGGGCAATTGATGGCCTACAATGCGTTATTGGCATATTTTACTGATCCGCTACAAAATATTATCAACTTACAACCTAAATTACAAAGCGCACAGGTAGCAAATAATCGTTTAAATGAAGTTTTTTTGGTAAAAGGTGAGTTTAACGCTAAGAAACATAAGTTATTAGCAGATCAGCTAGCTGGTGTGATCACTTTTAAAGATGTATCTTATTGCTATGGTTATGGACAAAACGTTTTAGAAGGAATAAATTTGACGATCAAAGAACATGAAAAATTGACGATCGTAGGGATGAGCGGATCAGGGAAATCGACTTTAGTTAAGTTACTAGTTAATTTTTTTGAACCAACGATAGGGAGTATAACTTTTAATGAACATCAGATAAAAAATATTGATAAACATCTTTTAAGAAGTTATATCAATTATGTTCCACAAACACCATATGTATTTTCAGGAACTATCATGGAAAACTTAACTTTGGGGAATCGTTCAGACGTTACTGAAAAAGATATATTTAAAGCGTGTCAATTAGCAATGATCACAGAAGACATAGAGAAGATGCCGTTACAATATGACACTGTACTTGATGAGAATGGTGGAATCTTATCTGGGGGTCAGAAACAACGTATTACGATTGCACGGGCAATACTGTCTCCAGCAAAAGTTTTGATTTTTGATGAATCAACAAGTGGCTTGGATGCAATAACTGAGAAAAAATTGATCGATAATTTGATGTCACTTGAAGATAGGACCATTATTTTTATTGCACATCGACTGGCAATAGCTAAGCGGACCGATAATATTTTAGTGTTAGATAAAGGCAGGATAGTTGAACAAGGTGATCATGAAACATTAATGAATAAAAATGGATACTATGCTAGTTTAGTCAATAGTTAGGGGGATGTATCAATGGAGTCAAAATTTTTGGAAAGCAGTGAATTTTATACTGCACGCTTTAAAAACTTTACTACACTTCTGATTATTCCTAGTGTAATCCTAGTTTTATGTGTGCTGATTTTTTCGTTAGTTGGTAAAAAAGAAATCGCAGTCAAAGGGATTGGTACAATAGAACCTCTACAGGGTACGACTGTAATCCAAACGTTCATCGGTGGTAAGTTAAAGGAGAATTTGCTTGAAGAGGGAAAAATTGTTAAACCTGGAATGACAATTTTAAGATTTGACAACAGTCAAGTGCAACAGAAATTAAATCTAGCACAAAAACAAAATTCTCTGCTAACTGAACAAATTAGAGATATTAGACTTTTACAAACTAGTGTTGCTGAAAATCGAGATCTATTTAGTAAGGAAGACAATTTTGGGTATCAAGAACGCCTAAAGAC
Organism: Ligilactobacillus murinus; assembly: GCF_003288115.1. Lineage (NCBI taxonomy): Bacteria > Bacillati > Bacillota > Bacilli > Lactobacillales > Lactobacillaceae > Ligilactobacillus > Ligilactobacillus murinus. The sequence continues at coordinate 1,729,730 of NZ_CP023565.1, read as the reverse complement.
ATATTTATCTCAAAGAAATAGCATTCAAATTGAGTTAGAGGAGCTAAAGGATAAAGCTACATTGAAGCAAGAACAGCGTGATCAGCTAGCTAAAGTGCAAAGTGATGCATTTAGTCGGGAAAAGCAACAGCTAAAAATATATCAACAACTATATCAAGACATTCAAAATGAGCATGAGTACACAGCAAATGACTCAGGAAAGACTATCTATCAAAGTTATCAGACTCGACGTAATATGCTAGAAAATGCAGAACGTGAGCAATTAAAAGCAGAAACTTTAAAAGATCTGCAGAAGCAAATTGATGATACCAATACTCAGCTAGATAGCATTGAGACGCAAAGAATTCAACAAAAAGATGTAAATACATCTGAAGCAGAGAAAAAAGGATTGCTACAAAAATTACAAACGTTACAAACGGAACAATTAAGTGATATTTCGCAGTTATTGAATAAATTACTACAGGAACAAAGTGAACTTCAAGCAAATATTAAGACTCTTAATAATGAAAATGATAAGTATGTAGTTAAGGCAACTAAAGCGGGTAGATTACATGTAATTCAGGAATATGTTGGTGTTAAGTCTCTCGGGGGGCAGATACAAGTTGCAAAGATATATCCTGAATTGGTAAGGAACGCAGAAATCAAGGCTTATATTCCAGAAAATGAGATATCTACTGTCAAAGTAGGACAGATGTTGAAATTTAAACTGACTAAAAATATATCCAAACCATTGTTACTTGAAGGGAAAGTGACTAAGATAGCAACAGCCCCGACTCAAGTAGACAAAAATAATTATTATACCGTAGTTGCGAAAGTTAGATTATCTAAAACAGAAGCAATGAGTAGTAAATATGGGATGTCAGGATCTGTTTCAATAGTTACTGGAAAAGAAACTTTTTTCAATTACTTTAAAAACAAAGTAGTCAAAGAAAAATAACGGGACGTAAGATAATGATAAAATAAAAGATAGACACCTTGATACCTATTGATATAATGATCAAATTCTCTTGAATTTTCCTAAAATTGCCATGCTTTTAGTATGGCAACTTTTTTCGAGCATTTGAGTATAGTCCAAATATTGTCTTATGTTAAGATGAAATCAAGATTTTTGATGATAGAAGGGATCGGATATGCTGTATCGATGGGGCTTTAGCCTGATCGCAACGATTATTGAATATAGTGCGATCTACCTTTTGATCAAGCCTAACAAGAGTCGGTCACAGACGATGCTTTTTATCGCAGTTACTTTGCCACTCCCAGTCAGTTTAGATCAAGCGGGGATCGTTGGGAAATACTGTTCCTTGGCGTTAGAAATGCTCGCATTTTACTTCTTTTATCGGACCAGGCCACGTAATTATGCGCTACTAGGGCGATTAGTGCTGGCAAATTGCCTAACATTTATTGCAGCTTTAGCAAGTGATATTCTCTGGCGTTATTATTCTGCAAATTATTTTGCTTTAGGGCATTTAGCTGTTGAGGCGTTGTGTGGTGCGATCTTTGTTTACATAGGAGTGCATCTTAAAGTTGATAGTGAGTTGGATAGCGAGACCGGAAAACCCGTCTTTTTGCTTATTTGCTACATGGGGCTTACTTTGAACTCGTTTCTCTTTATCCGGGATGTGAGTCAAAGTAAGTTTGTGACGGGGATCTTGTTTGGTTTTACCGTGATCTAGTTGATCTTTGTCGGGATCATTTACTCTTTGATCAAGCAGTATCAGCATAAAAAAGACCTCGAAGAACAGCGGCGAAATCTGGAAGCCTATATGCGTGAATTAGAGCTAAATCAGCGTAAGTTGCGCAAATTCAAGCATGATTATCAAAATATGTTGCTCATTCTAGAGGAAAGCATTCGGGCGGGCAAGAGTGAACAAGCTTTACAGCAGTTAGCTAAGTATTCGCAAAAAAATTTTACGGATAAACTTTTGTGGCGTTTTAATGATGTAGATAATATCAAAGATCTACAGTTAAAGAGTATCTTTATCAATAAGTTAAACATTTTATTCAGCTATGATATCAAAGTCGATTTCGAATGTCGGCAAGAGATCAAGACACCTGTGCATTTAGATACCTTTGATCTAGTGCGGATCATCGGGATCGTTTTAGATAATGCGATCGAAGAAAGTCGTATTTTAGGGGCAAGTGCTCATGTCCAAATGGCACTCTATCAGACAGAGGGCGTGTTAGAGATCATGCTCAAGAATAGTTGCCGACATGAAAAAGTCGAGTTAGCTCAGATCGAAAATGCGAGCTATTCAACTAAAGCCGGACATTATGGGGTGGGGCTTACGACTGTGCGTGAGATCGTATCAGACTACAACAATATTTTTATCGAGTATACGTCAGCCAAGCATGAATTTGCCTTTGAGATGAAGGTCGTTTTGGAAGAAAGGTGAGAGAGATGAAACATCAAGTGCTTGTATGTGATGATGAATTAGCACAAGCCCAAAGCCTAGCCGAGATGCTTGAGTGGGCGATTGTGATCCAAGATGATGAGCGACAGGGGAAATTAGATTTTTTAGGGTACTACACCTCGTATGCTGCGACGCTACAAGCGGTCACCGACCATCAAGTGACGGAAGGGATCTATTTTTTAGATATCGAACTTTCGCCTAAACAGTATGATAAGACCGGTTTGGATCTAGCCGAAGCAATCAAACGACAAGATCCTAAAGCGCAGATCATTTTTGTAACAACGCATGATGAATTGGCACTAATGACTTTCCATCGGCGGATCGGTGCTTTGGATTATATCATCAAAGATTCGACGCGCTCGGAATTTCAAGGTCGAATAACAGAGGCCTTAGCCTTAGCTTTAGAAAATATCGCTACAAGTCATACAACACAAAAATACACCTTTACCTATAAGATAGGTCATAAGATATATAACGAAAATATTGATGATGTCGTCTGCATCGTAACGACTGAGCGCTCACCTCGACTGCGCCTATATAAAGTTGATGGGATCGCTGAATTTAATGGCAATTTAAAGGAGCTAGTCGAGCAATTCGAGTTCTTACATCCGATCTCACAATCTTGCATCGTCAACGACAAAAATATCAAGTCGATCGATCTTAAGGAAAGAAAGATCCTGTTTGTTAACGGTGAGTTCGAGTATTTTCCACGTCGTTCGCTCAAGCAAGTCAAACACTTGATCGACGAACTGGGAAAGAGTTAGTGATTATTTAGAGAATATATCACATTTGTATTCGTTTTTGACAAAAAAAAGCCCAGTTATGATTTTTGTGATGCTTTTTAGAAAATATGTGCTATTTTAAAAGTGTAGTTAGGAGCTATTTTTTAGATAGGGAGATGTGAAATATGAATGATTGTATTAATTTGAGCAATCAATACAAACCACTGTTAACAGATGAGATGCAAAAAATTGAAGGCGGTGGTGGATGGGGAGATGCTTTACTAGGTCTCCTAGGTGGATTAGGAAAAGCACCAACTGCGGATCAACTAAATGGTGGAGCAACACGGAACTTTAGAGCACATAACTGTGGTCCGTATGGTCAAGGTGGAACTCCGAATTCGTGTAATTTTTAGGTGAGAGCTTAATGCAAGCTAAATTACACGGAAAAACAGTTGAAGTTTGGCAAGTAAGTCGGACTAATGAACAGCCACAATGGGTCAAAGAAGCTTTTGCTAAGCATTATTTGACATGGGTCGGTAAGCGTTTACGCATCGTGATGCCGGCTTTATCCCCTTCGACTGTAGCGAACCTAAAGTTGGGGATGATCGGGACTTTAGGTGGTGGCTTTTGTGGGTATATGATGTACGTCATGGCCGACCAAGGCGACTATCTAGATGTGACGAACCATCGTGTTGTCAGTGAACGGCAATTTTTACGGAAATATCAAGTGGACTAATAAGTATGTGATAATGCGGTTAGTGCCGTATGAATAACGCGGGCCCCACCAAGATATGGTGGAGCCCGCGTTTTCTTTATCGCTTATGCTTTATTCGTACTTCTTTGCACTGTGAAGTTGCGTTGCAGTTATTTCTACGGAGCTAAGCGCAATTCTCCGCACTGTGTATTTACAGCATGATCCCGACTGTATAGTGGATGATCATGGTGATGATTCCAACGATCAAATTGCGTAAGATAGCCGTCTTGACCATGCCATTGCCTAACTTAGCACTTAAATAACCTGTTAATGCGACTGAGACACAGACTGCTAAGATCGTGAGCGGCCATTGGTATTGAACCGGACTCAAAGTCATCGCTGCTAACGGGAAGATCCCACCGATCGAAGCTGAGACTAAAGATGAAAGCGCTGCACTCCAAGGGTTCATGTATTGCCCGAGATTTAGGTTGTATTTGATGCTGATGACAGTCTCAAGGGGCTTTTTTGCCATCAGATCTTGGGCGATCAAAGCAGCAGTTTGTTCACTTACCCCTCGTTCAACGTAAAACATTTTGACAGTTGCTAGTTCACTTGAAAAATCAGTCTTTAATAATTGCTTTTCTTTAGCGACTGCCGCTTTTTCGGCATCTTTTTGAGTGCTGACTGAAGCGTACTCGCCGGCTGCCATCGAAAAAGCACAGGCAAGTAGATCGGAAAGTCCGGCGATAAAGATCGTGAACTGATCAGTTGTTGCCACCGCCACACTGAACAATACACCGACCACGGTCAAGATCCCGTCATTTGAACCTAAAACACCAGCACGTAAAGTATTGAGCCGTTCACTCATTGAACTTGTTTTTTTCATCTGCGTTTACCCCCCAATAATTTTCCCGATCAAATATGTAACTGCCATCGTCAGTGTCCCCGAGATGACATTACGGATGATACCTTGCTTTTTATCGGCTTTACTTAAAATAGCTGCCCCTAAGCCAGTCAAGGCTAAAGCGAGCAAAACCGCGATAAATGTTGCTATGATCTTGATCTTTTCGGGAAACAACGTGATCGCAAGCATTGGCAATAATGAACCAGTTGGAAATGAGACCATTGAAGCGATCGCGGCGGCATAAGGATCGATGATCTCATTGATGTTTAAGCCATAGCGTTCACGAACTGTGGTCACGAGAGGGTCTTTTTGCATCATTTCTTCCGTTGCTTTTTGCGCTAGATCGGGTCTGATCCCTTGAGCTAAATAATTTTGTTTGACCAGTTCAAATTCATGCTCATAGTTCAACTTTAAGCGTGATTTTTCTTCAGCGACAGCTTGTTTTTCGGAGTCTTTTTGCGTACTGACTGAAACATATTCCCCCATTGCCATCGAAACGGTCCCAGCTAGCATCCCGGCGATCCCTGAGATAAAGATCCCGTAGTTGCTGGCAGAAGCCCCAGCTACCCCGACAACGATCCCCGCGACCGAGATGATCCCGTCATTTGCCCCCATGACACTTGCACGTAAAATGTTGACACGCTGAGCTAAAGTTAACTTACTATTCATGATCCATAACCTCTTTTTTAGAATGATTCTAAAATATATTTTACCGCAGAATTTAAATTTGTAAACAAAAAAATTTAAGGTAACCAAAAATATTTTATCTGTATACCTATAATTATAGATCTAATGCTAATCTTTGTCTTAAGTTAACAATTTTGAGATAATAAGAGAAGATATCATCAGGCAAAGGGGGCAATGAAAATGAATCGGATAAGTAAGTTGATAGTAAGTCTTTTGGTCGCTCTGGGCTTATTTTTTACTGCGAGCAAGACAGCTTTAGCAGATGGCAATTATCAAATAACCAATTATGATGCAACGGCAAATATACGTGAAGATGGCAAGATCGATCTTACCCAACGGATAACCTACGAATTTGATGGTGATTTTAATGGGGTATATTACGACCAAAATCTGGCTAAAGTTACTGATGTCAGTGATCTTGGGGTCTCGATCACCCAAAATGGTCAAACGACGCAGTTAGCTGAGAGTTCAACTGGGGAAAACAACACATTTACGCAAACAAAAACGGCAGATAATTTAAAGCTCAAAGTCTATCATAAGGTCAGTGATGATAAGTTGACGGTGAACTATCACTATATTTTGAGTGGCTTGATCATGAACTATCAAGATACGGCTGAGTTAAATTGGAAGATCCTTGGTGCAGGTTGGGATGTGCGCTTGCATAATGTTAAGGTGACGCTACAATTGCCCAAACCGGTCGCTGACTTGCAAGCTTGGACACATGGGCCTTTGACTGGCTATACCGATGTTGAGCGTGCGCAGGGCAAAGTGACGCTGACACTTGCCGAACTTGATACCGATGAGATGTTGGAGACACATATGCTTTTTCCAACTTCAGTTACACCTAATAATCCTCAGGTATCTAATGAAAAGGCAAAAGAAAAGATCAGGCAAGCTGAGGCTAAATTGGCTGATGAAGCTAATCAAAAACGTAAAGCTGAAGAAAAAAGGGCTCAAGTTATCAAGCGGATTTTCAGCGGGATCGTATTTGCGCTTTCGCTAGGTTTTATCGGGATCTTGGTGATTAACCCAGGAAATAAAAAGACTAAATTACCGCCACTCAAGCATAGCTATGAGATCCCTAAATATGCGCCTGAAGTAGCTTTTGCGGTATTGAACCAAACGTTACCGGATAATCAAGCGTTTAGTGCTCATTTATTGGATCTTGCAGGTCAGGGCAAGTTAGAGATCGTTGAAGCTTCCGGCAAAAAGAACTATGTGATCAAGTTAAAGGATAAGGTACTTTTGGAAGATGGATTGTTGCATTTTCTCTTTAAAAATGTCGGAAATGGGACCGAATTTGATCTAAAGACCCTTAAACAAGTAAAAAACAAGCGCAGTAGATCCAAAGCGCTCAGTCAAAAATTTGATAAATGGGCTAAGCAGGTAAAAAATCAAGCTGATGCCTATAACTATATCGATAAAAAGACCCGTGCTTGGTGTATCACCGTTATGCTAGGTGCTTGTGTCAACTTAGGGATCTTATTGTTGGCAGGGGTCATCTTTAGTGGAATGATCAGATGGATCTGTTTAGGCTTAGGGCTCGTGATCATTTTATTAAGTGCCAAGTATTTGCTGACGCATTCGGGCTATACGCCAACAGGAGAAAGAGAGATCTATGAATTACGGTGTTTCAAAGCGATGTTAAAAGATGTTGGCCGGTTTGATCTGCGTGAAGTAGGAGACATTGTTTTATGGGAACAGATCATGCCGTATGCAGTGGCATTTGGTCTAGCTAAAAAGGTCATCAAGGCTTTGAAAGCCGAGTTTAGTGTAGCTGAATTAGAGAATGGTTTTGGAATTTATTATGCTTTGTATTTTGCAGGTAGTTGGAATGACAGTTTCACCTCAAGTTTTGAGCAAAGTATTGCAGCAGCCAATGTTGATTCGTCGGCTAGTGGTAGTTCTGGCGGGTTCTCTGGTGGCAGTTCCGGTGGCGGTGGCGGCGGGACCGGCGGCGCATTTTAGAGTCGGAGTTGCTAAACATATTTCAAAGGCAGTGCTAAGAAATCTTAAGTGTTTCTTAGCACTGCTTTATTATTATTTTAAGTAAAAAACCGGATAATGATGAGCAGGTATTATTGTAGTAGTTGTTCTTTGCTTAGTCAGAAAGAAAGCGTTATACTGATTAAGTAAAGTCATATTTATAAAAGAATATACTTTATGGAGGGCTTATGGAACAAACATTGTATTTAATGCGACATGGTGAAACATTATTTGACCAATTAGGTAAGATGGAAGGCTGGAGTGATTCACCACTGACTAAAAAAGGTATCAGACAAGCTAAGCGAGCAAGTGAATACTTTAAAGCCGTTGATCTTTCGGCTGCTTATTGTTCAGCTTCTGAGCGCTGTTGTGATACTTTGCGTCAAGTTACATCATTGCCATATATGCGCCTAAAGGGCTTAAAGGAACAAAACTTTGGCTTGCTTGAAGGTGAACATAATTACCTACAACATTTGCGCCCCTATGGTGATCTGTTTGTTAAGTACGGTGGTGAAAGCGATTCTGAAGTTCAAGATCGGATCGTTACAACTTGTACTGAATTGATGCATCGCTCCAGTGGCCAGACAGTTTTGGCAGTTACCCATGCCAATGCGTGTTTACAATTTATCAAACGCTGGGATGACCAGCTTGAGCTCTCCAGTATCCCGAATGGGGCGATCTTTAAATATGGCTTCAGTAAAGAAAATGATACGTTTGAACTGTTAGAACAGGTAACGGTTTAGGCAAGAAAGGGTGAGCTGATTGGCTTTTAAGAAAGATTTTTTGTGGGGTGGCGCAACGGCTGCTAACCAATATGAAGGTGGCTTTGCTGAAGATGGTAAAGGTCTAAATGCGATCGATGTTTTAACGAATGGCTCAGCGACTGAACCACGTAAAGTTACCTGGGTACGATCTGATGGTACGACAGGCGCAACGCCACTTGAATGGGGAAGTGATTTTGAACTGCCAGCTGGCGCAAGACCGGCATTAGTCGATGGGTATTACTATCCAAGTCATACGGCGACAGATTTTTATCATCACTATGAAGAAGACCTTAAATTGATGGCGGAGATGGGATTTAAGTGTTATCGGCTCTCACTCAATTGGTCACGGATCTTTCCAAATGGCGATGAAGAAACGCCAAATGAAGCTGGGCTAGCCTTTTATGATAAGATCTTTGACCTCTGCCAACAATATGGGATAGAACCACTGGTGACTCTTTCACACTATGAGACTCCCCTTGGACTGATCAACGACTATGGTGGTTGGAAAAATCGCAAGTTGATCAAATTCTTTGAAAATTATGTGCGGACCGTCTTTACACGCTATAAGGGCAAAGTAAAGTATTGGTTGACTTTTAATGAGATCAATGCGGTCGATCTAGCTCCATATATGGGAGCCGGACTGTTAGATTCGAGTTTGCAAAGTCGGGCGCAGGCGGCACATGATCAATTTGTCGCTAGTGCTTTGGCGGTTAAATTAGCTCATGAGATCGATAAAAAGATGCAGGTCGGGATGATGTTAGCCTATCAGCCGGTATATCCGTATACTTGTGATCCCGCCGATCAGATCAAGGTCATGGAATACAACCAAAAGATGCTTTTTTATGCCGATGTTCAAGCCGGTGGGTGCTATCCTAACTATAAATTGAAAGAATATGAACGTGAAGGGATCACGCTTGATATTTCACCAGAAGATCATGCTTTGCTCAAAGACTATCCGGTCGATTTTATTAGCTTTTCTTGTTATGGTTCAAATGTCTTAACAACGCATGAAAAAGAAGCCGGTGATAGTGGGAATCTAGGGATCAATGGGATCAAGAATCCTTACTTAGAGACCAATGCTTGGGGCTGGGCCACTGACCCCGATTGTTTGCGGCTAGCTTTGAACGTTTTGTGGGATCGTTATCACAAACCACTTTGGATCGTGGAAAATGGCTTAGGTTGGAGTGATGAACTCACAAGTGATGGCAAAGTCCACGATGATTATCGGATCAAATATTTAAAGGAAAATATCCAATCGATGAAAGATGCGGTAAACCTAGATGGGGTTGAGTTGCTGGGCTATACGATGTGGGGCTGCATCGACCTTGTTTCCAACGGGACAGGTGAGATGAAGAAACGCTATGGTTTTGTCTATGTCGAGCGCGATGATTTTGGCAAAGGTAGCTTGAAGCGAATTCCGAAAGATTCATTTTACTGGTACCAAAAAGTTATTGCCTCAAATGGTGAAGATCTGACGATTTAAGCAATTTCCCGGGTTATTTTTGCTATAATTAAGTGAAAATAGGGAAATGAAGTGATGCAGTGGGTAAACGAAAAAATGAGTTGATGGTAGGCACTTTACCGAATGTAGCTGATTTTATTCGCGAAATGGCTGCCGATAAACAGGCGATCTTAGCCAAAGCAGCGCAAAAAAAGCGCCAGTTACAAGCTTTTATGGCTAAGGAGGGTGATCACCAGACTAATTTCAATGCTAAAATGATCGCAGTGACTCCCGAACAAAAACAAGCCTACCGAGTTCGCAATCTACAGGTAGATTATCAATTTGCAGTACGAAAATTACGGCAAGAAATGGGGCTAGATCGACCCCATTTTGCATATAAAGCAGGCTTTAGCTTGGAACGTTTAGAAACGATCGAAGCGGGTGAAGCTTTGCCGACAACAGACGAATTATTACGGTTAGCTGAAGTCAGTGGGCGCTCAGTCCACATAAGATTTGATTAAAGCAAACAAAGCGATCAGCGCCGTATGGCTAAACCGGTCTTTCTCAGACTATGCATTTTGCGTTCTGAGGGAGGTTGGTTTATTTTTATTCGGAATTTATTTGCTGCTTCTTGGATCAGTGAACAGTAAAAGGCTTTTTATTTAGCAAAATTAGATGAATAGCTAGCAAATAACTAGACTAAAGACACCATGTTTTCTGATTGACAAATCAAAAGTTTAACATTATATTATAAATAATCATTCTTATCTTAATTGATAAAGTAGTCAAAGTGCTTTATCCACATGAGAAGCTTGTCTTGGGGACAAGTTTATTTTGTGTGGAGTAGGCGCTTTTTTTATGCTTAAGGATAAATTTTACGGAGGGAAATAATGGCAAATACAGTGACTGAATTTGATACGATCGCGGCGATCGCTACTCCACCTGGGGAAGGGGCGATCTCGATCGTGCGGTTGAGTGGCGATGATGCCGTGACGCTCGCTGATCAAGTATTTAAAGGCAAGGATCTGACTAAAGTTTCTAGTCATACGATCAATTATGGTCATTTTATCGATCCTAAAACCCGGGAAATAATCGATGAAGTAATGGTCTCTGTGTTGCGAGCACCTAAGACATTTACTCGCGAAGATACAGTCGAGATCAACTGCCACGGTGGGATCGTGCCCACTAATAAGATCTTACAAGTCTTATTGACTAATGGTGCGCGGTTAGCTGAACCGGGGGAATTTACTAAGCGAGCCTTCTTGCATGGGCGGATCGACTTGGCACAAGCTGAATCAGTGATGGATCTGATCCGTGCTAAGACCGACCGCTCGATGAAAGCTGCGTTGAACCAACTTGATGGCGAGCTTTCGCAGTTGATCAGGAATTTACGCCAAGAGATCTTGGATGTATTGGCTCAAGTCGAAGTCAACATTGACTATCCTGAATATGATGATGTTGAAGAGATGACTTCTAAGTTGTTGCGTGAAAAAGCGCTCGATGTTTGTGCTAAGATCGAACAGCTTTTAGTCACAGCACGTCAAGGCAAGATCTTGCGTGAAGGGCTAGCTACTGCTTTAGTAGGACGGCCTAATGTTGGCAAATCCAGCTTATTGAATCACTTGTTACACGAAGATAAAGCGATCGTGACAGATATCGCTGGGACGACGCGCGATGTGATCGAAGAATACGTCAACGTTTTAGGTGTACCATTAAAATTGGTCGATACAGCCGGGATCCGCGAGACCGATGATAGGGTCGAAAAGATCGGGGTCGAGCGTTCACGTCAAGCGCTCGATCGCTCTGATCTGGTGATATTGTTGTTAAATGCCAGTGAACCTTTGACTACTGAAGATATCGAGTTATTGCAATTGACGCAGGATAAAAAACGGATCATCGTCTTGAATAAGATGGATCTTGAACCAAAACTCGATCTTAATGAGTTATATCAATATGTTGATAAAGCTGAAGTCCTCAAGACCTCGGTGCTAAAAAATGAAGGGATCCGCGAATTAGAAGAACATATCGCTACGCTTTTCTATGGTGGGATCGAAAATTCGCAGACGACAGTTTTAGTGACCAACGCACGCCATATTGCTTTGTTAGAACAAGCTAAGGCTGCTTTGGAAGCAGTTTTAACTGGTTTGGAGCAAGAATTGCCAGTTGATCTAGTCCAGATCGATATGACACGTGCTTGGGAACTTTTAGGTGAGATCACAGGCGATAGTTACCAAGATGAGTTATTAGATCAGTTATTCAGTCAATTCTGTTTAGGAAAATAAGGGAGAATTTATGCAATTTGGAGAAAAATACAAGGCAAAAGATTATGATGTGATCGTAGTAGGGGCTGGACATGCGGGCTGTGAGGCAGCTTTAGCTTCAGCACGGATGGGTAATGAGACCCTTTTGATCACGATCAACTTAGAAATGGTGGCATTTATGCCATGTAATCCTTCGATCGGTGGTCCAGCTAAGGGGATCGTTGTGCGTGAAGTCGATGCCCTCGGGGGTGAAATGGGTAAAAACATCGATAAAACTTACGTGCAGATGCGGATGCTAAATACTGGTAAAGGCCCAGCTGTTCGAGCTTTGCGGGCTCAAGCAGATAAGAGTCGCTATTCGATCGAAATGAAGCATACATTGGAAGATCAATCACATTTGACTTTGCGCCAAGGGATCGTGGATGATCTGATCGTTGAAGATGGTGAAGTCAAAGGGGTCGTGACTAACACAGGAGCTTGTTATGGTGCTAAGGCGGTTGTCTTAACGACCGGGACTTCAGCTCGTGGCAAGATCATCATTGGTGAATTGATGTATTCTTCCGGACCTAACAATACACAAGCTGCGATCGAATTATCTAAGAATCTAGAACGTCTAGGTTTTGAACTCAAGCGATTCAAGACTGGTACCCCGCCACGAGTAGATGGTAACACGATCGACTATGCTAAGACCGAAGAACAACCAGGTGATGTAGAACCACATTTATTCAGTTATGAAAGTGACGATGCTAACTACCTAGATGTAAAACAACAGCTATCTTGTTGGTTGACGTATACGCAAGAGATGACACATAAGATCATTCGTGACAATCTCGATCGAGCACCGATGTTTTCCGGTGTGATCGAAGGGGTCGGTCCGCGCTATTGTCCTTCGATCGAAGACAAGATCGTCCGTTTTGCTGATAAACCGCGGCATCAGTTATTTATCGAACCAGAAGGCCGGGATACCGATGAATATTATATCCAAGGACTATCAACATCACTTCCAGAAGATGTGCAACAACAAATGGTCCATTCGATCCCAGGCTTAGAACAAGCCGAGATGATGCGCCCTGGTTATGCGATCGAATACGATATCGTTTCACCATATCAGTTACGTCCAACACTTGAGACCAAGTTGATCAAAGGCCTATACACGGCTGGACAGACTAATGGAACTTCAGGCTATGAAGAAGCAGCTGGCCAAGGTTTGATCGCTGGGATCAATGCCGGGCGTCATGCTTTAGGTAAAGCAGAGATCGTCTTGAAGCGTAGTGATGCCTATATTGGGGTCATGATCGATGATCTAGTAACTAAGGGGACAAATGAACCTTACCGTTTGTTGACGAGTCGAGCAGAATATCGCTTGATCTTGCGCCATGATAATGCTGATCTGCGTTTAACAGAACTTGGTCATGATATCGGTTTGATCTCAGATGAACGTTTGGCAACTTTTGAAGCTAAAAAAGCAGAGATCGCCGCTGAAAAAGAGCGGTTATCAAAGATCCGCATCAAGCCGTCACCAGAAGTGGATGCATATTTAGAAGCGCATGGCGATCGTCCCTTGAAAGATGGAGTTTTAGCAAGTGATCTCTTGCGTCGTCCATACGTGACTTATGCTGATCTGATGCAATTTATCCCCGCTGCACCGAAAGCTCTTGATCGGCGTGTGATCGAGCAGATCGAGATCCAATATAAATATGAAGGTTATATCAAAAAAGCCTATGAAAAAGTTGAAAAATTGAAGCGAATGGAAGCCAAGACAATCCCAGAAAATATTGATTACATGGCGATCGAAGGCTTAGCTACTGAAGCTAAACAAAAATTAGTCAAGATCCAACCTGAGACCTTGGCTCAAGCAAGTCGGATCAGTGGGGTCAATCCTGCCGATTTATCGATCTTGGCTGTCTATATCGAACAAGGCAAGATCGCAAAAGTGAGCGACTAGCAAAAAGGACGAATGGCAAACATTCGTCCTTTTTAATTTAGCACTAAATTTGGTATTATTTGATTATGTTTGAAAAGAGGGGGATATTTAATGGAAACTTGGCTTTTTTTACTGCTGATCTTAGCAGTTTCATTTTTTGGTAAAAATAATTCTTTGATCATCGCAACTTTAGTCGTCATGGCGATCAAGTTGATCCCAGCATTATCTGAAAAGTGGTTCCCTGTGATCCAAGCTAAAGGGATCAATTGGGGCGTTACGATCATTTCGGTTGCGATCTTGATCCCAATCGCGACCGGGCAGATTACGTTTAAAGACTTGATTGATGCCTTCAAGATGCCAGCTGGCTGGATCGCAGTTGGTTGTGGGATCTTGGTTGCGATCTTATCACGTTATGGTGTCGACCAATTAGCAGCGACGCCCCAAGTGACAGTCGCTTTAGTCTTTGGGACGATCTTAGGCGTCGTCTTTTTACGTGGAGTTGCAGCTGGCCCTGTGATCGCTAGTGGAATGACCTTTGTGATCATCAGTTTGTTAGGCCTTAGTTTTAAATAGAACTACTAAAAAGTGCTTGGGGGCATCACCCCAAGCATTTTTTAATATGATCTACAGATAAAAGAAGATAGTCCCTGAAAGCAAATTAAGTTTGACTATTTTACATGTCTTGAAAATATATTCAAGAGTCGTTGAGATATTCAGAGATCTGTTTGATACCAGCGCCAGTTTGGTGCTACTTGCCCAAAGTTGATCTTTTTGGTCAATAGATTGGTGAGTATTAGTTAGGGCTATTTGTATGAACGTCATAGATAGTATCGATCAAAGCATAGTTTGTTGTTCTAACGCACTTAACATGGCACTCTCAAGTACGTGTTTGAAAGGAAGATGATCCATAAGAAGAGGCCCCTTCTAAATTTAAATCGTGTTATAATATTATTTAATATCTTATTCATGTAAATGTAATTCTATAAGTAGGGGGACCATCAATGGCATATAAAACACATTTAAAACGTAAGATGCAGGCCCGACATATCCAAATGATATCTTTGGGTGGAGTGATCGGGACTGGCCTTTTTTTGAGTTCGGGTTATACGATCCATGAAGCAGGTCCGCTCGGAACGATCATTGCTTATCTGATCGGAGCACTACTTTGTTTTTTAGTCATGTTGTGTTTGGGTGAACTCAGTGTAGCAATGCCCTATACTGGCGCTTTTCATGTCTATGCTAAACGATATATCGGTCCAGCGACAGCATTATTGGTTGCTATTTTATATTGGTTGACTTGGACGGTAGCATTAGGATCAGAATTTACGGCAGCGGGGCTGATCATGCAAAAATGGTTTCCTGATACTCCTGTTTGGCTTTGGAGTTTAGCTTTTATTATTTTGATCTTTTTGACCAATGCCTTTTCAGTTAGAGTTTTTGCTGAGAGTGAATATTATTTTTCCCTGATCAAAGTGTTAGCGATCGTTGTGTTTATTTTATTAGGTGGGGCAGCGATCATTGGAATATTTCCATATGCTGGGTTTTCACATGCACCAGGCTTAAGTAATTTAACGAAAAATGGTTGGTTCCCTAATGGCTTTGGAGGGCTTTTTACCACGATGTTGACGGTCAATTTTGCTTTTTCTGGGACAGAACTCATTGCGATCACAGCAGGTGAGGCCAAAGATCCAAAGAAAACTATCCCCAAAGCGATCCATGCGACCGTACTGCGCTTAGGGTTATTTTTTATCGGAAGTATCGTTGTCATGGCGGCGCTGATTCCTTATCAAGTGGCGGGGGTAACACAAAGTCCGTTTGTCTATATTTTTGAGCGGATGGAACTTCCTTATGCAGCTGATTTGATGAACTTTGTTGTACTGACAGCGATCATTTCAGCTGCTAACTCAGGTTTATATGCGTCAACACGGATGCTGTGGTCACTGGGAAATGAAAAGACGTTTTCTCCAATTTTTACTAAAACTTCTAAAAGAGGGGTTCCACTAGTTGCTCTTTGTGCAAGTATGCTTGGTGCGATCTTAGCATTGATCTCAAGTGTTGTTGCCGCTGATACTGTTTATTTAGTCTTAGTCTCGATCTCAGGCTTAGCTGTTGTTATCGTGTGGATGGTGATCGCTATTACCCAGATCAGATTTCGTAAATCTTTTTTGGCTAGTGGACGTGAGCTTTCAGAACTGGAGTATAGAACACCGCTATTTCCGCTTGTTCCTTGGGCGGCGTTTATCTTGAGCGGAGCGTCATGCTTATTGATCTGGTTTGATCCTGATCAAAGAGTAGCGTTGTATTGGACAGTGCCCTTTGTTATCTTATGTTACTTAGGGCATTATATTTGGCAGCGATTTAACAGGAGAAAATGATACAAAAATAGTCGACAATGAACTTCAACTGGAAAGTTTATTGTCGACTATTTTTTTATAAACAGGAGGTATAAAAGTTTAATCTTCAACTAATTCTGGTAAGTTGCTCCGACGGACAAAGTGAAGTACAAGTCCTACGACAAGTCCAACAAGAGCTGGGACAGCCCATGACATTCCGATGTTTGCTAACGGTAAGTAGGAACGCATACCAGCAACGGCTAAACCAACATGGCTTTGGCTGACTACTTTAGGGAAGGCCACGATCATATCAAAGAATGCAGGAACAACTGTGCAAACAACTACAGTAAGATAAACTACACCATCACGTTTGAAAAGTGGTGAGAAAACTGAAAGTAAGATCAAGACCATTGAAAGTGGATAAAGAAACATCAACATTGGAGTAGACCAAGCGATGATCGTTTCGAGCCCAAAGTTAGCAGTCAAGAATGAAGCTAAACAGCTCAAGAATAGCCAAACATGGTAGCTGACTTTTGGAAAATGATTATGGAAATCTTGAGCAAAAGCAGCAACTAAGCCCACAGCTGTTGTTAAGCAGGTCACAGTCAAAAGGGTCGCTAAAACGGCTTGACCAACTGGACCAGCGTAGGCATTTACGATCTGGGTGAAAGCTGTACCGCCTTCAGGTGAAAGTTTGAATTGTCCTAAAGACATCGCACCTAATAAGATCAATAGTAAATAGATCAAGGCAACTGCACCCATGGAGAAGAAACCTGATTTAGCAGTTACAAGCGAGACGCTTTTAGGATCTTTTTGCCCCATTTGTTGGATAGCTGTAACGACAGTGACCCCAAATGCTAGACCAGCTAAAGCATCCATCGTGTTGTAGCCTTCTAAAAAACCATTTGTCAAAGCATTTGAGAAGTTAGAATATGCTACCGTAACAGGTGCGCTAGTAGTTGAACCTAGCGGACTTGCGAAAGCGACCAAAAAAACTAAAGTCAAAAGTGCTAAGAATAGTGGGTTCAAAACTTTGCCGACGTTGGACAAAATGTCATTTTCACGGTAGGAAAATGCAAAAGAGGCTCCGAAAAATAAAGCAGAAAATAAGAGCAATCCCCAGCTGTTACCAGCGCCTAAAAATGGCTTCAAACCAACTTCATAAGCCACAGTTGCGGTCCGAGGTGTTCCAAAAAGCGGTCCGATCGTAGCGTGGATCAAGACCATAAATGTCAAGGCAAACCCAGTTCCAAGTGGTAATCCAACGTCGTAGACCCCTTTAGCACGGGTGATAGCAATGGCTAAAACTGACAATAGTGGTAATAAGACCCCAGTAACTAGGAATCCAAGTGCGGCTGGTCCCCAATTGTGACCGGCTAATTGACCTAAGTGAAGTGGGAAGATCAAGTTCCCTGCCCCAAAGAATAGACCAAATAGTAATGAACTGACGACGGCATAATCTTTAAATGTCATCTTTTTTTCTGTGTTATTCATAAATCCATACACTCCTTTTTAGTTGCACAAAATATCAGAATTAAAAGAAAAGGCGTCCCTAGACTGATCTGATCAGTCCAAGGACGCCTTTAGAGCGTGGTACCACCTTGCTTTACGAACGCCTCGCTACGTTCGCCTTTCACATACGGCCCATACCTAGAATAAAGGCGATATGCTAACACTGTAATGGGTGTACCCAGAGTATCTACTAGAAGTACGTTCGATACAACGCTCGAAAGTGATTTTTCATCGTAAGGCTGACCTGCTCTCTTTCACCAACCAGAGCTCGCTTTTAGGCGCACATACGATTACTTGTCTTTCTCATTGCGTTTGCTGATATTTATTGTTGAACTAAATTTACAACCTTTTTTTGGTAATGTCAACACTTTTTTTGAAGAAAATAAGTTAGCTCCAAAAATGTGTTTATAAAAACGAAATTTTTTAATAATCTTTTTCTAATATTTTTAACTAGTACTAGATAATAAAGGTGTAAGTAAATATTTTTAGTTTTTATTTGATGATTTAACTTCATATTTCAATTATATCCCCTAAAAATACATGTTTAAAAAACAAAAAAATTTAGTAAATTAGTTGTTGACAAAATAAAAAAATATAAATAGAATTGGTAAAAAATTCACTTACGCTAAATTGGGGGGCGAGATATTGTTACTGGAAATCAAAAATGTCAGTACCGCATTCAAAGTTGAGGGCCAATTTTACAATGCACTTGATGATGTTTGCTTAGAAGTAAATGAAAATGAAGTTTTGGCTATCGTTGGTGAATCTGGCTGTGGTAAAAGTACTTTAGCCACGAGCATTATGGGGCTACACAACGAGAAGCAAGCAAAAGTGACAGGAAGTATCAAATACCGCGGTACTGAACTTGTGGGCACAAAGAGCCAACAACTAGAGCAGATCCGTGGTAAACAGATCGGGATGATCTTTCAAGATCCGCTATCTGCGCTCAATCCATTGATGCGTGTGGAAGATCAAATCAAAGAAAGTCTAGATCTCCATACGAAGATGACAGGTGAGCAAAAACATGCTCGTGTGCTTGAATTACTACAACAAGTAGGTTTAGAACATCCCGCGCTAGTAGCACGTCAATATCCACATGAGTTATCAGGTGGGATGCGGCAACGTGTCGTTATTGCGATCGCGATCGCCTGCAAGCCCGATCTGATCATTGCCGATGAACCAACCACAGCTTTGGATGTTACGATCCAAGCCCAGATCTTGGATCTGTTGCTAGCGATCCAAGCCGAAAATCATGCGGGGATCATTTTGATCACCCATGATCTAGGGGTCGTAGCAGAAATGGCTGACCGAGTTGCTGTGATGTATGCGGGGCAGGTCGTTGAGTTAGGGTCGGCTAAGCAAATTTTTACCGATCCCAAACATCCATATACGCGATCACTCTTACGCTCAATGCCACAAGCAGATAGCGATCAAGAAGAGTTATACGTGATCGAAGGTATGGTTCCATCGTTAAAGAATATGGAACATAGCGGTTGTCGATTTGCTAAACGCATTTCATGGTCAAATGAGCTAGCGCATGAAAATGAACCACAAATGCACCAAGTAGCAGTCGGACATTATGTCAGATGCATTTGCTGGCGAGATTTTAAATTTCCCGCTGAAACTAAAGTAGGGGGCGCTGATAATGGGTGATGAATTACTGAAAGTAGAGAGTTTGCGGGTCCATTATCCCGTACGATCAGGTTTTTTCAATCATGTAACAGACTATGTCCATGCGGTCGATGGGATCTCATTTACGATCCAAAAAGGACAAAGTTATGGTGTGATCGGTGAATCAGGCTCGGGAAAATCAACGATCGGGCAAGCGCTTGTTGGCTTGGTCGAAGCAACTTCGGGGACGATCACTTACCGCGGCAAAGATGTGACTGACAAGCGGGTCAGAAGAAAACTAAAGTACAACAAGGACGTACAAATGATCTTTCAAGATTCACTTTCCAGTCTAAATCCTAAGAAAAAGGTCATCGATATCATTGGTGAGCCACTCAGAAATTTTGAAAAATTATCACGCAAAGCTTTAAAACAGCGGGTCCTTGAATTACTACAAACTGTGGGCTTGGATGAGGAATCACTTTATAAGTACCCCCATCAATTTTCGGGGGGGCAACGACAACGGATCGGAGTTGCGCGAGCCGTGGCGACTAAACCCAAATTGATCATTGCCGATGAACCAGTCTCAGCTTTGGATCTGTCAGTCCAGGCCCAAGTTTTGAATTACATGAAGGCGATCCAAAAAAAGTATGGTGTAGCCTTTCTGTTTATTTCCCATGATCTAGGGGTCGTCTATCATATGTGTGACAATTTGGCGATCATGCACCGGGGACGCTTTGTTGAAATTGGGACACGTGAGGATATTTATCAAGATCCACTGCATATTTATACAAAACGTCTTTTGGCTGCTATTCCGCAGACCGATGTAGAAAATCGGGAAAATCATCGCAAAAAGCGTCAAGCACTCGAAGCCGAATATAATGCTCAAAAAGAGGATTATTATGATAAAAATGGTCGGGTCTATCCGTTAGAAGAGGTAACGCGGACACACTTTGTTGCTTTGAGGAAAGAATGAGCACTGAAAGGGGAATCAATATATGTGGAAAATTATTTTAAGACGTGTTTTGCTGATGATCCCAGAATTAGTCTTGCTGAGTATCTTGATTTTTTTTATCGCAAAATTAATGCCTGGAGATCCATTTACGGGGATGATCACACCGCAGACTTCACCTGCGCAGATCGAAGCTTTACGGATCAAAGCTGGGGTCTATGATCCGTGGTATCTACAATACTGGCACTGGATCGTCCGCATGGTCCATGGAGACCTAGGGATGAGTTATCAGTTTAAGACACCCGTTGGAAGTCTGATCTTATCGCGGATGGGCAATACGATCTGGTTACATTTATTAACTTTGATCTTGAGTTATTCGTTAGCTATTCCATTGGGGTTGATCGCAGGAAGGTATGAGAATTCAAGATTGGATAAGGGGATCATGATCTATACCTTTGTTGCGTACGCGATCCCATCCTTTGTCTCTTATCTGTTAGGGGTTTGGTTATTTGGGTATAAATTGCGCTGGTTTCCGACTTCTGGTTCTGTCTCAGTCGATGTTACTGGGACGTTAGATTATATTTTGAGTCGTTTGGATCACATGATCTTACCAGCTTGTTTGATGGCTGTTCTTAGTGTGACCGCAATCGTGCAATACTTGCGTAGTGAGGTGATCGACAATAAGAATCAAGATTATGTTAAGACGGCTCGCGCTAAAGGTGTGCCAGAAAAGAAGATCTTTACGCATCATATCTTCAGGAATTCATTATTGCCGATCGCTGCTTTCTTAGGATATTCGATCACAGGGCTGCTGGGGGGCTCGATCTTTATCGAACAGATCTTTAATTATCCAGGTATGGGGCTATTATTTATGAATTCGATCTTAAACCGCGATTATTCAGTGATCACCGCTTTAGTCCTGTTATATGGCACGATGACTTTGCTCGGCTCATTATTGTCAGATATTATTTTGAGTTTGGTCGATCCACGGGTCCGGATCGAATAATGGGGGAAGGATTATGAAAAAGAATACGTCTAATTTCGCAATGATCGTGCGCGAATTTAAACAGGACAAGGGAGCAACATTTTTCTTGTTTTTATTGTTAACACTGATTTTGTTTATTTATGTTTATGCGGCTTTTTTGAATACTAAGCAAGTAATGCATGTGGACATCATAAATAGCTACGGCCATCCCGGAAAAGATGGGCATTTATTGGGGACCGATCAAGGTGGACGTGATGTTTTGAAGTATTTAGTTTTGGGGACACGTAATTCATTAGATATTGGTTTAGCGGTCACATTGATCGTCGAAGTGATCGGGATCGTTTTTGGCTTAGTCGCAGGTTATTACGGTGGACTCGTCGATAATATCATGATGCGTTTTTTGGATTTTATGATGCTGTTACCGATGCTGATGTTAGTTATTGTGATCGTATCGATCATTCCAAACTATAGTATGTTGGACTTTGTTTTAGTCGTTTCGGCTTTTTTATGGGTCGGTACGGCGCGTTTGATCCGCTCTAAGACGCTAGCTGAATCACAGAAAGAATATGTTTATGTGGCTATGACTTCAGGAAGTAGTGCTTGGAAGATCATGTTGACCGATATTTTGCCAAATATCAGTTCACTTATCATTGTTGATTTGATCTTGAGCTTGACCGCAAATATCGGGATCGAAGTTGGTTTAAGTTTCTTAGGGTTTGGTTTGCCGGAATCAGTGCCAAGTTTAGGTTTGATGATCGGATTAGCTCAAGATCCGGATGTCATGATCGGGGCACCTTGGGTCTGGATACCGGCATCGTTGTTGATCTTAGTGTTATGTGTGGGGATCAGTTATGTTGGAAATGTTATTCGACGTGCGTTTGATGCACGTCAGCGTTTAGGATAAGCGAGGAGAGATTTTAAAATGGGGAGAAGACATTTATTCACGCAAACAGTAGCTTTGTTGACAGTTCTAGCGGGAACACTAGCCGTCCCGACCAGCACTGTCTTAGCCAAAGATGTGACATTGAAACAAACGTATGTTAATCATAAAAAGGAATTGAAAGGTGGCACGCTAAAAATCGGCTATCCTTCAAATAATAACTTTAAAGGTATCTTTATCCAAGAGTTGGGGACCGATTCTGAAACGGATAGTTTAGCAGAATTAGGGCAACCAGGCCTGTTCAGAAAGGATAAAAATGGTAAATATGTCAAAGGTGGGTTAGCGGATGTTTCATTTGATCGCGGTAGCAAAACGGCTTTGATCACGATCGGACCTAAAACACGATGGTCTGATGGTGAGCCTGTAACGGCCCGCGACGTGGCATTTGTGTATGAGATAATTGCTAACAAAGACAGTACGTCGGAATATTACAGTGAAAATCTTGAGACGATCATGGGGATGAAGGAATATCATGAGGGGAAGACTGACCAGATCGCCGGTCTACAGATCAAAGATAGTAAGCATCTTTTGATCCATTATACGAAGATGGCACCGGCAATGGAATATGTTGACTCAGGTTATTTGTATAATGACGCCCAACCTTATCATTACTTAAAAGATGTTCCGATGGCCGAAATGGCACAGAGTGATAAAGTGCGTAAACATCCATTGTTCTTTGGGCCATACACGATCAAAAAAGTCGTACAAGGTGAAGCAATCGAGTGGGTCCCGAATAAATATTACGGTGGTAGGAAGCCTAAATTAGATAAAGTGGTCGAAGAAGTAGTGCCAGTTGCTCAGGTCGCTGAAGCCATGCGTTCGCATAAGTATGATATCATCTTGCATGAATCACGTGCTACTTATGCTAAGACGAGCAAAGTTGATCAATATGTGACACTAGGGACGATGGCATATGGCTTACAATACATGGGTTTTCGTGTAGGAGATAAGAACCCAAATGGTAAAAGTGTGTTAGATAAAGAGCTAGTTACTAATAACCGCGCTTTGCGTCTAGCTTTAGCATATGCGATGAATACGCAACAGATCGTAGAAGAATATGGTGCTGGTCTGCAAAAATGGGCTAATTCAATGGTCTCACCGGCGTATGGTGCTTACCATGACAGTAAGACTGAGCCGTACTATCAAAATTTGAAGAAAGCCGAGCACTTACTCGATCAAGCTGGTTTTAAGCGGGGAAAGGATGGCTACCGAACGCGACCAGATGGTAAAAAATTAACGTTGCATTTATTGGATCAAGCGAGTGGACGTGGAAATGATGAGATCAGGGCTAATTATATGCAACTTTGGAAGAAGATCGGGGTCAAAGTTGAATTGGTAAATGATCGACCTTTGGAATTCAATACGTATGAAGATCTGTTGCATAGTAATTCACATAAGTTTGATTTTTGGTTTGGCACTTGGTCGTTAGTTCAAGAACCGTCATCTGCAGCAACTGCGGCCTATAGTCCAAGTTCTTCGTTCAATTATGGGCATTTTGTGACCAAAGAGAACACTAAATTATTGGAATCGCTGAATTCAGTGAAGGCATTTGATGCTAAATATCGGATCAAGCAGATGCACAAGTGGCAAGAATATATGCGTAAAGAAGCCTATGTTGTTCCACTTTCATATAGCTATGACCTGACGGCAGTGGGGAAAAATGTCAAGGGGATGACGGTCGATAATAGCACACAATTGACAGTTTGGGATAATGTTTGTTTAACAAAATAAGGAGACAAAGTTGAAGTATAAAAAAATTTTGCAGTGTTGGGTTGTCGTAACGACAGTAAGTTTATTGACTATTTCTAGTGTGCAGTCCTTAACAGTGGAAGCAGTCAGTTTTCCTGATAAATATGTAAATCATAAAGAAGCACTTAAAGATGCGACCTTGTGAGTGGGCTATGCTTCGGATGAGCCCTTTAAAGGTGTCTTTATTGACGAATTAGCCAGTGACGAAAAAACAAGTGTTATGGCTGCTCCAGGTGCTACTAGCTTATTTGGTTATGATAAGGATGGTAAATATGTTGCTGGAGGCTTTGGAAGGGTCAAGTTTGATCGGAAAAACAATGTAGCCGTGGTCTCTATCAGTAAGAAAGCCAAATGGTCGGACGGCAAGCCAGTAACGTCACGTGATGCAGCCTATGCTTATGAGATCCAAGCTAATAAAGATAGCAATTCTCTTTACTATAATGAGATGCTAGAAAATATCGAAGGTGTAAAGGAATATCATGCGGGAAAAGCAGGCAAAATCACAGGTTTGGAAGAAAAAGATAGCAAACATTTATTGATCCATTTAAAGAAATTAACACCAGCAGCTGAATATGCTGGCTCGGGGTATTTGTTGAATGTAGCCTATTCTTATCATTACCTAAAGGATGTTTTATTTGCTAAATTAGCCCAGAGTGATAAGGTCAGAAAACACCCAATGTTTTTTGGACCTTATAAAGTTAAAAAAATCGTACCGGGTGAAGCGATCGAATGGGTCCCAAACAAATATTATGGAGGACCTAAACCTAAACTGGCTAAGATCATCACGGAGATCGTACCACTTTCGCAAGTTGCAACCGCTATGAAGGCTGGTAAATACGATGTTTTGCTGAATACATCAAGTGCAACGTACAATAAGATAAAAAATGATAAGAAATTGGTAACTTTAGGGAACTTGGGGATCGAGATCACCTATCTTGGCTTTAAAGTGGGGTACACCGATAAAGATGGAAAAAGTGTGATGGATGCTTCTTTACCAACAAGTGAGCTGGCTCTTCGTCAAGCGATGGCCTATGCGATGAATGTAGATACAATAACTAAGAAATTTGGTCGAGGGGTAACAAAATATGCAAATACGCTACTCTCTCCCGCTTATGGGGGGTATCACGATAAGAATGTCCAACCGTATAGCTTTGATCTAAAGAAAGCAAATAGACTATTAGATAAGGCAGGCTTTAAGCGAGGAAAAGACGGGTATAGAACTCAGCCCAATGGAAAGAAACTGGTGTTGACGATGTTAGACCAAAAGGGGAGCAAGAATGATGAAGCAGTGCGGACTAACTATATCCAACTATGGAAAAAAGTAGGGCTAAATGTCAAATTATATGAGGGGAAGGCCCTTGAGTATAATAACTACTTAGATGTGTTATCAAGTAATAAGAGACATGATTTTGACCTTTGGACAGGGGTTTGGGTCTTGCCTCCAGAACCAACTAGTTATCCAAGTTACATCTCTGCGCCAGACTCAGAATTAAACTATGGTCATTTTACCTCTAAGGAAAATGATAAATTAGTTGCTCAGATGAATTCGCCAAAGGCATTCAATACCAAATATCGGATCGGGCAAATGCATAAATGGCAACGGTATATGCAAAAAGAAGCGTATGTTGTTCCGTTATATTACCAATATGACCTAGAAACGATCAGTAAAAATGTAAAGAATTTTTCAACTACTACCGAAAATGTTAAATATAATTTTTGGGATCAAGTGGCATTGACTAAATAAGGCAAAGCGTTTCGTGTTTCACGTGGAACAAATTATGCTAGAATTTGGGTAAAACGATTGGAATGGGAAACATGAAGATAATTATTTCACCAGCTAAGAAGATGCAAGATGCGAGTTCTGATTTTGAGATAAGAGATACGCCACTATATTTAGCCAAAACTAAGCAGTTACTACAGCGGTTGCAACGAGCATCCTATCCAGAACTGCAGCGTCTTTGGAAATGTAGTGAAAAGTTAGCACGACTAAATTATCAACGTCTGCAAGATGCGGAACTTGAAAAAAACTTAACGCCAGCTTTATTTTCGTATGTGGGACTACAATATAGTTCCATGGCACCGGATCTCTTAGAAGCAGCGGCTTTAGAATATTTGGAGCAAAATCTACGGATCTTATCTGGATTCTATGGGATCTTAAGACCGTTTGATGGGGTGATCCAATATCGGCTAGAGATGGGAGCTAAACTTGTGGGAGCTACTTATCAAGATCTATATGAATTTTGGGGCGCTGAGTTATATACAGAGCTTTATCGAACACAAGAGCCAGTAATAAATTTAGCCTCAAAGGAATATTCAAAAGCGATCGAACGGTATTTAGCACCCAATGATGTGTTTGTCACGCTAGAATTTAAAGAGTTTGATCCTAAACGACAAAAATATGTTCAAAAAGCAACACATGCTAAACAAGCTCGAGGACAATTTGTGCGTTATTTAGCAAACCAAAAAGTAAAAACGTTAGAACAACTTAAAGAATTCGATGAATTGGGATATCGTTTTGTAACGGAAAGATCAACGGCAAAAAAGTATATTTTTTTGAAAGAATAATAATTTTGAGCGGGGAGAAGATCGATCATGAAAAAAATGAAATTGACTAAATATATCATAACATTGATGACGGCATTATTGGTTATGGGGATGACCAGTAATAGCGTTTTAGCAACTAAATTTCCGGTAGAATATGATAATCATAAAAAAGTAAAGAAAGGAGGTACATTACGCGTTGGCTATGTTCATGATGGCGTTTTTAAAGGTGTCTTCGCAGACGTTTTGAGTGTTGACGGGCCAACAACAGACGTTGCTCAATTTGGAAATTATAGCTTATTTAAACCCAATAATGACTATACGTATTCCAAAGATGGTTTGGCTCAAGTTTCGTTCAATAATGCCGAAAAAACAGCAACGGTCAAGATCAAGAAAAATGCGGGATGGTCAGATGGACATCCTTTAGAGGCTAAAGACATCGAGTATACCTATAAAGTGGTGGCAAATAGTGCTACGAATTCAGGGAGTTACAATGCACAATTGCGAAAAGTAGTTGGGATCGAGGACTATCATGCCGGAAAGACTGATAAGATCTCAGGTTTAGAAGTAAAAGATTTAAAGACCATGGTTATCCATTTTACAGATATGGAACCTGAAATGAAGTTTCCTAATGCTGGTTTTATCGTTTCGAGCTTGCTACCGTATCACTATTTAAAAGACGTTCCATTTGATAAGCTAGCTTCTAGCGATAAGGTGCAAAAGGATCCACTCTTTTACGGACCATTCAAGATCAAAAATATGGTGCGTGGACAGTCAATCTCATGGGTGCCTAATGAGTATTACGGGGGTAAACGGCCTAATGTTTCTAAGATCAACATTGAAATGGTCTCTAGTGGTCAAGCAGCAGCAGCGATGCGAGCTAATAAATATGATATTTTATTGAATGAAAGCGGTGGGACCTACAAGAAAGTTCGTAAATTACAGCAGTATGCTGTTTTAGGAGTAAAAGAAAAGTATTATTCGTATGTCGGTTTCAAAGTCGGTCATGCTAATAAAGAAGGGCTAAGTGTAATGGATCGTAAGACACCAGTACAAGATAGAGTATTACGCCAAGCTATGGGCTATGCACTTAACATGGATCAATTATCTAAGAAATTTGATGCTGGTTTGTATTATCGTGCTAATACGGTCGTACCCGATGCTTTTGGAAAATATAATGATCATAAAGCAAAAGGGTATACTTTAGATTTGAAGAAGGCCAATAAGCTGTTAGATAAAGCGGGATACAAGTTGCAAAAGAACGGCTATCGAACGTTACCTAATGGCAAAAAATTCAGTTTGAAACTATTATCTGAAGGTGGGAATAGCTCAGATGAGCGTGCTATGATCCAAAACTATCTTGAACAGTGGAAAAAAATCGGGGTCAAAGTTGAACTAAAAGATGGACGATTGCAGGAATTTAATTCCTATATCGAACAATTAGTCAATGATGGTAAAGGCTTTGATGTTTGGCTCAGTAATTGGGCTGTTCCAATGCCACCAACAACAAGTGTAGCTGGAAATTATATGCCGTCTGATCCATATAATTTTGCCCATTTTGTCACTAAGGAAAATACTGAGTTGATCGAATCTTTGAGTTCCAAGAAGGCTTTCAATGACAAATATCAGCTAAAACAATTTTATAAGTGGCAAGAATACATGAATAAGGAAGCGTACATCGTTCCAAGACAATTCCGCTATTCGACTTATGTTTTCTCCAAAAAACTGACTAATATCTCTTTGAAACCAAAAGAAAGTTATAATTTGTGGGAAAATATCGCATTTACAAAATAAAAGAAAAAGGAAAGCTTTTGTGCAAGGCTTTCCTTTTTTAATGCCAAAATAACAAGTACAGTGGTGGGATAAGTAAGCTGGGTAAGAGATTTAAAACGCTGATCTTAGTCAATTTGAGAATATTTGTCCCAGAAACAAAGATCAATATTCCACCAATGATCGAGAGCTCAGTCATCAAAGTCGAAGAGATACTACCAGCTAAGCTAAGGGCGATCAAGTATAAGCTACCTTGCCAAAAAAAGAGGACGACACCACAAATAGCGATCGCAAAACCATAAGCAGAAGCTAGGATAAGCGAAGTGATTCCATCGAGTAGGCCGTTGGTGATCAGATAGGTATAGTCGTGATCTAACGCGGCTTTAAATGGTCCAAGGATCGAAAGCGAACCAAGGCAAAAGAGTAAGATCCCAGTCGTGATCGCCCCACTAGTTTCAGTTGAGCCCAATTTTTTCGTCAGTGTTTCAAACCGTTCTTCCAAATGCAAAGCTTGTCCGAGCAAACTGCCTACTGTCAAACTGACGATAAATAAGACCGGTAATGAACTTTTTTGCAGACTAGTACTAGCAGTGCTTATCCCTAACAAAATAACACAAAGTCCCAACGCTTGCAGCAAAGTTTGATGATAGGCAGGTTTGAGCCCTTTTTTAAAGAGGAGCCCTAACCCACTGCCTAAGATGATCATTCCAGCATTAAAAATAGTGCCCCACATATTATCACCTCATAAAAAAACTAAGCAAGCTAAATCAGCTTGCTTAGTTTACTATAGCAAAATTTTAGTGGAATTGCATACCACCGTCAACGATCAAGGTTTGACCAGTGATATAGTTGGAATCTGTTCCGGCTAAAAATGAAACAGCGGCTGCTACATCTTCTGGTTCGGAGAGTTTTTCTAGGGCAATATCCTTAGCGAAAGTTTGCATGCCCCATTCATCATCTTTGCCCGCATTTTGACCAACACGATGGGCAATATCGTACATCATTGGGGTTTTTACGATCCCAGGGGCAAAAGCAGTTACTGTGATCCCTTCTTTAGCAAGGTCACGTGCAGCTACTTGGGTGATACCTCGAACGGCAAATTTGGTTCCACTATATAATAAAAGATTAGGATTACCTACGACACCAGCTTGAGATGTGGCATTGATGATCTTACCAACGATCTCTTTGCCAACGCGTTTTTTCTTTCTAAATTGTTCAACTGCGGCTTGGATCCCCCAAATAACACCAGCAACGTTGATGTGGTAAACTTGATCAAATTGTTCAGGTGTGATCGTTTCGATCGGAGTGGTCGGGCCGACCCCAGCGTTATTGACGATCACATCAAACCCGCCAAATGCGTTATATGTTTTTTGTACGGCTTGGAAAACGCTATCTTTATCAGCAACGTCAACTTCGATCGCAACAGCGCTTTTACCAGCAGTTGTTAGATCAAAGGCTGTCTGTTTAGCTGCTTCTAAGTTGCGATCGGCAACGGCAACTGCAAAACCATCATCAGCTAACCGCCGTGCGATCGCTTGTCCAATACCTTGTGCGCCCCCAGTGACTAATGCTACTTTTGTCATAAAAAAACCCCCTTATTGAATTTAGCAACTAACTCCTTAGTTAAGTATACCATTTTTTACAGTTGAAGAAAACGGTTACAATGATAATAAGCTTGAAATATGCCCAAAAAAAGCTATAGTTAAGTAATTAAGACTGACATTTCAGGGGGTAAAATTGATGCAGATAAAATTTGATGAAAAGATGCTCGTGGCTCAAGACCTTTCAGCGATCGGTAATCTTTCACTGGCAGTTGCGATCCCGATCTTACAAGTTCAAAAGATCCCGCTAGCTATTTTGCCGACGAGCTTATTATCGACTCAAAGTGAAGGCTTTGGCACACCTGCAGTCAGTGATTGCTACTCCTTTGTCAAAGCGACTTTTGCGCATTGGCAAACACAAAATGTTAATATTACAGCAGCGTTAGTTGGTTATATCGATAATTTAGCTACCGGTAAAGCACTATACCAATATTTAAACCAGGCCAAGTTAGAATTAGTTGTGATCGACCCAGTTTTTGCTGATGAGGGGAAATTTTACCCCAATTTAGATGAACGACATTTGGCTTTGCAAAAAAAGTTGTTGCAAGTAGCTGATTTTGCGACTCCGAATTTGACTGAAGCCAAGTTTTTAACAGGGCAAATGCAAAGTACCCCAGATCTGACCCAATTAGCCCGTGAGGTTGAACGGCTTTTACGCTCAGGAGGCAAGGCTGTCATCACTGGCGTCGAGTTGGACGGACAAAAAGGATGTATTTGGCTTGAAGAGGGGCAATTAAAGACTTGTTTCTTCCCCAAGGTAGAGGGGCACTTTTATGGTAGTGGTGATGTTTTTGCGGCTCTTTTAGCTTCATTTTTACGGCAAGGGGTTTCGTTTGAACAGGCGATAAAGCAAGCCACGAGTTTGACACAACAAGCCTTGATCCAGACCGCTGACCAAAATGTTGAGCGTAGTTATGGGATCTATCTGGGCGAATTATTGCCCAAATTAGCAAAGGGGATATCACATGAAGACTAGACAAATCGTGACGTTAGCTTTGATCACAGCCTTAAATGTAGCTGTGGCACGCATATTTTTGATCCCGGTAGTATTTACGCATGGAAATATCAATTTATGTGATGCGGGGATCGTTCTTTCAGGGATCGTCTTTGGAGTGCGCGGTGGTGCGTTAGTCGGGGGCCTGAGCGGCTTTTTACTCGATCTCTTTAGCGGTTATCCGCAGTATATGATTTTTTCTTTGGTGATCCATGGGACACAAGGAGCGCTTGTTGGAACCGCTCAGACTAGATCTTTAAAAGAACAGCTCCTAGTTTGTGGAGGAGCGATCGGAGTTTTAGTTGGGGGATATTTTATTGCCGATAGTTTGTTATATGGCTGGAGTGCCGGGATCTTAGGGATAGCGACTAATTTATTACAAGGGATAGTTGGGACTGGGCTGGGATTGGTCTTGGCCCGCAGAGCACCTAAGATAAGAGCGCAAAAGTGGTAATTTGTTCGTTTTTTCTGATATGATGAAAGAAAAACGGGAGGGGTTTTTATGCACGAATTAAGTGGGTGGCTACTGTTGATCTTTGCCTCAATAGCAGCTAGTATTTTAGCGCAGTTTTTTCCAAAGATCTCGGAAAATTATGTCAGTATGGCAGTTGGCGCAATAATTGCTAGCATACCCTTTTTCAACGATATGATCCCCGAGTTTGAGCCTGAAGTCTTTATGATCACGATCATTGCGCCATTGCTATTCTTTGAAGGGCAGGCGATGAATCTCAATCGTGTGGGGCACAAACTCAAAACTATCTTGGGGATCGTAGTTATTTTAGTAGTCATCAGTACAGTAGTAACGGGTTTTGCACTCTCATATATCACGGGGATCGGCTTGTCGCTAGCATTAGTGATGGCAGCGATCAGTACCCCAACTGATGCGACGGCGACCGAATCTGTTTCTGAAGGACTACAGCTTCCCAAGAGCGAAAAAAATATGCTAAAAATGGAAGCCTTATTCAATGATGCTTCTGGGATCATCTTATTGAATGCAACGGTGCTCTTTTTACTTCGAGGAGAGATCGATTATAGCTCAACGATCATAAACTTCTTATTTGCAGCGATCGGTGGTGCTTTGTTTGGTGCTATCGTTGCTTTTATTGCGATCTTCTTTCGCCAAGCCTTGATCCGTTTGCCTTTTGATAATGCAGTCAATGCCCAGATCATGTTAGCTGTGGCCTTACCATTTATCATTTACGTTTTAGCTGAAGAGATCCATGTATCAGGGATCATTGCGGTCGTATGTGCTGGCTTATTGCATAACAGTGAAGCCCAGCGGAGTCGTTTCAGTGATATGCAGCAATTTTATTTAGGAAATAATATTTTTTCTTTAGTGCAAGAGTTATTGAATAATGCTGTCTTTTTGATCTTAGGCTTAAACTTTGTCCGGATCGTTATGGACGAAGATGTGACTTTCTCATCGTGGATCTGGATCACAGCTGGGATCGTCTTATACGCCCTGAATTTACTTGTTCGCTATCTCTACGTTTTACTGATCATGAAGCGTGGTCACCGTAGCGCCTTGATCTTTTCGTTAGGTGGTGTCCATGGAGCGGTTACTTTAGCGCTTGTCTTTATGGCAGCAAGTTTGGGGCTAAGTTCAAATCAATTCAACTTAGTCATCATGTCTGAATCAGTAATGATCATTTTGAGTATGTTAGTTCCAAGCATCGTTTTTTGGTTTATTTTGCCAAAAGAAGAGCATGATACAGGTGAAAAGAAAAAATATCGCCAAGAGATGATCAATCGCGCGATCAGTGAAGTTGAGCATATGTATCTGCCTGAAAAAGTAAAGCAAAGTGTGATCTATGATCTGCGTGACCAAAATTCAGAGACCAGTTTGCGCCAATTTTGGCAACAGTGGTTTTACGTTTCACGTCGCCCAGCTTTCAGTAAGGTCGAACGCTCCTTAGAACAACAAGCTTTGTTATGGTCATTTTATATTGAACGTGAGTATTTGGCAGAATTACTGGAGGCAGGTGAAGTTGATTCGACTGATCTGTATGACTTGTATAACGAAGTCGCATTAGCTGAAGCCATGGTCTTAGATCCCAAGAATTCATTTCACTAAATAGCTCGAGTAACGCTATATGAACAAAAAGAGCCACCACGAGCTCTGAAGTGCCCCTAAGTTAGTAGGGGAGTTACTTCAGTTCGTAGTGGCTCTTTTATTATTGCTTAGCGGACTTTACCAGATAGCGATCCGTTTATCTGGTGCTAGGTACATGCCATCACCTGGTTTGACATCAAAGACTTGATAGAAGTCGTCGAGGTTACGGGGCTGGATATTTGCTCGTAAGACATGTGGCGCGTGAACATCGATCGCTAAGAGAAGTTTTTCTCGCTCTGGTGCCGACTTCATTCCCCAGATCCGGGCCCAGTTGATGAAGAATTCACGCAGATCTGCATCCGGTTCGCTTTTGGCAGCTTCAAGCGCACAGCTCAATCCACCTGCATCTGCAATGTTTTCGGAAACAACAAGCTTACCGTTGACTTTTCCGGCAGGCAATTCTAGGCCATCGAATTGTGCGATCATTTTTTCAGCTAATTTTTGGAAGTGGGCTAGGTCTTCTTTAGTCCACCAATTAGCTAAGTTACCATGTTCGTCAAATTGAGCTCCATTGTTATCAAACGCATGGGAGATCTCATGGGCGATAACGGCACCGATCCCACCATAATTAGCACTTGAAGTTTGTTCAAGACTGTAAAATGGTGCTTGCAAGATCGCTGCGGGGAAGACGATGATGTTAAATGAAGGGTGGTAATAAGCATTGACCATGTGCGCCGGCATCTCCCAACGTGTGCGATCAACTTTTTCATCGATCCGTTCAAAATGACGCTTAGTTACGATCTTGGTGAATTTTGTCACGTTATCGACTAAGTTTAAGTCGTCATCAACGATGAACTTGGAGTAAAGGGGATCGAGTTCATCAGGATAGCCAACGTTGATCCCGAGCGCATCTAACTTAACGATCGCTTTTTTACGTGTTTCATCACTCAACCATTCATTTTCTTCCAGCCGTTTTTTATAGACAGCGATCATCTTTTCGACCATGTGGTGCACGTCTGCTTTAGCCTGAGCCCCAAAGTATTTATGAGCATAATAGAGTCCGACTACTTGACTGTATTGATTTGTCGCTAAGTAAAAGGCTGCTTTTTGCGGATTCATTGCCTCTTTTGAACCAGAGAGCGCCCGATTATAGGTCCCCCCTAAAATGCGGATCTCATCGCTCAATAACCCGGTTAGACCAAGAAGAGTTTTGACAAATAACCAACTACGCATGCTCTCAAAATTTTGTTCGTTGACTAATTCATTTAAGGCCGCATAGTACTTAGGTTCGCTGACGATCACTTGTTCAGGCGCTTTTCCAAGTAAAGCTGTTACGACTTTAGCGAGATCGACATGTGCGCTCAATGATACGAAATCTTGGAAAGTGTACTTGTTGTAAGATTTTACGTAATCTGCGCGTTCTGTGCTATCCTTTTGAAAAGGTGCTAGTTTTTTGTCGTAAGCCAAAGCTTGTGCGATCGTTTTTTGGCTAAATGCTTCATCATAACCAGCTAACTTGAAGAGCTCAGTCAGCATTTGTTCTAAGATCTGAAGCAATGTTTTAGCTTGTTCATTACCGGGTTCATAATAGGTCTTATCGGGTAAAAACAAAGATGGAACATCAGCATAGAGCGCGTAATGCTTAGTATCTTTCATATCCGGTGAAACATAGAGTTCAAACGGTGCATCGTAATTTTCAAGGATCAGATCTGGCAAAGCGTCTTGCCAAGCCTTTAGATCTTTTAAGGCTAAGACCTTATCTAAATACTTTTTAGCTGGAGTAGCACCAGCTTTGTTACGGGTTTCAAAATCAGATGCAAGGCGATAAAACTTTACAAATTCTGCCATTTCTTTGGTCTGTGGTCGGTCTTTTTTGGTCAACATTTTGCCAAAATCAGCCATCAGTGTTTCTTCGATATTGTCGGCCAAGTCCGCAAAGCCCCCAGTAGTTGCCTTGTCGGCTGGGATCACGGCGGTTTTGAGCCATTCGCCGTTGACGGCTTGGTAAAGGTCATCTTTTAGTAAAGCTTCATTGACAGTTGTATTTTCCCCCATAAAAATTCCCCCTTAGGTTTTTAAAAATCAGCCGTATCAGGGTCAGTTGCAAATCCAGCAACACCCTTTAAGGCATCGATCTGTTGCATCTCGCTTTCGGTCAATTCAAAATCAAAGACTTCAGTATTTTCTTTGATCCGTGCCGGATGGACCGATTTTGGTAATGGTAGATAACCGTGTTGCAATGACCACCGTAAGCAAAGTTGTGCGACTGAACGCTTTTTCTTTTGGGCCAAAGCTTTTAAGGTCTCATTAGCAAAGATCTGTCCGGTACCAAATGGACTGTAAGCTTCCAATAAGATATCGTGTTGTTGACAGTAATCAATAGTCAAACGATCGACATCACCTGGGCAGATCCGGATCTGGTCGACCATCGGCTGGATCTTTTGTGTTTTTTTCAAAACTTCAAAATGCTTAGGTTTAAAGTTTGAAACTCCGATCGCCTTGACTTTCCCAGCCGTGTAGGCATCTTCTAAGGCACGCCAAGTCTCTTGGAGATGTTTTTCCCAGTCATGATCACGAAAAGCCTTTGGATTAGGCCAATGGATCAGAAATAAGTCCAAATAGTCGGTCTGAAGGTCGGATAAAGAACGATCGAGGGCTTGAGTAGCCAGTTCGTAAGTATGAGCCTGATTATCCAATTTACTTGTGATAAAAAGGTCACTACGAGCGATTCCGCTTGCTTTTACGGCTTGACCGATACTTTTTTCGTTGCCATACATTTCTGCAGTATCGATATGGGTAAAACCAGCATCAAGTGCAGCTAAGACAGCATCGGTAGCTACCTTACCTGCAGGAGTTTGCCAAGTACCAAAACCTAAAACTGGGATCTTAACGCCGTTCTCAAGTGTATATGTGTTCATCAAACTCATAAATTCCCACCTATCCTTGTATTGAATTATTGTGTACTACACGCCTTGATTATACCATAATTAAGTAAATGTCCATCTTTAGAGCGCTTATGTATTAAGGAATTTTGTTCTTTTTAGAATAAAAGCATTTTCACGGCTAATATTTGTGTGAAACAAAATATAAGTATGCTATACTACTAAATGAGTTGCGGACGAGTTAGTCTGCTATTTTTGTTGATCACTTTTTTGAAAAATGTAGTTTATTGCTTTATTTAGGGGGAAACGATGTGAAATTTTGGGGCAAGACAACACAAGATGCGATCAGATCTGGCTTAGAGGAATTGCATAAGACTAAAGCACAGGTCGAAGTAAAAGTTATCAGCGAAGGAAGAAAGGGCTTTTTAGGGTTTGGTAAGAAACCAGCTGAGGTGGAACTCGTTGTTAAGGAAGAAACAACACATAAAAATGCTGGGCGACCACACGCTAAAAAAGTGGCTGTTGCAAAACAAAAGGTTGAAGACTGGGAGAAATATCTGCACGAATTAGGTTACTATTTGGCAGATGTCACACAGAAGATGGGGATCAAGACAACGATCGATGTAGTGGTGGAAAAACGGGTCGTGACCTATAATTTTGAAACTAAGCAGGAAGGTAGCTTGATCGGGCGCCACGGAAAAACGCTCAATGCGTTACAGTTGTTAGCACAAGATTTCTTGGATAAGAAGAGTAAAAGGAAGATCCAAGTCATCTTAGATGTGGCTGACTATCGGGCGCGACGCAAAGAAACGCTCCAGTTTTTAGCACGAAAAGTTGCACGGGATGCAATTCAACAAGACCAACGACAACGGTTAGATCCAATGCCTTCATTTGAAAGAAAGATCATCCACGCTGCTTTGGTTAGAAATACTGAGGTCAAAACCTATTCAAGCGGTAATGAACCGCGACGCTTCGTCGTTGTTGAGCCGGCGTATACCAAAAATACAGGGAAGAACTAAGAGAGGATTTTGACTATGTTTGAGCATAACCCCAACCATTTAGAAGATGAATTGTGCTTTTCGATCTATACCGCACAACGCTTTTATAACCGTTTCTATACTGAAGCCTTGAAGAAGTATAATTTGACCTATGCACAATACATCACGTTATTAGTTTTATGGGAAAGTAAAGAAAAGATGATCATTCGTGATCTAGGTCTACGTTTGAAACTTGATACCGGGACATTGACGCCTTTACTAAAGCGCATGGAAAAAGAAGGCTGGGTAACTCGTACGAAGACAAAGGCTGATGGACGCAAGGTCTATATCACTTTGACTGACAAAGCTCTTGAGTTGGAAGACCAGATCAAGGCCCGGGTCACTGGTTGCTTTGGTTCCGTCGATATGTCCAGTGACGAGTATAAAAATGCTGTCAAATTTATCCAAGACATCGCTAAGAAGTTAGAAGATAACAACAAGTTGTTGGTGGAAAAAACTAAATTCTAATAGCGTTATGAGGCTGTGACATAAGTCTTCAAAAAACGGTCGTAAATGGACTTAAAAATTGTTCATTTACGACCGTTTTTGTATACTATAAATAAAAAAGGACATCAGAACCCCCCTGATGCCCTATAGTCTACCCCCTCAAAAAAGAAAGGAGATAAACCCATGCACAGCAATTATAACATAAATCAACTCAGTTTGAACATGGCGACCTTCTATGAACCTGAAAAAAATCATCAAGCACACTACATACACCATTTAGTCGAATCTATTGATTTTGATGACTCTTATACCTTTGGGCGTCCTTTCGAATATGAACCTCGGGTCTTACTCAAGTTAGTTCTTTTGGCATATAGTTATGGTATTTTTTCTTGTCGAAAGATCGAACGTTTTGCTCGGGAAAACGTTGTTGCCATGTGGTTGACTCAGGAAGCCCAACCTACTTATCGTACTATTGCTCGCTTTGTTGTCTCTGATACTATTGAGATGATGCTAAAAAGTTCGTTTTCTGAATTTAGAGAATATTTGCGAAAAAATGGGCTCATTGATGAGGCTGTGTTTATTGATGGTACTAAGATTCTTGCTAACGCAAATAAATACTCGTTTGTTTGGAAGAAAAATACTATTCGCTATGATGATTTAAATCGACAAAAAGCTAAAAAGTTATTGAAAGAGATCAAAGAATCGATCGTCAATATTGATTTTGCTGATGATCTGACTGTTGATCAACTTGATGAGATATGTGCCCGATTGGAACAACGAATTGAATATTTGAATGAAAAAGTCGAAGAGACTAAGAAGATCTCCCCTAATCCTGCGAAGCAGGAACGACGGGTGGCCAAGAAATACTTAAAACAAACACGCGAGCGTAAACAGAAAAACTCTAAATATGCTGAACAGTTTGCCATCGTTGGCGAGCGAAACAGCTATTCTAAAACTGACAATGACGCCACTTTTATGCGTATGAAAGAAGATCCAATGAAAAATGGTCAAACCAAACCTGGCTATAATCTCCAAGTCGCTGCTAATAATCAATTTGCTTTGGACTACACCCTCGCACCTAATCCAACTGATATGCGTACTTTGATCCCATTTTTAGAAAAGATGGATGCAGATGTTATCCAAGGTCCGATAGTTGCTGATGCTGGTTATGGATCTGAACCTAACTATGAATTTATCGAAGATAAATTCGGAGTGTTTGATTACCTTATTCCATATAATACGATGTTAAAGGAAGAAACCAAACGTTGGAGATCAGATGAGCGCAAAGTGATGAATTGGCATTATAACGCTGAAGATGATTACTATATAGATCCAAAGAATGTTCGTTTTAACTTTAAACGCTATGCATATCGCCATGATACATATGGTTATAAACGAAATTTTAAAGTATATGAAGCTGAAAAATTCGATGAAGATCGTAAAGAAGATCCAAATGCATTGACCAAAAAAGGAAATGTCAGAAAGATCTATATCAATCCACAATGGGAATATTTCAAGGGGAAAGTAAAAACAAACCTTTCAAATACTGAAAAAAATAAGATCTATCGTAGAAGAAAGTATGAGATCGAACCTATTTTCGGTAATTTGAAGGCTTATTTGGGTTTTACTCGATTTACCGTACGAAGTAAGAAAAAGGTAAATCGACAAATGGGGATAGCGTTAATGGCATTGAACATGTGGAAAATGTCCACTAGTAGTTCAAAAATATCACCAAATAATAAAAACAAAAAGAAGACCATCCGAATTTTTCAAAATTTTCAAAAAATTCGAATGGTCTTCTTTAAAGATAGAGACTTATGTCACAGCCTCTTTTTAGGGCTCTTTGTCAACCACTGTGTAAAGAGTAAATATTTAGAGAAGCTCTGTGAGAATGGCTTAGGCTGTTTTCACAGAGCTTTGTATTTTTTCTAAGCTATGTTTAGAGATAGCTCTTTTTTGGGGAAAATTCCCATAAGTTGACACTTTATCCCACTAGAGGAAAGGAAATATCACTTTACTAGAAAACGATGAAAACGGATACATTAAAATGGTATGCTTAGGTTGTTAAGAAAAGCTAAAGTTTTTTAGGAAAGGTAGTGAAGTTTTATGATGGAGAAGATCCAGCGCTTTGGGGGCGCAATGTTTACACCAGTCTTACTTTTCTCGTTTGCCGGGATCATGGTCTCGATCGCGATCGTAGCGACTAATCCGGTCTTAGTTGGTGATCTAGCTAAAGAAGGCACGATCTGGTATAACTTTTGGAAGATCGTTGAAAATGGTTCTTGGACCGTTTTTAACAACATGGAGCTCTTGTTTGTGATCGGTTTACCGATCGGGTTAGCTAAAACAGCTAATGCACGGGCGGTAATGGAAGCCGTAGTCACATATTTGACCTTTAATTATTTCGTCAGCACAATGTTGCAATTATTTGGCTCAAGTTTTGGTGTTAATTTCAAACAAGCAGCTGGTGGTGAAAGTGGCTTAAAGCTGATCGCCGGGATCAAGACCTTAGATACTGGGATCATCGGTGCGATCTTTATCTCAGCGATCGTAGTCTACTTGCATAATCGCTATTTTGAAAAGAAATTACCTGATTTCTTAGGGATCTTCCAAGGATCATCTTATGTTGTTGTTTTAGGATTCTTTGCGATGTTACCGATCGCCTTATTGACCTGCTATATCTGGCCTAAGATCCAATTTGGGATCAGCTCATTACAAGCGATCTTAGCTACTTCAGGCGTGGTCGGAGTCTGGATCTACACTTTCTTAGAACGGATCTTGATCCCAACAGGTCTACATCACTTTGTTTACACTCCATTTGTCTTTGGGCCAGCGGTCGTTGAAGGTGGGATCACGCAGTATTGGTTTGCACACTTAAATGAATTTTCACGCTCGACCCAACCACTTAAGACATTGTTCCCAGAAGGTGGGTTTGCGCTTCATGGTAACTCTAAAGTCTTTGGAGCTCCAGGGATCGCATTAGCCTTTTACTTTACAGCTCGACCAGAGAACCGTAAAAAAGTGCTCTCCATGTTGATCCCTGTAACATTGACAGCTGTATTGTCCGGGATCACTGAGCCGTTAGAATTTACGTTCTTATTCCTATCTCCACCGTTATTTGCAGTTCATGCTGTTTTAGCAGCAACTTTAGCAGCAACACTGTACACATTTGGTGTCGTTGGTGATATGGGTGGGGGCTTGATCGATCTGTTGACAAGAAACTGGATCCCAGTATTTTCAAATCATGCCGGTACGGTGCTCATTCATATCGTGATCGGACTATGTTTCACATTTATCTGGTTTGTTGTCTTTAAATTCTTGATCGTAAAATTCAACATTATGACGCCAGGGCGTGATATCGACAAGGAAGCTGACATCAAACTCTACTCTAAGCAAGATTATAAAGACAAAAAAGCGGGTAAAGGTGATGAAAATAAAGCCCCTGCAAATCGTTATCGTGAACAAGCAGCGATCTATTTAGAAGCAGTCGGTGGACGTGACAATATTGAAAAAGTCAACAACTGTGCGACTCGGTTACGTTTGACCGTCAAAGATCCAGCTTTAGTTGAAAATGATGCTGCCTTTAGAGCAGGTGGTGCACATGGTGTCGTGCGAAATGGTAATGCTTTACAAGTTATCGTGGGCTTAGACGTGCCCCAAGTCAGAGAACAATTTGAAGAATTAATGAAGATTGATGATTAGAGGAGGAATTTAACATGGATAAGAAGTTTTCAGTTGTGATTGCAGGGGGTGGGAGTACCTTTACTCCGGGGATCGTATTGATGTTACTGGAGAATTTAGATAAGTTTCCGATCCGTCAGATCAAGTTTTACGATAATCTTGAAGCACGTCAAAAAGTGATCGCAGATGCCTGTGAGATCATTTTAAAAGAAAAGGCACCAGAGATCGACTTTGTTGCGACAACTGATCCAAAGACGGCCTTTAGTGATGTAGATTTTGTCATGGCCCATATTCGTGTCGGACTATATGCGATGCGTGAAAAAGATGAAAAGATCCCACTTAAATATGGTGTTATCGGGCAAGAAACTTGTGGACCAGGGGGGATCGCTTATGGGATGCGTTCGATCGGAGGCGTCCTAGAGTTGATCGACTACATGGAACAATATTCACCAGATGCATGGATGTTGAACTATTCCAATCCAGCGGCGATCGTAGCTGAAGCAACACGTAAGTTACGACCTAACTCTAAGATCATCAACATTTGTGACATGCCAGTCGGGATCGAAGAGCGGATGGCTCATGCGATCGGGCTCAAATCGCGCAAAGAGATGGAGGTACGCTACTATGGCTTGAATCACTTTGGCTGGTGGACCGATATCAGAGATCACGCTGGCAATGACTTGATGCCACAGATCAAAGAACATGTAGCTAAATACGGCTATTCACTCAAAGAAGAGCTCGGAGAACATGAATCACAACATACTGATCCAAGCTGGATGCACACCTTTGCTAAAGCACGTGAAGTCTATGCGGTAGATCCAGATACTTTACCAAATACGTATCTCAAGTACTATCTCTATTCACAAGATGAAGTTGAGCATGCAGACCCTGAGTATACTCGGGCAAATGAAGTTATGAACGGACGCGAAAAGCATGTCTTTGGTGAATGTAAAAAGATCGTCCAAGCAAAAACAGCCAAAGATACCAGTTTAGAAGTTGACGAGCATGCCAGCTATATCGTGGATCTAGCACGGGCGATCGCATACAACACTCACGAACGTATGCTGTTGATCGTGGAAAATAATGGTGCTTTGAGCAACTTTGAGCCAACGGCAATGGTCGAAGTCCCATGTATCGTAGGGAAAAATGGACCTGAGCCATTAGTTCAAGGCCAGATCCCGCGTTTCCAAAAAGGTTTGATGGAACAACAAGTAGCTGTCGAAAAACTCGTCGTTGAAGCTTGGGAAGAACACTCCTATCAAAAACTATGGCAAGCGCTAACGCTTTCTAAGATCATTCCAAATGCAAGAGTTGCTAAGCAGATCTTAGATGACTTGATCGAAGCTAACCGAGATTTCTGGCCAGAACTCAGATAGTGTAATCGCTTTAGTTGATCGTGCGAAATATGCTATAATTTAGCATATTAGTAGACAGATCAGGGGGATGCACATGACACTAGAAGAATTGATCACAAAACATCAAAAGGCCTTAGGAGATCTTGATAAGACCATCTTGCGTTATGTGCTAGATAATAAACAGGAAGTTCAACAGTTGGGGATCACTGAATTAGCTACAGCAACTTATACTTCCAAATCAACAGTTTTACGTTTAGTCAGAAAATTAGGTTTTGCAGGTTTCTCGGAATTCAAATACTTTTTAAAGACGAGCACTAAAGAGGTCAAACCAGCCACAGAGATGTTTGCCGATCTACAGGTCTCAGATATCATTAAGACGATCAAAGGCTTAGAACATGTCGAATGGGACGATCTAACATTACGGCTCAAAGAGGCCCAAACGATCTATTGCTACGGCACAGGTTTTTCCCAACGGCGGATCTTAGATGAATTTGCTAAAA
The DNA here is from genome assembly GCF_003288115.1 of Ligilactobacillus murinus. Lineage (NCBI taxonomy): Bacteria > Bacillati > Bacillota > Bacilli > Lactobacillales > Lactobacillaceae > Ligilactobacillus > Ligilactobacillus murinus. The sequence continues at coordinate 1,686,996 of NZ_CP023565.1, read as the reverse complement.
ATCTGTTACAGCTAGGAAAACGGGCGATCACGATCCCTAATAAGACTGAACTTGATATGGCAATGGAGATGATAACTACACACGATGTTGTTTTATTGGCGTCACTTAGTGGAGAAACTGAAAGCATCAAAGAAAACATCTTCATGTGGACCTTGAAAAATGTCCCTCTTGTGAGTGTGACGCAAGCAAAGGAGAATACGTTTGCGAGTCATTCGGATTATGCTTTGCACTATCATGTGACGCCATTTTCCGTTATCAAAGAAAAAAAGGTCGAGTCATTAGTCACATTATCAGTTGTCGTTGATTATCTTTTTCGAAAGTTGACCGAAAAAATGAGTAAAGATAGGTGAGAAAAATGTTAAAACAAGTACTGGCAAGACCAGCTGTATACAAGAAGATCTTATTAGGCTACTGGATCGGTTCAAGTGTGATCTTATTTGGATATCTATCTTTGGTCGCGCTTGACCTTGGCAAAAGTTTGCCAGCGACTTTACAGACGATGCCTAGCTTAGCCTTAGTAACGATCATTGCAGGCCTCAACTTATTATTAGCAGCAGCCTTATGGAAGATCCAAGCGACAGATAGGCCACTATTTTTAAGTCTAGCTTTGGTACAACAACTCTTGAGTTTAAACTTTGTGGGAGCGTTATTGATCTATTTTTACCAACGTTTCAGTCAACAGAAGTTTCTCCAAAAGCCAACAACAGATCAAGGTGCGTTGCTACTTTCCTTTACGCTGGTCATATTGCTGACACTTTTTGTTCTCTTGATCAGGCTCAGATTGGAGTTTATAAACTAACACAGTGCAAAAATTGCGTTTAGTTGCGTAGAAATAGCGGTGTTCTATCTTTGAGATGAAGGTAGGACACCGCTATTTCCTAAGAGTTGTAATTCGGAACATGACTACAAACATAGTGCTATTTACTGAAAGTTAAGGGAGATTTATTTTAGGAGATTGTTTACACAAAAACGGATGTTGTGCTATAGTTTGCGCTGAAAACTGAAAGGTCACTGAGAGAAGCAGAATAAATGCGATCAGCAAAACAAAATATTAGTTTAAAAAAACTACAATGATCTCAAGCTACAATTGATGCTTGGTCAACCACCACTGACTAAAGTCAGTGGCTTGTGAGCCGAAAATCCTTACAGATTTCGAACCACAATTTGCGTAGATAGGGACAACTTATTTGACCAACCGAAATTGTAATCAAACAGCGGTCGTCTAATTACCAACGCCTTTTATGTCCCCAGGTTGCCATAGGGACAGATAAGCTAAGCTAGTTTAGCTATTCCCTTATCAAGAATATTTTTAGCTGCGTTCCAGTCACGAATATGGTGAATACCACAGTTAGGACAAGTCCATTTTCGGTCATCTAACGTTAGTTTGTCCGTCCCATTAGTGCCCATCACAAAGCCACAATCGCAACATGTTTGGGTGGTGTTTCTTGGATTGATTGTGATAAATTGACGCCCATAAAGCTTTGCTTTATAAGCCAACATGCCAAGAAATGTTCGCCAACCAACGTCAGAAATACTAAGTGCTAAAGCATGATTTTTAAGCATATTCTTGCTACGCAACTCTTCGGCTACTACTAAATCGTGGTTCTTGATTAATGCAGTAGAGATTTGTTGGAGAAAATTATGTCTTTGGTTCATTACTTTGGCATGAAGTTTGGCAACTAGCAAGCGTTGCTTTTGGTAATTTTTACTATCGCGTAAGGAACGATGTTCTTTTTTTGCACGTTGTTGCCGTCTAGATAAAATGCGCTGTTCTTTGGCTAATTTACCTTTAATAGTGCGATAATATCGTGGATTAGGAACTATGTTACCTCCACTGTCGGTTAAGAAGTTATCAGTATTAAGATCAATTCCAACATGCCCATGAGTAGCTTTGGCCACTTTAACAAAAGATTCATCTGAAGCTAACTGCATTGATAAGAAGAAGCGATCCGCTGAATCTTTAGTCAACGTCACAGTACCAATTCTAGTCTCGCATATTCTTTTCAAAAGCCGTGCTTGCGAACCGGCAACACGTAACAGTCCGATTTTAGGGACTTTGACATGGCTATTATCTAGAAAACAGACTGTACCGTTAGTTAGCAACGCAGTCTTTTGCCCTGGGTATTGACAATTGGTTTGATAACGCCAGCGATAATTCTTTCGATGAAACTTAGGAACACCAGCGGTGTGAACCTTCCGAAAAGCATTCCAAGCTTTCCGATAGTTCTGAATGGCATTAGCTTTCGTCAAACTATCAATTCGTTTATCTTCTAAGAATTGATAGTGATTAGACATTTGCTTAGCGTTTTGGCGCATAGTTAGTTGCTTAATACGATCCCGAACTATGTCAATCGGTAGCTTAACTCTGCGAAGCTGCATCAGTTCCTTATTGATTGCAACCATTTCGTTATAGATAAAGCGACTAGCGTCACTGTTGATTTTAATCAACTGCTTTTGTTGGTCACTAGGATAGCAGCGCATTTTTAGGCCATAATGATATTTCATTTTTGCCATTGATTTCATTTGATTTCACCTCCCTTATTGATATAATAACATTATATCATGATGTCAATGTATTAACAAAGGAGACCATATTATGACTAAAGAAAAAATCAAAGAGGCCATTTATACTCGTCGTTATATCTATAATTTCCATTACCATTTGATCTGGGTAACTAAATATCGCAATCAGACTTTTACAACCGAGGCCTTATCTAACGAAATGAAAGCTATCTTGTAGCAAGTTGCAGATAACAATGACATCGTAATCGAAAAGATGGAAGTCATGCCGGATCACATTCATATGCTGATCAGTTTTCCGCCAAGCAAAGCGCCGGCTAGTGCCATTAAGGCGCTCAAAGGACGTAGTGCCTATATTTTTTTACAAAATCATCCAGAAATACGACGTAGCCAATATTGGGGCGGTCATCTTTGGTCGCCAAGTTACTATATGAGTACATTGGGCAATATGAGCAAAGAAGTTGTAGAGAAATATATCAATGACCAAAAATATACAGAAACAAACAAAAAGCCCCATAAAGGGGCTCAATAGTGGCCTATCCATCCCATGACTAAAGTCACGGGATGGATAGGCGTCATTAAAAGTGATTAGGACCACTTTCATTAAATTTACATTGGTTTATTAGTGTGGTAAAATTTGAACAAAGTAGGTTTAATAGTTGTAGTAGTTGTCAGTTGAATTACAAAAAGGAGTTGCATCATGAGAAAAATATTAATTTGTTTGGTGACAGTATTATCTCTCGTTTTTGTATTTGGGCTTCATAACACTGCTTCGGCTAGTGTTTCGGCAAATGTTCCTGTGACTGGAGGAAGTTCTGCTGATCCATATAAATATTATGGTAATGGGCTTTATTGTAATCAATTAGGCTGTAAAGTCGATTGGTCTAGAACATGGTATTGTGGAGTAAATAATGCAGCAGCTGGCTATGCAACTGGTGGGAAAGCGGGTATTGAAAATTGTTAACTGTAAAAAAAGATGATGTACTTTTATTGTTAAAATCTTTCAAATATAGTTTAGAAGCAGATGGATTTTCCAATTCTGATCTTAATTTCATTGATATAGCCAGCGAGAAAATTAAGAATAACTATACTATTCGTACGGAAGTAAATGTTGTATATCAAAACTTTTTTACGTTAAATTTAATTGAAAAAAAGTCTCTATCTAAAGAAACAAAGGAACTTTTATATCAACTAAAAAAAATATCAAATTCAGGTAGTATTTGGACTAAAATCAACGACCTTATGACCACTAACACTTGGCTTGGAAGATAAAAAATCGATCCCCAAAAATTTGAGCATAAAAATTAGAAACTAGGAAAAACTCATACAAAAAAACGGGTTGAAGATCAACGTTTTAAACGCGATTTTCAGCCCGTTTTTTATATTAAAATGAGTATTGTTCGACTGGAGTTTCAAACCAGTCGTAACGTAAAAGTTGTTTGAGTTTTTTATTTACCGGGATCCAGATCCCACTCTTTAAGATGTCTTTCATTGTTTGGATGAAGAGCATATCATGGGCTGCGCTTTTAGGGCGTGCCACTTCGATAACTTCATCGTCTTCAGTTTTTAAAGTGATCTTGTTTGATTTTACGTCTACAACTTGTGCAGAGACAATATTAGTTTGTTTATCCATATAGATGTTCCTTTCTGGACGGGTATCTTAACTTGATACAGTCTCTACTATACGCTAGTTGTTTAAATTTGTTTATAAATATGCCTTAGATTTAGTTTAAGAATCACTTGCTTGAACTTGAGTGATCAATTTTTTGACTAACTGTTGGGTCGCTTGTTTTTGTAACTCTTTGACCAATTTCTCGCGTTCTGAGCTAGACATCGTTGGATTTTGTTGCAATTTCTGAGCTAATTCTTGTTGGATGACCTGGGAGATGTTTTGCTTGAGTTCGGTATCATGTTCTTTAAGTAATTTTTTTAGCTGTTTAGCTTGCTTAGTACTCAAAACAAACCAATTATCGGTCAATTTGAACTCATAAGTTTGATGTTTGAGACGATCATTATTGCCTAAGATACCAAAGAAAAGCTCAGAAAGGCCATTTTGGTAGACATAACGCTCTTTTGTCACGACTAATTGTGGAGTTTTGCCAGTTTGCGAGTATTTGGTAGTCGTATCAGTCGTTTTTGTTTGGCGCAATTTCTTCTCATCAGAAGAATTGTGATAGAGATAGACTCTTTCTGACTTAGTTCCAAGTGGTTGATACAATAAGACATCGAGTTGATCAGGAACCGAAGAAACGAGTTTTTGTTTTTGGGTGATCGTTTGAACTTTCATCCCAAAATTATAGGAATCATTCAAAACGATCGCACCAGTACAAAGCACCATGATCGCAAATGATAGTAAAGCATATAAAACGTGGTGTTTAAGGGTAGGCAGGACTGTAAAACAAAAGAAGCTGATCGTTGCTAAAACTAAAATAATGATACTCATCTACTTAGCCCCCTTTTTACTAGTGAGTGTGACTTTAGGTGCATTATTGCCCTTCTTTAAGAAGAAAGCAAAGCACAATGCGACGACTGCAAAGAGGATCGAGATAAAGAATGCAGCATGATAACCATTCAAAACAGCTCCTGTTGCAAGATCAGCATATTTGATCGGCGTTTGGACCAAAACATTGTGAGCAGGCATTGAGTTTTTGGTAACTGAACTCAAGACGGAGATCAAGATCGCGGTCCCGATCGAGCTTAAGACTTGGCGGAAAGTGTTGTTGACCGCTGTTCCGTGAGAGATCTTGTTGAAGGGCAAGACGTTCATCCCAGAAGTCGTGACCGGCATCATCGTCGCCGAGATCCCAAACATCCGGATCGCATAAAAGACGATGATCAACATGATCGAAGTCTCTTTAGTGATAAAAAGAAAGGGGATCGAGCCTAAAGTCAACATCGTCATCCCAGCAAGCGCCATAAATTTAGCCCCGTAACGGTCAAACAAGCGCCCTGTGATCGGTGACATGATTCCCATGGCCAAGGCACCAGGGAGTAAGATCAAGCCGGAATGGAAGGCGGATTCCCCGCGAATGTTTTGAATGTAAAGTGGGATCACCATTTCAGAACCAACCAAAGCTAAGTTAGCCACCCCACTTAAGATCGCAGCTAAGCTAAATTCACCATATTTAAAGACCGTGATATCTAAGAAAGGTTCGTCCATTTTTAATTGGCGTAAACAAAAGAGAGCAACAAAGACTGCCCCGACAGCTAGATAGACGAGGACATAAAGATCGCCCCAGCCATCATTACCAGCTTTAGAAAAACCATATAATAACGCCCCAAATCCGATCGTTGAGGTGATGATCGAAATAACGTCGATCTTTTGGTGGGTGTTAGGCACAACGCTTTTCATGAAGAAAAAGGCTAAGATGATAACGGCGACCACGATCGGAATGATCATGCCAAATAATTCACGCCAAGTCCAGTTATCGACGATCCAGCCGGAAAGTGTTGGCCCCAAAGCTGGTGCAAGCCCGATCACTAGCCCGACTGTCCCCATGGCAGCGCCCCGTTTTTCTGGAGGAAAGATCGAGAGCATGATCGTTTGAAGTAACGGCATTGAGACGCCGACCCCGATACCTTGGATCAACCGACCTGCGAGAAGGACGCCGAAATTTTGGGCGGTAAAAGAAACGACTGTCCCTAGTAAAAAGGTCAACATAGCCCAGAGATACATCGTTTTTGAGCTGAAACGATTGATCAACCAAGCTGAGATCGGGATCATTACCCCATTGACCATCATAAAACCAGTCGTTAACCATTGAACGGTTGCTGTTGAGATCGAAAAATCTTTCATGATCGCAGGAAAAGCAGTATTCATCAAGGTACTATTCAAAAAAGTACAAAAAGAACCGACCATTAGAACTAAGACCAATAGATCACGATTATAACCATTGCCATTGATGTCGGTCGGACGCGTAGCATTATTCAAGCAAGTTCACTCCTTTAGTATTTTAGATATTATTTTCAATTTATGTGCGTTGCCTACTATAAACCTTATTTACCAAGTTTGTCAAGATAGTTGACAAATCGCCCAAACAATATAAAATCTAAAGTGAGAAACTATTTGCGAGGGGGAAGAACCTTGAAAGAAGCGAAGCATAAGATGCACAAACCCCACTTTATCCATGATATTCGGATCGGGATCGGTGACATGTGCAAGATCACTGGAGTTACAGGGCGCCAATTGCGCTATTGGGAAGAGCGGGGTTATATCAAGTCGCTAGCCGATGAAAAGAATTCCGCGCGTAAGTATAGCTGGGAAATGCTGTATAAAGTTGGTTCGATCAAAGCTTTTATTGATGAGGGCTATACCTTAGCTAAAGCTGTTGAAAAATCTGAATTACGCGAAAAAGAAATGGCGATCATCCGTAAATTTATGGCTACCAATATGCATAGAGTGAAGATCACAGATGAAGAGCTACTCTACGGGCAAATTGACTTAGGAAAATGTGAAGGTAAAAAGATCTACGGTGTTGTTGATGAAGCTGGCAGTCATTTGGAATTTGGTGAAGAGTAATGTTTATCCATCATATTGCGATCATTTGTAGCGATCGTGCACAAGCAGTTGATTTTTATGTTGATAAATTGGGGTTTGAGATCATATCTGAACATGTCCGTCCCAAAAAAGACGATATTTTGTTGAATGTAGCTAAAGATGGGCTAGTCTTGGAGTTGTTCATCAAGCCCAATGCCCGAAAACGTGTCAGTGGTGCTACGGGTGAGGCACGGGGTTTACGGCATTTGGCCTTTAAATGTGACGATGTTGCAGCCAAAAGAGAGCAATTGTTGGCGTTAGGTATCAAATGTGAGCCGTTGCGGCGTGATGACTTCGATGGTAAGTTGATGACCTTTTTCTTTGACCCTGACGGCTTGCCCCTTGAATTACATGAATAGAAGGAGACATAATGGTAGAAAAATTAAAGCAATATCCAGTCACAGCGCTTACTGTAGTAGCAATGGTGCTGATAGCTTTGTTGTTAGGTGAGCTGGCTTGGTTTAGGAAATTAGCGGTGGTCTTATTGACTTGGTGGGTCGGAGTTGGCTTTGAAAGGCCCGTCAATGAGATGATCGCCCAAGAAAAATTAGGAAAGCTCGTAGGCAAGGGCTTTGTTTTGGTAGCGACAGTAGCTTTTGCAGCCGTAGTGACCTATGTTCAAATAAGATTTTAAAGCGTGTGAAACAGCACGGGTAGTTCCGTACAGATAACGAGAGATCCCCCATGATGCGTATTTTGCAACATGGGGGATCTCTCGTTATCAGCTAGGTGTGCTGTAAAACACGTTTCTACTACATAACTATCACATTACGACCTTTTAGACCCGCTTGAGCTAGCTTTTAGACCGTTTGCCTGTCAGTCCTGACCGTTTAGGCGTCTTTAGCGAAATTTAGCCTAAGATTTGCTAGAATTTAGTTAAAGAAAGGGGGATGCCAAAATGAAAAGTAAAGTTGAGATCGATCCGAAATTACCTGAAGAATGGGCCGAATTTCATGTGCATGAATTGACACCTAAGTTACAACAAGTCGTCCAACTACTTGAACACGATGAACAAATTTGGGGCTATGCCGATCAGATCGTTAAGCCGTTAGCTTTAGCTCAGATAATTTCCTTAAATAGCCAAGCTGGTAAGATCTATGCTATGACCGAGCACGGTAGCTATCAGGTAAAGAAGAAATTATATGAAGTGGCTGAACTTTTATCCCCAGATTTTGTTAAGATCAGTCGTAGTGAATTTGTTAACTTGAATTATTTAGATCATTTGGAATTGACCGCGCAAGGAACGATCGCTTTAAAACTAAAAAATGGTACTACGACCTTTGTAGCTAGGCGTTGTGTCAAAAATCTCAAAGAAAGGCTAGGGATATAAAATGAAAATATTTAAAAAGATAATTAGTGCTAGTTGTTCGGGGATCGCGATCGGAGTGATCTTATCTGTCATTTTTTCTAGTATTTTTGGACAAGGAGAGTATATGCCCTCAACACCAACATTTATGGAACTATTTTCGACCCCAGTTAAAGCGATGACAAGCTCGATCATTTTGTGGTCTCTAATGGGAAATGTTTTTTATTTTTCCGAATCGATCTTTGCACAAGAACGCTGGAGTTTGCTCAAGATGTCGCTACTCCATTATCTAGTGACATTGATCTGTTTTTTCCCGTTGGCTTATCTGGCAGGCTGGTTTCCCCATAATATTTTGTGGATCGCTGGCTTTTTACTGATATATACGGGGGTCTATCTTATTATCTATCTTATTACCTATCTTTCTACGTGGTTAGAGATAAAAAAGATCAATCAAAAAATTAAATAAGTGCCTAGTTCTAAGCGGTTTTATGACCGACTTAGGACTTTTTTATATCAAATTTAATTTATTTTACAATATTAGTTGACCTTACATATTATACGTCATATAATATTAGTGAAGTTAAGATATAACAGAGAAAAAAAGAAAGGTGGGAAAAACCGCATGGAAATCAAAGTAACAGCTGATCTATTAGATGGTTTGGTCTTAGCCTTGCTGGAAAGCCAAGATTACTATGGATATGCACTGACACAAGATATGCAACAAGCGATCTCGATCTCAGAGTCAACGATGTATCCGGTCTTACGTCGCTTACAAAAGGCAGAATATGTGACCACATACGACGCACCTTACCAAGGTCGCAATCGTCGCTATTACAAGATCACTGAGAGCGGGGAAAACCATTTACAGCGTATCAAAAAAATGTGGAATGATTATAAGGAAAGTTTAGATGCTGTCTTTGCTGCAGCAGATAAGCGCAAGCAAAATGTATACGATGAGGAGGGGCAACATGAATAGGGAAAAATATCTGGCTGAATTAGAAGAATACTTACAACCTTTAACGCCAGAAGAACGTGCTGATGCCATTATGTTTTATTCAGAATTTATCGATGATGCGGGGTTAGAAACACGCAGTCAGATCGAAGAACGATTAGGCACACCGCGACAATTGAGTCGGAAAGTCTTAGCTGATCATTCGATCAAGACGACCGATGAAGAGATCAAGTATCAACGGACTGCGACCCCACAGTCAAATGTGAAGATGATCTGGTTGATCTTACTAGCTTTATTAGCATCACCATTTCTCTTAGGTTTTGGGGGGATCATGATCGCAGTGTTGATCGGGATCTTGGCCTTGGTGGCAGGTTTAGTCTTTGGCGCTGGTGTGCTCTTATGTGCCGGTGTAGTCGTGATGGGGCTCTTGATCTATATCGGGATCGCAATGCTATTTAGCAGTTGGGCAGTCGGCCTCTTTTATCTAGGCTTAGGACTTTTAGCCTTAGGGGGGCTCTTGGTCGTTATCCCGCTAGCTTATTGGTCGATCCGCTTGATCCTTCAAGGGATCGCCAACTTCTCCAAGTATCTCTACGATAAATTGAGTAAGAAACGCAAAGAAAAAGGAGGCAGTGACCATGAAGAAGACATTTAAATTTGGTTGGTTGATCTTAGCTATCGGTGCCGTGATCGCAATTGTGGGCGCTGTGTTCCACGGTGTTAAAGCAGTCGAGTTCGATGGATTAAAGGTCCAAACCATCAAAAAAGATAGAGATATTCAAAAGACGTATGCTAAAAAAGAATTTGATCAGATCAAGATCGAAAGTGGCTCGGGTTATTTTGCGCCGATCGATCTTGATATCAGACAAGGCTCTGATTATAGCGTATCTTATAGTGGAAGTTCGCGTTATGAACCAAAGATCAGTTATCAAAATGGAACATTGAAGATCATTCGAGGACTTGATACGCATAACACGGTCAGTTTGGATCTTACGGATTATCGTACAAAGATCGATAGTAAATTAGTCATTACGATACCCGAAAATGTAAAATTGAGTACATTAAAAGTTGAAGGTATCTATGATAATATCAACTTGGAAAAACTAAATGTTGCAATGCTAGATCTTGATCTAGATCACACTAAAAAATTTGAATTAAATGAAGTGACGGCAGAAAGAACAGAGGTCGATACTGGTATCGATGCTGGTCAGATCATCAACTCTAAGCTCAACAATGGTGAATTAGAATTTACCGCAGCAGCTGATCTGGATCTAGTAGTTTCAGGCGGTGAATTGAATAACATCAAAGTCAAAACAGAAGGGCAGGGCAGAGTCTACTATAAAGATGGTCTGGTCGTAAATGGTGGTAGTACACAATTAGCTGATATCGAATACGGTTATGAGTATGCCGATGATGAAAGTGAGGTTGACGCTGATTCAAGTTCTGATCTTGATGCTGATACGATCACGGTCAAGGGTAAATATGAGATCAAAAATGTAGCTGGTGCGATCCGTGTTGGCAATGTAACAGTGCAAGGTTACCGTTTGACTAATAAACATGGTAAAAATACATTACACGACCAACAACAGACAAATGGTGGTACACTAGAAGAGAACACAGATCAAGCTGATGTCTTGACTTTAGATAACCAGACCGGTGAAAATACGGTAAAGTAAATCAATTAATGGAAAGGATGAAGTTGCGATGGCAAAAACAAAAAAAGAATTAACAAAATCAAGCGATAAAGTAGTTTCAGGTGTCTTTGGTGGTGTCGCAGAATACTTTGGTTGGGATAAAGCGATCACCCGGATCATTGGGGCGATCTTGATCATTTTCCCGGGAAATATTATCCTTGGTCTATTGATCTATTTTATTGCTGCTTTAGTTATGCCAGATGCACCAAGTAATGGTCGTAAAGGGTCACATCATTCAGAAGATGATAGTGTGATTGAAGGCGAATTTAAAGAAAAATAAAGTTAAGTAACAAAGCTTCGCTGGTCGGCTGGCTATAATGCCCTCTAAGTATACAGATGAAATAGAAAATTCATCTTATACTTGGAGGGTATTTTATATGTCTAGGAAATCAAGATACAGTGCAGAACAAAAATTAGCTATACTAAATGAACTAACCCGTTCTAATATTAGTGAGGTGGCTAAAAAGTATGCAGTGGGCAAGAAAACTATTAGAACTTGGGGGTATCTATATGAATATCAGGGCATTGATGGCTTACGATCTACTCACAATAATCATAGATATTCAAAGGAATTTAAATTATCTTTGGTCCAACAGTATCAAAAATCAGACGCGTCGCTTGAAATATTCGCGATCAAGCATGGGCTAAAGTCCAAAACACAACTATCAGATTGGATTATGCAGTATAATGAATCTAACTTAAAGGCCTATACGCCAAGAAAGCGAGATTCAAAAATGAGTGGACGAAAGACTGACTTTGAAGAACGACTTACTATCATTGAAGAGTTGATTAAGCATGATGTGAACTACAATTGGGCAGTTGAAAAATACCATATTAGTTACCAACAAGTTTATGGCTGGTATCAAAAGTATCGCAAAAGCGGTAATGACCCAGAATCACTTCGTGATCGCCGAGGCAAAGCTAAGCCAGAAGAGAAGTGGACGGAAGTTGACCGACTCAAGGCAGAGAATCGCTTATTAAGGGCTCAGCTAGAAAAGCAAGAGATGGAGATTGCATTCGCAAAAAAATTAACAGAAATACGCAATCGGGAGGTGGAAAAGGACTCCGGTACCAAGCCATCAAAGAACTAAATCAAGAAAATGGATGGTCAATTAGCCAGTTGTGTAAAATAGCTGATTCTTCGCGAGATGGTTATTACAAATGGCTCAATCGAAAGCCAAGTCAATATCATAATGAGCAAGCAGAGTTACTTGAAGCGATTGTAGAGTTAGAAGAAGAACATAATTGGACGCTGGGATATTTAGCGATGACTACACAGTTAAGCTTTGAAAACCGTTTAAGCTTTACCGCTGGATTAAAACGAATAACTAACTGCATGCGTAAGCATGGAATTAGAGCAAATATTAGGAAGAAGAAGCGCAATCGAATTCAACGCCATGAAGAATACATCAATGACAACTTATTGCAGGGACAATTCGACCGTGAAACTAAAAATGAAGTGTGGGTTACCGACACAACGGAAGTAGCCTACGGCGAACACACACTTCATAAAGTACGAGTACACGTTATTTTAGATTTATATGGTCGTTACGCTTTAAGCTACAATATTTCAGACACAGAAACTTCATCAGCAGTAATTGAAACCTTTAATCGTGCTTTTACGGTTGAACCTGATGCGCAACCAATGATCCATACTGACCGCGGGTCAGCTTACTGCTCAAGTATGTTCAACGACTACTTAGCCTCTAAAAATTGTATTCATAGTATGTCGCACCCCGGTCATCCTTGGGAAAACTCACCCATAGAGCGTTGGTGGAATGACTTCAAGCTAATCTGGATTAACAAACACCCTCGTCCTAAGACGCTAGCAGAGCTAGAACAACTCGTCAAAGGAGCCATTGAATACTTTAATACCAAACGCGCTTACACAAGCAAAAACGGCTTGACCGCGGAACAATTCCGCAACCAAGCCGCCTAAAATTTTTATCTATTTGATCTGTATACTTGACGGGACATAGTGCCGCTAGATCGGCGAGGCTTTTTTCTATTTTTGATTTTTTATTCAAAAAAATAGGTATAGTATTTTAGATGATTACTCGGTATCATAAAAAATAAAAAAATGACCGAGGTAATGAAAATGACATTTTATACCTTACAATATCTTCAAAATCAACGTGAAGTAAATCAATTGGTGATCTACAGCTTAGGTGCGCTCGGATTATTGATCTTACTCTTTGCGGTTTTGATGTATTCACGCAATCGTTTTGATACTAAATATCGTGATATAAGTATTATTATGTTGCTGGTGATGTTTTTTCTATTTGGCTTGAGTTACAGTAATTATGAACAGCATCGTACCCAAACATTATCGACTTCACAAGTCCAACCATTTTTACGTTCAGTTGCGCGCGATGAAGGTGTTAGTACAAAAGATGTGGCAGTCAATAGTCGCAGCCTTGTAGATGGGATCATCGTAAAAGTCAAAGATAAGTACTATCGGGTCGAATTAAGTGTCGATCGTAATAGTTATAAGTTGGCCCGGACACATTTGATCAATAAAGATATTACGATCCAATAGGGGGATTTTAACGTGGAATTTTATGGACCGATAATTGGAAAATTTATTTTAGGGATGTTGTGTATCATCTTACAGATAAATATCGTTGGTAAACGCAATTTAGCCCCCGTGACAGCACTTGATCAAGTCCAAAATTACGTGCTTGGTGGGATCATCGGTGGGATCATTTATAACCAAGATATTACGGTATTACAGTTTTTGATGGTGCTCATCATTTGGACTTTAGTCGTGATGGTCTTACAATTTTTAAAAAATCACAATCGGTTTGCCAAGGTGATGATCGATGGACGCCCAGCGATCTTAGTCAAAAACGGTAAGCTTGATGTAGAAACTTGTTTAAAACGCGGGGTGACCGCCGATGAATTGATGTTTAGATTACGGGTCAATGGGATCTATGAGTTAGCACGAGTCAAACGGGCTGTTTTGGAACAAAATGGCCAATTGACGGTGCTTGAATACGGGGATGATGAAAGTATTCGTTATCCATTGATCAGTGATGGGATCATCAATTACGATATTTTAGAGATGATCTCACGAGATGAAGCCTGGCTTGATGAGCAATTACAAAAAAATGGCTTTAAGAGCAGTGCAGAGGTCTTTTTGGGTGAATATATCAGTGGTAAGTTACATTTTGTAGGTTATCCAAAGAAATAATTAGCAGTTTTTAGCTAATAGGTTTAGAATAGTCCTAGTGCTATACTAATAAAGTAAGTCTGTTGAAAGAAGGATGAATTATGTCATTAAATGAAATTAATTTTGCCTTAGGACCAGAAAAAATGTTGACGACGCTCTCAGATCGTTACGCTGATCGGAATTTTTTACTTTATCGTGCATTAGCCAATAAAGATGGTTATTTGCTCGTTGATATCTCTGGTGAACCTACAGTGTTTGAATCTGGTTTGAATTACCGCGTCTTAAAAGAGATCGGTGAAACAAACTGGGATGGTCTACTAGAGTTGCGGTATGTGACTTTAGATACTGATCAACAAAAAGTTTTCAATGCAGTCGTTGATGCTTGGAATAATAAAGAAACACGCCCTCTTGGCTTGAAGGCTTCAAAAGTCTTGATCTCTTTGAAAAAAGATTTCCAATTCCTCTTGCTCAATGTCTGGGAAGATGAACAAGACTATTTAGCTTGGAACAATTCACCTGAAAATAAATTAGCGCAATTTGGACACGACGGGAACCGTGCTCCAGTAGATAAACTCTATGTGCGTGTAAGATAAAATACACTGCGATCAGTGCCGTAGATATGATTAGGGACCCACTATGATACAAAAATATGTATCATAGTGGGTCCCTAATTGCATAGCCTGCATTTTGCGTACTGTGGAATTAGTCTTCGTTGATGTGTTCTTTTACCTGCTTGAAGATCATGATGATGTGGTTGTCGGCTAGCGTGTAGTAGACATGTTGTCCGTCACGTGTGCTAGAGACTAACCCTGTTTGGCGCAAGATCTTTAGTTGATGCGAGACAGCTGATTGTGTCATGCCGATCGCTTTTGTGATCTCATTTACTGTAAGTTGCTTTTCAAATAATAAGTACAAGATCTTATAGCGCGTCTCATTGCCAAATGCTTTAAAGATCTGCACACTGGCTTCTGTTTCCTCTTTTGAGGGGAGATTCAAATCATTATCCATCATAATATTCACCTTGTGTCTTGCTAGAGTTAATAGACTTCTTAACTATTATAGCAAAACTATTTTTAAATTGAGCGGTTGAATAAAAATTAAAATTCCGCTAGACTGGTACATACGAAGCCAAAATAGCTTAATAAATTTATCATTATGGAGGGGACTATGGAGATCTTAAAACCACACTTGAAAAACTATTTAGGTGCGATATTAGGTGCGGTCATTTCGATCATTGTGGCTGCAGGTGCATCTCTATTGCAACCGCGTATCCTACAATTTATCTTAGATAATTTATTAAAAAATGATCGTCAGGCAATGTTTAAAGAAGGGATGTTCTTGATCGCATTAGCAGTGATCGGAGTGATCGCCGGGATCTTGAATGCTTATTTTGCAGCTCGGGTCGCTCAAGGCGTTACTAGTGATCTACGACAACAAACTTATGAAAAGATCCAAACATTTTCTTTGAGTAATATCGAGAAATTTTCGGCTAGTACCTTAGTCGTTCGTTTGATCAACGATATGAATCAAGTGCTAAATGTCGTAATGACGACTTTTATGCAAGTTTTACGGATGCCGATCATGATCATTGGGGCTTTTGTGATGGGGATCGTCACCATTCCACGTTTCTGGTGGTTACAAGTGGCGATGTTTTTAGCGGTCCTGTTAGTGATCGGCTTGACATTTCCGCAGTTAGGTAAGATGTTTGATCGTTATCAAAAGAAATTAGATCGCAGTAATACGATCGCTAAAGAAGCGATGCAAGGGATCAGGGTAATCAAATCCTTTAACCAACAAACAAATGAAGAAAAACGTTTTGGTGAAGTGGCTGATGATATGAATGATCTAAATATCAAGATCGGATATGTATTTTCATGCTTATTGCCAGCCTTTTTCTTAGTCTGCAATGTGGGGATCACAGCCGTCGTTTATCTAGTTGGGATAAACGTGGAAAATAACCCGGGTGAACTGGCGGCGATCACCTCATATATCGGGTATCTAATGCAGATGTTATTCACATTAGCCTTTGGTGGCATGACGATGGCGATGTATGCGCGTGGTTTTGTTTCTTTAGGGCGAATAAAAGAAGTTTTAGATACAAAACCAGATTTAACATTTGATCCAAAGGCACCTGAAGTGGAACTTGATGGGGCTGTTGAATTTGACAATGTTTCATTTGCTTATCCTGGAGCTGAACATGAAACGCTCAAAAATATCAGTTTTAAAGTTGCTCCAGGTGAATCGATCGGGGTCATCGGGGCTACTGGCTCAGGAAAATCGACCTTAGCCCAGTTGATGACTCGTTTGTATGATCCAACTTCTGGAGTCGTTAAAGTTGGTGGGGTCGATCTACGTGAGGTAAATGAAGCTTCATTGCGTAAGGCAGTATCATTAGTCTTACAAAAAGCCTTACTCTTCTCAGGTAAGATCTCGGATAACTTGCGCCAAGGTGATCGTAATGCTACCACTAAAGATTTTAGATGGGCAGCGAAGATCTCTCAGGCAGCTGAGTTTGTGGAGCGCTATGATGATCAATATGAACATCAAGTTGAAGAGCGTTCGGCGAACTTTTCTGGGGGACAAAAGCAACGCCTATCGATCACACGTGGGGTCGTCGGCAAGCCAAAAGTTTTGATCTTGGATGATTCGACTTCGGCGCTAGATGCTAAGTCGGAAAAACGAGTCAAAGAAGCACTAGAAAAGGAATTGACGCAGACCACGACTTTTGTGATCGCCGAAAAGATCTTCTCGGTGATGGATGCTGATAAGATCATGGTCTTAGATCAAGGCCAGATCGTAGCTTGGGGATCGCATCAGGAATTATTAGCGACTTCACAGGTCTATCGTGAGATCTATGAAACACAACGTGCTAAAGATAAGATCGAGGAAGGAGAGCTGTAAAATGAAGGATTTTAAAATTGCCTGTGGCTACTTTTGGAAGTATTTAAAGCAATATTGGATAGCTGTGACAATTATGATCGTTTTGACTTTACTAGCGACTTTTTTCCAAGTGATCGCACCGATCTATATGGGAAATGCGGTCACAGCTTTGACTAAGTATGTTGCTCAATTAGCTGATCCAGCGACACGTGCGAGTGCCTCAATGATTGCTTTTTATACGGCATTGAAATTGATGGCTCTGTATTTCTTATTAAATGTGTTAGCCCAATTCATTGCTTGGATGATCATGTCTAAGTTTAATGCGGATGCAACAAATGGCATGCGCAAAAACTTATTTGCTAAATTACAACGCATGAAGATCCGTTATTTTGATACACATCAAGATGGGAAGATCTTATCGTTATTTACTTCAGATATCGATAATATCTTCAACGCTTTGAATAATGCAGTCTTTGAGATCGTTTCTCAGGGGGCGCTTTACATTGGGACTCTTATTGTGATGTTTTCGATCAATGTTAAATTAGCTTTGATCACGGTAGCCTCAACGCCATTTGTCTTGGTGATCGCTTTAGTTATCATGTCAAAGGCTCGGAAATATTTAGATGCCCAACAAGACGAGATCTCAAACTTAAACGGTTATGTCAATGAGCAGATCAACGGTGAACAGGTCATTTTGAGTAATGGGCTACAACAAGAATCGATCGCTGGTTTTAAAAAATACAACCAGCGTGTTAAAGATACGATGTTTAAAGGGCAATTTTATTCGGGTCTTTTGTTTCCTTTGATGCAAGGTCTGTCATTATTGAACTTAGCGATCGTGATCGTTGGGGGGATCTGGTTGATCGTGGCTGATTCGATGAATACAGCGACTGGTCTGGGCTTGATCGTGATGTTTGTGCAGTATTCGCAAACATATTTCCAACCATTGACACAATTGACTTCGATCTATTCGATGATCCAGTTGGCACTAACCGGTGCGAGACGTTTAGCTAAAGTCGAAGCGCAACCAGAAGAAGATCTAGTTTTAGATGGTAAAAAGCAAGAAGACTTACGTTCAAAAGTGGCTTTAAATGATGTGCATTTTAGCTATGATGAAGGAAAAGAGATCTTGCATGGGATCGATCTTTCAGTGAAAAAGGGTCAAATGCTAGCCTTAGTTGGGCCAACGGGTTCAGGTAAGACGACGACGATGAACCTCTTCAATCGCTTTTATGATGTTGATTCTGGGACGATAACTTTTGATGGGGTCGATGTGCGTGACCTCACACTCAAGTCTTTGCGTTCAAAAGTTGGGATCGTATTGCAAGATTCATTGCTCTTTACGGGGACGATCGCCGAAAACATCAAATATGGTAAGCCAGATGCTAGTGATGAAGAAATGATCTTTGCTGCTAAACAAGCCCAGATCCATGATTTTATCATGAGTCTACCGGAAGGCTATGCGACCAGAGTAAGTGATGAGCAGTCGATCTTTTCAACGGGGCAAAAGCAATTGGTAAGTATTGCGCGGACGTTATTATCTGATCCGGATTTCTTGATCTTAGACGAAGCGACATCTAACGTTGATACCGTGACGGAAGAAAAGATCCAACAAGCGATGGATGCGGTTTTAGCTGGGCGCACGAGCTTTGTGATCGCTCACCGCTTAAAGACGATCATTAATGCCGATAAGATCGCGGTTTTACGTGACGGTAATGTGATCGAGCAGGGCAGTCATGCCGAGTTGATCGCCCAAAAGGGTTTTTATTACGATCTATATACAAACCAAATGGTACTGGATTAACGAAGGGTCCTCTCCATGAGATAAATAAGTTCTCGTGTAGGGGCTCTTTTTATTTCCAAGGAAATATAGTTGCGGGAAGATCTTGAATTTATTGCTATCGTTTCGATCAGCAAGGGCTAAAATATCATCTGATCAATTATTTTTTGGGTGAACTTCAGGTTCTTTGATACGCTAAATTGATATTTTGAGCGTATCGATTGTATTTTGGTTTACTTTCCGTCAGACTAGATGATATAAAATTGCGAGGTGAAAGCGATGATCCATTATCAAGACGTGGGGATGAAATATGGTGAAAACACGATCTTAGAGCATATCGATCTTGAGATAGATGCTGGGGAATTTTTTGTGCTAGTAGGTCCCAGTGGTAGTGGTAAAACAACGCTCTTACGGATGTTAAATCAACTGACGCTCCCCACGCAGGGCGATATTTATTTAAATAACAAAAAGATCAAAGAATATGATAAGCAAAAATTACGGCTAAATACGGGATATGTGTTGCAAGATAGTAGCTTATTTCCAAATTTGACGCTTGAAGATAACATCACGATCCAACTTGAACAACTCGGGGTGACCAAAGAAAAACGTCGTGCTCGAGCAGCTGAATTGTTAAAGGCCGTTGAACTTGACCCAGAAGTCTTTGCCAAACGTAAACCAGCTGAACTTTCGGGAGGTCAAAAGCAACGCGTGGCCATCGTCAGGGCTTTAGCCACTAAGCCAGACCTAGTTTTGATGGATGAATCATTTAGTGCCTTGGATCCCGTGTTAAGACGCCAGTCGCAGGATCTGATCTTAGACTTGCACCAAAAATTAAAGCCGACGATCGTTTTTGTGACTCACGATATGCAAGAAGCCTTACGCTTGGGTGATCGGATCGCTGTTATCCATGCGGGGCATTTACAACAAGTCGGCACACCTATGCAGATCATGCAACATCCCGCAAATGAATTTGTAAAAGATTTCTTTGATCCTGAATGTCCCCACTTTTGGAATTTGGAATATTTATTACAGACAGCGTATCCGACCAAGATCGCAGACACTAAAAATGCAGTCGAGCTCGAGAGTTTTGATGACTTATTGACCCAACTTCAAAAAACACCTGAGCTACGATTCACGTATCAAGCACAGACTTATCAACTCACGTATCAAGGACTCTTAGCTTATTTGGCAGAACAAGGGGGTCGGCGCTAATGGCAAAATTGATTGAAACGCTCAGTGTACAACGGACTGAGATCTTACAGGCACTGGGGCAACATTTGGCGATCTCACTTATTTCGTTAGTGATCGCTATTTTGATCGCGGTCCCTTTGGCGATCAGTTTACGCGATCGACCATTTTTAGGCGAGGCTGGTCTGCAGGTAGCTGGGATCATCCAAACGATCCCTAGTTTAGCGTTATTAGGCCTTTTGATCCCATTAGTCGGTATCGGCACCGTCCCAGCGGTGATCGCGTTGACGTTATATGCGATCATGCCGATCTATCAAAATACGTATGCAGGGTTGAAAAATGTCGATCCTAATTTAAAAGAAGCTGCTCAGGCATTTGGACTTTCACGTTTTAAACAACTACAGCGGCTCGAATTTCCGTTAGCTTTACCGTTGATCTTATCGGGGATCAGGATCGCTTTAGTCATGGTCATCGGTACGGCAACTTTAGCCGCTTTTATCGGTGCTGGTGGTTTAGGAAGTTATATCATGCTTGGGATCCAGCAAAATAACAATGATTATCTGTTGATCGGGGGCATCTTATCAGCGGCTTTGGCTTTCATTTGTAGTGGGCTTTTAAAATTTATCGGCAAAAATTCTCGCCGGATCTATGCAACTTTGGCGTTTTTGGCTCTTTTAGGAGCGGGCGTTGGTGGCGTGAAAGTATACGAGACTTTACAGCCTAAGCCCGTTAAAGTCGTGATCGCTGGTAAACTTGGTAGTGAACCAGAGATCTTGATGAATATGTATAAGGAATTGATCGAGCAAGCTGATCCTAAAGCTGAGGTGACGTTAAAACCTAATTTTGGGGGCACGACATTTTTGTTTAAAGCACTCCAAAAGGGACAAATTGATATCTATCCTGAATTTACTGGTACAGTCTTAGAAGCGTTAGTCGATCACGATAAAAAGACACCTAGTGATCCTAAAGAGACGTATACACTTGCGCAAAAGCAATTATCAAAACAGTATGATCTTCGCTATCTAAAACCGATGGCATATCAAAATGGTTATGATCTAGCGGTGACTAAGGAATTTTCGCAAAAATACAATGTGACTAAATTAAGTGATCTAGCACGGGTCAACGCTAAGGTCCATGCGGGTTTTGATCCCGATTTTTCCAATCAAGAAGATGGTTATCTAGGCTTAAAGCAAATCTATAATTTAGATTTTGGCAAGGTATCGGTCATGGAGCCAGCCTTACGCTACCAAGCGATCGCACAAAAGAAGGTCAATTTAGTCGATGGTTATACGACTGATCCGCAAGTGCGTCAATATGATCTAGTGGTGCTAAAAGACGATAAGAACTTTTTCCCACCGTATCAAGGGGCACCGTTGATGAATGAAAAGTTTGCGCAAGCTAACCCTAAGATCGTTCAGAGCTTAGAAAAATTAGCCGGCAAGATCACGACTGAAGAGATGCAAGAAATGAACTATGAAGTCAGCGTTAAGCATCAAAAAGCAAGTGTGGTCGCTCATAAATATTTAGTCGAACATGGACTGTTAAAATAAACGCAAAGAGGGTCCACCATGATGCCTTACATCGTGGTAGACCCTCTTATTAGTTATTTTTTACGCATAAAATATCCGCCAAGACCGATGATCAGTCCTAACAAACTAAAGCAGACCCAGCCAAATCCGAGGTCAAAGAATGGGAAATAGGTTTGAGCAAACTTGAGCAATGTTTGGACTAGCGCAGTTTCTTTTAGCCCAGCTGGTAAAGCATTCAACATGTCAAAGAAAGCCGGGATCAAGGTCAGCAATGTCGTAGTTTTGTAGACCAAAGCATAATTATGAAACAATGGTGAACAAACACCTAGTAAGATCAAAGTGATCGCTAGTGGATATAAAAACATTAAGACTGGTAATGACCAAGAAATGATCGCATCAAGTCCTAAGTTGGCGATCGCAAATGAGAGCAAGCAGTAGACCAGCAAGATCGCTTTATATGAAAAACGACTAAATAATTGATGGAAAGCTTGCGAACAGGCGATCGCAAGGCCCATTGAAGTCGATAAGCAAGTGACCGTCGTCAAAGTCGCTAACAAAGCATCACCGAAGACCCCCATATAGTGATGAGAGATCTGTGTCAAAGTGATCCCGCCGTTTTCTGCCAGACCAAAAGTCGAGACACTTTGCGCTCCTAACAAGATCAAAGCAATGTAGATGATCCCGATCGACAAGATCCCAAGTGAACCACCTTTAGCAGTTGCCAAAGCGATATCTTTTTTATCTTTTAGACCAAATTGGCGGACGGCGGTAACGACAGTGATCCCAAAAGCGATCGAAGCCAAAGCATCCATCGTGTTGTAGCCTTGGAGAAGCCCTGAAGTCAAGGCGCCTGTCAAATACTCTTTAGTGATCGGAGCACTCGCAGCTGAACTTAACGGGCTGCTAAAAGCCAATAAAAAGATCACAAATAACATTACTAAAAAGACAGGGTTGAGCACCTTACCGATCAAAGCAGTGATCTTACTTTCCCGACTAGACAGAAAGTAGACCAATAAAAAGAAGATCGCTGAATAGATCAGTAACCCTAACGATTGCTGATTTTGCGAGATATGTGGAGCAAAACCGATCGTAAAGGGCACAGTCGCTGTTCTAGGTGTTGCAAAAAATGGTCCGATCGTAGCGTAGATCAAGATCATAAAGAGTAATGCATAGCTGTGGCCGACTGGACGAGCCAGTTCATAGATACCACGTGATTGAGTGACACTGATCGCCAGTAGACCTAAAACTGGTAATAAAACCCCCGAAGCTAAAAAGCCTAGAGCTGCACTTAGCCAGTGGCTCCCAGCCATTTGGCCTAAATGAACTGGAAAGATCAGGTTTCCGGCTCCAAATAACATCCCAAAGATCAAGGAACCGATCATTAGATAATGTTTGAAAGTTAATTTCTTACTTTCCATAAAATCCCCCTATGTTATTTATAAAAAAGTCCTCTCAGGTCAGAGGGCCAGACAGGACACAATTAATATTTAACTTTTAAGCTACATTATTTTTGATTAAATGTCAAAGCAATTAAAATGATTGCATTAGCAAAATGAGCATGTTACACTTTAATTGAAAATATGAGCATATATTCATAAATTTAGAGGTGACAGACGTGGAGACGATTTTAGCAAACAAAAATAAAATTATTCAGATAGTACTCACGAGCGTGCTATTTTTAGTGGCACATTTACCAAACTTAAGTATTGGGCTAGAATTTGTTCTTTATTTAGTAGCTTATTTGATCATCGGTTTTGGTGTGATCAAAGAAGCGATCGAGCATATCTTTCATGGTAAATGGTTTGATGAGAATTTTTTGATGATGATCGCAACGGTGGGGGCTTTTGCTGTCAAACAGTATCCCGAAGCGGTCGCCGTGATGTTATTTTACGCTTTAGGTGAACTTTTTGAAGATATTGCCGTTGAACGTTCACGTGATTCGATCACACAATTATTAGATATTCGCCCCGAATATGCCAATTTAGTCGCTAAAGATGGCACTGTGACTAAAGTTTCACCAACACAAGTTGAGCTTGATGAAGTGATCAAGCTCAAGCCAGGTGAACGTGTCCCTTTAGATGGTAAAGTCATCCAGGGAAATGCCTATTTAGATACGGCCGCTTTGACGGGGGAATCAGAACCGCGCTTAGTCGAAACTGGAGCACAGATCTTGAGTGGTGCGATCGTGTTAGACAGTGTTATCGAAGTTCGTGTGACTAAGCCTTATGGTGAATCGACCGTTGCTAAGATCTTGGAATTAGTTGAAAATGCAAGTCAAAAGAAGGCGCCAACTGAAAAGTTCATCACCAAATTTGCGCAAGTCTACACGCCGATCGTGGTCGGAGCAGCGTTATTACTGGCAATTATCCCACCGCTATTTTTGGGACTCCCCTTTAGCGAATGGTTCTATCGGGCATTGATCTTCTTAGTGATCTCATGTCCATGTGCGTTGGTCATTTCGATTCCTTTAGGCTTTTTTGCCGGGATCGGTGCCTCGTCTAGAGCTGGTGTTTTGGTCAAGGGAAGTAACTATTTAGAATTATTGACGCAGATCCAGACTTTGGTTTTTGATAAGACTGGGACTTTGACAGAAGGTAAATTTCAGGTCGAAAATGTCTATCCTGATGCAGGGGTAAAAGAAGCTGAATTAGTTGAATTAGCAGCAATCGCTGAAATGCATTCTCCCCATCCGATCGCTCGTTCGATCGTGGAATATTTCCCGGGAAAATTACCGACCGAAAAATTAGCAAATGTAAAAGAAGTGGTCGGTCAAGGAATCAAGGCTATTTTTGCAGATAAAGACTTATTGGTCGGTAAAAAAGCCCTGTTAGATGAACAGGGGGTCGCGGTGGCAAAGTTACCACCAACAGCTACTGGAACGCTAGTCTATGTTGCTTATGCTGGTAAATATTTGGGGTGTTTGGAGATCGCTGATACACTCAAACAAACTTCTACAGCAACGCTAAAAGAACTCAAAAAACAAGGGATCCAGACTGTGATGCTGACTGGTGATCGCCAAAAGACAGCTGATGTGATCGCGTCTAAATTAGCGATCGATACGGTCAAAGCAGAACTTTTACCGCAAGATAAGTTGACTGAAGTTGAAAAATTGCAACGAGCTCAAACGGGCAAAGTTGGCTTTGTCGGTGACGGTTTAAATGATACTCCTGTTTTGGCCAGTGCTGACGTTGGGATCGCTATGGGGGCTTTGGGCTCTGATGCAGCGATCGAAGCAGCGGACGTGGTTTTGATGCGTGATGATCCAGAGGCAATCTTGCGTGTCTTAAATATCGCACGTCGGACTAAGCAGATCGTTTGGCAAAATATCTGCTTAGCTTTGGGGATCAAATTTGTCTTTTTGATCTTAGGTGCTTTTGGTGACGTAACGATGTGGGAAGCTGTGTTTGCGGATGTCGGTGTAACTTTGATCGCAGTTTTGAACGCTTTGCGGATCATGCGTAAATAACACACAATACTAAATAAAACGATCTGATCTTGCTGGTCAGATCGTTTTATTTAGCTAAAAACAACTTCAAATTCTTCACAGACGACTTCGAGATCAGGTGTAAAGTCCAGCTTTACTTCGGCTAATTCGGCAGTGAAGAAAGCTTGATGGACTTTACGCCAATAGGCTAGGCTCCGATCGCCTTCACCCTCTAAATAAGCATGGCGCGCGGAAACGTTTTTAAATAATGTGCGATAGACTTTGGTCGTTTTGGTGATGCAGATCGCCTCGTCGTTGCCATCTAAGATGATGTTATATTCACCGACTTGAGGAAGGGGCTCATTTTCTAGAGCATATAAGGGATAAGAAGATGTAGTAGCTGTTTTTTGCCCGCGCAAAACAAGTTTGGCTAAAAAATCAGGTTCACAGCCAAAAGCCCAAGCTTCATGAGGGGCATTGGCAAGCATAGGCTCGTTGGCACAAAATGCGTGCCACATTTCAGTTGCATCCATAGTCTAGTACCTCGATAAATTTTTTCTTAAGTATATCATGTTTTTTTGATGAATGCTTGCATAAAGACATTTTGGCGGTATATACTTAAAGTTATGCAAACGTTTTTATGAAAGGTGGTGCTCAGATGGCAACGATAAAAGATGTTGCTAAAAGAGCTGGTGTTTCGCCGTCAACGGCTTCACGCGCGATGCATGATAGTCCGTTGATCAGTGAAGAGACCAAGGACAAGGTGCGCCAGGCGATGAAAGAGCTGGATTATTCGCCTAATTTTGCTGCTCAAAATTTAGCTAATCAAACCTCAAATACGATCGGGGTCATTTTGCCAGCCCGCGAAGAAGCTGTGGGGGATAATCCGTTTTTTATCCAGATCATTCAAGGCTTAGCCTCGATCTGCAATGCGCACGATCAGTTAGTCTCGGTGGCGTCAGGTCAAACGACTGAAGAATTGATCAAAAATATCGAAACAATGATCAAGCGCGGAAATATCACGCGGTTCGTCTTTGTCTATTCCCAAGCCAACGATCCAGTGCTGGAATTTATCAAGCAACATTCAAAGATCCATTATGTTGTGATCGGTTCACCATATACCGATAAAGAGACCACGTGTTATGTCGATAATGATAATTTCAAAGCGGGATACGATGCGACTAAATTTTTGCTCGCTAAAGGGGCGACTCGGATCGTTTATGCACATACTGATCTTTCTGAAAAGGTTCAAAATGCACGGTATAAAGGCTATCTAGCGGCTTTGAGTGAAGTAAATATTACTGAATCACCATTGTGCTTGAGTACTGAGCGCGATGATGAAATAAAGAATTCCAAAGCTTTGGGCCAGATGTTATCTAAAACTGGCGGTAAAGTTGGTGTAGTAGCTTGTGACGATATATTAGCAATAGAGATCCAGCATCTCTGTGATATTTGTGAGATCGAGCAATCTGAACTTGCTTTGCTGGGCTTTAATAACTCATTACTTGCTAAAACAGCTCAGCCAGCCTTGACCTCAGTCGAGATCTTCCCGCGCTTTTTAGGCTCCGAAGCAGCCGCTTTAGCGATCAATACAAAAGGAAATGATAAGTTAAAGCTGGAGACCGATCACATAGTCGTGCCCCATAAGATCGTAGAACGCGCCTCTACAAAAATCTAAAAATCTCAAAAAAGAGATTTTTTTTGCTTGCAAATGCAACCGATTGCATTTATAATTAATATGTAAAATGAAAACGTTTAAATTATATTTTTAAAAGGTGGTCAGTGTAAATGAAAAGAATTTTTGAGATCGATCCATGGAAAGTAGTCACACATGAATTTAAACCCGAAGAAAAGCGACTCCAAGAAAGTATGACCAGCATTGGAAACGAGTACATGGGTATGCGAGGGATGTTTGAAGAAACATATTCCGGTGATACCCATAAAGGTATCTATCTTGGAGGCGTTTGGTATCCAGATAAGACACGTGTTGGTTGGTGGAAGAACGGTTATCCTGAATACTTTGGTAAGGTCATCAATGCAGTTGATTTCACTAAAGTTGACATCAAGTTGAACGGCTCGTCTGTTGACTTGGCTAAGGATGAATTTTCAGACTTTGAACTTGCACTCGACATGAAAAAAGGGATCTTGAACCGTAGCTTTATCGTTGCAAAAGACGGTCAAAAATTCCGTTTAAACTTTGAACGTTTTGTCAGTGTAGCGCAAAAAGAACTCTACGCTTCCAAGATCACGGTCGAAAACTTAAGTGATACTGAAGCAAGCGTTGAGATCAGATCATACATTGATGCGGATGTTTTTAATGAAGATGCAAACTATGATGAAAAATTCTGGAATGTTTTGGCACAAAATGTAGCTGAAACACATATGTCTTTAACGGCACAAACGATCCCAAATAACTTTGGTACGCCACAATTCACGACTGAAATGTTAGCTGACCACGTAACTGATCTACGACCAATGGCAGCTGAAACGACTGAAAAGAGCGTGATCAATACATTTGCCGGCCAAATTGCTGCTGGTCAAACCGTAACTTTTGAAAAACGCGTGATCGTGGTAACTTCACGTGATCATGAAACACAAGCAGCTTTAACACAAGCTGCGCAAACTTTGAGCCAAAAACAAGCTGAAAGCTCATTTGAAGAGTTGAAAGTAGCTCAAGCAGCTGGTTGGGCTAAGCGGTGGGAAAAAGCGGATGTTGAGATCTCAGGTAACGCTGAATCACAACAAGGTATTCGCTTCAACTTGTTCCAACTCTTCTCAACTTATTACGGTGATGATGCTCGCTTAAACATCGGGCCAAAAGGATTCACCGGTGAAAAATATGGCGGTGCCACCTACTGGGATACAGAAGCTTTTGCAGTGCCGTTGTATTTAGCTTTAGCCGACGAATCGGTGACCAAAAACTTGCTCAAGTATCGGTATGATCAATTAGCAGGAGCTTACCACAATGCACAACAACAAGGTTTGAAAGGTGCATTGTATCCAATGGTGACTTTCAATGGGATCGAATGCCACAACGAATGGGAGATCACATTTGAAGAGATCCATCGTAACGGTACGATCGCCTATGCTATCTACAATTATACTCGTTACACCGGTGATGAAGAATATGCGACCCACAACGGCTTTGATGTTTTAGTCGGGATCGCACGCTTCTGGGCTGATCGAGTGCATTACTCCAAGCGCAAGGGACAATACATGATCCACGGCGTAACTGGACCAAATGAATATGAAAACAACGTCAATAACAACTGGTACACTAACATGTTGGCTAAATGGTGCTTAAACTATGCAAATGAGATCGCTGATAAAGTTTCAGCCCAAAAATTAGCGCAACTCGATCTAGGTGAGACAGAACGTCAAAAATGGCATGAAATTGCGGATAATATGTATTTACCACAAGATCAAGAACTCGGGATCTTCGTTCAACATGATACCTTCTTGGACAAAGATTTGACACCAGTTAAAGATCTTCCAGCAGGACAATTACCATTGAACCAAAACTGGTCATGGGATAAGATCTTGCGTTCACCATATATCAAACAGGCTGATGTTTTACAAGGTATCTATTACTTTGTAGAAGACTTCACTCCAGAACAAAAAGAAAAGAACTTTGATTTTTATGAACCATTGACCGTGCATGAATCAAGTCTTTCGCCATCGATCCACTCTGTTTTAGCTGCTGATCTTCATAAAGAAGATAAAGCTTTTGAAATGTATTCCCGGACAGCCCGGTTAGACTTGGATAACTATAACAACGATACTGAAGATGGCTTGCACATCACATCAATGACGGGTTCATGGTTGGCGATCGTTCAAGGATTTGCTGGTATGCGTGTTATCGATGGTGAACTTGAATTTGCGCCATTCTTACCTAAAGAGTGGGATGATTACAAATTCCGGATCAACTTCCGCGGCCGTTTGTTGAGTATTGAAGTTGATAAGGAAGGTTCTAAGATCGAATTGTTGAAAGGTGAACCTTTGAAGATCAAATTAAATGGTGAAGAGACCAAATTAGCAGCAAAATAGGAGGAAACTGATGAAAGGTGCAATTTTTGATTTAGACGGTGTGATCACCGATACAGCGAAGTTTCACTTTGCAGCTTGGAGCCAACTAGCTAAAGAACAATTAGGATTAGTCTTACCCGCTGAATTTGAGGCAGAATTAAAAGGAATCAGTCGGACCGATTCTTTGATCAAGATCTTGGAATTTGGTGGCTTGCGTGATAACTATACTGAAGCAGAGATCTTGACGATGGCTGAAAAGAAAAATGGCTATTATTTGCAAGCGATCGAAACTTTGACAAAAGAAGATATTTTACCAGGGATCACTCGTTTGATCGGTGAATTAAAAGAGCATGGCGTTAAATTATCAATTGCTTCAGCTTCCAAGAATGCGCCTGCGATCTTAGAAAAGTTAGGTTTAGCAAACGAATTTGATGCGATCGCTGATCCAAGTAAAGTTGCTAACGGCAAACCAGCTCCTGATATCTTCTTAGCTGGTGCCAAAGCAGTCGAACTTGAACCCAAGGATTGCGTTGGAGTCGAAGATGCTGTTTCAGGTGTAGCGGCGATCAAAGCTGCTGGAATGACAGCGGTGGCTGTAGGAGATGCGACTGAATTAGCCCAAGCGGATGTAGTTGTAGAAACAACAGCAGATTTCTCCTATGCACTTTTTGAAAAGGCATGGGAAGATGCTAAATAAGTAAGTAGTTCTAGAAGTCAGGGAAAACTCTCTGGCTTCTTTTTTGTCTTCTTACCTAAAATTTATGTTATGATTCAAATAAGAGTATTTTAGAGAATGAGGAGAGTAATTTGGCTTATTGGCAAGGTTTATTGATCGGATTTGCATTTGTGGCGCCGATCGGGATGCAAAATGTTTATGTGTTCAACAACGGCTTATCTTATAAATTGAGTCGGGCGTGGCTGTATACTTTTTTAGTTTGGGTCTTTGATGCACTCTTTTGTTTAGCGGCTTTTTATGGTATCGGAGCTTTGATCACCCATAATCAGACCTTGAAATTATTTATTATGTTAGCTGGTGGTCTCTTGACTGCTTATATTGGCTGGGGGATCATTCGTGTTGCTAATCAACGGGCTTTGACGAGCGATGACAATAAGATCAGTTTAAAACAAGCGATCACGACTGCTTTTGTAGTCAGTTGGGCCAATCCTCAAGCTTTGATCGATGGGACGATGATGTTGGGGGCTAGTCGTGGGACTTTGACCTTGGCTGAAAGTATCTTTTTTATTATTGGAGTCGTCAGTGCTTCCTTTATTTGGGACATGGGGATGACAACGGCTTTCAATGTCTTTCGTCATAAGATCCCAGATAAGTTGCTGTTATGGATCAATTTGATCAGCGGGATCATCGTTGTGGCTTACGGTATTTTCTTATTTGTCGAAGGTGGCAAACAATTGTTTTAAATAAACTAAAAAAGTGAACGGCATTAGCGCTAGATGAATAACACGGGACTCACCACGTATGTGCTTCGAGGTGAGTCCCGTGTTATTTTTATAAAGTTACCCGCAGCAATTTTACGCACTGTGATCATAGTTGTGCTTAAAATTGCAATGCCTAGCAGATAACAATGCCTTGCACATGATGCTAAGCCCGCATCATGTCCAAGTCACCGTTATCTGTACGGCATTACCCGCACTTCTACGCACTGTTCGTAGTCGTGCTTAAAATTGCAACTCCTAGGAAATAACAATATCCCACTCACGAGGCAAAAACCCGCCTCGTAAATGGGATACCGTTATTTCTACGGAGTTCCCGCAATTCTACGCACTGTGATCAAAATGCGTTTGCGATTTTGGTCAGTTGTTTTTGGCAATGTTTTAATGAAAGGTCGCAACTGGTGCAACAATTTGCTAAACCTTCAATATGTAATGTGGTAAAATTCTTTAACCCGTGGAAGGATAACAGCTTTTGGAGATATTTATTTCCTAGGTTATGTTTGTGTCTATATGTGTCCCAAAAATACTTAAGTGATCGATGATAGGTCCGATTTGTTGCTTGGAGATGCAAGGCTTTTTTGTGGGGTGAAAACTCAGCCAATGAGCTTATGATCAGATCTAAATATTGTTTGAGCTCCGCAGGTAAGAACTGTTGTTGGATCGGAGCAACGAAAAGATATTTATCAGCAAGCATGAAATCATTAAGCCAGTCATCATGCTCACCCAGCAACTTTTGTTCAAACGATGATAATGGTTTTTGATGTTGCTTTTTTCGTAAGGCCATTAACATCTGTGAATTTAATATAGGCGTGTCATCTTTGATAAGGTCATGAGAAATGATCCGATCTTTGGGGTGAGCTTGTTGATAACTTGTAATAAAATGCTGGTTAAGCCGATCCAAATGCGCATTTTTATCTTTAGAGTATGCTTGGATGACTAAAAGTGTTGACATAATAATACCTCTAGTTCTTTATATATAAAAAATTATAATATTCCAACATAGCAGCGATGTCAACCTGTGTTATTCTTTTTCACTATCCAGATCGATAAGCAAAGTTTTGGCTAAAAGAAGTTCTTCGTAGATAAAGTAAGTTTCTTCAAAGATGATCTTGAAGGCGACTTTTTAGTCCAAAAATTAGCTCTTAACGAAATTTTGGACTAAAATAGAGTTAGTAAATATTTTAGGGGGCTTTATAATGACAAAAACAGCAGCAGTGATGATCGCACCTGGTTGTGAGGAAGTTGAAGCACTATCAAGCGTTGATGTTTTACGGCGTGCCGGGATCAAATGTGATATGGTCGGTTTATTCGATAAGATCGTCAATGGTGATCATAATATCGTGTTGACTTGTGATAAGGTCATGGATGAAAGTTTATTGGACTATGATATCGTGATCTTCCCAGGTGGTCTACCTGGTTCAGAAGCCTTGCGTGACAATGAAACATTGCGTCAATTTATGGTCGAACGTAAAAAAGCTGGTAAGTGGAATGCGGCGATGTGTGCTGCTCCGATCGCTTTTGCACGCTATGGCTTACTGGATGATAGCCAATATACGTTATATCCAGGAATGGAAGCTGGGATCGCAGATGAAGTCAAGCATGGTAATTTTGATGAAGCTTTAGTCGTTGTAGATGAAAAGAATCATTTGATCACCAGTCGCGGGCCAGCAACGGCTTGGGCCTATGCCTATGAGATCGCTAAAGTCTTAGGCGCAGATGTAGATAAATTAAAAGATGGCATGCTGTACAACATGTTGATGTTGAGCCGTTAGAGATAAGAGACCAGAAGTTATTTTCTGGTCTTTTTGTTTACGTTATAGTCGTGC
Organism: Ligilactobacillus murinus; assembly: GCF_003288115.1. NCBI lineage: Bacteria > Bacillati > Bacillota > Bacilli > Lactobacillales > Lactobacillaceae > Ligilactobacillus > Ligilactobacillus murinus. The sequence goes on along the minus strand of NZ_CP023565.1, from coordinate 1,654,710 downwards.
TCCAAATTGCAATGCCTAGCACATGATGCTAAGCCCGCATCATGCCCAAGTTACCGTTATTTCTACGGCATTCCCCGCAATTTTATGCACTGTGTTCAAAATTTGGTATCTTTGTCCTAAATAAGGTATCCTTAAAGTAGGAATAATTGAACAAATTAAATATAACGGAGGATCAGATCATGAATAAATTTTCAAAAGTGACCTTGGCATTGCTCTGTACGGTCATTTTGGCAGGCTGTTCTAACGATAATGGCTCAAAGACTAATGCTAAAGAACAAAGCACTTCCCAAACGGCTAAAAGCAGTAGCCAAAAACAAAGCTCGACTAGTCAGGCTAAAGAAAGTCAAAGCTCTGAAAGTAGTAGTCAAGAACAAAGCTCAAACACCGAAAATAGTGCAACCGATGAAAGCCAAGCTGAGGCTAATAAACTTTCTAATAATGAATTGATACAGCAAGGTGCGATCTCGATGCGCCAAAATTTGGGTGATACTGCGCTTGTAGCTACACTGTCCGGTAAAGAAGATAGCCAAAAGAAAGTCAGTGTTTCTTATAGTGGCGATTTAAACAACTATACCGCTAATTATTATCTTGAAAAAGATGCTAAGCCAGTTAATGACGAAAGTTTAAAAGATAGCTCACCATATGCTACTTTAACTAAAAAGACTTACGCTTCGACTGATGAAGCTGTTAGCCAGATCGATTATCAAAACGATGCTTCGCAAGGAAATTTACCTAAGATCAGCTTAGGTTACGGGTTGCAAGCGACCGTCAATAGCGGTGCCGGTCAACGTTACTTGCATTGGAATGAAGGGAATTGGTCCTTTACTATGCACGGTAGCCCAGTTGCTAATGAAGATCCAACAACAGCTGCCCGTAAGGCTGTAACACTGTTAGAACGCTACCGTTTACCTGCACCATCACAGCGGGGGAGTGGTCGCTTGGAAACTTCCGCTAAAGCAGGCTTTTTGACCCAATCGCTTACTTGGAACAAAGATAATGTGGTCTATGAATTTAAGGCAGACGACTTGGAAACTTTAGTCTTAGTGGCAGCCAGTTTGCAGTAAAAAATTTAGTTTTAAAAAATTCTAAAAACCTTTTATTATCCCCAGTATATAAAGGTTGACAAATGTATCGGCTAGACTATACTAAGAGTTGTACCAAAGAAAAATAAAAAGTGAGGCGTTCTTAGATGAATTACATTGGGCAAGAGATTCAAGATTTTTCAGTTAAGGCATATCAACAAGGTGAATTAAAGGATGTTACCAAAAAAGACGTTTTGGGTAAATGGAGCGTGTTCTTCTTTTATCCAGCCGATTTCTCCTTTGTGTGCCCAACTGAATTAGAAGATTTACAAGCTAAATATTCCCAATTCAAGGCAGCAGGAGCAGAGATCTATTCTGTTTCTGAAGATACCGAGTTTGTACATAAGGCATGGGCTGAAGCTTCTGCTGGTATCGGTAAGATCGAGTATCCAATGTTAGCCGATCCAGCTGGTAAATTAGCTAAGGCATTTGATGTGTTAAATGAGGGACTTGGTCAAACATACCGGGCTGCTTTCATCGTTGATCCAGATGGGGTGATCCAATCCTATACGATCAATAACATGGGGATCGGACGGAACGCCTCTGAGATCTTCAGAACGCTTCAAGCAGCCTCCTTTGTACGCGCACATGGCGATAAAGTTTGCCCAGCTAGTTGGCAACCAGGTGATGATGTATTGGAACCAGGCTTAGACCTAGTTGGTAAATTATAATTAAGTTGAAAAAAGACAAAAAATAAGATGATCCGTTGCGACAGATCATCTTATTTTTTGTCTGGAAAACTGCGGTGTTGTCCCGGGTTATTTTTCATGATGCAATAAATAAAGATACCGTAACATCACTACGCTCAAGATAACGGTGATCACCCAGATCGTGTGGATCCCCCAAATTTTTTCCAGTTCAGCGGAACACAGAGCACCTAGTGCAAAAGCGAGGGTGATCGCTAAATACAGTTTAGCCGCATGTTTATCGGCTAAATTGTGGGAGAAGAAAAATCCGTTCCAAGCGAGCATCCCCTTTTTGATATTTCCCGTGGAAAAGGAGTTGTTGTAGGGAATACCTTCGATCTTGCTAAATGAAGTCGTTTGGATCCCGACCCCAAAGGCCAATGGGGGAACGACTAGATAGTCAGGTGCACTGACAGGTAAGAACCCGATCACTAGACAAGCCAAGATGCAGGGGAGCAATGATAAAGGCTTGACGTAGGGAGAGTCTAGTTTTTTAGCAAGAAAGCTGATAGTAAAGATCCCTAAAATAAAAAAGACAAGAGTAAAAAAGCGCGTTTCTGTAACCACAAGCCCTTTACTAGCAATATCGACAGCTAAGAAGACGATATTACCAGTCTGTCCAGCGACTAGCGAATGTTCGCGCAAGACATAGGTGTAAGCGTCGATATAGCCACCACAAAATGCCAAAGTCAGCCCGATCAAAAGCGATTGGGCATATTTTTGTTTAACAAGTTCATAATTATTGATAAGATCACTTCCAGATAAAAAATCAATTATCTCTTATTTTAACACTTGCCATAGTTTTGAGTATGTATTTTGTAGTCTAGTCCGCTATAATTAAAGTTGGGCAAGGAGTCCGTAAACATCAAAAAGGAGTACACATATGTATACAGAACAGATCAAAGCAGTTCAAGGGGCTGCAAGTAAGAAGTTAGCTTTTTTGCACCAAAATCCGCTGGGATATTTTCTATTGTCCATGTTAGCAGGAATGTATATCGGTTTTGGCATCTTGTTAGCTTTTACTGTCAGTGGACAGTTACAAGGTGCTCCGACTACTAAATTGTTGATGGGGACCGTTTTTGGCGTAGCACTTAGCTTAGTTATCATCGCTGGTAGTGAATTATTTACCGGCAATAATTTTGTTTTAGCAGTCGGTGCTTTGACTAAGCAAAATACGTGGCTTCAAGCAAGTTATTTGTGGGTGATCTGCTGGTTAGGCAATGCTTGTGGGGCGATCTTATTGGCAATTCTTTATAATGCTACCGGCTTGCAAGTTGATGGAGTAGCCAAGGCACTCACTGCAACTGCCGTAGTTAAGACGACGGTTGGTCCGCTTTCTTTACTCATGCGGGGGATCTTATGTAACATTTTAGTCTGTTTGGCATTATGGTCTAGCTTTCAGACAAAAAATGATGCGGCTAAATTGATCATGGTCTTTTGGTGTCTATTGGCCTTTTTTACGACGGGATTTGAGCACAGTGTCGCCAATATGACTTTACTGACGGCAGCACTTATAAAACCCGCTGGCGCAGTGCTCACAGTCGGGGCGTGGCTGTATAATCTGTTTTGGGTCTCGTTAGGAAATATGTTGGGGGCGATCTGCTTTTTAGCCGTACCCTATGTGATCGCTGCTAAAAAATAAATCGTGGGACTCATAGTTTTGACTATGGGTCTTTTTAAAAGGGGGAAATGTTTAGTATAATGAATTTTAGTTTCTATTTTGGTAAAGGGGTGGCAAATTATGAAAGAACCAATTATTTCTTTTAAAAATGTCGTTAAAAGCTATGATGACGATGTTCCAGTGTTAAAAAAGGTCAGCTTTGATATCGAAGAGGGCAAATTTTATACACTTTTAGGACCATCTGGATGTGGTAAAACGACGATCTTACGGATGATCGCAGGTTTTTCAGAGCCGACTGCAGGTGATATTTACTTTGAGGGGAAAAGGATCAACGATATTCCTGCAAATAAGCGTCAAGTTAATACTGTTTTTCAAGATTATGCGCTCTTTCCGCATATGAATGTTTTTGATAATATCGCTTTTGGATTAAAGATCAAAAAAACACCAAAAACAGAAATTGAGACTAAAGTCAAAGAAGCCTTGCGCTTAGTGCAGTTAGCCGGTTATGAAAAGCGTGGGATCAGTGAGATGTCTGGGGGACAACGGCAACGAGTTGCAATTGCTCGGGCGATCGTTAATGAGCCTAAGATCTTATTGTTAGATGAACCTTTATCAGCTTTAGACCATAAATTGCGACTAAACATGCAATATGAATTGCGCGAATTACAACAGCGCCTAGGGATCACCTTTATTTTTGTGACCCATGATCAAGAAGAAGCGTTGGCGATGAGTGATGAGATCTTTGTTTTAAATAATGGAAATATCGTGCAAAGTGGCAGTCCGGTCGATATTTACGATGAACCGATCAATCACTATGTAGCTGATTTTATCGGTGAAAGTAACATTGTCGATGGGGTGATGATCCAGGACTGTCTTGTAAAATTTGCTGGTAGAGAATTTGAATGTGTGGATGAAGGAATGCGTCCAAATGAACCGGTCGAAGTTGTTTTACGGCCCGAAGATCTCGAGTTGACCACAGTCAAAGATGGTAAATTAAAGGTCAAAGTCGATACACAATTATTCCGCGGGGTCCATTATGAGATCGTCTGTCATGATGAGATGGGAAATGAATGGATCGTGCATTCGACCAAAAAAGCACAGGTCGACAGTGAGATCGGCTTGTACTTTGATCCTGAAGATATCCATGTTATGCGATTCAATGAAACAGAAGCAGAATTTGATGCACGCTTAGAAAGTTACGACGATTAAGGGGGACAATATGAAAAAGTATAATACTTTATTAGCAGTCCCATATTTTCTCTGGTTGCTCTTTTTTGTCTTAGCACCGGTTGTTTTAGTGGTCGGCTATTCTTTTTTTGATCAAAGTGGACATTTCACACTAGCTAATTACGCAGAGTACTTTGGTTCGGGAAAGTATTTATTGATGACGTTTAATTCGGTCTGGTATGCTCTTTTGATCACCTTGATCACACTTTTGCTCAGTTATCCGACAGCGTATTTTTTGACAAAATTAAAGCATAAAGATTTGTGGTTGTTGCTGATCATTTTACCGACATGGATCAACTTATTATTAAAAGCGTATGCCTTCATTGGGATCTTTGGTGTTCACGGTGGCCTAAACAGCTTTTTAGGTTTTTTTGGGATCTTACCTAAGCAATTATTGTTCACTGATTTTAGTTTTTTGATCGTGGCAGTCTATATTCAGTTGCCCTTTATGATCATCCCGCTTTTCAATGCGCTTGAGGAATTGCCCCCTTCATTTATTGCTGCTAGCAAAGATCTTGGCGCCAGTTCGACTCAGACATTTTTTAAAGTGATCTTTCCCTTATCGTTAAATGGGGTTAAAAGTGGGATCCAAGCGGTCTTTATCCCGTCCCTTTCGCTCTTTATGTTGACCCGTTTGATCGGGGGCAATCGTGTGATCACATTGGGGACTGCGATCGAAGAGCACTTCATGGTAACGCAAAACTGGGGCAAAGGGGCAACGATCGGGGTCGTTTTGATCATTGCAATGGTGGTCGTGATGCTCTTTACCGGTGAAAAGAAAGCAGGTGGCAAATGATGCAACAAACTAGATCTAAGTGGGCAGAGCTGTATTTGATCTTAGTCTTTATCTTTTTATATCTGCCGATCTTTTATTTGGTCTGGTATTCCTTTAATGCCGGCGATACGATGAATAGCTTTACCGGTTTTTCGTTGCGCCATTTTAGCGAGTTATTTTCCGATACACGGTTGGTGATCATCTTGCTAAATACCTTCTTATTGGCATTTTTGTCGGCTTTGATCGCAACGGTGATCGGTACTTTTGGGGCGTTATTTATCTATTATTTGAGAAAGCGACGTCACCGTAATACATTGTTATCGTTGAATAATATCTTGATCGTTTCGCCAGACGTAACGATCGGGGCTAGTTTTTTGATTTTATTTATCACGTTAGGTTCGATCTTTAGTGGCTTTTCACTGGGCTTTTGGACGGTCCTTTTGGCACATGTTAGCTTTAGTATCCCGATCGTAGTCTTGATGATCTTACCAAAACTCCAAGAGATGAATGATTCAATGATCACAGCTGGCTATGATCTTGGCGCAAATAACCGCCAGATCCTAAAAGATATCATCTTGCCTTATCTTTCACCGGGGATCATCGCTGGGTATTTTATGGCATTTACCTATTCACTCGATGATTTTGCAGTCACCTTTTTTGTGACAGGAAATGGTTTTACCACCCTTTCAGTTGAGATCTATTCGCGGGCGCGGCGTGGTGTTAGTTTAGAGATCAATGCCTTGAGTACGCTAGTCTTTTTATTTGCACTTGTATTAGTAGTCGGTTATTACTACATCAGTAAGGATAATCAACCACGCTCCAAGAAAAAGAAACGGGGGCTCTTGCGATGAAAAAATTACGTTCACTTTTGATCGGGATCTGTTTGATCATTGGGTTGCTCTTTTTAGGGACAGTTTGGCTCGAACGCTCGACTGGGATGTCAGATGCCAAAGTTTTAAACATTTATAACTGGGGCGATTACATCGATCCTAAATTGATCACCAAATTTGAAAAGCAAACAGGGTATAAGGTCAACTATGAGACGTTTGATTCAAACGAAGCGATGTTGACTAAGATCAAACAAGGCGGGACTTCGTATGATATCGCGGTCCCAAGTGACTATATGATCCAAAAGATGAAAAAAGAGCATCTGTTGTTAAAACTCGATCATAGTAAGTTACCGAATTTAAAAAATATCGATCCGCAGTTTATGGACCTTGCCTTTGATCGCCATAATGAGTATTCAGTACCGTATTTTTGGGGAACATTGGGGATCATTTACAATGATAAATTCTATCAGGCTTCACAATTCAAGACATGGAATGATCTTTGGGATCCGCAATTGAAAAACAAGATCATGTTCATTGATGGCGCGCGCGAATTTATGGGGATCGGTCTGGCTAGCATGCAAAGATCGCTCAACAGCAAAAGTGATGCTGAGCTTGATCAAGCCTATAATAAGCTCAAAGCTTTGACTCACAATGCCAAAGCGATCGTTTCAGACGAGATCAAGACATATATGGCAAATGAGGAGAGCAGTGTAGCGGTGACCTTTTCAGGGGAAGCGGCTGATATGATGGAAAAAAATAGTCATTTGCATTATGTGCTCCCAAATGGTGGGACTAATTTGTGGTTTGATAATTTAGTGATCCCTAAGACCGCTAAAAATAAGCAAGGCGCATATGAATTTATCAATTTCATGTTAGATCCAAAAAATGCGGCGCAAAATACGGAATATATCGGTTATTCCACCCCCAATAAAGCGGCTTTGAAATATTTGCCAAAAGCGATCACCTCCAATAAGGAATTTTATCCAAGTGCTGCTCGGATCAAGCAGATGGAGATCTACGAAGACCTAGGACCTAAGTATTTGGAAAAATATAACGACCTATTTTTGGAGCTAAAAATGTATCGAAATTAGAAAGGGCAAATCATTTTTAATCACGGTTTAAACTAGGGTATAATGTGCAGTGAGGAGTAGAACTCCTTTAAGTATGCTACACGTAGTAAGTTTTAAAAATGCATTGTGTGATGTAGAGATTTCGCTCTTTATATTACGATGTATATCCTCAAATAAGCCAAGTGCGAGTGATGGCGCACTTGGCTTTTTTAGATCACAGTGCAGAGCAAAGCGAAAAATGCCGTACGAATAATGAGGCCTTGGGCATGATGCGTATTTTGCATCAGGTCCAAGGTATTATTATTTTCTAGGCATTACTTTTAGGAACGACTATGTTACAGTACACAAAAAAAGAGCTAGGAGGTATCTCCCAGCTCTTTTAATGATATTTACCTTCCACAGTAAATATCGCACCGTATAATAGAAACTTCAGGATAACATGGTTTTGCGGTATTGTCAATTGTATTCAAAAAAATTAATTTTATCATAAATGTTAGCGCTTGCTAAAAATTTAGTTTTATGTTATAAAATAAGTGAGGGGTCAAAAGATTCTCACAATTAGGGCGTCCAAACTGTTAGTCACTGTTCCTATAATTAGGTTGGAGGGTGATGGAACCAACAAGTTGAGTTTAAAACAAAAATGTTGTAGTCTCTTTAGGCAAACGCCACTAATTGCAATTAGTAAAGAGGATCTTGTTGAGTGCTTCTGGAAAGCGAACAAGATCAAAACCAGATAAAGGATGTGGGGACGATTACTCCTTATAGTAATTTAACAGCCACCTACTCAGTTTCTTGATGATATCTTAGGAGCAACAGGTGAACCTCCAAGATGATGTTTCCGAGTATTATTTACTGAGTATGGGCTGTTTTTTTGTGCCTACATTCGAACTTATATTTGTGAGGGATGGGTAGATGTGTGCTAAAAAAGTGACGATCCGTGAAGTTGCTAAACGCGCTGGTGTCTCGATCGCAACGGTTTCACAGATCTTAAATGGTAAGGCTATGAACTTTAATCCACTGACAGTTCAAAAAGTTCAAGCCGCTCGAGATGAATTAGGCTATAAAGCCGACCATTTGGCACGCCAAATGGTCGGTAAACAAAGTAAAACGATCGGGATCCTCGTACCGGAGATAACTAACTCTTTTTTCAGTACTTTAGTCAAAGGGATCGAAGAAGAACTGTTGCGCTCGGGTTATATTTCAATGCTGTGCAATGGGGGCTTTAACGGAGCTAAGGAAGAAAAAGCCTTACTCGAATTAGCTAAAAGAGGGGTCGATGGCTTTATCATTGCTAGCCCTTCGATCTCAGATGAAGTATTAAAGGAAGTTTTACAGATCAAAAAGCGTCCGGTCATTGTGTTAGATCAAAAAACATTCAGCGAACGCAGTGATGAGGTAACTACAGATGACTTCAATGGTGGGTTATTGGCTGCACGGTATCTAAAAAAGATGGGCCATACGAAAGTTGCAGTTATTGTCCCTGATTTGGCGACGGTAAATATCATGTATCGGTTACAGGGCTTTTTAGTTGAATTTCCGCAAGCACTTCAGATCAAAACAGAGCTTTCCAAAAGTGGAGGTCAAGCAGTTGTTGCTGAGTTACTAGAGCAAAATATCGAGGCGGTTTTTGCACTTAGTGATGAATTAGCGTTTGGGATCTATCTTGGGATGAGACAAAAAAATAAAAGTATTCCAAATGATCTTAGTGTGATCGGTTACGATGATGTTGAGATGTGTCGCTATGTTACGCCTGCTTTGACGACGGTCGCACAACCGATCTATGAATTGGGCAAACAAGCAGCCGATCTAATGATAAAACGGCTAGCCAGCCCTAATAGTCCGTACGTTAAGCGGGTCTTACCGGTCAAATTAGTGATTCGTAGCTCAGTTGAAGTTAAAATTTGAAGCGTTTTCAAAAGTGTGTTATAGTCTAGTTGCAGCAATTAAAACGTTTTAATAAGTGCTACAAGTTACCAAAATTAATTTGCTAGAAAGACACGAGGTGGGTACAATGAATAAAGTGACAGTGATCGGAAGTATCAATTTAGACAGGACGATCAGAGTAAAAGAGATGGCTAAACCAGGTGAGACGATCCATGCCTCCGAAGTATTTTCAGCTGGTGGCGGTAAAGGTGCAAATCAAGCTGTAGCCGCTAAACGTTCTGGCGCTAAGACAGCGTTTATCGGTGCTGTTGGTAACGATGATGCTGGCAAGATGATGCGTGAGCTTTTGGGTTATGAAGAGATAAATCTAGCTGGGATTGCTGAATTGGACAAGGTCGCAACTGGGCAAGCCTATATCGTTGTGGATGAAAAAGGCGAAAACAGTATTATGATCCATGCTGGTGCAAATGGTAAGATCACACCAGAGCATGTAGTCAAACATGCCGACTTGATCAAGGAAAGTGATTTTGTGATCGCACAATTTGAAAGCGACTTGGCAAGTACGATCAAAGCCTTTGAAGTAGCGCATCAAGCTGGTGTAAAGACGATCTTGAATCCGGCGCCTGCGATGCGAACAGTTCCTGAAGAATTGCTCAAGACGACAGATGTGATCGCACCTAATGAAACCGAGACCGAGATCTTGACTGGGATCAAAGTGGTCGATGAAGAAAGCATGCAAAAAGCAGCTGCTAAACTTCATGCATTAGGGATCAAAGTGGTCTTGATCACGATCGGTAGCCAAGGTTCATTTTACAGCATGGACGGTCAAAGTGGGATCGTTCCAGCCTTTAAAGTTAACGCAGTAGATACAACGGCAGCCGGTGATACCTTTATCGGTGCTTTGAGTACGGTTTTAAAACCTGACTTTAGCAATCTCGTTGAAGCGATCACATACGGTAATAAAGCTTCCTCACTGACTGTACAACGTTTTGGCGCTCAACCGTCAATTCCATACAAGCATGAATTAAATTAAAAAGAAGAAGGCGTGATCATGAAAAAGACACAAGTTATTAATTCAGATATTTCCCGGGTGATTTCACAAATGGGTCACTTTGACACATTGAGTATTGGTGATGCTGGAATGCCAGTACCACGTGAAACAGAAAAGATCGATCTAGCAGTTTCCAAAGGTATTCCTAGTTTTCTCCAAGTTTTAGATAATGTGTTGACTGAATTAGAAGTTCAACGGGTGTACTTAGCAGAAGAGATCAAGACTCAAAACCCAACCCAGCTAAAAGCGATCAAAGAACGTTTCCCCAAAACAGAGCTCGTCTTTATCCCACATGCTGAAATGAAACAAGATCTACGCAAGTGTCATGCATTTATCCGTACTGGTGAAATGACACCATATTCCAACATTATTTTAGAGAGTGGCGTTACGTTTTAACGATTAGGGGGAAATTGAATTGAATACAACGGCAATTTTAGTTGGTTTAGGACCATTATTAGGTTGGGGGCTTTACCCCACGATCGCATCTAAGATCGGCGGTAAACCGGTCAATCAGATCTTAGGTTCGACTTTAGGGACATTGATTTTTGCTTTAGTACTAGCGATGATCAAAGGTTTAGCACTTCCAAGTGGTGCAGCGCTCTTTTTCTCAGTTCTTTCTGGGATCGGTTGGGGGACGGCACAGATCATCACGTTTCACTCCTTTACTTTGATCGGTTCTTCCAAAGCAATGCCGATCACGACTGCCTTTCAATTATTAGGTGCTTCACTTTGGGGCGTATTTTACTTAGGTGATTGGCCAACAGCAACGGCTAAAATGATCGGCTTTACCGCACTTGCAGTTATCATTTTAGGCGCTTGGATGACGGTCTGGAGTGAACATAAGACACCCGAAAACAAGAGCGCTTTGACCAAGGCGGTGGTTTTATTAGCAGTTGGTGAAATTGGCTATTGGCTATATTCTGCTGCCCCACAACAAGCTAAGATCGATGGGATGCATGCGTTCTTACCTCAAGCGATCGGGATGGTTTTAGCAGCTGTAGTCTATGCGATCATGATGACAGTCAAGGGTAAGGAAAGATCACCATTTGTTGAGGCTGTTTCTTACAAACAGGTCTTTTCAGGTTTCTTCTTTGCCTTTGCAGCGTTGACATATTTGATCTCGGCCCAACCAGATATGAATGGTCTAGCAACTGGCTTTATTTTGTCGCAAACATCAGTTGTGCTAGCAACGTTAACGGGTATTTGGTTCTTAGGTCAAAAGAAGACTTCAAAAGAAATGGTAGTTACGGTATGTGGCCTAGTTTTGATCTTAGGCGCAGCTGCAGTGACTGTGATGTTATAAGCACAGTGTCTTTTTGATCATCACTTTGCTAGGGACACTTGCAATTATATTTTCAGAAAGTAGGCCATTAATTTCAACCCTTCTGATTGTTGTTATTATTACTGTAGCGTTTGTAAATATGTTATATCTTCAACAATTGAGTAATGATAAAAAACAGGGAAAGAAAAGTGAATTGCAGAAGGGGAAAAAATAATAGGTTGAGGCTGTGACATAAGTAAAAAGCCATCTTCAAAATTCCAACATGCGGAATTTGAAGATGGCTTTCTTTATCCTGAAAATTCTAGTTTAATGTTTTTACAAATAATACGAATTATTCGAAGATCTTGAAGCGAACATCATCGGGTAAAAATTCTTTTTCGCCAGCAGGTGCTTCGATCGAACCAAATGGCATTTGGGCTCGTAATTCCCAACTTTCAGGGATATCAAAGGCTTCTTTGATCTTTTCATCGATCAACGGATTATAGTGTTGCAAGGAAGCACCGATATTTTCAGTAGCTAATGCGGTCCAAACCGCTTGTTGAGCCCCGCCAAGTCCTTGTTCAGCCCAGTTGGCAAAGTTAGCAGCGTAGAGTGGGAAATCTGCTTCTAATTTGTGCACCGTCTGGGTTTCGGTGAAGTATAAGATCGTACCAAAACCAGCTCTAAATGAGGCGATCTTTTCTTGAGTCGCAGGAAAACGATCAGCTGGAGTAACTTTTTTCAATTCAGCTTCAACGATATCCCAAACACGATCGGAATTTTCACCAAAAGTGATAACAGCGCGGACTGTTTGGGAGTTGAAAGCCGTTGGGGATTGGCGGATCGCTTCTTCGATCGTTTCACTGATTTGAGCTGGCGTTTGGGAGACATTTTTGCCCAAGGCATAGATCGAGCGACGTTGCTTGAGTTCTTGATTTACTGGATTTGTCATCGTAAATTCCTCTTTTCGTTAGTTTATATCTAAATTATAACACGTACTTTTTGTAAGTAAAGTGCATTTTGCAAAATCTTAAAAGTTAAATCCTTGCATTCTAAAATAAAAGAACTACAATGAAGGTGAAGAAATGAAAGGAAGTCTTATTTATGGCAAATGAATTATCGAATCGTTTCTCTGATCTAATGGAGGGTAGCGATGCATTTTTCAATAATTTAGGACGTTCATTTTTCAACTTTGACGACTCAGAGCTAAAGATGCGTTCTGACGTGGAGGAGACCCCCAAGAGTTATCGGTTGCTGATCGATCTGCCTGGGGTCGATAAGAAAGATATGCAACTAGATTATCGCAATGATATTTTGACAGTTGCAGCTAAGCGGGATAGCTTTAGTGACCAAAGCGATGCTGCTGGCAATTTGCTTGCAAGCGAGCGTTCATATGGTCGGGTCAGTCGGCAATACCGGTTCCCTGATGTTGAACGTGATAAGATCACTGCTAAATATGAAGCTGGTGTCTTGACAGTGACCCTTCCTAAGAAAAAGGATGCTGTTGCGACTGCTAATAAGATCGAGATCGAATAACAATGATAAAAACAGGCTTGGGTGCTGTGCCTAAGCCTGTTTTTTGTAGTCTATTTTTTGAAATGTCGATGTAATTCACTGATGATCAAAATGATAACAACGATCGCTGCTAAGAGATAACCTAAGACCCCAATATTATAAATGGCGGGATGGGCAGCACTTCCTTGGACTAAGAGCGAGGAACTCATGATCAAAGCGGCTAAAATAATAGCCAAGATCACGCGGTTGACGATCTTTTCGAGGCGATCTAGTAATTTATCTTGATCTTTAAGTTTAAAGGCGATCTTTCCTTGTCCCTGCGTCAAAACGTCAAGAAGCTGTTCAAATTTAAGTGGGATCTTCGGAGCTACTTTTGAAGCTTGGTAGAGTTCAAAGCCTAACTCTTCCAAGCTCTTTTTGACGTTGAACTGCTTTTTGAAATACTCACGGGCAAACGGACGCGCGACCTCCATCAAAGATAATTCGGGATCTAAGGTAGCGACTATGCCTTCTAAAGAAGCAAAGGCTTTGATCAATAAAGTTACTTCTGATTTTAATTGCAAGTTATTTTTGCGACAGAGATTTACAATCCTGAACAATAAACTTGCAAGGTCGATCTGGCCCAAGCCTAAGTTGAGATATGGGGTCAAAAAGACACCGAGTTCATTATAAAAATCTTCTTCATCGACGGGGCCAGTCCGGTTACAAACAGCCAGCACAGCTTTACCGATCTGGCGTGTATCTTTAGTGTTTAAGGCAATGACGATCTGGGCGATCCCATCGGCGAGATTTTTGGTCAAACGGCCCATCATTCCAAAATCCAAGTAGACCAAGCGATATGGTGGTAATGTCGTGGCAGAAGTAGCTTCAATACTTGTATTTTTGAGTTGTTTTTTGAATTGGTGTGTAGGCTGGAGTTCGTTATATTCAGGATCATCAAGCTGAAGTTGGTAAAATAATATATTTCCCGGATGAGGATCAGCGTGGAAGTAATTATCGACAAAGACTTGTTTGATGAAATTTTTGACTAAAGTTTTAGCTAAGACCGTACGTAAAGGTTTATCCGCTTTGGTGGCTTTGGTAGCTGTTAGTTTTTTGATACTTTGTCCAGGCATGGCTTGATTGACTAAGATCTTACTAGCGGAGTATTTAGGGTAAACTTTAGGCACTCTAATGATCCCGTCATTGTTGTTTAGACGGTAAAATTCGAGTCCATTTTTGAGCTCGATCTGAGTATCGATCTCAGTTAAAAGGGATGTTTGGATCTCAGTGAAGATCTCTTTAGGATCGATCACACTTAGATCAGGGACGAATTTTAAGATCCGTAAAGCTTCTTTGAATAAAGAAAGATCCGTTTCAACGAGTTCGGAAACATTGGGATGTTGGACTTTGACGACGACTGGAGTGTGATCGTGAAGTAAAGCATGGTGTGTCTGCCCGATCGAACCAGAGGCGAAAGGCCGTTCATCAAATTGAAGAAAAATATCGGTCAATGGACAGTTATATTCAGCTTCAAGCGTTTTTTTGACAGTGGTAAAAGGATCGATCTGAACATTATCTTGGAGCTTGCGAAATTCTTTGATAAAAGCAGGTGAGATCAGATCGGGGCGCGTTGAGAGCAATTGTCCCGCTTTGATGAAAGTGGGACCTAGTTTTTCGAGTGCGAGGCGAACTTCTTTAGGATCTTTTTGTTTTAAAAAGTTACGTAAGACTTCATGCTGACGCAATACTTTGATGATAAAAAGTAGGCGGTCACGTTTTTCTTTGCTAGTAATATTTGGCATCACAAGACCTTCTTATCTTATAGTAGATTTATCTCAATTTTAACCAAAAAATAGCTTAAGGGCTAGCAGTTGCAATTCTTTGCTTCGCTTGATACAGAAGTGATACACTAATAGCATAATGATCAAAAGGAATGGGATTTTATGACACGAAAAGAGAAGATCTTAGCTTATGTCCAAACTAAAAATAAAGCGGTTACGACAAAAGAGATCGCAGATGATCTAGGGATCTTGCGCAATAATGTCAGTAAAGAGCTCAATGTATTGGTCCGGGCAGGAAAATTGAGCAAGCTCGCTGGCCGACCGGTAAAGTATCAAAGTCTGGCAGCTGAAACTGATACACTGATCCCCCAAACTGGCTCAAAAATGCCTGATCCTGCTGAACCGGTACTTAGACCAAGTATTTTTGATACAATGATCGGACAAAAGGATAGCTTAAAAACACAGATCGAGCAAGCTAAGGCCGCGATCTTATATCCGCCTCATGGATTAAATGTTTTGATCACTGGGCCTACGGGATCGGGGAAGACCTATTTTGCTAATGCAATGCATCAATTTGCGGTCAATCAGGCGATGATCGAAAATAAAAATTTTGTGACGTTCAACTGTGCTGACTATGCGCATAATCCGCAATTACTGATGTCACATTTATTTGGCTATGTCAAAGGAGCCTTTACCGGTGCCCAAGAAGATCGTGAGGGGCTGATCCAAAAGGCAAACGGTGGGATCTTATTTTTAGATGAAGTCCATCGTTTACCCCCAGAAGGCCAAGAGATGATCTTTTATTTCATGGATCACGGGACGTACAGTAAGCTCGGGGAGATCACGAAGGTCCATCATGCTGATGTTCGTTTGATCTGTGCTACAACAGAAGATCCTGAAAGTTCGCTTCTAAAGACCTTTGTGCGCCGGATCCCGATCACGATCCAGATGCCCCAATTTGAAGCGCGCAGTGTAAGAGAGCAACTTGCGCTATTGAAACGTTTGTTGACGTTAGAGGCTAACCGGACACAAAAAAATATCACAGTGACCGAAGATGTTGTGAAAGCTTTGTTAGGGAGCGTCACATTTGGTAATGTGGGTCAATTGAAATCAAATATCCAGCTGGTTTGTGCACAAGGATTTTTGAATAGTGTCGATCAAGCCGAACAGATCAATTTAAAATTTGAACAACTTCCCCAAAACATTAAAGATGGGATGTCACGTTTGGCAAGTGATCGTGTTCGCCTAGGCAAATTATCGCAATTACTAGAGCCAGTCTTATTGATCCAACCCGATGGAGCAGCTGAAAGCATCAATGAAAGTGATCGCTATGAGCTACCTTATAATCTCTATGAGATCATCGGCAATAAAGCTGCTTTGTTAAAGGAAGAGGGTCTAGAACAAGGTGCGATCAATAACTTCATCATGACAGATATCAATGTCCACTTGAAGTCATTTTACCGCGATAACAAGATCTTGCGGACCGAAAAGAATTTAAATGAATTAGTCGATCAAGATACACTACAGTTGACTAAAGATATCATGCAGATGCTGAAAAATGATTGTGGCTACCATGTTGGTGAGAACTTTATCTATGCGATGAGTTTACATCTGAGTTCATTTATCAAACGTGTCCAATCGGGGCGTCCGATGCGTGCAGTCTCAGATGATCTGGTGGCAATGGTCAAAGACTATCCTGCTGACTTAAAGCTAGCTGAGAAGATCAAAGCAATGCTAGAAGACCACTATGATTTTCTCGTGCCAGCTTCAGAAGTCTACTATCTAGCGGTGCTGTTGATCTCGTTGAATTCTGTGCCTAAACATGGAAAAGTCGGGGTCGTCGTTGCCGCACATGGAAATCATACGGCTTCCTCGATGGTCCAGGTAGTGACTGAGTTGTTGAATGTCGATAATTTAGCGGCGTTTGATATGTCGCTTGAGATGAGTCCAACGGTAGCATTAAATGAGATCATCACTAAAGTCAAACAAGTCGATCGTGGTAATGGGGTCTTGTTACTAGTCGACATGGGGTCGCTCAGTACGTTTAGCGCTAAGATCACAGATAAAACCGATATCAAAGTCAAAACGATCGATATGGTGACTACCGCTATGGTCTTAGAAGCCGCTCGGAAAACAGCTTTGATCGATAGTGATCTTGAGTTGGTCTATCACGAGTTAAATGAATTTAATGGATATTCTCGCAAAGCCGAAGAGCCTACGCAAGGTAAGCTAGAAGATGTTAGGCAACGGGCGATCTTGGCACTGTGTTCGACAGGGAAAGGGACGGCTGAAAAGATCAAACAAATGCTGGATGAGATCTTGGCTGATCAACTTATTGACGATGTTTCGGTCTTAACGATGTCAGTTGTCGGGATGAACGATAAGATAAATGAACTAAATAAAGAGTATCGCATCATTGCCACGACGGGGATCGCTGACCCTAACCTAGGGGTACCGTATATCTCATTAGAAGAGCTCTTTCAAGGTGACCGTGGTAAACGCCAATTGATCGAGCATTTAGAAAATAGTCAGACTTGGTATGTTGAATCTAAAACGCCGACACCTAAAGTCGATCAAGCTACTGCTGCTAATTATTTGGAACAATATTATACCTTTATCAATCCTAAAAAAGTTATCGGTGTGCTTTGGCAGTACTGTGATCTGTTAGCTAAAGAACGGCAACTAAAATTAACGGATGCTAGGCGCTTGGCGTTGATCATGCATCTTGGAGGTGCGATCGAGCGGGTCTTGTTATCGGCACCAGTAACGCTGAGCGCCGAGCAAACTATTGAATTTGAACAAAGCGACTGGCCAAAGACACTGAAATTAGCCGATGAATATTTAGAAGCTAAACTTAATTTAAAATTTCCGCCAGCTGAAGCGTATTATATTGCCAAATTAGTCGATACAGAAATGGTCGAAAGCTAATACACAAAATAGTGATACACAAAATAAAGTGTATCGCTATTTTTATATGAAATTTTTTTGCTTTATTTATTAGGGGGTCTAGCGTGATACACAAAAGTTGGCACGGTATTTGCTATATATAAAGTGTAAGGAATTATTTTTCAAAGGAGATGAGGATGATGTTAGGTTTGATCGTTGCCAGTCATGGTGATCTAGCGCAAGAACTTATCAAATCTTCTTATTTAATTTTAGGGCGCCAAGAAAAAGTCATTGCGGTGACCTTTGAGCCAGTGGAAGACTTAGCTACTTTGGAAGATAAATATGAAACTAGCTTACAGCAATTTGCTACAACTGATCGAGTCTTGTTTTTATGTGACCTATATGGTGGCAATCCCTTATTAGCAACGCGTCGCTTTGTTAAGCGCGATCCGAAGCGTTTTGCGGCAGTTGGCGGAGTCAATTTGGCGATGCTTTTGGAAGCTTGCACCTTGCGGACTGAAGCGCTCAGTTTAGCCGAATTAGTCGAAAAACTAATAAGTGTTGGTCGTCAAGGTATCGGTTCAGTCAAGGATCTGAAGGTGATGCCATGGATGTAAAGTTATTGCGGATCGATTCGCGTTTGCTCCATGGACAGGTCGCAACCGATTGGGCTAAAAATACTGCAATCGAGCGGATCTTAGTGGTTTGTGATCAAGCGGCTGGCGATAATATCAGAAAGACGCTTTTGATGCAAGCCGCACCACCGGGGATCAAAGTTCATGTGCTTACCGTTTCTAAGATGTTACGGTTGTGCAGAGATGAGCGCTTTGAGCATTATAAAGTTTTGGTGCTCGTCGAAACTCCAGTAGATGCGATGCGTTTGATCGCTGGTGGGTTGAATACAACAAGTGTCAATCTAGGATCACTTAGTTTTGATGCGACCCGCAAGATGATCACCGAAACGATCGCTGTCAATGAGCAAGATGTTTTAGCCTTAGCTTGGATCAGACGGCGTGGGATCGAGCTTGATTATCGCAAGGTCTCAAGTGATCCTAAACGTGATCTGTGGAAGTTACTTTGTGACAAAGGTCTAGTCAAAGATAAGCTAGATCACGATCAGTAAATGTTTTGAGTTAAGTTTTGAAAATATTATAGGAGGCGTAATAATGGTTGGTATTATTTTAGCAAGTCATGGTAGTTTTGCAGACGGCATTTTCCAATCTGGTGAAATGATCTTTGGCCAACAAGAAAATGTAGCTCATGTTACCTTAATGCCAAGCGAAGGTCCTGATGATATCAGAGCTAAGATGGAAGAAGCCATCAAATCATTTGATGACCCAGAAGAAGTATTATTCTTAGTCGATCTTTGGGGCGGTACACCTTTCAACCAAGCTAATAATTTGGTTGAACAACACAAAGACAAATGGGCGATCGTGGCTGGGATGAACTTGCCAATGGTGATCGAAGCTTATGCATCGCGATTCTCCATGGAAAAAGCCCAAGAGATCGCAGCTCATTTAGTCAATGCGGGCAAAGATGGTGTCAGAGTAAAACCAGAATCTCTTGAACCTAAAAAAGAAGCTAGTGCTACTAACACAGCGAAGGCTCAACCGACAGGGGCGATCCCACCAGGTACAGTTTTAGGTGATGGCAAGATCAAATATGTTTTGGCTCGGATCGATTCACGTTTGTTACACGGTCAGGTGGCAACATCATGGACCAAAGCAACAAATCCAGATCGGATCATCGTTGTTTCCGACAACGTTGCGCATGATAAATTGCGTAAGAACATGATCGTTGAGGCAGCTCCTCCTGGAGTACATGCAAATGTTGTGCCGATCGAAAAGATGATCGAAGTTGCAAAAGATCCTCGTTTCGGCGATACAAAGGCATTGATCTTGTTTGAAACTCCACAAGATGCGCTTAAGGCGATCGAAGGTGGTGTTGCCATCGATACCTTAAATGTTGGTTCGATGGCCCACTCAGTCGGCAAAGTTGCCGTTAATAAAGTTTTGTCTTTGGATAAAGATGACGTTGAAACATTCGAAAAATTGAAGAAAGACGGCGTTAAATTTGACGTCCGTAAAGTTCCAAGTGATTCACCAGAAAACATGGATTCGATCTTAAACAAAGCACGTCAAGAATTGAAGATGTAGATAACTTGGAAATACAATACGAATTAGGAGGATTATGACATGTCTGCTATATCAATGATTTTAGTAGTTCTTGTTGCCTTTCTTGCTGGTATGGGTGGTATCTTGGATGAATTCCAATTCCACCAACCATTGGTAGCATGTACTTTGATCGGTTTAGTGACCGGTAATTTAGAAGCCGGAATTATTTTAGGCGGTTCATTACAAATGATCGCTTTAGGTTGGGCTAATATCGGGGCTGCGGTCGCACCTGATGCTGCTTTGGCTGCTGTTGCCTCAGCTATTATTTTGGTCCAAGGTGGCCAAGGTGTTAAAGGTGTGGGTCCTGCGATCGCGATCGCTATCCCATTAGCTGTTGCTGGTTTGTTCTTAACAATGTTAGCACGTACGATCGCTGTTCCGATCGTGCACTTTATGGATGCTGCCGCTGAAGAAGGTAACTTCCGTAAGATCGAAATGTGGCAGATCGTCGGGATCGCTATGCAAGGCCTACGTATCGCTATCCCTGCTGCTGCTTTGTTAGTTATTCCTTCATCTGCAGTGCGTGGTTTCTTGGAATCAATGCCTGCTTGGTTGAATGAAGGTATGACGATCGGTGGTGGGATGGTCGTTGCCGTTGGTTATGCAATGGTCATCAACATGATGGCGACCCGCGAAGTTTGGCCATTCTTTGCGATCGGTTTTGTGATCGCTGCTGTTTCTGATTTAACCTTGATCGCTTTAGGTGCTTTAGGTGTATCCTTTGGTCTTATCTATCTTGAACTTAAGAAGAACGCTGGTAACGGCGGTAATAACGGCGGTTCAAGCAATACAGGTGACCCGCTTGGCGATATTTTAAATGATTACGAATAGGAGGAAAGATACCATGGCTGAAAGCAGAGTTAAATTAAGTAAAAAAGATCGTTTAGCTGTCGCATGGCGTTCGACTTTCCTTCAAGGTTCTTGGAACTACGAACGTATGCAAAATGGTGGTTGGTGCTTCTCAATGATCCCAGCTATCAAGAAATTATATAAAACTAAAGAAGACCGCGCTGCCGCTTTGAAGCGTCACTTGGAATTCTTTAACACACACCCATATGTTGCTTCACCTATTTTAGGGGTGACGCTTGCTTTGGAAGAAGACCGTGCTAACGGGACCGAAGTTGATGATGCAGCGATCCAAGGTGTGAAAGTTGGTATGATGGGACCTTTAGCTGGTGTTGGTGACCCAGTCTTTTGGTTTACCTTACGTCCAATGTTAGGTGCTTTGGGTGCTTCCCTTGCATTAGGTGGTAACATCTTAGGCCCGATCATCTTCTTTGTTGCTTGGAACCTCATCCGTTGGGCATTTATGTGGTATACACAAGAATTTGGCTATAAGGCTGGTTCTAAGATCACAGATGATATGTCTGGTGGTATGTTGCAATATGTTACAAGTCTTGCTTCTATTATGGGTATGTTCGTTTTAGGTGGTTTGATCGAACGGTGGGTAAATATTACCTTTACCCCGAAAGTTTCGACTGTCAAACTCCAACAAGGTGCTTATATCGAATGGGATAAATTGCCTAAAGGGGCAGAAGGTATCAAACAAGCTTTGATCGAATACAAAAATGGTAAAGGTCTATCCTTGACGCCAGAAAAGGTAACGACTTTGCAAGATAACTTGAATTCCTTGATCCCAGGCTTAGCAGCCCTCTTGTTGACATTCCTATGTATGTGGCTTTTGAAGAAGAAAGTTTCTCCGATCATTATTATCATTGCGATCTTTATCGTCGGTATTTTAGGCCACGTGGTCGGTTTACTTTAAGCGACTGCTAAGACGGTCTTGTTTCATGTAAATGAAATAAGGCCGTTTTGTGCTATACTGAGACTAAATTTGATAAGTAATCGAGGGAAATATAAATGGTGCAATCAATTAATTCTAAAGTCGATCTAGTGATGGCTGGGACTTCCTATATGGGGTTGACTGATTATGGTAAGATCATGATCGGAAATAAGGGTTTTGAATTCTTTAATGAACGCGATGTGAACAAGTATATCCAAATACCTTGGGATGAAGTCGATAAAGTGATCGCCTCAGTTATGTTTAGGGGACGTTTTATCCCCCGATTTGCGATCCAAACGAAAAAAGATGGGACTTTTTCGTTTGCAGCCAAAGATTCAAAGAAGTTATTACGAGCGATGCAAAAGTATGTTGCGCCCCAGAACATGGTCCGCTCGTTGACCTTTTTCCAAGTTTTACGGCGCAATTTGAGCCACTTATTTAAGAGAAATAATAAATAAGTTATAGAAAAGGCGATCTAATGTAATGGATCGTCTTTTTGTTTGCGGTTGAAAAGCGTATATTTTTGCATGAGTAGTTATAAAAATTCGGATAGGTAAAAAACTTAATTTTTTTTGCAAAAGGTGTTGACGATAGCTAGAAATACCTGTATAGTTAATATCGTTGCTTGAGCGGATAATTAATTCGTTTGAGTGATCGAAAAAAATAAAATTTGTCTGTTGACATCGAATCTTGATTTTGATAAGATATAAAAGTCGTCGCTTGATTGTTTGTTTTGAATTTTTATTCAAAATCAATTCAAAAAAGTGGTTGACAGATAAAAATGATTTTGCTACAATATAGTAGTTGCGATTGATAAGTTATTTATTATCGATCAGCAGTAGATCTTTGAAAACTGAACAAAGTTTCGATAAGCAAATGTGTAGGGTCTCTTATCTAAGTGATAAGAGCAATAAACATTTTGCGAAGTCAATTCGCTAGTAAAAATAAAGAGTCACAAACTTTAAATTGAGAGTTTGATCCTGGCTCAGGATGAACGCTGGCGGCGTGCCTAATACATGCAAGTCGAACGAAACTTCTTTATCACCGAGTGCTTGCACTCACCGATAAAGAGTTGAGTGGCGAACGGGTGAGTAACACGTGGGCAACCTGCCCAAAAGAGGGGGATAACACTTGGAAACAGGTGCTAATACCGCATAACCATAGTTACCGCATGGTAACTATGTAAAAGGTGGCTATGCTACCGCTTTTGGATGGGCCCGCGGCGCATTAGCTAGTTGGTGGGGTAAAGGCTTACCAAGGCAATGATGCGTAGCCGAACTGAGAGGTTGATCGGCCGCATTGGGACTGAGACACGGCCCAAACTCCTACGGGAGGCAGCAGTAGGGAATCTTCCACAATGGGCGAAAGCCTGATGGAGCAACGCCGCGTGGGTGAAGAAGGTCTTCGGATCGTAAAACCCTGTTGTTAGAGAAGAAAGTGCGTGAGAGTAACTGTTCACGTTTCGACGGTATCTAACCAGAAAGCCACGGCTAACTACGTGCCAGCAGCCGCGGTAATACGTAGGTGGCAAGCGTTATCCGGATTTATTGGGCGTAAAGGGAACGCAGGCGGTCTTTTAAGTCTGATGTGAAAGCCTTCGGCTTAACCGGAGTAGTGCATTGGAAACTGGGAGACTTGAGTGCAGAAGAGGAGAGTGGAACTCCATGTGTAGCGGTGAAATGCGTAGATATATGGAAGAACACCAGTGGCGAAAGCGGCTCTCTGGTCTGTAACTGACGCTGAGGTTCGAAAGCGTGGGTAGCAAACAGGATTAGATACCCTGGTAGTCCACGCCGTAAACGATGAATGCTAAGTGTTGGAGGGTTTCCGCCCTTCAGTGCTGCAGCTAACGCAATAAGCATTCCGCCTGGGGAGTACGACCGCAAGGTTGAAACTCAAAGGAATTGACGGGGGCCCGCACAAGCGGTGGAGCATGTGGTTTAATTCGAAGCAACGCGAAGAACCTTACCAGGTCTTGACATCTTTTGCCAATCCTAGAGATAGGACTTTCCCTTCGGGGACAAAATGACAGGTGGTGCATGGTTGTCGTCAGCTCGTGTCGTGAGATGTTGGGTTAAGTCCCGCAACGAGCGCAACCCTTATTGTTAGTTGCCAGCATTAAGTTGGGCACTCTAGCAAGACTGCCGGTGACAAACCGGAGGAAGGTGGGGATGACGTCAAATCATCATGCCCCTTATGACCTGGGCTACACACGTGCTACAATGGACGGTACAACGAGTCGCAAGACCGCGAGGTTTAGCAAATCTCTTAAAGCCGTTCTCAGTTCGGATTGTAGGCTGCAACTCGCCTACATGAAGTCGGAATCGCTAGTAATCGCGGATCAGCATGCCGCGGTGAATACGTTCCCGGGCCTTGTACACACCGCCCGTCACACCATGAGAGTTTGTAACACCCAAAGCCGGTGGGGTAACCTTTTGGAGCCAGCCGTCTAAGGTGGGACAGATGATTAGGGTGAAGTCGTAACAAGGTAGCCGTAGGAGAACCTGCGGCTGGATCACCTCCTTTCTAAGGATAATTTCGGAAACCTGCACTTTTATCGTAAACTTTGTTTAGTTTTGAGAGGTCTACTCTCAAACTTGTTCTTTGAAAACTAGATAATATCTTTTATTTCTTTGTTAATTAAAATAACCGAGAACACCGCGTTTTAAAGAGTTTAAAACATTTAATGTTTGATCGCTAAACTCATAACCATTATCGTAAGATAATATAGGTTAAGTTATTAAGGGCGCATGGTGGATGCCTTGGCACTAGGAGCCGATGAAGGACGTGACTAACTGCGATAAGCTTCGGGGAGTTGTAAGTAAACTTTGATCCGGAGATTTCCGAATGGGGAAACCCAGCAGGAGTAAAGACCTGTTATCACTGAGTGAATACATAGCTCAGTTGAAGGTAGACGTGGGGAACTGAAACATCTAAGTACCCATAGGAAGAGAAAGAAAATTCGATTCCCTGAGTAGCGGCGAGCGAAAAGGGAACAGCCCAAACCAGAGAGCTTGCTCTCTGGGGTTGTAGGACTGGACATTTGAGTTACCAAGAAACGAAGTAGTTGAATGATTTGGGAAGATCAGCCAGAGAAGGTGA
>NZ_CP023565.1:1412500-1627500 GCF_003288115.1 Ligilactobacillus murinus | reverse complement strand
GACGTATGGAGCGGACCATTACTAATCGGTCGAGGACTTAACCAAGTCAAAAACGTAGCGTTTTCGGAGATAAAGATATTGTCTAGTTTTGAGAGAACAAGGTTCTCACAAAAAAGTGTGGTGGCGATAGCACAAAGGTTACACCTGTTCCCATTCCGAACACAGAAGTTAAGCTTTGTAACGCCGATAGTAGTTAGGGGATCGCCCCTTGCGAGGGTAGGAAGTTGCCACGCGATCAAAGTCGTTAGTCGATTTGACTAGCGGCTTTTTTTGTATATCCTGCTATTTGATGAACACTTTGTTCAAGTGGGGGGGAAATAATTGAATAATATGATAAAACAAACGGAAGATGATATTTTAAGAGAAGTCTATGACATTATTTAAAATCAAAATGTAACAAGAGATGAACAAAGATCGCTTCGCATAAACAATTAAAAGCTTCGTGAGTTATCGGTGGTTATTGACGTATTTATTTGGAGCGAGTCCGATCGCTGAAGCGAATTACTTTAAAAAAGGTGATAAATTGACACATCCAGTTCGCAGTTTACGCCAGAGCAAAAAATACGGTTTTGGCTCTAACTTTACACCTGATTACACTGATGTTGAAAGTTATTTTGCGCGGATCAAGCGGGCTGTGGCTAAAAAAGAGATCTACACAGCAGCGCAATTCCATGGCCCTGTTCGTTTTAAGGGCGATAATGTGGAAAATTTGGCAACGGATGGGATCAAATATTTAAAACCTCGGATGTTAGACCTTGATCCAACGAGCTATGTTGGGATAAGAACTGGGACTTTGCGCTTTATTCGGTTGTTGGCAAGTTATTTTATCATGAGTCCAACGTTAAATAAGAGCGAAGTCAGTGAAGCTTTGGCCGTTGCAGATAAACGAAATGAGATCGTCGCTTTAGAAGATCCGACGAAAAAGAGTCGATTATCAGAAGCTGCGATCGCATTGATCGAACATCTAAAAGTCTATGTCGATCTGATCCAAGCAGGACCTGAATATCAAGAATTGATCGAAGATATGCAATATCGGGTCAAGATCCCAATGCTCCAAGTGCTCGTTTAGTTCGGCATATCAAAGATGATTCACTGACACATTATGCCTTAAAGCGGGCTAAAGCTTATCAAAAATCAGCTTTGCTTGCGCTTCATCCGTTTAGAGGTTTTGAAGATAATGCGAGTTTGACCGCTGATGAATTAAAAGCAAAGATCTTTCGGGGAAGTTGGGAACCGGATAATAGATAAAAAAGATCGACTTCATCTCTAAGTAGTTGAAGTCGATCTTTTTAGCGTTCGATCAAGTCAGTATATGTTTTAGGCAACCATTTGAGTTGCCCTTCTTGGCGAGCAATCGCACGGTTTAAAATAAGATAATGTCCAAAATGCGCTTGGATATAGGAACTATCCTCAAAAAGCAAGTGTTTTCGTTTTTTTAGATATTCAAGTTGACAAGCTATCAAGTCGATCTGATTTTGAAACAGAGGGTGTAACTCAGGAGCAGTCGGTTCAGTCCAAGCAACTTTATAGACGCCTTCAGTGATCATCGTGATATATGCGGGCTGATCTTTGACCCAACGACCTGCGACCATGCCCCTGTGGATCCGATAGTCGACAGTATGGTCATTTTTAGCATACCATTCATATTCCCACCCATTGTCATAGGTATAAATAAAATGTGTTCCTAAGAAATCATCTAAAGTTTTAGTCAAGTCATTATGTTTAATTACCTGCCTTTTGTTAAGTTGCTCAACGGCTGTTATGCTTGGCTGAATAAAGGCGGTAGAGGTGCCATGAAAAGATCAAGTTGCCACTAATGATAAAAAGACTGATCAAGATCAAACGGACTATGAAAGCTGGCAAGCTATCTTTTAGCATAGCTTGGTGGTAGACGTTAGAGTAGAGCAAGGCAGTTGGACTATGTAGTTGCCAAAGCGAGACTAGCTCGATCGTCAGCCCTAAACATACTTGTTGTAACAGACTACCAAGTGTTTTTATTTGGCCACTTTTATCAGGTAAAAGCCCGTCATTTGTATTAGCTTTACCAGCGATCATTGCAGATAAAGCCGTGATAAAGTAACCAACAAGATAGATCCTAGAAGATAGCATCAATAAGAGCCCACAGACTATCCCTAAAAATGCCCCTATTTGGATAGTTACGTTAGGATAGGCCAGTTTGTGATAGAGAAGTGTGCCTAAAAAATTGCTGAGCATCAAAATGATAAAAGACCAGATGATCAGTGAGACTTGCCCGCGAATAAAGAACCAAAAGAGGCTATAGATGATCAAAAAGTTTTTCAATGCCCCTAACCAAAATTGATAGGTCTGTTCATAGATGCGAAAGATATCTTGATAAAGAAAAAACAAGAAAATGATCCCACTAAAGATCAACATCCATTCAAAATCAGCGATCAAAGCAGTTTGACGATAAGTTCTGATCATTACATAGAGACATAAAATAATACCAGCAGGGACAAAAGAGCGCAGGTTTAACTTGAGCTGAGCTAGCATCTGTGTTTTAGGTGCAGGTAAATAAAAGGAAGCCATTAACGTCATGAGTAATAAGAGTGCCAGTAGATAGAGATTGAAAAGATTGCTGAAATATTTAATATTTACCCCTACTAGCAAAGCAATCAAAATTGAGAACACTAAACCAAGCTTACTGCTTTTGAGCAAAAGCCCTTTTTTGATGAGCGTTGGTAAACAAGAAAGTCCTGTCCCTACTAAGATCCCACTGAGGTCTAATAAGATCTGTTGTTTAAAGAGCGTTCCGATAATTGCAAGGAATACGCCCCCTAAAGCTACACCAAGATTTAGCCGCAAGACTTTAGTATAATTTGTGATCTTGCCAAAGCTATTTAACGTAAAGACCCCCATCTTTTGAAAAGAATAGAGTAAGATAAAGGGTAATGCAGTATGTAAAGTTCCAAGGCCAACTTTGACATCGATCATAAAAGCAAAAATGATATTAGGTAAAAGCAGATAGAGTTTGCTGAGCGTGTCGCTAAATAAACTAAAAATTTTTTCCAATTGTTACACTTCTTTCTTTATGTACATTTTACACCTTAAATGCTAAAAATTATCTCAACGAGTCGATCATGAGAGTAAATTAAAAGAATAAAATAAAAAAATTAAACGAAAAGGTTTACATTTTTAAGAAGAGTCGTTATAATAAAAAATGTAATGAAACCGATTGCATAAATCGGTTGCATAACTTAACGATTTAGAGATAATTTTTAAAGGAGTGAGGTAGTTGAAAGCGCAATTTCAAAAGTTTTTCAGTTTCGAATTTTGGCAAAAGTTCGGTAAATGTTTGATGGTCGTTATCGCCGTAATGCCAGCCGCTGGTTTGATGATCAGTATCGGTAAGACATTGGCAATGATCGATCCGAATATGACCGTCTTGGTTACGACCGGTGGGGTTATTGAACAGCTCGGTTGGGGTGTTATCAATAACTTGAATATCCTCTTTGCATTAGCGATCGGGGGTAGCTGGGCTAAGGAACGTGCTGGCGGTGCTTTTGCTGCAGGTTTAGCATTTATTTTAATTAACATTGTAACTGGTACTGTTTTTGGCGTTAACGCTGAAATGATGGCAGAATCTAAGGCTTATGTACATACCATCTTTGGTAGTAAGATCTTAGTCAGTGATTACTTTGTTAACGTTTTAGGTGCACCAGCACTTAACATGGGTGTCTTTGTTGGTATTATTGCAGGTTTTGTTGGGGCTACAGCTTACAACAAATACTACAACTTCCGTAAATTACCTGATGCTTTATCATTCTTCAATGGTAAACGGTTCGTACCTTTCGTAGTTATTTGGCGTTCTACAGTTGTAGCGTTAGTTTTAGCTATTATTTGGCCAGTTATCCAATATGGGATCAACAGTTTCGGTATGTGGATCGCTAACTCCCAAGAAACAGCTCGTTTCTTAGCTCCATTCCTCTTTGGTACTTTGGAACGTCTCTTGCTTCCATTTGGGTTACACCACATGTTGACGATTCCGATCAACTACACCTCATTAGGTGGGACTTATGAGATCTTAACAGGCGCTCAAGCTGGTCACCACGTATTTGGGCAAGATCCATTATGGCTTGCTTGGACAACTGACTTGGTAAACTTGAAGGGTGCCGGTAACATGGACAAGTACAACTATGTCTTGACACACTGGACTCCAGCTCGTTTCAAAGTTGGGCAAATGATCGGTTCGAGTGGTATTTTAATGGGGCTAACGCTTGCAATGTATCGCAACGTTGATCCTGATAAGAAGAAACAATATAGCTCAATGTTTATCTCAGCTGCACTTGCCGTATTCTTGACGGGGGTTACTGAACCACTTGAATACATGTTCATGTTCGTTGCCGTACCTCTTTATATCGTTTATGCGATCATGCAAGGGCTAGCCTTTGCCACAGCTGACCTCATCAACTTGCGGGTCCATTCCTTTGGTAACATCGAATTGCTGACACGCTCACCAATGGCCATAAAAGCTGGGTTAGGGCAAGATATCTTCAACTTTATTTGGGTATCGTTACTCTTTGCGGTCGTGATGTACTTCATTGCTAATTTCATGATCAAGAAGTTCAATTTAGCAACACCAGGACGTAATGGTAACTACGATGGTGTCGATCTAGGTGGAGATGATTCGACAGCCACAACAGCAGATGGTAAAGCAGATCCTAACTCGCAAGTAGTCAAGATCATCAACTTGCTAGGCGGTCGTGAAAATATCTCTGATGTTGATGCCTGCATGACGCGCTTACGTGTTACAGTTAAAGATGGTACTAAAGTTGGCTCTGAAGAAGAATGGAAACAAGTTGGCGCAATGGGCTTGATCGTCAAAGGCGAAGGGGTCCAAGCTGTTTATGGACCAAAGGCTGATATTTTGAAATCTGATGTGCAAGACTTACTTGATTCTGGTGTCGAAATTCCAAAAGTTGATGTTATGAGTGGCACAGTTACAGAAGAAAAGAAGATCCAATTCAAAGGTGTGACTGAAGAGATCCATAACGTAGCCGACGGTGATGTGATCAAGATCGAAGACGTTAATGATCCAGTCTTCTCACAAAAGATGATGGGTGATGGTTTCGGGGTCAAACCAGATAACCAAAATGTTTATGCCCCAGTTTCAGGGACAGTTACTAGTGTCTTCCCAACTAAGCATGCGATCGGGTTGCTGACGGATGCTGGCTTAGAAGTCCTAGTTCACATGGGTCTTGATACAGTTGGCTTGAATGGTGAACCATTTGAAGTCAAAGTTAATGACGGAGCTAAAGTTAAAGCTGGTGACTTGCTTGCCTTAGCTGATCTTGATAAGATCAAAGCTGCTGGTAAAGATGATACAATTGTTGTAGCATTTACTAATGTACAGGATATCAAGGAAGTCAAAATCGATAAGTTAGGACATCAAGCTGCTAAGACAGTTGTCGGAACAGTTGAAGTCTAAATGATCTAAAACTAAGCGACGCCCAGATATCTGGCGTCGCTTAGTTATTTTATGGAGGAATTTTACGTGGCAAAATTTTTAACGTTGAACACACATAGTTGGTTAGGCGAAGATCCTAAGTGGGCTTTAGAAACGCTAGGTAAACAGATCTTAAAGGCAGATTATGACGTGATCGCTTTACAAGAGATCAATCAACGGATCGATTCAGCGAAAGTTTTAAACACACCATATACGTTAAAAAATCAACATCAGTTACATGAGGATAATTATGCGTTAAAGTTGGTCGAATATCTAAAGGAACATGGACTGACCTATCATTTTACCTGGGCATATAGTCATATCGGATATGACGAATACCATGAAGGTGTTGCCTTACTTTCTAAGCAACCATTTAGTTCAGAGAAAAGTGTTTTGACCTCTGCAGTAGATGATGAATATAATTATCACACGCGACGTGCATTGATCGCCAAGACTACTGTTGCGGGAAGAGAACTGTGTGTCGTCAGTGGGCATTTTTCCTGGTGGAAGAGTGATTTTAAGTCTGAATGGCAACGCTTAGAGCAAGCTTTGGCAGATGAACAAGCACCGCTAGTCATCATGGGTGATTTTAATAACCCGGAAAATACTTTGGGACATGATTTGGTCTTAGCAAGTTCTTTAGGTTTAAAAGATAGTCATTTAGCTGCTAAAAAAGTTACTGGTGGACCGACGATCTTACAAGATATCGACGGTTGGGAAAATAACGACAAGGCTTTACGGATCGATTTTATCTTTGTCAGCCAGCAATTAGAAGTCAAGGAAAGTCATGTGCTCTTTGACGGTAAAAAATTACCATTGATCAGTGATCACTTTGGTGTTGAGTGTGTGATCGAATAAAAAAGTGCCTCACAGCGTTAAAAGACGGTGTGGGGCATTTTTAGTCAGGATTTGTTTAATTCATTTAAAGCAAGCGTCTTGGTAAAGAGTTTTTGTTCTTTTGGACTTAGTTTATGGGCGATCTCGATCACGGTCCCATCAAAGGTCGCGATCGCTTTTTGATGGATCAATTCAGAGAGTTTAGGATCTAAAGCGGAAGTTCCTTCATCAACTAGTAAAACTGGGCGTTCTTGGAGCAAAGCTCGGGCTAATTCGATGCGCTGTTTTTGGCCCCCCGAAAGATCAGAGCCATCTGCTTTTAGTGAAGAATCAAGCCCACGTTGGGCGACTAATTCAGTTAGTCCAGTCAGATCAAGCACTTGAGCTAATTTTTCTTTTGAAACGTCTTTACCTAAGCAAAGATTAAAACGTAAGGTGTCGGCAAAGATGCGTGGCTCTTGGGCGACATGGGCAAAATAAGCATGGACGCTTGCACGATCGACAGGCGCGCCGTTCAACTCATATGTCCCAGTGTCTGGAGTCAATTCACCCAATAAGATCTTAAAAAGCGTTGTTTTACCAAAGCCAGACGGTGCTGTCCAAAGGAGCTTTTCGTGTTTTGAAACACTAAGATCAAGCTCATGGTAGAGATCTTTATAACTTACTTGATTTAAGTCAAGTGAAGTAAAATCTGTCGCCGAAGGGAGATCCAGGGTACGTTTAGTTTTTTTAGCTGTCAGATATTTTTGGTAGATCGTATTGGTCGTCTTAAGGGTATTGAATGTTTCTAAGATCGAGAGCAAAGGGCTGGTGAAATTATTTGAAAGCTGAGCGATCATAAGAAAAACACCTACCGTGATATGACCACTCATTATCAGGTAGATCCCTAATAAAAATGGGACCACGATCATTGTGATAAAACTAGTCCCGACCAATGCTTCAGTAGTGTAGCCAATATTTAACTTCATTTTACGTAATGCTTCTTCTAAGTTTAAGATCGGTTTTTCCATTTTAGTAGAAAATAATTTTCGGATATCATAGAGTTTGATCAAAGAAAGATTTTTGAGTAGTTCTTCGATTTTTGCAGTATAAGCACTGTTGCTCTTTTGCCATGCAACAGAAGAAGTTTCGACCTTTTTTGAAAAGAGTCGTTGAACGGCAGCTGGAACAAGCGAAGTCAGTGCGTAGACGAACGTTAAAAGTAAGTTGGCAACTAGTCCTGCGATAAAAGAAGTCAAAAATTGGAACGAGTAAAAGACGATGTTTAACTGGCCTTCGATCCGCGCAGTCTCAAGTTGCTTAAGATCGTTTGTCAGATAGGATATATCTAGTTTAAGTGCATTATCGGTTTCAAGTAAGTAAGCGACTAGATCATTTTTGAATCTAACGTTGACGTCTTTTAGAAGTGAAGCTCGTATTTTACGATAGCCTAGACCAAGTAAGGTAAAGAGTGCGAAGCCTCCAACAGCAAGCAATGTTAAAGCCAAGAGTTCGTGATAGTTTTTTGTCTGAGCTAAGTTGATGTAGCGGGCCACAAGAAAAGCAGCAAAAACATCTTCGAATGCTTTAACTAAAGCAAGCACCAAAAACAAGGAACTTTTAACTTTTGAACAGTATTTATAAAACATACGTTTCCCCCCTATGTGTATGGATTATGGATGAATTGTTGAAATTTTTGGATATCATGAGCATCTGTATAAAGGGTAGAGTTATATTTATTAGACAATACCCCATTACACCATACTTTTCTTCCTCTTACTTTAAAAGATAAGATATCGATATACTTATCCCAAGATAAGGCTAATTGAAGAAAATCTGTTGACTTTGTTACTATACCAGCGTAGATCAACATAAGACTAATACCTGCTGCACCACCGGTAATGTTTGCACTTTTTACATAACGACCTTTAAGCATAGCTAAGAATTTTTTCAAAGTTTCAAGTTGTGCAGTAAGATCATATTTATCGCAGAAGTATAATACGATATAGGCTAAACCTGAGACCCCCTCATAGATATAGGGAGAGTAATTATCTTTTACCTTACGATAAGCTAGTCCTTTTTTAATAATAAA
This sequence comes from Ligilactobacillus murinus, assembly GCF_003288115.1. Lineage (NCBI taxonomy): Bacteria > Bacillati > Bacillota > Bacilli > Lactobacillales > Lactobacillaceae > Ligilactobacillus > Ligilactobacillus murinus. Next base: position 1,619,128 of record NZ_CP023565.1, on the reverse strand, counting down.
GGAGTTTAGTAGTACATCTAGTTCTGCTATGACCTTACTTTGGCTACTTTTAGTTAATTGATCGAATAAGAGTTGATCAGCAGGGGCGAGTGATCTATATAGCCATTTTGAAATGGACTCCTTATGAATTAAAAAATCGTCTATCACTAATTCTTTTACCTGAGGAGAAGGTTGATGAAAAGTTAATTTTCCTAAGCTTGGACTATTTATTAATGCTTCAAATTTTTTAATATCATTTTGAGATAAGGCTATAATGATTTCTACCCAATCTTTTGAGAAATTTTGAATAGCTAACGCCTTACTAAACATTGAGCATACTTGAGTAAATGTCGCTGGAGGTAAATTTCGATTGATCCCACTGAGAGCATCTATGATCAAGAGGGCTAATTTAAACCAGTCTTCTGCAAAAGTATTACATAAGTTGCTTGGAACAATATATCCTGGAGTTATTATTTTATCTACATACTTTTTTTGATTATTCATGACAGAATCTGCACAATCAACAAAGAAAACTTCATTTTTGCTAGTAATAATAAAATTATTAGGCTTGATGTCACGAAGGATCACATTCTTACTATGTGCATAAGAAAGTAGATTTCCGATTTTCTTTATAATGTCGATAAAATCGGTCATTGCCTGTGCTTTTTGATCTATATCAACAACAAGTGGCCCTACAGAGGAAAAGTAGTCATAAAATGTTTTTCCTGAGATAGCTTCAGTAACCAAATAATAATTTTCTTGGCTATAAAAATCTGTCAAACATTTAGGAAAATACTTTCCATTGAGTAGCGATAATATATAGTGTTCGTTTTTTCTTTTATCAATAGCTGTTCCTGTATTAGTTCCTACGCCGAAACGAGCTTCTTTCAAAACAATTTTGTATTTATTTAGATAGTTGCCTAAATATACCCCACCTCCTAGAGAAAATTGAATAGCATAATCTAAAGAGATATTATCCCATAAAGTATTTGGCTTAATAGGATCAAGAGCATCTTTAGCAAAGGGATCAGTATCTATAAATGGTGGCAATAAAAAATATGGTTCTTTTTTATCTAAATACTTTTTTCCATTGCAATAGAGATAATTTTTTTCTTCAGTAGCTACAAAAAGTCCATAGCGGTATGAAATATTTGTAGTCCCCTTAAATTGAGCATCAGTAAGAACGATCGGTCCAGAAAAATTTTTCAAAAAACGATATAAGTCATATAACAAGCGACTACAATGTTCTTTATTTTGGGGATAAATCGTTATTAACTTTCCACCATTGATACGACTACCATGTATATCAAGTAGTGAATTGATCAATGAGATAGATGATGCATATTTAAAAGAAAATTTAAGCTTTTGAGATAAAAAAGCAACATGATTTAATACAGTTTGATAGTTTTGGATTGTTGCAGATACATGTATTTTCCACCCTTGATGAGGAAGCAGATAAAAGTTTGATCCACACCATCCGTTATACTCATAACTGATAGGGATTTTGTTAATAGGATGCATTACTAACGCCTACCTTATTTGAAATTTGTAATAATACTAGCACATAGAAAGAGGAAAAAATAAAAAATGGCATATATTACAAAAAATATAGTAAATCACTAAGTATATTCAGAATTATCTACATATTTTTGTCAATTACAACAAAAAATATAAATGAACAGAAATTGGATTATACTGTAGGAAATATTACAAGGAGGTGAATTTCATGGATACAAGAGAACTACAAAAGTTGCGTCCAGTACGTGAGGTTGTTGAATCACAAGAACATTTTACAGTTGTATGTCACATTGAAATCAAAGGTGAGTAATGGCTTAAAAATTAGTGTATGCTAAAAGTCGCTTAAATCAACTTGTCAAGGTTGAATTTGAGCGATTTTTATTATAGTCTAAGTAATGAAAAAAGAAAAAAGGTTTGGAGGGCTTTTGATGAATTGTGGGGAATTAGTGCGAAAGATCCGGTGTTCCAAGAAGATGACACTACAGAAAGTAGCTAAAAATGTTATCTCACCATCTACCTTGGCAAAATTTGAACGTGGGGAATCAAATTTATCGGTGGAGAGTTTTTTGAAAGTGTTGCAAAATTTACATATTTCATTGCACCAATTTGGCTTTTTTTATGAAAATGAGCAGATCAAAAAATCAGAGGAATTTTGGCATCGTTTTAAAGAACATACTTTGAAAGTCGAACAATTACAGCCCTTAAATGATAGTCAAAATAAGCGAGGGTTCAAATATCAGTTGAAGACAGCTTACAGTCCTAATAGGTCAGAAGCTGATGTAATGTATTTCAATGAATATTTCTTTGAAGTCGATGTCTGGTCGCTAGATGAATTGAGATTATTAGCTTTTAAAGCAGATCTATTGAATATTCAAAGTCTAGAGCATTGTCGGTCAGTGCTAGAAGAGCAGATCTTAGCGGATACATATGATGGTGCTTATCTAGTCGAAGTCTACGAAGTTTTATTGAGTTTATATAGTGAATTATTAGTAAACAAGAAACATTTTAAGCCAAAAAGAGAAGTCTATGAATACATTCAAGAGCTAGATATGAAGTATTTATGGTATCAACATTGGCTTAGCTTATTACTCTTACTAAATGATTCGATCTGTGAAAAGCAGATGTTAGGCTTAAAAACGACGGTCGAATCTTTTTTATGCTCACCTTTTCAAAAAATACCTTATTGCGTAAAAAAGGCGCTTACTGATCTTGGGTTCAGTTACTAAGAGCGCCTTTTAAGGCCACACTAAAAGGGCGCCCAACTAACTTGTTGAGCACCCTTTTTAGTTTGATCTAGAAGTCGAGTTGCGCTGTAAAAAAGTCACAGGCAACTTATATTGCATCTGCTTGAGTGGTTCGGTCGGTTGCTTGATCCGTGCTTTTAAGACTTCGACTAACAGTTCAGCGATGTCTGAGATCGGTTGAACGATCGTTGATAATTCAGGATGATAGAGCTGGATCTGCGTCGTACCATCAAAACCAGTGACCTTTAACTGCTCGGGCACTTTGATCGCTAACTCTTTAGCTGCTTGTAAGACCAGAAGTGCTGTGAGATCATCGGTACAAACGATCCCGTCAGCGACACTTTCTTGCAAGAGCCGTTTGATCGAAAAGAGCTTGAGCGAAGGTGACTCTGAAAAACTCACCGTATGGATATGGCGACTTAAGCCATAAGTTTCTAGCGTATCGCAATATCCTGCTAGCCGTTGATCAGTCGGGTTACCTTGTTGGTGCGGATTTCCCAGGAAATAAATGTGACGTGCGCCCGCATTATAGAGTTCTTGGACCGCCAGCTTGCCGCCAGCATAGTTATCACAGGAGACGATCGGGATCTGTTCTGAGAGTTTGCGGTCAAATGAAACGATCGGTAAACCGACGCGATTGTATTCGTCGATCCCGAGGTTATGTGCCCCAGCGATGATCCCGTCGACTTGGTTAGCTAAGAGCATCTTTAGGTATTCGCGTTCTTTTTCTTTATCTGAACCAGCATTACACAAGATGACCTTGTAGCCTTCTGAAAAGAGCTTTTGTTCGATCTTTTCGACTAATTCAGCAAAAAAAGGATTGGTGATCGCAGGAAAGATCAGACCAACTAAATTAGTGCTCTTACCGTGTAAAGAGCGTGCTAATGAGTTAGGTTGGTAGTTCAACTCTTCCATCGCAGCAAAAACTTTATCACGGGTCTTTTGACTGATATAGCCATAGTCATTGATGACACGTGAAACGGTTGTGACAGAGACGCCCGCTTTTTTAGCGACGTCAGTTAATTTGGGACGCATAGGCTCCATCCTTTCTAGATGCTTTTAAGCTTCCAAAAAGTACCCCGATAGTTTAACGCAGCCTCAGTTGGTGAAGTAAGCGCGATCTGTTTATTGCCAGCTTCGGCAAAGAAACGTAAAGTCAGCACATGTTCACCACCGTTGACAAAAATTTCACAAAGCGAGTGATCGATAAAGATCTCAAGGTCGAGCGCTTGTTGGTCTGGGAGCGCAATGGTGCGCATTGTACCAAATTCAGTTGCAAATTGTGCGCCGCTATCTGCACGTGAAACCGTCAAATATGCGTCTTTTCCAGTTGAGAATTCAAGCTTCAAACTTTGGCTAAGGTCATCATTGCCAGCTAAATGGAGGGTACCATTCTGGTCAGTATCTAAAGTCAATTTTAACTCATATTGCTCGCCACTTTCAGCAATTATTTGCTGTTTAGCATTAACTTTTTTAGCTGCTTGGAGCGAAGTGCCTTTTTCACGCAGATCAGCCATGGAAACAACAGGCCGTTGAATGAGTTTGCCATCTTTTAAGGAAAGTTCTTTGACTTGGCTCAAGCAACTAGCCCAGTTTTCTTCATCAGTTGGGTATGAAACGTCAGGTAATCCGACCCAACTGATCAGATAAGCTTTGCCGTCTGGGGTATTGAACGCTTGGGAGGCATAAACATCGAATCCATCATCTAAATTTTGGATCTGATTAGTTCCAGCTTCAAATTTGGCTTTGTTTAGCTGAACATCTTCACCTAGAAGATACATATTAGGATAGATATTGTCATAAGCTACGACATCTTTGTCCAAACCTTGTGGGCAAAAGACCAAAAGTGGTTTGTCATCGACAAAGATCAAGTTAGGACATTCGATCATATAGCCCATGTTGTCTTCAGTGAATTCAAGATAGCCCAAATCGGTGAAATCCTTAAGGTCTTTAGATGAGAATAGGGAGATCTTACCCGTCTTAGTTTCTTTATCTTGAGCGCCTAAGATAACATAGTAGAGATCGCGGTGCTTGAAAACTTGCGGATCGCGGAAATGATCAGTCGTATGATCTGGTTGTGTGATCAATGGTTCGTCTAATTTTGTGATCTGGCCAGCTTGATCCATCCAAGCACCAAGTTGGAATGGATGTCTGATCCAATCTTTGTCACGATGGTTACCAGTGTACATTAAGAATAATTTATCATCGATAGGTAAAGCGGAACCAGAATAAGCACCATGACTATCAAATTTTGTATCTGGTGCAAGCGCTAGGCCGAGATCTTTCCAATGCACTAGGTCATCGGAGACTAAGTGCATCCACGACTTAAGACCATGAGCGGCACCAAATGGAAATGATTGATAAAAAACATGCCATTGGCCGTTGAAATATGAAAAACCATTAGGGTCATTTAAAAGACCTGAACTTGGGCGAATATGGTAACCCATTTGGTATTGTGAATTAGCTGCTTGTGCTTGTAATTTTAAGAGTGTTTCGGCGCTCCAGTCGGCATATGCCCGATAGCGCGTTTCACGTGTCCATTCCATAGTTGAATATCCCTTCTTTTTAAGCGTTTTTGAAAACGTTGTCTATATATTGAATTTTAACTTTTACACCTGTTTGTGTCAAACGTATATCATAATATATCGAAATAAATTTCTAAGTTTAAATTTTTTAAAATAAATTTGTGATAAACGATTGACATATTTTTGAAATACGCTATTATAATAAATATAGAAAATGTAAAACGTTTACAAAAAGGAGTGTTTACGATGGATCACAAAAAAGTGGCAAAAGACGTCATCGCAGCGGTCGGTCGCGACAATATGGTGGGAGCAGCCCACTGTGCGACCCGTTTGCGTTTAGTCTTAAAAGACGATAACAATATCGACCAAGCAGCGTTGGATAACAATCCAGACGTTAAGGGGACCTTTAAAACAAATGGCCAATATCAGATCATCATTGGACCAGGGGATGTCAACTTTGTTTATGATGAATTGATCAAAGAGACCGGTTTGAAGGAAGCTTCGACCGAAGATCTAAAGAAGATCGCTGAACAAGGTAAGAAGTTCAATCCGATCATGGCCTTTATCAAGCTCTTATCTGATATCTTTGTTCCGATCATCCCAGCTTTAGTTGCGGGTGGTTTGTTGATGGCTTTGAACAACTTCTTGACATCTAAAGGCTTATTTGGACCACAAGCGATCGTGGAAATGAATCCAATGATCAAAGGTTTGTCTAGCATGATCCAATTGATGTCGGCAGCACCATTTATCTTTATGCCGATCTTAGTTGCGATCTCGGCTGCTAAACGTTTCGGGGCTAACCAATACCTCGGGGCAGCGATCGGGATGATCATGACAAGTCCAGACTTGATGGCGGGTAAATCATGGGATATCTTTGGAATGCAAGTTATGCAAAATAACTACTACTACCAAGTTATTCCAGTTTTAGCAGCAGTTTGGATCTTGTCTGTTTTAGAAAAATGGTTACATAAACGTTTACCAGCAGCAGTTGACTTCACCTTTACACCATTGATCGCAGTTATGTTAACAGGATTCTTGACCTTTACGATCGTTGGGCCTGCAATGAAGACAGTTTCTGATTGGGTAACCAATGGTATCGTTTGGTTATACGACACAACGAGCTTTATCGGGATGGGTGTCTTTGGTCTTACTTACTCAGCTATCGTATTGACTGGGTTACACCAAAGTTTCCCTGCGATCGAGACCCAACTTATCACAGCCTTCAGTAACGGTAAAGGCGCGGGTGACTTTATTTTCGTTGTAGCTTCGATGGCTAACGTTGCGCAAGGTGCGGCAACATTTGCTGTTTGGACATTGACAAAAGACAAGAAGATGAAAGGTCTTGCATCTTCAGCTGGCGTTTCAGCTTTGCTTGGGATCACAGAACCAGCCTTGTTTGGGGTCAACTTGAAGTATAAATTCCCATTCTTCTGTGCTTTGATCGGTTCAGGTATTGCAGCGATGTTTGCTGGGTTGATGCATGTTGTTGCCGTTTCCCTAGGTTCCGCTGGTTTCCTTGGTTTCTTATCGATCAACGCTTCATCGATCCCAATGTATATCGTAGCTGAGCTCATCTCATTTGCGATCGCATTTGCTTTGACATTTATCTATGGTAAGAGCCACAGTGAATTATTGAATCCAGCTCCAGTGGCTGCACCAAGCGAACCAAAAGAAGTTAAAGAAGCAAAAACAGAAGCTAAGAAAGTTTCTGGGGTCGAAAATCAAGTTGTTGATTCACCCGTTGATGGTAAGTCCATCGATCTAGGCGAAGTAAACGATCAAGTATTCTCCACTAAGATGATGGGTGATGGTGCGGCAGTTGTGCCAGCTGACGGTACGATCTATGCTCCAGCAGATGGTGAGATCACAGTAGCTTATGAAACAAAGCATGCTTATGGTATCAAGACAGATCAAGGTGCAGAAGTATTGATCCACGTGGGTATCGATACGGTCAACTTGAAAGGTCAACATTTCACATCTAACGTAAATCAAGGTCAAAAGATCAAGAAGGGTGACGTTTTAGGGACAGCTGATCTAGAAGCCATCAAGCAAGCTGGTTACGACACAACGGTAATGGTGATCGTAACGAACACAATGAACTATGCAAGTGTTGAACGCATCGATGTCAACGAAGTAAAACACGGTGACAACTTGATCGCGATCACAGCTGAATAAAAAATGAGTACAAAGTAAAAATAAGTATTTAAAAGTGGTCTAGCTACCATGAGTATATTTTAGCTCATGGTGACTAGGCCATTTTTTATTGATATTTTGGTTTACATTTCTAAAAATGAGGCGTATATTCGGCTTTATCAGAGACTATTGGGGATGTTTAAGGGGAGCGCCTATGCGAAATAATAACACGATCAGATATGATGTTTTGAGCTATCAGGGACTTTCAGCGCTGTATGCTTTAGGGCTAAGCTTATGGGCTGGGACGATCTATCTTTATATGAAGCAAGTCGGATATAGTTATGGGCAGATCAATTTATTTTTGGCTCTTTTTTGGCTGGTCACATGTTTGACTGAGATCCCATCTGGTTTTCTCGCAGACATGTTTGGTGCTTTGAAATTAACATTTTTAAGTTCCTTATTTCGCGGGAGTGGCTTATTGTTTTTAGCACTCTTTGAGCATAATTTGACGATTTTAGTGCTAAGTGCAATTTTAACGGCAGTCGGTGATTCATTTTATTCAGGAACTTTAACTGCTTGGATCGTTGAGAAAACGAAAAAGACAGATCTTGATCAAAATAAGTTATTTTCACATAATTATATGTTAGTCAGCTTGGTAAGTTTTATCGGGGGCTATTTTGGAGCTGATTTTTTGGGGAATTTTGAACTAAAAGTACCATTGATCTGTGGCGCATTTATCTTATATGTTACAGGGGTCTTGGCTTTAAGTTTGACACGTTTTGAGCCAGAGTCTAAACCACACAAAAAGATAGTTAAATTTGACCATAATGTTTGGCAAAAGAAGCACCCGTTATTTGAGACCTTTGTTTTATTTTTACCATTAACTTTCGTGACAGTTGGACCGTATAATCAGTGGCAACTTTATTTTCAACATGGAACTACGATCAAAACAGGCTTGATCTTGGTAGGGATCAACTTGTGCGCTATTTTAGGAGCAATAGTGTTTGGCTTTTTGGTCAGACTGAACTTGCAAGCCGAAAAGCTTTTTTTAGCCCATGTGTTAGCGCTTTGTATCAGTGTTTGGATAATGATATATAGCCCTTATTATCTGGCGCTCATTTTTATGTGGCTCCATGTTGCTTTATGTTCTTCAGCTGAGGTATTGCAAACTAAGTTATTACATGAAAAGATCACCGATGACTTACGTACGACGTGGGTCTCAGTCAATAACACCTTAGAAGCCTTGGCGACGACGCTAGCGTTAGCCTTGAATGGCTTTTTGGCAGATCATTTTGGTTTAGCTATAGCATGGGGTGGTGGAGCATTATTGGGATTTTTGAGCACATTTGGTTGGTATGCTTGGCAAATAAGACGGCGAAAAGTCTAAAAAAGGCCGTGGTCAATAGTTTTTATTGCTGTTTATGTTAAATTTGTATTATAATAGTAAGCATAAAATAATTTAGGAGGTTTTTTCTAATGAAAACTAGAGGCGAACTTAAAGCTGAGGCGCGTGAGTTGCTTGCTGGTAACTGGGGAAAAGCTATTTTATTAAATATTATTCCGATCCTAGGTTCCTTAGTGGTAGGGATCATTATTGCGCTTTTAGCTGTAGTACTCGCATTTTTGGTCCAAAGTGGAGCTTTTTCTGGTGGGGAAACTTCGCTCACTGAAACGACAAGTAATGGTGCGGCTAACAGCGGTGGCCAATTGTTTAGTGGTTTGATCATGGCTTTGATCACAACAGGTATCGCTTATACGACACTTGATTGGTTGCGGACTAAGAACAATGATTTTAGTCCAGTCCGTGGGATGTTTTCGATCTTTTCACGTAAATATTTTGTGCCAGTCTTAGTCTTGTATATTTTACAAGCGATCTTTACTTTCTTATGGTCCTTATTATTTGTTATCCCAGGGATCATCAAGGGATATTCTTATTCACAAACATACTATATCTATAAAGATGTGAATCAAAAAGGTGAAGCTAACAACTTGAATTATCTCGATTACATCACACTTAGTCGTGAATTGATGAACGGGCATAAATTTGAAATGTTTGTTTTACAGTTGAGCTTTATCGGTTGGTGGTTGCTTGTTTCAGTAACCTTTGGGATCGCGGCAATTTGGGTCTACCCATACTACCAAACAACGATGAGTGCCTACTACAAGAACTTAGCTGGTGATAAATTTATCAATTATCGCGGTTAAGCCTAGATGAGCTAAATGCGTTCGGAGCTATTTTATCTGAGCGTCTGTCAACTGATATGGATGACCCGTAAAACACTTCCTATAGAAATGTGGGAAGTGTTTTTTACTAAAAAACTAGTATAGAGTTTTCAACCATACTAGAAAGTGTTAAACAGGTGGATATTACTATAATTTAACAAATCCTGAAATATTTAAAAATATTATAGAGCAGAGGAAGATTGATATGTGCAACTAAATAATAAAAATAGCTTTAGCCCAATTTGATAATGATTTAAACCATATAAATAGAACAATGTCAAAAATTGAAGAAATAGTAAAAAAAGCATCCCAGAAAAAAGTTGATTTCTTGGTCTTTCCAGAGCTATTTTTAACAGGATATGATTTGCCTTACATTATGGAAAAAAATAATATTTTGGAAATTAATGACGAACGCATTTTATCTCTTTGTCAAATGGCTAAAAGAAATGACATTTCTTTTTTAATAGGGTTGCCTCTTAGGATTCAAAATAGAGTTTATATTTCTGCTCTGTATATTAACTGTGAAGGGAATATAGAAGAGATAATTTCAAAAAATTATTTATATGGTATGGAAAGTGAGTTCTTTACGCCAGGGACGGTAGCAAAGTTGATCACCATTAAGGGATTCCGTATAGGCATAGGGATCTGTTTTGATTCTGCCCACTCAGAGCATATAACGGCTTTAAAAGATAGAGGAATAGATATGTTTATAGGGAGTTCCTTATATAGCAGAGGGGAAGGGAAAAAGGAAATGGAACACAATTTTAGTCAAATAAGTAGTAAGTATGATATTTTATCAGCTGTCGTAAATTACGCTGATAAGACTGGTAATTGGCTTTCTTGTGGTAATTCTTCTTTTTATGATAAAACTGGTCACATATATATGAAACTAGCTGAATGTAAAGAAGGACTATTGATCTCACAAATACAGAAGGATGGAACAGTATGCAAGTATGTTTGATCAATAATATTAGAGGCACCAAACCTTTAGCGCAGGTCTGGTGCCTCTTTTTATTGGTCTTTAAAGTGTGTCTGAGCGTAAACGAGGATAAATAACAAGGCTAACACAAATGTTTGTAGTAACATGAGACTAGCGATGTTAAATGAGATAAACCCCAAAAAAGCGGAAAGCAAACTTGCTGGGCCTAGGATGTTTAGCATCAAGTTAGTCGCTTCTTTAAAAGTCGTGATATCAGTTAAGGGACTATTACGGGTGAGCCATAAAAAGAAAGCTCCACCTAAAATAAAAATCAGATCGGTCACCAACATGATCGTTAAGACGAGCGCCATCATCGAGAAGGTGAGCGTGGCTTTATTTTGTTGATACCAACTCTTAGTTAGCTGGTTAGCTATGTCTCCTTTATTAGGCGGAAAACTTCTTTGGTAAAAGATACGATAAGTCTGACTACCTTCATGAAAAATAAAAGAGCGTGGTTGTAAAATGATAGCTACGGCATATTTTTTGGCTGTAGTTGTCGTTTCGTCCAAAGCGATCAATTTATTTTGCTTTTCAAAGATGATCTCTTTTTTGGTAAATGAATAACTTCCATTTCTAAATGGAGTTTGGTGTGCCACTTGTTGGAGCTTTTTATTTTGCAAGAGCTCTGTTACTCGAGGGAGATAGTTTTTAAGCTCAACTGTTGTTTGCTTTTGAAAATAAAAGGGGATCGCTAATAGGTTCAAAGCTAATAAGAAAAGCAAGACTAAAAGCATTTGAGCCCAATTTAGCGTATGACGCCCAGCAAACATCTTCTTTGGACTTAGTTGAGCATAAAAATAATTGAACGGAAATAATTCACGCATTAGACACACCTCGTTTTAACCTTTGGCACCACCAGCGGTCAAGCCAGTGACAAAATATTTTTGTAGATAAAAGAATAAAGCACAGATCGGTACTGCGATCAAGATCGCGCCAGTGGCAAAGAGTGCGACCTGTTGATCTTTTGGATCTTGGATGAACTGTTGTAATCCTACGGCAACAGTCAAGTTGGCATCTTCGCGTAGTAAGTACTTGGCAGTCATGAAATCACCAAAAGGTCCCATGAAAGCCCATAACGCTTGCACAGCGATCATCGGCTTGACTAAAGGCATCACGATCTTCCAAAAAATGGTGAAGTTACCTGCGCCGTCTAATTTAGCCGATTCATCAAAATCATATGGAACAGTGTCAAAGTAGCCTTTCATCAGCCAAGTATTCATTGGGATCCCACCACCAATATATATCAAAGTTAAATACCAGTAGTGATCAAGACCGTTGATGAGCATCCCTAGAACATAAAAGGCGGTCAAAGCTGCCATCGTCGGGACCATTTGTACTACTAAAAAGAAAGTCAAAGACCATTTTTTACCAGCAAAGTTGTAACGACTGTAAGTATATCCGGCTAAAGTCACAACGGCTACTTGGATCACCATCGTAAAAAACGAGATGACTAAGGTGTTTAGATACCAACGACCGTATAAGGTAGCACTAAATAGTTCTGAAAAGTTATTTAGTGTCCAAGGACCTGTGAAGTTTAAAGTGAAAGCTTGGACTTCGCTGTCCTTAAAGGCAGTCAAGCAGGTGATAAGTAATGGATATAAGATAACGACACTGAGAGTTACCATGTAAAAGTAGGTAAAAAATTTTTTGAAAAAGCGCCCACGTTTGATCGAGCCACTATTTTTGATCTTAGTTGTCATATTGTTATTATTGCTATATATACGTGGAATTTGGCGAGAGTATATAGCATTTCCTTTCTATGATTTATCGTATCAAAATTAGATATCCATTCCACTTTTATCGTTTCGCTAGATATCAGATCAGTCCATTTTAAACGCATTAGTCTTTTTAAAGACGAGTAACGATACAGCGATGACGATCGCTGAAATGAGCAAAGTCACAGCTGAAGCTAAACCGTATTGAGGCGTTGTGTTGGTCGTTAGTTTGTAGATCCAACTGATCAAGATATCGGTATTGCCAGCACCACCACCAACATCACCCGGCCCACCTTCGTTGAATAAGTAGATGATCGAGAAATTATTGAAGTTAAAAGTATATTGAGTCACAAAAGTTGGAGCTGCAACGCTTAGGATCGCTGGCAAAGTGATGTTATTGAACTTTTGGAGCGGAGAAGCACCGTCGATCGTCGCAGCTTCATAGAGATCATCTGAGATCGATTGTAAGATCCCGGTGACAAGGACATAGATATAAGGAAACCCCAGCCAACCTTGGATCATGATCAAAGCGACTTTAGTCCAAAACGGATCGGTCATCCAATTGATCGCTGAAAGATCAACAAAAGGCAGCAATTTGTTGAGCAATGGGATGATCTGAACATTGATCGCACCAGCTGAATCGTTGAAGATATTAGAAAAACTCATGATCGTCACAAAAGCAGGTACAGCCCAAGGTAATAAGAAGATGATCCCAAAGATCCTTTTACCTTTGATCCAATCTTGATGTGCGACTGTCGCGGTAAAGACGCCTAAGATTATCTGAAGTGTTGAAGCGATCAATGTCCAGATCAACGTCCAACTAAAGACAGCCATAAAAGTTGAGCGATAGGAGCTCAAAAAGAACATGTCTTTGAAATTTTGGATCCCGATCCAGTCGATCAAAGCGGCTGGAGGGATATGGTTGAAGTCATAGTTAGTGAATGCCATAAAGAGAGTAACTAAGACAGGCAACACGATCGTAAAGATCATCAAAATATAGGCCGGAAACGTCAATAGATAGGGAAAACCATGGGTCGCAAGCGATCCTTTGATACCAGTAAAGCCAGTAGCGATTGGAAGACCTATAGTTTTATTTTTGTTGACCTTGATCGCATCGCGAATTTGGGAAACATAAAAACCGACAAAGATCAAAGTAATTAGAAGTTGCAAAGTACCACGGACCATCAAAAACATGGAATTATCTATGCCAGGTTCGCTTCCTAAAGTGATCAATTCTTGTAAGGCATTGATTCCAAAGAAGGCTGATTCGAGGCAAAAGAGACCAAAGATCGTTAAGAAGATCGCCCCTTTTTCTTTTTGACCATTCTTGAACTGTCCCAAACCGGGAATAAGAGCATAGAGAATGATCTTTTTATCATACTCTTGTTTTTTCACGAAAGTTCACTCCATTTCTTTATGAAAAAAGGGCCTTAGTTTTGCTAAAGCCCTTTTGACATCACCAATTATTCTTTGTATTTTTGCTTGATAGCTTGTTGGATCTGTTTTGTAGCTTTATCAGCTGCTTGTTTTGGTGTATCTTTACCACTAGCGGCATTGATGACCATATTTTCAGCACCAGTCCAAACTTCTGTCATTTCAGGAATGTTTGGCATTGGTGAAGCGTCTTTGTATTGCTCGATCACGGCTGAAGTGAGTTCGTTATTTGTTTTAGCGACAGCGGTCCGTGTTTTTTCGTTAGCAGGAACTTCTTGAGTCATATCGTAGAATTTTTGCATGTTCTTATCATTGGTCAAGTAATCAATGAATTTTTGTGCCATACCTTTGTTCTTGGAATATTGTGAGATGACCCAAGCTTTACCACCACCAAAGGCTTGATATTTTTCACCGTTAGCTAAAGTAGGGAGTTTAGCCACACCGTAATTGACGCCTGCTTTCTTATAAGCAGCTGCTTGCCAAGGGCCATCGATGATCACGGCTGTTTTACCTTTAGTGAATTGATCAGTGATAAAGTTTTGGTTTGAAGTTTTTGCTTGCATCCCTTTTGGCCAAGTGTTTTTGAACCAGTTGGTCATGTAAGTGATCCCCTCTACAGCACCTTTGTTATTTAGACCGATATTTTTAGGATCGGTCCCATTATCCCCAAAGATGTAACCACCGTAGCCTTTGATCAGACCATAAGCGTTGTAGAAGTTAGTCCATTGTGTCAAGAAAGCGACGTTTTTGCTCTTGTCGTTTTCATAGGCATATTTAGGATCTTTAGATAGTTCTTCTAATTCTTGGAATGTCGTTGGTGCATGATCGATCAAGTCTTTATTGTAAAATAAGACCAGTGTTTCGATCGTCACAGGTTCACCGTATTGTTTTTGATTTAAAGTGACATTTTTCTTATCGGCATCACTGTAGCGCCCGTCAGTTGGAAGTTTAACGGTAGCTAATTGACCTTGTTTACCTAAAACACCGACACGATCATATGGTGCCATTAAAACATCGGCGGCTTTACCTGCTGGACCATCGAGTTTTAAGTTATCCAGTGCGGTCAAGGCATCTTTTGTTTTGACTTCGACTTTGACACCGTTCTTCTTTTCAAAATCGCCTTTCACACGATTGATATAATCTTTGTAGCCTTTATCGACGGTGATAGTGATCGTTTTGTTGTCCGCCTCTTTTTTAGAATTGGAACACCCCGCTAAGATAAGTCCGATACTGCTCGCGGCTAAGGCCAAGAAGCCGAATTTTTTTACTTTATTTAACACAGAAAAAACCTCCTTAAAATTAAATAATTGCTTAACTACGCCTCCATTATAGACAGTAGCAAATAATCTATGCAAGCGGTTTCTTTATGTTAACGCTAACATTTTATCGCAGTGGTCTAGTTGTCTGACGAACTAGTAGATCGGCGGGGAAAAGGCGACTGTTTAAAAGTGGTTTAGTATAAATCTTGGCTAAAAGCATCTCAGCTAGATAAGTTCCCATGAGTTCAAAATTTTGGGCCATCGTGGTCAAGTGATGATCAAAGAGTTTATCTAGTAGGATACCATCATGACCAATGACACCAAAATCATCAGGTAATACTCCCTTGGTCTCTAAAATAGAGCTGACTTCAAGCGCGATCTTGTCTGTAGCACAGATAAAAGCGCTGTTTTTTTTGAGTGGCAAACATTTTAAAAAATCAAGTTCACCGTCGTGTGCGCCTGAAATAGTAAAGATCTGGGAATTTTTATTTAAGTGACTGATGGCTTGTTCATACCCAGAGCGGCGTTTTTTAGCAAAAGTTTCAAGATGATCTAAACCGATGTAATAGAGATGTTCATAGCCACAATGGGCAGCGTAAATAGTAGCTTGATAGATGTCTTTTTGGTTGTCGGTATCAGCAAAATCAAAATACGGATTTTCCCCAAATAAGACAAGCGGCTTGTCGAGCTTAGCGAGTTTGCGGTGATCGGTATTTTTAGCTCCCATGACGATCAAACCATCACAAGTGTCGATATCTAGGTCAAATTGAGATGAGAGTTGTAAGGAATATTGCAAAGTATCAAGTTTTTTTGTGATTCCTGCCAGGACCCGCATATAATATGGTTCGGCACTGGATATATTTTCTAAGATCAAGACTTTGATGACTTGAGTCTTTTTATTTTTCAAAGCTTTAGCGCTTGCATTTGGATGGTAATTGAGTTCTTTTACAGCAGAAAAGACGAGCTCTTTTAGCTCATCGGAGACTGTTTCGGGATGATTGAAGACGCGCGAGACTGTCATCTGGGAAACGTTAGCTTTTTTAGCCACATCTCTTAAGGTAGTCATATATATCACTACTTTCTTTATAAAAATTTACAGATTAATTTTAAGGTATTAGTTATCTTTTTGCAACCGCTTTCTAAGACGGAAGTTATCGATATACAAAAATATTTTTTGCAAACGATTGCAAAAAAGTCGATACTTTTATAAGATTAAGGTGTGAGATTTTATAGAAAGGTGGGAAAAAAGTGAGTACATTAAGTGCTAAAGAGCGCATTATCTATCAAATATACCCCAAAAGTTTTAAGGATAGTAATGGTGATGGGATCGGGGATCTAAAAGGGATCACGGCTAAGCTCAAATATTTAAAGCAACTAGGGATAAATACGATCTGGCTCAATCCGATCTATGTTTCACCCCAAATTGACAACGGTTACGATGTTGCTGATTATTATCAGATCGATGAAAAATTGGGCACAATGGCAGATTTTGATGAATTAGTGGCTAAAGCGCATGCCTTGGGCTTAGACATTATTTTAGATTTTGTAATGAATCATACCTCTGACCAACATCCGTGGTTTCAAGCAGCTTTAAAGGACAAAGACAGTGAATTTCGCAATTGTTATTTGTGGCATCAAGGTAAAAATGGTGGTCCACCAAATAATTGGGGCTCCTTTTTTGGCGGAAGTGTGTGGCAAAAAGATCCTCTTGACTCAAATAATTACTATTTTCATCTGTTTGCAAAGGAAATGCCTGATTTGAATTGGGCTGAACCAAAAGTCCAAGTTGAAATGCTCAAGATCGCTAAGTTTTGGCTCGAGCATGGCGTCGATGGTTTTAGATTGGATGCCTTTATCCACATTGCCAAAGCCGACTTTGAGCAGGATATGTTAGCCAAGTCAGCTGAGCCCCAGATCGCAGAGATGTTTTATGCCAACTTACCGCAAGTTCAAGTTTATTTAAAAGAATTTATCGCTCAATTGCACCAGATAAAGCCCGATATCTTCATTTTAGGTGAAGCCGCTAGTGCCGACATCGATCTTGCTGTGGATTACACGACACCCAAAAAAGAGAGCTGTGATACGGTCGTGACTTTCCGCTACTTTGCTGAAGATAAAAGCCAAGTCGAGTCTGATCTGCCTCAGATCGGACAGCCTGTGAAATTAGATATTCTCGGCTTTAGATCCAACATGCTCGAGTGGCAAAAGCGACTTGAAGGGGTGAGTTATCCAACTTTGTATTGGAGCAATCATGATATGCCACGGATCTTGAGTCGTTTTGCGCCTAAAAAGGAATCTAAAGCTTGTGCAAAAATGTTGGCAACGTTGATGTACTTACAGCGAGGCATAGCCTGTATCTACTATGGGGAAGAATTAGGCATGCGCTCGCAAACTTTAGGCACGGTGGCCGATTTTGAAGATCCCCAGATCGTTGATTTTGCTAAGCAAGCAAAGCAAAAAGGCTGGCGTGATGGCGAGATATTGCGCAAAGCTAGTCAAGCTCATAAAATGGCAGCTCGCTTACCATTACCGTTTGATACGACGGCCTATGCTGGCTTTTCTAACGTTCAGCCCTGGAAATGGTCTAAAGAAAAAAATGTTGCCAGTATCGCTGAACAAATGAGTGATCCTGATAGTGTATTGAATTTTTATCGCCAAATTTTACAGTTAAAGCAAAAACCGGTATTTATTGAAGGGCGTTTTATTTTAGAAAATACTAGCTCTGAGTTGTATGTGTATCGGCGAGTAATAGATGAACATAAACAGGTGTTGGTCATCTGTAATTTAAGTGAACATGAGAAGAGTTATCCGTGTGGTGCCTTTACTAAGGTGCTCTTGAGCCAAAATGCTAAAGTTAGTGCAGCACAAGCCAAATTAGCACCATATGGATCGCTCATTTTACAAAAATAAAAAGTGAGGAAAAACGATGGATATTGCAGCAGTTTATCACCGCCCTGATAGTGAGATGGCTTACTTAGGGGCTAATGGAGTTTTTGAGATCCGTTTGAAAGTCAAACATGATGATGTTTTTAAAGTTGAATTGCTATATGGTGATCCATATGGAACTAAAGTCAATGAAAAAGATGCTGGAGCTTGGGAGTATGAGACCGTTACGATGGATCGGGCCTTTATCACTAAGACACATGATTATTTTTTAGCGCAAGTAACATTACCTTTGCACCGATTACAGTATGCTTTTAAGCTCACTGACAAAGGGGGACATCAGTGGCTTTATGATGACCGGAAATTTGTCCCTGCGACTGCAGAAAATCTTTTAGACTTGACCTGTTTTCGCATGCCATATTTGCATGAGATCGATCGGATCGCTCCACCTGAATGGGTCAAAGAAACAGTTTGGTATCAGATATTTCCGGAAAGATTTGCCAATGGTGATCTAACAAATGATCCAGCCAAGACATTACCTTGGGGCAGTGAAGAACCTACGCGTGAAAACTTTTTTGGGGGCGATCTTCAAGGGATCATCGACCACTTAGATTATTTACAAGAGCTCGGGATCACGGGCCTATATCTGTGTCCGATCTTTACGGCACATTCCAACCATAAATATGACACGATCGATTACTTTACGATCGATCCGCATTTTGGGGACAAAAAGACCTTTAAGCGTTTGGTCGATGAAGCGCATAAACGTGGGATGAAAGTCATGTTGGATGCTGTTTTTAATCATCTGGGCGATTTTTCGATGCAGTGGCAAGATGTGATCGAACATGGGCAAGAGTCACGCTTTGCTTCGTGGTTTCACATCAATGAATTTCCCGTCAGCTATACTAAGACGGATAATGATGAATTTGCCCGTGATCTAACTTATGAAGTCTTTGCTAACACGCCCCACATGCCGAAGTTAAATACGGCTTCGCGTGAAGTGCAAGATTATCTGCATGAGATCGCCGCGTATTGGATCAAACAATTCAATATTGATGCTTGGCGTTTAGATGTGGCAAATGAGATCGATCATCACTTTTGGCGTCATTTCTATTCACTGACGCATTACTTAAAGCCTGATTTTTATGTTTTGGGTGAAGTTTGGCACAATGCCCAAAGTTGGGTCAACCAACATGAATTTGACGGTGCGATGAATTATCCATTTACAGAAACTTTAAGTGATGGAATAGTGGCTAAAAAGATCAGTCTCAGTGAAATGGTCTCGCGTTTAAATGAACAACTGATGCTTTATCGCATGCCGACAAATCAAGTGATGTTAAATTCGATGGATACGCATGATACAGCTCGGTTGTTGACGCTTTGCCAAGGTGATAAAGATCTAACGCGTTTGACTTTGACCATGATGTTTTTGCAAATGGGGTCGCCATGTATTTACTATGGGACCGAAGTTGGGCTGGCTGGTGGCAATGATCCAGCGTGTCGAGCTTGCATGGTCTGGGATAAAGACAAGCAAGATCAAAAGATGCTCGCTTTTATGAAAGCTTTGATCAAATTGCGTAAAGATCAGCAACCTGTACTCAGCTATGGAACTTATGCTTGGCAAGTAGATGAGGAAGCCCAAGTTGTAAAATTAACGCGCCAAAAAGCGGCTACTAAGCTCTGTGCGATCTTTAATTTAGGTGAAAAGCCGTATGCGGTAGCTCCAACTGGTAAAACGCTCCTGGCACAAAATTTGACAGACGGGAAACTGGAAAAGAATGGCTTTGTGATCTTTGAATAATATCGCTTGTCGAATTTGGGATAAAGGACTAAAATTAAGGCGAAAATCAAAAAGGGGGTCAAAAAATGACAGTCGAACCAAAATTAGCCCAAGATGTTTGGAAAGATGCTGGCAAGCATGTACAATTCACGGTACTTGAGTTAAAGCGCCAAGATCAAAAGCATGAACAAGAAGTGATCACTGCTTTTGCTGATCGTTACCAAGCTATCTTGCGCTCGTTGCATATTCGAGACAATGAAGGTTGCTTACGGGCAACATTTGGATTTAGTAGTGATGCTTGGGATTATTTGTTCCCTAATGCACCGAAGCCAAAAGAGCTTGTTCCATATCAGACCTTGCGGGGAGATAAGTACGAGATGCCAGCAACAAAAGGGGATCTTTTCTTCCACATTCGGGCTAACGATGAAGCCGTTGTTTACGAAGCAATGTCACAATTTATGCTCTTTTTACGTGATATCACTAATGTGGTTGATGAAACGAAGGGCTTTCGTTACTTTGAGGGGCGTGCGATCGTAGGCTTTATCGATGGGACAGAAGCACCTGAGATGGAGTTAGCTTCCCAATATGCTTTAGTCGGTGATGAAGATCCAGAATTTGTCAATGGATCTTATGCCTTTGCGCAAAAGTGGTTGCATAACATGGATTTTTGGAACAAACTCAAGACTGAAGATCAAGAAAAGGCGATCGGACGTCAAAAGTTCAATGACCTTGAACTTGATGACGATGAGAAGTTCAAAAATGCGCACAATGTTGTCTCAAAAGTTGAGCTCAATGGTGAAGAACAAAAGATCATTCGGATGAATGTCCCTTATTCTGATCCGGCTTCCGGTAAGACGGGAACGTATTTTATGGGCTATTCGCGTTATTGGCAAGTGACTAAATTGATGTTACTGTCAATGCTCAAGGGGCATGATTTCTTGTTGTCGTTCTCGAAGATTTTATCAGGCCAATTGTTCTTTATCCCATCAAAGACGGTTTTAGATGAGATCGCTGATGGTGAATTTACCAAGTAATTTAATGATTTAGTTCAAGCAGTTGAGTTTTTCTTGACTGCTTTTTTTGCGCTATCTGGGCTATAATAGAGTTAAATACTTTAGGCAAAAGGAAGGTTTGTATGGAAAGATCAGCTATTTATCACCGCCCAGCAAGCGAGATGGCGTACATGGCGAATAAACAAAACTATCGGTTACAATTAAAGACCAAGCATCGCGATATTACGCGGGTGCAGGTGATTTTTGGAGCACCACAGATGCTGGTCAAAGATTCAGGTCAAACAGATGTTTGGAAATATGCGACTAAAGAAATGGATAAGCGTCTGCAAAATGGGATCTATGACGTCTGGGAAGTTAAACTGCCGATCCCTGTAACCCGCAAGCTAAAATATGCATTTCATTTACTTGATCGTGAAGGCAATGAGCTTTTATATGATGCCAATTTAATGCAACTCTATACTCCAAAAGCTGTTCAAGAAATGACGGGTTTTTTGACACCATACTTAGTCTTGGATGAAACTGCAACAACGCCAGAATGGACGAAAAAGATGATCTGGTACCGCTTGATGCCAGATCGCTTTGCCAATGGTGATCAAAAAAAAGATCTTAAAGATACACTTGAATGGGGCCAAAAAGCTGATAAAGCAAAGTTTTTTGGTGGCGACTTGCAAGGGATCATCGACAAGTTAGCTCACATTCAAGGATTGGGCTTTAATGGGATCTACTTAAGTCCAGTTTTTGATGCTTATTCTAACCATAAATTTGATACGATCGATTACTATGAGATCGATCCAGCCTTTGGGACCAAAGAGAAGTTTAAAGAATTGATCGAAGCGATCCATCAACGGGGGATGAAGGTCATGTTAGATATCACGTGCGATCATCTAAGTGATTTTTCGCTTCAATGGCAAGATGTGCGTAAATATGGGGCGCGGTCGAGTTTTGCCAAATGGTTTTTGATCAAGGAATTTCCGGTGCGTTACGTACCTAGTGAATTGCCTGATTATTCTGAACGTTTGACCTATGAAGCCCTGAACAACAATCCACATATGCCAAAAGTCGATCTGGAAAATCCTGAGGTCCAAGCGTATTTTGGTAATATTTTGACGTACTGGACACGTAATTTTGATATTGATGGCTGGAGCATTGCGGATTCTAATGAGATCCCAGCTGCCTTTAAACGTTACCTACTAGAAACATTACGTCAAGTTAAGGCAGATATCTATCTTTTAGGAAATACGATCGCTAAAAAAGCTGAACATGACGATGTTTTTGCGGGAAATAATTCGATCGACGTGCGTGAACTAGTTGAGGGAACTTTTATCACTAAGAATATTCCGCCGACTGAATTAGCCTATGCGCTAAATGAGCATCAATTACGGGCTGATCCAAGTACGCTTTCAGCTTCGCTTTTGGCAGCGGATAGTCCACAAACACAGCGGATCTTAGCCAAGTGCGAGGGTAATGTCCAATTGTTGCGTGCAGTTTTGGCATTTATGTTCATGCAACCAGAATCACCAAGTATTCTCTATGGTACTGAAAAAGGAATTAAGGCGGGAACTGAAGCCGCCTTACAGCCATGCATGGAGTGGAAAGATGATCAAGTAAGTGTTGAAATGCAACGCTTCTTGAAAACTTTATTAGCAATGCGGATTCGTTATAACAATGTATTGTGTGAAGGTTCATTTGAGTGGGGCCAATGTAGCAATCAATATTCTTATTTGAGTTTTAGCCGGCGCTTAGGCGATAAACGGCTGTTTGCGTTGTTTAACTTAGGCTATGGGAGCATTAAGATCATCTTACCGCAAAATTGTAAATTATTACTGGGACAAAATCTAGTCGAACAAGATAAGCGTTTAGGGCAAGCAGGTTTTGCGATCGTTGAATTATAGTAAAAAGAGCGCAGTCAAAAAGTTGGCTACGCTCTTTTTTATCTTTATGAAAAGACCCAGCATGATGCAGATGCATTATGCTGGGTCTTAGTTATTCATACGGCGCTGACCGCATGGCTGAATCTTTTTTAAAGCTATCTTTTAGTTTACGTGTACGGCAAATGATGGCATGAAGTAAGCCATGTTACCGATCTTAACGCTTTGACCTGGTTCTGGAGCAGCAACGAAGCTGTTACCACCTAAGTAGATCGCAACGTGGTAAGTTGAACCTGGTGTACCCCAGAATAATAAGTCACCAACTTGTGCTTGGCTAACTGGGATATGTGCACCAGCAGATTCTTGAGCGATCGTGTTACGACCGATCTGCTTACCAAAGTGTGCATAAACGTATTGTGTCAAACCTGAGCAGTCAAAACCAGATGGTGTAGAACCGCCCCATACGTAAGGTGTACCGATAAATGATTGTGCATAAGCTGCAATCGCAGCACCATCAGCTGAAGTTGAAACAACTTGTTGTTGAGGTTGTTGTACTTGAGCAGGTTGTGCTTGTTGTTGCACTTGTTGTGCTGGAGCTTGTGTTTGAGCTGGAGCTTGGTTTTGTACAGGTTGTTGTACTTGTGTAGCAGCTTGTTGTTGTGTAGCTTGTTGAGCGGCAGTTTCTTGTTGTGCTTGAGCAGCTTGTTGAGTGGCAGCTTCTTGAGCTGGGTCTTTAGCTGGATCGTTGATCGTCAATGTTTGACCAACAAGTAAAGTAGCACCCAAGTTGTTAGCAGCACGTAAAGAATCAACGGTTACACCGTAAGCTTGTGCGATAGAGTAAAGTGATTCGCCAGCTTGTACTGTGTGAGTTGTGTGGTTAGCTGAAACAACAAGTTGAGGTTCTTGAGCTTGTTCTTGTGTAGCTTCTTGTTGTACGACAGGTTGTTCTGGTTGTGCTTGTTGTTGCACTGGTTGTTCAGTTTGAGCCGGTTGTTGTGTTGCTTGAACTGTACCATTGACCTTCAAAACATTACCTGGGTGAATGAGGTAAGCATCTGCAGCTAAGCCGTTCAATTCACGTAATTTTTCAACTGATGTGTTATATTGTTGTGCAAGTGTCCAAAGAGTGTCACCAGCTTTAACAGTTACCTCAGAAGTGTTTGCTGTGTCAGCTTTCTTATCAGTAACTTGGGCTGGAGCGTTGTTTTTAGCCACTTGAGCATCTTTAGCTGGAACTTTCAATGTTTGACCAGTAACGATCAAGTGAGAGTTTTGGTCGATGTTGTTCAAAGTTTCGATCGCTTGGATAGAAACACCATATTTTTGTGAAAGATCCCAAACTGTATCGTTTTTAGCAACTTTATGAGTTGTATCTGCATTAGCTGTTGCTGTTGTAGCCAAGAATAATCCAGCTGCTCCGACTGTACCGACTAAAAGTTTTCTTGCTGTATGATTCAAAATATATATTCACTCCTAAATAAATTTCAATAATTTCTAAACGACTAACTTCAATTTGACTGATATATTTATTTTAATCCATTTATGTTGCAAGCTAATGCAAAAAAGATTACATTTTATCAAATTTTGTAATAAATAACCGCGAACCCTTGAAAATATTGGAGAAATAAATTTATTAAGATTTAGTAAAGATGGATAAAGAATTATAAATGTTGATATAACAAGATTTTTGATGAGGAAAGAGTGAAATATCAAAAAAATAATGTTACAAAAGTATTACAAAAATCATAAGTTATCAGAGTGAGAGAAAATGCCGGTTGTATTAAAGTTAGTCGAAGCTAAGCATGTAATGCGAGAGCAAATCGATGTTACAAAAAAATTAAATTACCGTTAATTAATGTTACTATCAATAATTATTAATAGTTATAGTAGATATATTTTAAATATCCCTTTAAAATCATGGTAAATATTGACTTTTGATGCGGGGTCCAATAAATTTATTATTATCAATTATTAATTTTTTAAATTAGAGTCAGAAGGAAGGTACGAGCTGTGAAAGTGTATAATTTTTCAGCGGGACCGGCAATGATGCCCCCCGAAGTGGTAGCTCAGATCCAAGCTGAGTTGGTATCCTATCGCGATAGTGAGATGAGTGTGATGGAGATCAGCCATCGTTCAGTGCTATATGAAGAGATGTTTCAAACTGCTAAAGCTGATCTAAGAGAGCTTTTAGCTGTTCCAAAAGACTACAAGATCTTATTTTTACAAGGAGGGGCATCGACACAATTTACGACGGTACCGTTGAATCTAGCCCGGAAGACGAAAAATATTGCTTTTGTCGACACAGGACATTGGTCGCAAACAGCGATCGCGGATGCGCGACTTGTACCTGAGCGCAGGGTCGATGTGGTCGCTTCAGGAAAAAGTTCTGCTTATACCCATTTGCCACACGAGATCGCTTTGGATAGACCTTATGATTATGTACATTTGACGATCAATAACACGATCGAAGGGACGATGTATCGTAAATTGCCTGAATTACAAGGGCAAACGATCGTTGGAGATATATCTTCAAATATTTTGGGTTATCAGCACAATGTCCAAAAGTATGGGCTTTTGTATGCTAGTGCGCAAAAAAATATCGGTCCGGCTGGGATGACTTTAGTGATCGTTAAAGAATCGCTTTTAGACAAAGAACAAGATCTGCCTTCAATGCTTGATTATGTGAAGTTGATCAAACGTGACTCTAATTTGAATACACCACCGGTTTTTCCGATCTATGCGGCTGGTCTAGTTTTCCAATGGTTGAAAAAACAGGGGGGCGTAAAGCAGATGCAGCAACAAAATGAGGCTAAAACGGCACTTTTATATGATATGTTGGATAACTCAAAACTCTTTTTGGGAACGGCACATGCACCTGATCGTTCGTTGACCAATGTTCCTTTTACGACAGGAAGTAAAGAGCTTGATGAAAAATTCATCACCCAAGCTGAGAAAAACGGGCTAAAAAATATCCGAGGGCATGTCTTGGCTGGCGGGATGCGGGCAAGCATGTATAATGCCTTTCCATTTGAGGGAGTAAAGGCTCTAGTTGATTTTATGAAAGCATTCGAGCAAAAAGAACGCCGGATCTATGCGACCACGATGAAATAAACGTGGTATAATATAGTTCCTTGGCAGGGGCGCTTTGGCGGTCGCGTCAAAGACTTAGTGTCACGCATTTGTGTGGCACTTTTTTTATTGGTGTGCTAGGCTGTGGATAAGGACAGGTGAACGATATGCAAGATAAGATATTTGAAGCGATAAAAAATGATCCCGCGAATAAAAAATATACGCAAGCTGGGATCGAGCCATTATATGTAGCCCCAAAAGAAGCTAAGATCTTGATCGTGGGACAAGCACCGGGAAAACGAGCGCAGGATACACGGTTGTTTTGGAATGATCCTAGTGGTGATAATTTGCGGGCTTGGATGGGAGTTTCACGGGAAGAATTCTATCAGTCAAAAGATTTTGCGATCTTGCCGATGGATTTTTATTTTCCAGGCAAGGGTAAAAGTGGTGATCTACCGCCACGAAAAGATTTTGCTAAAAAATGGCATCCATTGTTGTTAGAACAGATGCCTAATATCGAACTGACACTGTTAGTGGGAAGTTATGCGACAAAACATTATCTACATCTCAAAAGTACAGCGAGATTGACCGATGTTGTGCGCAATTATCGGGCATATTTGCCAGAGTACTTTCCGTTAGTTCATCCTTCGCCTCGTAACAAACTTTGGCAAAGTAAAAATCCGTGGTTTGTTAAAGAGGTATTGCCTGAGTTAAAAAGGCAAGTCCATTTGATCATTGATTAAAATTCAGAGGCTGTGACATAAGTCTCCAAAAAACGGTCGTAAATGGACTTTAAAAATTGTTCATTTACGACCGTTTTTGTATACTATAAATAAAAAAGGACATCAGAACCCCCCCTGATGCCCTATAGTCTACCCCTCTCAAAAAAGAAAGGAGATAAACCCATGCACAGTAATTGTAACATAAATCAACTCAGTTTGAACATGGCGACCTTCTATGAACCTGAAAAAAATCATCAAGCACACTACATACACCATTTAGTCGAATCTATTGATTTTGATGACTCTTATACCTTTGGGCGTCCTTTCGAATATGAACCTCGGGTCTTACTCAAGTTAGTTCTTTTGGCATATAGTTATGGTATTTTTTCTTGTCGAAAGATCGAACGTTTTGCTCGGGAAAACGTTGTTGCCATGTGGTTGACTCAGGAAGCCCAACCTACTTATCGTACTATTGCTCGCTTTGTTGTCTCTGATACTATTGAGATGATGCTAAAAAGTTCGTTTTCTGAATTTAGAGAATATTTGCGAAAAAATGGGCTCATTGATGAGGCTGTGTTTATTGATGGTACTAAGATTCTTGCTAACGCAAATAAATACTCGTTTGTTTGGAAGAAAAATACTATTCGCTATGATGATTTAAATCGACAAAAAGCTAAAAAGTTATTAAAAGAGATCAAAGAATCGATCGTCAATATTGATTTTGCTGATGATCTGACTGTTGATCAACTTGATGAGATATGTGCCCGATTGGAACAACGAATTGAATATTTGAATGAAAAGGTCGAAGAGACTAAGAAGATCTCCCCTAATCCTGCGAAGCAGGAACGACGGACGGCCAAGAAATACTTAAAACAAACACGCGAGCGTAAACAGAAAAACTCTAAATATGCTGAACAGTTTGCCATCGTTGGCGAGCGAAACAGCTATTCTAAAACTGACAATGACGCCACTTTTATGCGTATGAAAGAAGATCCAATGAAAAATGGTCAAACCAAACCTGGCTATAATCTCCAAGTCGCTGCTAATAATCAATTTGCTTTGGACTACACCCTCGCACCTAATCCAACTGATATGCGTACTTTGATCCCATTTTTAGAAAAGATGGATGCAGATGTTATCCAAGGTCCGATAGTTGCTGATGCTGGTTATGGATCTGAACCTAACTATGAATTTATCGAAGATAAATTCGGAGTGTTTGATTACCTTATTCCATATAATACGATGTTAAAGGAAGAAACCAAACGTTGGAGATCAGATGAGCGCAAAGTGATGAATTGGCATTATAACGCTGAAGATGATTACTATATAGATCCAAAGAATGTTCGTTTTAACTTTAAACGCTATGCATATCGCCATGATACATATGGTTATAAACGAAATTTTAAAGTATATGAAGCTGAAAAATTCGATGAAGATCGTAAAGAAAATCCAAATGCATTGACCAAAAAAGGAAATGTCAGAAAGATCTATATCAATCCACAATGGGAATATTTCAAGGGAAAAGTAAAAACAAACCTTTCAAATACTGAAAAAAATAAGATCTATCGTAGAAGAAAGTATGAGATCGAACCTATTTTCGGTAATTTGAAGGCTTATTTGGGTTTTACTCGATTTACCGTACGAAGTAAGAAAAAGGTAAATCGACAAATGGGGATAGCGTTAATGGCATTGAACATGTGGAAAATGTCCACTAGTAGTTCAAAAATATCACCAAATAATAAAAACAAAAAGAAGACCATTCGAATTTTTCAAAATTTTCAAAAAATTCGAATGGTCTTCTTTAAAGATAGAGACTTATGTCACAGCCTCTTTTGTTGTAAAAAAATAACCGACCAAGCGCATACTTGATCGGTGGAATAACTAAATTAGTGCATTAAGCGACTGTCTA
The DNA here is from genome assembly GCF_003288115.1 of Ligilactobacillus murinus. Taxonomy (NCBI): domain Bacteria; kingdom Bacillati; phylum Bacillota; class Bacilli; order Lactobacillales; family Lactobacillaceae; genus Ligilactobacillus; species Ligilactobacillus murinus. Next base: position 1,590,872 of record NZ_CP023565.1, on the reverse strand, counting down.
AACGTGAAACAGCGCGCAAGATCAAGAAACTGATCGCAGCTTCGATCGGCCACATGATCAAGTTTTTAGGTCCGCGAACGCTCAACAGTTCCCAGATAGGTGCTTGGTACATCAGATGGATCCATAGAGTATTGAAGAAGATATTAGACACGAAGATCTGAACGAATTGGTAAACAGCGAGACGTTGCCAAGTAACTTTTTGTTGGTAAAGAAAAGCGCCAGCGATCAAGCCAGTGATAAAGGCACTAAAAGTAAAACCGATAAAAAACGTGCTTCCCGTAGAGAATAAAGTATTCTTGATCAAATCGCCAATGACTAAAGCAACACCGCCAAGCCAAGGCCCTAGAAAGTATCCGATCAAAGTCGTGCCCATAAAGCCAAGTCCGAATTTGACTAGATTATCAGAACCAAATGAGATCTTACTTAAAACCGTCTGCAAAGCGATGAGCATCGCTGCTAAAGTGACCGTTCGTGTCGTGAGTTTTGGACTTCTCCAAGATAAATTCGTCATAAAAAAACATCTCCCTAAAAATAATTTGGGGGGAGACAAGCACCAGTAATGGTTAGATCATTGGTGAATGCGGAAAATACACGCAGCTAAAATGACGGTTTAGCTTTCTGCCTACGTTCACATTCCGTTCCATAAGCCCGTAACGCATAAATTCCTACCCCTACAAGCGTAGATTTTAGCATGTATCACTAAATAAATCTACTAGTAAAACACGAACAATGAAAGCTTTTTAGTAGGAATATAGTTTAAAAGGTGAATGGTTGGTGTAATGGAAAAGTATTTTGTAGAATTAAAGCGAACTGGAAAAACAGGGGTGAGATGATGGATCTATTAACACGTATCAACCAACATTATCAGGAATTGACCGAGCAAGAACGCCAAATGATCACAGCTTTGCAAAAAGTCGATCTTGCGTGGGATGACTTGACTAGTAGTGAGTTAGCTAAAAAATTATATGTTTCACGGGCAAGGATTTTCCGAATGTTGAAGAAGTTAGAGCTCGAGAGCTTTGCTGAATTAAAATATTTGATCCAACAAGAGAAACAAACCGAATTGAGCTTTAGATAAGGAACAGAATTCTCACAGATCGTCACAGCATACCACACATATGTTGAGCAAGGAAAAAATATACAGATATTGATCATTTGAAACATATGAAAATCTGTGAGGCTCTATATGAGTCAGTAGATATGGGAAAAATGATAGATATCTAATTGCAAAGGAGCTGTTTTACTATGGAAAATAGAGAGTTGATCGTCAAAAATGCACGCGAATATGTATATGATGCTTTGAATAATGAAGGTAGTGGTCATGATTGGTGGCACGTTTTTCGTGTTACAAACAACGCTATCGAAATTGCTAAATATGAAGAGGCGGATATTTATATTTGTGAATTAGCGGCATTATTACATGATATTGCTGATGGAAAATTAAATGAAAGCGAAGAAGCTGGCCAAAAAAGGGTATATACATGGTTGGTCGATAATGGCGTGTCTAGTGAAACACTAGATCATGTTATGGATATTGTGTCAAAGATGTCATTTAAGGGTGGAAACCAAAAGGAAAATGTTTCTACTTTGGAAGGAAAGATCGTTCAGGACGCTGATCGTTTAGATGCTATGGGGGCAATAGGAATCGCACGGGTAATGTGTTATTCAGGCCACGTTGGACGTCCGATCCACGATCCAGCTATGAAGCCTAGAGAAAATCTCACTTTGGAAGAGTATCGCAATGGTAAAGATACAGCGATCATGCATTTTTACGAAAAATTGCTTAAGTTAAAGGACACTATGAATACAAGCTATGCCACGAAGCTAGCGCAGGGACGCCACGAATTTTTGAAAGTATATTTGGATCAGTTCTATCAAGAATGGGATGCCAAGCGGTAGTAGTTGATTATATTCACGCCAAACGAGATAAGTTATAAAGAGCAAGTAGTGATCATCTCATTACTTGCTCTTATTTTTCTGAAAGGACTCTGATTTTTGAGTGATAAATTGTGTATGGATAAGCCTTTTTTAGGGAGCATAATGTTTTTTTGTGCTCATTAGATCTAGTATTATTACTCTATAAAATGAGGTGGTAGCATGCACAAAATTTTGATAGTAGATGATGATATGGAGATCCTAAAGCTCATGAAAAATGCGTTAGAACTAAAAAATTACGCTGTGACAGTGATTCAAGAAGTTACATTGCCGGTAAAGTTAGCTGAATTTCAGGGCTATGATTTGATCTTATTGGATATTATGCTGACTAATATCAGTGGGATCGAGCTTTGTAAGCAACTCAGGAATCAGATCGCGACCCCGATCATCTTCATTAGTGCTAAGGATACCGAAGATGATATTTTGCAAGGTTTGGCTAATGGTGGGGATGACTATATTGTTAAACCATTTAGTTTAAAACAACTGGTGGCTAAAGTTGAGGCTGATCTAAAGCGCGAGGATCGAACTAAAAAAGCTCACGGCGAATTTAATACAGTCAGAAGAGATCTCGGTCAGATCACATTTTATTTGGAAGAAAAGCAGGTCTATATCGGTAGTAAGGCCATACCACTTACTAAACGTGAATATGCGATCTTAGAGCTTTTATCACGTGATCTGACCCGGGTCTATACGCGCGAGGAGATCTATTTTAATGTTTATGATGAATCTGCCGATGCTCTTTTTCGTTCGATCTCCGAATATGTCTATCAAATACGCAATAAATTTTCAATGTACGGGGTAGACCCGATCAAAACAGTGCGGGGAATGGGGTATAAGTGGAATGATCAGTAAATACACGATGCAACAGCGAATCTTATTTGCGGTCTTGGAGATCATTATTGGAAGCTTACTGGTCGTAGTTACTTTATTTTTAGGTTCATTTTTACTGGTACAAAGTGGACAATTGAGAGTATTTAATGAAGCTAACGTAACTTTTGATAAAAATGTTAGTCAGCAGGATATAACTAAAGCGATGAAGGCTAGTCCGTATGACTATACACTTTATGATGCTAAATCTAAGCGCTTGTTAACGGGGAAATATGCTCCTAGTGATATCAATAATTTTGAAATTGCTAAAGATAATAAGCGGGATCTGACTGTAGATACAGTAAAATACAAATATTTTGCTGATAAAAATTATATGCTTATTATCCGCCAAAATAGTGTACCAGAGTTTGCTGATCAGCGTTTGCGCGTGATCTCATATAACCAAATTAGTTATCTTTTTGTAATGTTGGGAATTCTTTTAGTGATAATGATCGTCGTCGTTAGACTTGTACGTGAGCTGGCAAAAGATTTCCGCTATGTCGAAGCGATCGCACTATCCATGGGCGAAGGTAGCACCGATCAGCCTAGAAAACACGTCAAAATCATTGAGTTTGAGCAAATATTGACCAATCTCTACAAAAAAAGTGATGAATTAGCTTGGTTGATCGAAAAAGAACGGTTAGAGAAAAAAGATCTATCCTTTCAAATAGCTGCCTTGGCCCATGATGTAAAAACTCCGCTGACAGTTGTTAAAGGTAATGTGGAATTACTGGAAATGACTTCGTTGACCCCAAAGCAGGTTGAATATCTAACTTCGATCAATAAAAGCATGGCAGTATTTGAACGCTATTTCAACAGTATGTTGACCTATACACGGCTGTTGAATGATGATCAAAGAGAAGAAGTGAAAGTATCGGACTTTATTTCTGAGCTAATTATCGAATTTAACGAAATAGCCAAAACGTATCAAGTTGAGTTACAGACAGAGCTAGAAATAGAGAGTAAGTTTTTTTATGGCAATCGCTTAGCGCTCAGTAGAGCAGTCCTAAATATTTTTGTTAATGCATGTCAGCACGCTAAAAAAGATGCGGGAAAAGTTACGGTAACGTTTAAAGAGACGGCAACGCAACTGATATTTGAAGTCTGGAACAACGGAGCCCCTTTTTCTAAAACCGCTAAGGAAGATGCAACTAAGCTATTTTTTACTGAAAATGGGGGACGTAATCTCGATAAGAAACATTATGGGATTGGCTTGGCATTTGCTAAAGCGGTCAGTTTAAAACACGGTGGGTACCTTGAGATATCTGATCCACCAGCTGGGGGCGCTAAAGTAAAATTGTGCCTAGAGCGTGTAAGAAAATGTGATTAGCACTATATGAATAATGAGGGCCCCGCCATGCTTTGGTGGGGTTTTCGTATTGTATCATCAAATACATATTTTGAATATCTGAATGATCTATGAAATTGATCAGCTATGATAATAAAAAATAAAGGAGGCGCTAAAAATGGAGATAAAAATACAAAAAATATCAAAAGCCTTTAAAAATGGTCAAGTTTTAGATGAAGTGAGTTTTGTGATCAAAAGTGGGACGGTCTGTGGTCTGTTAGGGATCAATGGTGCAGGAAAATCAACTTTGATGAAGATCATCGCTGGTTTAAAAAATGCTGAGCAAGGACAGGTATTTTACAATGGCGAGACGGTGATCCCTAAGGAAAATTTGGGGGCTTTGATCGAAGAACCCGCAATCTATAAAAATCTATCGGCTTTTGATAATTTGAAGACTAAAGCTTTGTTGTATGGCATAGATGATGACCAAATAAGAGATATTTTGAATAAAGTTGGCCTACAAAATGCAGGCAAGAAGCGTGCGGGAAAATTTTCAGTAGGGATGAAACAACGTTTAGGGATCGGGATGGCACTTTTGACAAAACCGGCTTTTCTTATTTTAGATGAGCCGACAAATGGTTTAGATCCTGCAGGAACAGTAGAGTTATTAGCGCTGATCAAAGAATTGAGCACGCAGGGGATGACGATCTTACTCTCAAGCCATCAACTCAATGTGATCAGTCAAGTTGCCGATCAGATCGTTATTTTAGACAAAGGAAAGGTCCGCTACGATGATCGTAGAGAAAATGTGGTAGATCTTGATCGGAAGTTTTTTGAGATCGTTCACGGAGGTGTTTTGGATGCGTGAGCCAAATTTAACAGCGATTTTTAGTTCAGAGCATTTAAAATTGAAGAAAACAAAGCGCTATTCGCTACTTTTCTCAGTGACTTTAGCTGCACCAGTGCTAGCCTATCTCATAGGTGGTGTTTTGATCTTCCTACCCTTTACGCTATATTGGTGGGAAGCCTTGTTTTTGTTTTTATTAGGTGGCCTGTTGTTTTTAGGCGATGTAAAGCGGGAAAAAAGTGCAGGAGATTTTCAAAATATCGAGAGCACAGAGATAAAAAAACAGATCTATTTTGCTAAGGTAGCCTTGAACTTTAGAACGTTATTTGGGGCGAGCTTCATATTATTTGGAGCGATATATTTAGTTACTCTATTATATGGGGGACTTCTACAAGCAGAGAGTTTGCGTCTTATAGTCGTTATTTTAGCTCTTTTAGTTACAAGTTTATGGAATATCTTTTTTATCTATTATCTATCTAATTGGTTAAATGCATCTTTAGTAGTTGTTATAAACAGTTTACTGTGTTTGTTCATCGCACCTTTAGTGGCTCAAACTAAGCTATGGCTGCTCTTTCCATATACTTACCATTACAAGGTGGTGGAGGCCTTGATCGGACTTAAGCCAAATGGAGTTCAGTCACCTGATTTTTTAAATGTTGATTGGGGTATGTTTGGCAGTTCAGTTGGATCAGCGTTATTGAGTGCGGTGCTGTTTTTCTGGTTACTAGGGAGGAGATCGGATGTTCAAAATAGTAAGAAGTGAAAGTGTGAAGTTGAAGGGGAGTTTCCAGCTGTATTTCGCAGTTGGTGTGATGGTGCTCCAATTGGTGACTGTGGTCCCATATGTGCTCTTGCTAAAAAATGGAGTCGCTCTAGTTGATGTTTTATTGCTTACATTTGCAGGTTATCCCTTGGTGACCAGTATGAGTGCTGTTTTGCTTTTTGAGCAAGAAAAAATGGCTAATTCATTTCAAGAGATCAGATGTTATCCTAAAAAATATCGACTTTGGGGAAGCAAATTGGTTTTGAGTGATTGCTTATCGATCGCTACACTGACAAGTACATGGTTGATTTTAGGTCAGATAAAACTAGCACTAGTCTCATTTCTTTTGGTAGTTTTACTTGAGCACATCCATGTTGGGCTAACTTTTTTTGTCGATCAGACTAAAAATATCCTGCTCGGTTTTTTAGAGGTCCTATTTATCATTTTTGCAAGTAACAAGGCTTTATTGAATATTTACGTATTGCCCGTGATCTTACCAGTAAATTATATTTTTCAGCCTAACAGTTTATATTTGCTCCTATATGTTGGCTATTTCATCTTAGCGACATGTATTGTATTATGGGGGATCCGGCGCTTAGATCGGTGATATTTTCGTGAAAATAAAAGAAGTCCCCTTGCTTGCAGACTAGGGGACAACTTGTGCTCAAGCGAGCCAATTAATTCAAGCACAGTATAGCATATTATTTATAGCGGTATTTAAACAAATAGGGTAAGTAGCTCGTATCGACACGTTCTACTTACCCTGTTTGTTTATTTTTGATGGTTAGCTAAATGGTCTTTGGCGATCGCTGCCCCATAGATCAAGGCTTCGATCACGGTGATAAAGAAGCTGACTGGCCAATCAGTGAGATAGCTAAAGTATAGCCCAAGCCAAACTCCAGCCAAAATGAAGACGAAATTTAAAACGATCATCTGGTAGAGTCGATGGGCGAAGTATTTTGTCGCCGAAGCTGGGATCGTTAAGAGCACAAAGATCAGTAACGCACCGACGATCTGAGCTGTAATACTGATCGTTAAGGCGAGCATCACTAAAAAGATGATCGAGATAGTTTTGTTAAAGCGCTGATTATACTGAGCTCCTTGAGAATCAAAGGAGTTATATGCTAGACGCTTGAATAAGATCGTGATCGTCAACAATAGTAAGATGCTAAGTGCGATCAAAACTTCGATATCGTTGCGGTCGATCCCAACGATGCTCCCAAATAAAATACTTGTCGCATAATTAGCTTGTTTATCTGAGAGTGATAAAAATAAGATCCCAAGCCCTAAGAAAAGACCGGAAAAGACACTGATCGAAGCTTCACGTCGCCCGAGCCGTTCACCTGACATCCCGATCAATAGGGCACTAGCCGTAGTAAAAGTCAGCATCCCTGCTAAAGGCGAGATCCCGATAAAGATCCCAAATGAAGCTCCAGAAAAACCGATCTCAGAGAGCGTATGGGTGAAAAAAGATGTTTGGCGTGCTACCACAAAGGTCCCCATAACACTACAGATCAAAGCGATGAAGATCCCGGCAATAAAGGCATAGCGCATAAAATCATAAGCAAACATTATTTTTTAGCCCCCTTTTCAAGTAAGACACCAGTTTGATCTTCCAAATGAAGTTCATAGTCGGCGTATTGTTCGATCAGCTCGGGATCGTGCGTGATAAACAAGATCGTTAGCCCGTGTTGTTGCATGACCTCACGTAGCATTTGTAACAATTCATGTTTGTTGGTCGTATCTAAACTTGCGGTAGCTTCGTCCAAGATGAGTAACTTGGGATCAGCACAGAGCGCTTGGGCTAGATAGGCCCGTTGCTTTTCGCCCCCAGAAGCTTTGCCTAAAGGTTGATCTTTGATCCGCGTCAGTTTTGTCTCCGTCAAGATCTGTTCGAGTTTTTCGTTTAAAGGCTTGCGGTTCCAAAAGAAATTGCGCTTTTTGAGACCAAAAGCTACGAAATCCTTGATGCAAAGGGGATATTCATCATCAATGTTGCGCAATTGTGGTACGTATTGGACTTCATCACGCTTGACATTAAAGACCGTGTGAACGGTATAGTTGTTAGCTAGATCTTGCAATAAGTGTTTGACGAGTGTTGTTTTTCCGACCCCATTTTCACCTGTGATACAGGTCAAACTACCTTGGGCGATCTCAAAGGAGAGATTGGAGAAAAGCTTGCGGTTGGGGATGGAAAGATCCAAGTTATGCACTGATAGGATCGATTTCATGAATAACTACTTCTTTCTATTTTTGAGTATCTAAGACAGCTTGGTATTCGCCTTGTAGCCAAGTTACGTATGTCTTATTTTTAGGTAGCGTTTCAGTAACTTTGACGACAGGAATGTTGCTTTCTTTACAGAGTGAAACGATATTTTTGATCACTGAGCTGTCGCTTTGGGTATTTTGAACAAAGAAAGCGATCTTTTTGTTTTTGATATCGTTTTGTAATTTCTTGATGTCTGAATATGATGGGTCGCTACCTTCTTCAGTTGCTTTAGCGAAGTGACTGTTAGCGATCTTGTAACCCATCTTCTTTAAAGAATAGTCAAAGACTGGTTCTGAAACAGCTACTTTTTGATTATTGCTGTTTTGTTTGATCTTGTCTAGCGTTTGTGTTAATTTAGCTAAAGTTTTTTTGTATTTAGTAGCATTTTTCTTGAAGGCAACCTTATTTTTAGGTTGTATTTTACCAAATTCAGTTGCCAAACGATCGGCGAGTTTTTCCATAGTTGTTGGATCATACCAGAGATGTTCATTTTGACCTTCCTTAACTTTCATGACATCAGCCACAGATAGATATTTTTTACCATTCAATTTTTTGACCCAGTTATCGTAGCCGGCACCGTTATAGATGACAAGATCAGCTTTGGAAACGATCTTAGCGGTCTTAGTTGTGGCTTCAAAGTCGTGGGGATCAACATTAGGACTAGTGATCAATGAAGTGACGGTTCCGTGATCACCTAAGACAGCCTTAGCAGTTTCGCCGTAAAAATCAAGGGTCGTTACTACATTTAGCTTATCAGATGCAGCGGCGGTATTTTTGTGACCAAAGGTGAAGAATGCTAGAAAAGCACTCACGAGTAAGATGAAACTAAATAATTTTTTTCGCATGATAAATATATCCTCTCTTAAATTGTAATGATTACCATTAACGATACTAACGTTTGAAATTACTGCTGTCAAGCGTTGTGGAGCCTAAAAAGCCTCAAATTACGATTAAGTATTTTAAGAGAGTACGTCAATTAAACTTTGAGAGCTTTTGAATTACGATTTAAAAAATTCTAGGAAAAATTTTTGCATAGTTTTTAGTGTTAGATATAAGTCTAGTTTAGTGCTAGAAATCCCAGTATAAAGGTAAGTCTTTGGACTTGAAAAATCCTGCGTACAGATCCAAAATAAAGTCAAAAGGGGATGGGAGATTTGAGTACTTATGAAGAGGCCCTTAAAGCATGGAACTTAGCGGGTTTTAAAGATGGGATGATCTTTTCGTGGATCATCTCAGAGCATAAAGACATTTGTTTAGAGCTGTTGCAACTGATCTTACCTGATTTAGGGATCGTAGACGTTAAAAACATCAAAAAAGAAGATACGCATAAGCAAAATACCGTCTTTCACGGGGCTCGCTTTGATATCTATGCTGAAGACGAGCATGGACGAATGTATGATATTGAGATGCAGGTCAGTGATGAACATAATTTAGGTAAGCGGATCTCATATTATCAAAGTTATTTGACCCAGCATGCTTTGGAGGCTGGGCAAGACTATAGTGATAGGGTCGATACGTATGTGATCTTTATCTGTGATTTTGATTTTTTCGGTGTAGGGTCACCGGTATATACGACTGAAGTGCGCGTAAAAGAAAGTGATCTGGTACTCGATACAGGGGAACATAACATTATTTTAAACGCTAAAGCTAAAGATTTTTCAGCTGTTTCACAAGAATTGGCGGCTTTTTTGAAATATGTAGATACAAATGTTCCAACGAGTGCTCTTACATGTAAGATAGCTGATGATATTGTTATTTTGAAAACTAACACGCAAAAGGAAGGTGATTACATGTTCTATGAATTAGAATTTCGCTCACGCCTTGCTAGAGAAACAAAAAAAGTAAGTAAAGAGGCACGAAAAAAAGGTCTAGCCGAAGGACGAAAAGAAGGACGAAAAGAAGGTAGAAAAGAAGGCAGAAAGGAAGGGCGGAAAGAAGGACTCACTGAGGGATGGGCCAAAGGGGAAAAACGAGTTGTTTGTGATATGATCAGCCGCTTGACTGCTAAGGGATATTCCAAACAAGATGTCATTAGTGCGGTTACAGAATTGACTCACTTTACAGTAGAAGAAGCTACTGTGCTTTATGACAAGTTATTTGTAAAGTGATCGAAAAAGGCTCACGTTGAAAAGTTTTCAGCGTGGGCCTTTTTGACTTGTTAGTGAGTTATTCATTTGGTGCTTCGTAAATATTACTTTGGCTTTCAGTACTTGGATCCAAAGTAGGTCGTGTTTGCTTTTGGGGTTGGGTGACTGGCGCAAGTGCATCATTGAGACGTCCGATCGGGTCATAAGCCCACAAGAAGAGGCTGACGACCACTAAGTTGAATAACGTAAAAGCTAACCACCAGTTGAATAAGGCATGCATGATCCCATTAGTCGTAGCTTTTGCCTTGAGATAGGCGTGTCTATATGGATCGTTTTCTGGTTCCATTGGAGTCATCCTTTCCTATGTGTTATAAAGTTATTTTTACTTAAAAATAGATTTTTCGCAACTAAGATCATTAATTTTATTCAGCTTCATAAACATCACTTGTGTCAGTACCCTCTTCTGTGGTTTCGGGTGTAGTAAAATATTGCTGCTGGGGTCGTGTTTGCTGGATCGTAGTGTTGATCGTTTCGGTTATCCGTCCAACAGGGTCAACGATGATCCAGAAAAACCACAATATTAAACAAGTGATAATGATATGAAAGAGACCAAAGATCAAATACCAGATAAAGGCTGAACATAAAATCCCATTAGTCGTAGCTTTTGATTTCAAATAACGGTCTCTATAAGGGTCGATATCTCTTTTCATAATTATCATCCTTTCTATGGTGCTATTCTAGGCTATCCGTACGGTTCAAAGCGTTGTGATATAAAAAACCTCCGCAAGGGGAATGCGGAGGAAAAAAGGAGTATGTTTACCTAGTAGCAAGGGGGGCTGACTAGGTAATGTTTCAGCTATAGGACTACACCTGTGTGATGTTTTGCTTTAGCTTATGGTTACAGTATAGGCGCTTAAGATAAAGAAAAAATAATCGTTTTCTTAAGGATTAGATACAAAATACTTAAAAATATGTAAACAATAAATTTTTATACTAAATTTGTTGAAATGAATACCTGATAAGCATTTTGTTTGATGCTAGACCAACTTTACCAGTCAGCTTTAAAAGCTGTAACGTATGATAACATTAGTTCGTGACGTTCTTTTGCGATCGCTTTAGCTTCAGCAGTATTTAGCATATCCTTGATCTTGAACAGTTTTTCGTAAAAGTGGTTGATGATCGTTTCATTTGAAAGATCACGGTAGGCTGCTTTATCGAGCTCTTTTCGAGGTGGCATAGCAGGGTCGTAGAGCTTTTCTTTGTGGCGGGCACCATAATAGATGGCACGGGCGATCCCGATCGCTCCGATCGCATCTAACCAATCGGCATCCTGGACGATCTGACCTTCGAGGCTAAGTTCTTGTTTGCCAGCTAAAGAGTGCGAAAATGACATCTTACTGATGATCTCCATGATGTGGTCTTGCTCACTTTGACTCACTTCTAAAGCCTGCATTTGTGCAATAACGCTGGCTTTAGCTTGGTCGATATCGGTAAATAATTTCTCATCGACGACATCATGCAATAAGGCTGCTGCTTGGACGACAAAGCTGTTGCCACCGAGTTTTTCATTTAGGGTACGCGCCATTTTGACGACCCGCTCAATGTGCGCCATGTCGTGACCGGTGTGATCGTGAGACAGTTTTTCATAAGTATAGGCATGAAGCTGTGCCAATTGTTGTGTTTGATCCATTTGAACGACCTCGTTTATTTTTTAGTGAAACTATGCTTGATAAATTCGAATAAGAAATCTAGGCTATATGGAGTGAAGAAGGCATCAGAACTAAGGGTCGCCCCCTCAAAGTTGAATAATGAAACTTCACTTCCGCGAGACTGGATAGTTGATAAGAGCTCGGTTGCTTGTTTATCAGTCAGGGTATTGTCTGCGGTACCGTTTAAGATCAAAAGTGGGGGTAACTTTTGGGTGTTTTGTAAGAGCAACTCACTGAGAAATGGCCCCGAAAAAGGCTGTGGTGTCAGCGATGTTTCTAATAGCACTCCACCCTTATAACGTAAAGGCGAGCGTCTGACATCTTCATCATTTGACCGTTGTTGTCCCTGTTCTAGAATGCTCAAACTACTCAAATATCCCCCTAGACCTTCGCCAAACAGTAGATAGCGGTAAGGATCAAGCTCGTATTTGAAGGCGTGATCGAGTAAAAAGCGGGTGGCTGAGTGGATGTCTTTTACCATGGCAGTAACATCAGAATTAGTACGGTATGAAATTAGAGCTACGGCATAGCCACGTTTGCTGATCTCTAGCATTTGTGCAAAACGCTCATCGCTCTTGACCATATTGTGCTCATCAACATCAGGAACATAAATGAGTAAGGGAAAATGGGCTTTAACGTTTGGTAAGAGTGGGGGAGTGATGAGATCTAACGTTAAGGGACGTCCGTCTTTAAAGGCATAGACGAGCTTGGTCTGGATCTTAGGATAGCGTGGGACAAGTGGTTCATTGAAATTGATGATACTATTTTGTTCCATATTAAAATCCTCCAAATTTAAGCTTGATTTGCGGGGGCGAGACTTGTATTTCCGCATTAAATAAATTACTATTATAATAGCACGTGAAACATATTAATTAAACAATGTTTCACAATTAGATCAGATGAGGGGAACAAATGACACCAGAAGAATTTAGAGCGGAATTGGCAAAGCATGGAGTAAAGCTTTCTGATGAGCAAATGCAACAATTTCAAACCTACTACGAATTTTTAGTTGCCACAAATGAACACGTCAACTTGACTGCGATCACCAAACAAGACGAGGTCTATTTAAAGCACTTCTATGATTCACTTTTACCGGCGCTTGAAGTCAAAGATCTTCAAACATGTCCTTTTAGCATCTGTGATGTTGGTGCGGGGGCTGGGTTCCCATCGATCCCACTTAAGATCGCATTCCCAAATTTAAAGGTCACGATCGTTGATTCTTTGAATAAACGGATCAAATTTTTAGAGGAATTATCCCAAAAATTAAACTTAACAGATACGTATTTTTATCATGCTCGGGCAGAAGAATTTGCTGGTAAAAAGAGTGGTTTTCGTGAAAGTTTTGATGTCGTTACGGCGCGGGCGGTTGCGCGTTTGTCGGTCCTAAGCGAGTTTTGTTTACCATTAGTCAAGTTAAATGGGCGTTTTATCGCATTAAAGGCGCAAAAAGCAAGTGAAGAATTAGCCGATGCCAAGTATGCAGTGGCTACACTTGGTGGTAAAATTGAAGAAGATATCCAGACCGCTTTGCCTAAGAGTGATGAGACGCGGCATATCATTGTGATCTCAAAGAAAAAAATAACGCCAAATAAATATCCGCGCAAGCCAGGCACACCAGCTAAGCAGCCTTTGCAGGCGCCCCAAGGGAGGAAATAAAAATGGCATTTTCATTTTTTAAGAAGAACAAAGAAGAAGAACCAAACGACAAAAATCGGGTCCAAGAGATCGAATTGAGCAAGATCGTGCCTAATCAAAACCAGCCACGGACGATCTTTAGTGAAGAAAGTATTGCTGAATTAGCAGATACGATCTATGATCATGGTTTGTTGCAACCGATCGTTTTGCGCAAGTTAGGTGATGAGCAATATGAGATCATTGCTGGTGAAAGACGTTTCCGGGCAGTAACTAAGCTTGGTTATGAAAAAGTTCCAGCGATCGTACGTGAGATGAGTGACGCTGAATCAGCTTCCTTAGCGATCATCGAAAACTTACAACGTGAAGGGTTGACAGCAGTTGAAGAAGCTAAAGCCTACGCTCATTTGATGCAATTAAATGAATTGACGCAAAAACATTTAGCTAAAGAAATGGGTAAGAGTCAAGGATTTGTAGCAAACAAATTACGCTTGTTGAAGTTACCGCCACAAGTTCAAGATGCGATCTTAGACCGTTCGATCACTGAACGGCATGGGCGGAGTTTGTTGACGGTCGAAGATGAAGCTACTCAATTAGAATTATTAGCTCAGATCAAGGAAAATGATTGGTCGGTCAAAGAAACAGAAGCGGCGATCGCAGCCTTGGATCAGCCAAAACCAGCCAAGAAGAAAAAAGCTAAGACGACCACAAAGAATGTGGCACCTAACCAAAAAGTTGCTGTCAACACTGTGAAAAAAGCGGTCCAAATGGTTGAAAAATCAGGCATTAAAGTCAATATGACCGAAGAAGATACAAAAGAGTTCCATCGCATCATTATTGATATTCCAGTCGCTAAAGACTAGGGGGGATAATTTTGGGAAGAGTTATTGCATTAGCAAATCAAAAAGGTGGCGTTGGTAAAACGACCACCAGTGTTAACTTGGCTGCCAGTCTTGCCGATCTCGGGCAAAAAGTGTTATTGATCGACATGGATGCCCAAGGAAATGCAACGAGCGGGATCGGGATCGACAAGGGACAGATCAAACAAGATATTTATGATGTATTAGTCAATGAAGTCGAGCTAGAAGATGCGATCTTACATACCAAACGCGATAAGTTAGATGTTGTTCCAGCAACGATCCGGTTATCTGGAGCTGAGATCGAGTTGGCCTCACAGTTTGCGCGTGAGAAACGTTTAGCTGATGTATTGGTCTTGATCAGGGATGAATATGATTTTATCTTGTTGGATTGTCCGCCTTCACTGGGGTTATTGACGATCAATGCCTTTACGACATGTGATTCGATCTTGATCCCCGTGCAAAGTGAGTACTATGCTTTAGAAGGCTTGAACCAATTAGTTAATACGATCAAATTAGTGCAAAAACACTTCAATCCTACTCTAAAGATCGAGGGTGTTTTGATGACAATGCTTGATTCTAGAACTAACCTAGGCAATCAAGTCGTTGCCGAAGTGAAAAATTTCTTTGGCGACATAGTTTATCAAACGGTGATCCCTCGGAATATCAAATTATCAGAAGCTCCAAGTTACGGAATGGCGATCGTTGATTACGATCCAAGATCTAAGGGAGCTTTAGCTTATGAAGCTTTGGCAAAGGAGGTTTTGGCGACGGATGCCAAATAAGAAAAACAAAGCCTTAGGGCGCGGGCTAGAAGCTTTATTTTCGACTTTTGAAGGGGACGCTCAAGCAAAAGAAACTGTGGTCGAACTAAAGATCGATGAGATCCGATCAAATCCTTATCAACCACGGAAGATCTTTGACGAAACTGGGTTAGCAGAACTAGCGGAGTCGATCAAACAACAGGGTGTCTTTCAACCGCTCATCGTACGTTCCTCAAGTGTGATGGGTTATGAATTGATCGCAGGCGAAAGAAGATATCGAGCTTCCAAGCTAGCTGGCAAAAAAACGATCCCGGCGATCGTGCGTCAACTAGATGAAGCAGAGATGATGGAGATCGCGGTGCTAGAAAATCTTCAGCGCGAAGATCTCACACCTTTAGAGGAAGCTCAAGCATACAACACGCTGATGGAAAACTTGCATTTGACCCAAGCTCAAGTTTCAGAACGCTTAGGAAAGTCACGCCCGTATATTGCTAACTATCTGCGGTTGTTGAGCTTACCAAAAGAAGTCAAGGAAATGTTACAAGCAGGTCAATTGTCAATGGGCCAAGCACGGACCTTGTTATCATTAAAAGACAAGAAAAATTTGGTCCAGTTAGCTAAAAAGACGGTCAAAGAAAATCTGACCGTTCGTCAATTGGAACAATTAGTCAGTGAACTAAATGGTGAGAAAAACCATAAGAAAGCTGCTAAAAGAAAAGTTGCTTTAGATCCACATCTGCAAAAGAGTGAAGATTTATTAAAGGAACGCTTCGGGACAAATGTTGCGATCAAAAGCACGGCACGCTCGAAAAAGGGCAAGATCGAAATTTCGTATTTATCGATGGATGATTTGAACCGCATTTTGGATATTTTAGATATTCATTTAGATTAAGTGAGGGATGCTTATGTATGAATTGCATGATATCGTTGAAATGAAAAAGACTCACCCCTGTGGCGTTAATCGCTGGGAGATCATTCGCATGGGGATGGACATCAAGATCCAATGCACCGGCTGCAAACGTTTGATCATGATGCCACGTAAAGAGTTCGATAAGAAGATGAAGAAAGTTTTAGAAAAAGCCGGGGAATAATTTTTTAAGAAAGAGTGGAAAACAAATGGCATTAACAGCAGGTATCGTCGGGTTGCCAAACGTCGGCAAGTCAACACTATTTAACGCGATCACAAAGGCAGGGGCAGAAATGGCGAACTATCCTTTTGCGACGATCGACCCTAATGTTGGGATGGTGGAAGTTCCAGATCCACGTTTAGCACGGATCGATGAGATCATTCCCGCTAAAAAGATCGTACACACGACCTTTGAATTTACTGATATTGCTGGGATCGTTAAGGGTGCTAGCAAGGGTGAAGGTCTAGGGAACAAATTCTTGGAAAATATTCGCCAAGTAGATGCGATCGTGCATGTTGTGCGGGCTTTTGATGATGAAAACATCACCCACGTGGCTAATAAAGTTGATCCTTTGGAAGATATCCAAACGATCAACTTAGAATTAGTCCTAGCCGATCTTGATTCGGTCAACAAACGCTATGCCCGCGTAGAAAAAGTAGCCCGGACTAAGGATAAAGATGCAGTGGCTGAATTTGAGGTTTTAAAGAAGATCAAGCCAGCTTTAGAAGCAGAAAAACCAGTGCGTTCACTTGAATTTAACGAAGATGAACAAAAGATCGTCAAGGGCTTATTCTTGTTGACCTCTAAGCCTGTCCTTTACGTGGCAAATATTGCCGAAGAAGATATGGCCGACCCAGAAAGTTCCAAATATTACCAACAGATCAAAGAATTTGCGGAAAATGAAGGTTCGCAAGCTTTGGCTGTCTGTGCCCGAACTGAAGAAGAGATCGCTGAAATGGATGACGATGAAAAGCAAGAATTCTTGGAAATGGAAGGTGTCGAAGAATCTGGGCTTGATCGTTTGATCCGTGCTTCTTACAAATTACTGGGCTTGGCAACCTTCTTTACTGCTGGTGGTAAGGAAACTAGAGCTTGGACTTTTAAACAAGGGATGAAAGCGCCACAAGTTGCTGGTGTGATCCACTCTGACTTTGAACGGGGCTTTATCCGCGCTGAAACGGTCTCATTTGCTGACTTAGATAAGTATGGGAGCATGCAAGCTGTTAAAGAAGCAGGTCGCTTGCGCCTTGAAGGTAAAGCATATGAAGTTCAAGATGGTGACATCATCGAATTTAGATTCAACGTTTAAGCGATAGGAGGAAAAGTTCATGGCAGAAAGTAAACGCAATGAAAAGGCAGCACAACAGCAACAAGCACGTGCTAAAGCAGTCGAAGTGACGATGCGTGATGGTAAGTTTTCGGGTCTAACTAAGCGTAATGAAGATTATCTTTTCCACTTAGACAAGGCTTTGACCGAAAAAAATTATGATCGGGAACAAAAAGAACAAGTTTTAACTGAAATGTATCAAGAGTTAAAGGAGAAGCAAAAGCAAGGGGTCGTGGCAACTAAGCTCTACGGTACGGTCACTGAAAAAGCTGAGTTGATCGTCAATGGACCTAAAAAGTCAGAAGCTCCGACTGAATTACCTAAGTTTTGGATCTTAGCTTTGGATAACGGTTTGATCATGTTTATCATGTTCTGTATCATGTATACCTTATTAGGTGTCTTTTCACCAAAGCAAGCTGATGTCAGTGGTGGGTGGATCACCTTGTTAGCAACTTCAACGATCGCTGGGGTCGGCTTAGCGTTCTTTTATCGCAGTATGCTCTCAGCTCGCAAAGAAAAGGGTAAAAAGCGTTGGATCAAGACCTTACTGATCACATTAGAATTGATCTTGATCTGGATCGTTGCCTTTGGGGTGATCGCCTTTATCCCAGTTTCGATCAACCGCACGATGGAACCGATCGTTTATGCGATTTTAGCTGGTATTGGCTATTTAGTAAGACGCTATCTAAAGAAAAAATACAATTTCAGAAGTGTAATGTTTTAGTTCGAGTACGGTCAGCACCGTATAAATAACAAGGGCACCACTATGATACATTTTTTGTATCATGGTGGTGCCCTTGTTATTTATATCAGGCGTTGTATTACAGGCGCATTTGTCTGCCTTGTAATACTTTTGAGCGGATGAGCTTAGTGACCTATGCTAGATCGCTAGTGCAGGTTATTTTTATAAAAAACATTGGATATTAGTGAGTTGTAGTGTTAAAATTCTATTTGAAAATGATGTGTTTTAAGTAAGAAAGAGAAAAATTATTGAGGAATTGTAAGACACTATGCAAAGAAAATACAAGTTAGTAGTTGTTATGATCGTTAGTCTATTTTTGATAGGCGGAGCTAGTATAGCGATCATTAAGGAAGTTGAACATTTACGGATCGAAAGACAAAACTGCCAAAAAGCCGAGTCGATCCAGGAAAGTAAGAAAGAAGTCAAAGAGCAAGCTAAAGCCAGACAAAAGATCGCATTGTGGGTCGTACAACATTATGAGGGGAAGGAAGCTATTGAAAAAATAGGTGTTAGTAAAATCTATACAAACGGAATCTTTGGATCTGCTGGTGAAAGCGTTGCAGTTATCATAAATGGTAAAGAAAAAAACATAATTGATGGAATACATTTAGGCGATGATCATATTCCAAAAGAGCCAGGAGCACGTTTCGAAAACAGCGATTATAAATACAGCAACGAACCTTTGCTAAATAAAGACTTAAATGGTGTTGATGTGTATTATTGGAGGGGGAATAACAATGGAACCAATGAATGACTATAATTTACTATCTAAAGATGTGTATGATGTGGACTTCTCTAAGGGTGGAATGTATAGAGAAGGGAAAATTTTAGATAATACAAATTATAAAATTCTCGACATCTCCCGCAACGGCATCTATGGTAATAAAAAGCAGTATGGTGTTCCCAACCATATGCAGGCGATGACAGTTGCGCAAAATTACATAGGAGAAATTTATGCTAAAAAATAAGAGTAATAGTTGTTGTGATCCTTAGTCTATTTTTGATAGGAGGAACTAGTATGGCGATTATTAAAGGAGTAGAACATTTACGGAGCGAAAAGCAAAAGCGTCAAAAAGCCGAGTCGATCAAGGAAAGTAAGAAAGAAGTCAAAGAGCAAGCCAAAGCCAGACAAAAGATCGCATTGTGGGTCGTACAGCATTATGAAGGAGCAGAACCAATCAAGACGATCGAAGTGGGAAAGATAAGGACACATGGAATATTGGGATCTGGCGGAAGTAGTGTTTCAATTATTATAAATTCAAAGAAGAAAAATATGATTGAGGGTATAGGAGTTGATCAGCAAGGCAATCCGACAAGTGTAGGATTCTCTTTTACAGATAGCGACTATAAATACGTAGAAGAGAAATTATCGAATAAAAATTTAGATGGGATCAATATTTTATATTGGGAGGAAGAAAATGATACCAGATTTAAATGAGTTCAATCAGTTGTCTAATAAGGTATATGATATTGATCAGTTGAAGGGAAGTAATGGACAAGAAGGTAAAAATTTAGATGGTACAAACTACGAAATCCTCGACATCTCCCGCAACGGCACCTATGGCAATAAAAAGCAGTATGGTGTTGCATATGTAGGCAATGACAGTCACGCCAAATTACATAGGAGCAAATTATGCTAAAAAATAAAAAAATAAGAGTAATAGTTGTTGTGATTCTTAGTCTATTTTTGATAGGAGGAGCTAGCATGGCGATCATTAAGGGAGTAGAACATTTGCGGATCGAAAAGAAAAAGCGTCAAAAAGCTGAGTCGATCCAGGAAAGTAAAAAAGAAGTCAAAGAGCAAGCCAAAGCCAGACAAAAGATCGCATTGTGGGTCGTACAGCATTATGAAGGACCAGAACCTATCAAGACAATTGAGGTAGGAAAGATATATACACATGGAATTTTAGGATCAGGTGGACGAAGTGTATCAGTCATCATAAATGCAAAGAAGCAGAATATTATTGAAGGTATAAGCGTTGATGAGGACGACAATCCAACTGATCCAGGTGGATCTTTTGATGATAATGAGTATAGCTATGCTGGAAAGACTATGAAAAATAAGACATTAGATGGTGTTAAGGTGATCTACTGGGAGGGAAAACAACATGATGAAAGATACAGAAGTGATTCCAGATATCAATGATTATAATTTATTATCAAAAAAAGTATATGACGTGGATCCTCTAAAGGGTGCAGAATATTCTAAAAATCAAAAACTACATGGAACAAACTATAAAATCCTCGACATCTCCCGCAACGGCACCTATGGCAATAAAAAGCAGTATGGTGTTCCTAATCACATGCAGGCGATGACAGTTGCACCGGTAAAGAATGGCGTGGTAGACTACAGCCAGCTTACGATCGCTTATGCTGGGACTAACCCAGAGGATAAAGTCGATCTAGTGACTGATGTGATCGATGTTGCTGATGTGGATGGCACCTTATCCCAAACTAAAAATCTGGTCGAACTCTTTGAACCGCCAGTGAGTCAATTCGATACCGCTTTGGGCTATGCTAATTATATTCAAAAACGCTATCCTAAAGCAAAGATCACGGTAACAGGCCACTCTTTAGGTGGTTCGTTGGCTTTGACTGTTGGTGCCAAAAAGCATCTAAAGACAGTAACGTTTAATGCACCCGTGCCTAAAGATAAGTTGAGTAAAAAAGATAAGCAGTATATATTGGATAATCCGACAAAGATTACTAGTTATTTGAATGTCGACGATCTTATCGGTAATTATAACAACAGCTATACCTTGTTTGGTGGACTTTTCAAGGGGGATTTTCAGCATTACTATAAAAATGGGACAGGGATGGGTGATATCGATCTTGAAAAGACATTACGCTCACTCTCACAAGGCAAACTCGTTTTGAAAAACGGCCAGACGATCCCTGTAAGTAAAGAAAAATTAGAAAAGCTCATCAATGAAAATCATAACGTAGCTAACTGGTTCGATGAAAAAGGGCAGCTTAGATATTCACATCATAAAGTGGTAGTTTCAAAAACACAGGCCACGTTTGAAACAAAAGTGTCAAAGGCTGACACTGCTTTAGCTGAGCGCTTGGCTAAGATACGTGGATTACGCAAGAAGTATGGACATAAATATAGCGTCAAAGGTGGCAAGATCAAACTAGATGCAGCTTTGGCTTACGCTCTAAAAGCTGCGATCAAAGAACACGGACAATCCGGGATCGAAGTGCTCGAACAGACGCAAAAACAGATCGAAGCAAAGTTAGAAGCCAATTGGAATGAGACTTTACAGATGGCGCGCCAGATCGGGACGGATCTCACGGAAGAAGAAATACTGGAAGTCCTGCATTTTGCCGGGGCTGATAAGGAAAGCTTATATACCAAGCCAGTTGAGAAATTAAACGAGCAATTAAAACCACTAAAGCAACTAAAAGAAGAGCTAGCTGATTTCGATAGGGCATTTGACAAGCGTATAAAGCAACGGATCGCTGACGATCAAGAATTAGCAGGAGAATTTGGACTATGATGATGAAATCTGTTTGCTTTTGTCTGTTTATGTTATAGTTGAGTTATCATAAAATTAGGGGCTAAGGCGATGTTAAAAAAAGAACGTTTATTAAAAATTTTAGAGATCGTAAATCAAAAAGAGATCGTTACGGTAAATGAGTTGATCACTACGCTAGGTGTTTCAGATATGACGATCCGGCGTGATCTAGATGAACTCGATAAGAGCGGGAAGTTGATCCGATTACATGGAGGCGCTCAAAAGATCGCTAATATCGAGGAAGTCGAACTCTCGCGTAATCAGAAAAAAGAACTTCATTTGGTCGAAAAACAAGAAGTTGCTAAACTAGCTGCGCAAAAGATCAAACCCAAAGATACGATCTATATTGGAGCTGGCACGACCCTTGAATTGATCGTAAATTATGTTGAAAAACCAGAAACTTTGCGGGTCGTGACTAATAGTTTGCCGGTCTTTGAAGCTTGGCAAAAGACTGACGCTGAATTGATCTTAGTCGGAGGCAATTATCGGCGTCATTCGGGCGAATTTATTGGTGGTTTAACGATCAAATTACTCGAAGATCTCAAGTTTACCAAGGCGTTTGTAGGAGTCAATGGGGTCAATAATGATAATATGATGGCAGCTAATACTGAGGAAGGTCAAGCTGAGGCACTTGGTTTGAATAATGCACAAGAAAGATATGTCGTGATGGACAAATACAAGTTTAACCGGAATGATTTTTATAACTTTTATAGTCTCTATAATGTCGATGCTCTCTTGACTAATAGTTCATTAGCACCAGATACTTTAGAACATTACCAGGCATATACGAAGATCGAAAACTAAGACAATAATAAAGGCCTCACCATGATTTATCGTGGTGGGGCCTAATTGTTTTATATAGCTGAAAGCTAGATCGGTACTTGGATGACTTGAATACCATTTTTTTCAAATTTAGCAATGAGCTTAGGATCAGCAAATGAATCAGTGATCAAAATATCGACATCATCAATGCTACCTACAGTAAAGTTAGAGGATTTGCCTAGTTTGGTGTAGTCGGCTAAAACAATGACTTGCCCAGAGTTTTGAATGATCTTGCGGTTGATCCGAGCTTCATTTATCTGAGAAGTCGAGATCCCAGTTTGGTCGTTTAGGCCATTGCAGCCGACCAAGGTCACATTTGAGCGCATGCTGTTAAATGAATTAAAAGCAATATCGCCGATCATGACCTCTTTAGCAAAATTGACTTCTCCCCCACTCAAAAAGATACTAGTCTTAGAATTTTTTTTATATCCTAAAGCATGAAGGTTATTAGTCAAGACAGTGATGTTTTTATCTGCCAGATATTCAAGGACTTTGACAGCCGTGTTACTCGAGTTGATAAAGATGATCTGACCATCACTGATCAGATTGCTGGCTTCTTTAGCTAATTTATCCTTTAATTTGTCGAGCGGATCTTCAGAACCGATCTTATCGACAGTTTGTTCGACGTAAACTATCTTCCCAAAGGAGCGTTCTAATAAGCCCATCTTTGCTAAGATCTCGCAATCACGGCGGATCGTCATTTCAGAAACGTTAAATTGCTGACTCAATTCGCTGATCGTGGCAGTTTGTTTTCCTTTGAGATAGTCGGTCAATGCAGTGCGCCTTTTTTTGATAGCTTGATTAGAGCTTTTCATTATAAATTACCCCCTGAAGTGCATAGTATTTTGATACTTGCGGGCGAGTTTTAAGTAGTGCCCCACCTGTTTGGAATCATTTAAGATGCGGTATTCATTTGCCAAAATATGATAGTAATAAGCCTTTTCGCGCGCATTTAGTCGTTTAGGTGAGATCTTATCCAAGTGACGAATGCTCTTTTGGTGCAAACCGTTAGCTGAAGCGATCAAGGCGTCGATCTCATCAAATGAAAAAAGTGGACTAAAATGTTTTTGATCACTGTGTTTGAATTCGCGTAATTTATCGCCACAGTAAAGCATTTTTGTAGGCTCTTTTAGAAAATAATAACATAAAAGCTGGTTGTACCAAAAGATGAACAAATAATCAGGTGAACCGTGGAAAAAATCATGGTGCTGGTTCATGTGTTCTAGGCAACCTTGATAATTTCCTTCATCCATCAAGCAAAGAGAATCGAAAATGATCAGTGAGCCTTTGAAGCCGTTAAAAATATCATATTTGACTAACTTTTCGCGGGCTTTTTTACATTGTGCAAGATCAGTCTGCATTGTCAAAGCTGTTGTCATTTTGGTATAGAGAAATTTCAAGTATTCATAGTACAACGCACCAACTAAGATCACCCCCCCACCAAGTGCATAGAGCAATTTAGCACTCAAGGCTGGAGTAGTTATGGTAGCTGTGACGATATAAAGCGTGAAAATAAGATAGATGAACAAAAGTCCGAGTTGTTTAGTGACTGAGTAGGAATTCCAAAAGAACTTTTTCATAAAATGCGCCTCTCCTTTCGGATCTTTTCTAATTATATGATAACAAAAAGCGTTTGCATTAACAATAAATAGTTCATTTTCCTGAAAAAATTTTATTTTTATGATTATTAACATAAAATATATGATATTAACATATAAAGTTGTGTTAAGCGTTTCCAAAAGTGTTATTCTATAAGCGTAGAGAAAAACTTGAAATGGAGGAAGTAATATGGCAAAAACGATCAATGATGTTTCGCGAAATAGTTGGATCTTGTCAACTTTTCCAGAGTGGGGCACATACTTAAATGAAGAGATCGCCGCTACAAAGGTCAAAGCTGGTAGCTTTTCAATATGGTGGCTTGGTTGCACCGGGATCTGGCTAAAGACACATGAAGATACCAATATTTTATGTGATCTATGGTGCGGAACAGGTAAACAGACACACGGAACAGGTAAAATGAAGGCTGGTCATCAGATGATGCGAATGTCAGGTTGCCAGAATCAACAACCTAACTTACGTAATCAACCGTTTGTGATCGATCCATTTGCGATCAAGGATGTCGATGCGCTGTGTGTTTCTCATATCCACTCTGATCATTTGGATATCAACACAGCAGCGGCAGTCAATAAAAACTGCCCAGAAGCTAAATTTATCGGTCCTAAAGAAGTTGTAGCGACTTGGAGAAAATGGGGCGTGCCGGAAGAAAAATTGATCGTAGTCAAACCAGGCGATGAAGTCAAGGTCGGTGCGGTCACGATCAAAGCGATGGAAGCTTTCGACCGGACGGCTCTAGTAACAGAAAGTGATCCTGAAGTTAAATTAGCGGGTAAGCTACCACAGGATATGGATAAGATCGCTGTTAATTACTTATTTGAAACGTCTGGGGGCAACCTTTATCATGCCGCTGATTCACATTATGCTAATGAATTTGCAAAACACGGCAATGAAAATCAGATCGATGTAGCATTGGGAGCTTACGGTGAAAATCCACGGGGGATCACGGATAAGGTAACTTCGATCGACATTTTGCGCATGGCAGAATCACTGCGCGCTAAAGTTGTGATCCCAGTACACTATGATATTTGGACTAATTTTTATGCCGACCCTAAAGAGATCACAGAACTGTGGCGCTTACGCAAGGACCGGTTGCAATATGATTTCAAACCATTTATTTGGCAAGTTGGGGGTAAATTCACCTATCCAGAAGACAAAGATCGCCTTGAATTCATGTATGATCGTGGCTTTGAAGATGTCTTTACCAAAGAAAATGATGTGCCTTTCCCATCATTCCTATAGGAGGGAATCGTTATGTTACGTTACTTTTATGATAATAACTTAGTTGCGATCAGCAAAAAGACACCAAAAGATTGGGAAGAAGCGATCCGATTGAGTGGGGAGATCTTGAAGCAAAATGAACTGATCACTGATCAATATGTCGATCAGGTGATCAATGATGTCAAAGAATACGGCCCCTACATTGTGATCGTGCCTGGAGTCGCAATGCCGCACTCATCTGCTAAAAATGAAGGCGTTTTAGGAACTGGGATCGGTTTTACCCTTTTACCGGAAGCAGTTTCTTTTGAGGCGGGGAACCCTGAAAAAGATGCCCAACTCTTTTTCATGTTGGCAGCTAAGGATTCGGCAGCCCATATGGAAAACATCGCTAATTTGTCAGATCTTTTAATGACTGAAGGTCTGATCGCTGATCTCAAAAAGGTAAAAACAATGGAAGATTATATCACTGTGATGGAGAAATATCAGCTCTAGCTCAATTTATAAAAGGAGGATAACGCAATGGAGGCGATTTTAGATATCTTGATGGGTATTTGGGATTACTTTGCTCAAAACATTTTGACTCAACCCGCCTTTTTGATCGGTTTTATCGTTTTGATCGGTTATTTGCTTTTGAAAAAGCCACTTTATGAATGTATCTCAGGTTTTTTAAAAGCAACAGTCGGTTATTTGATCTTAACGGTTGGTTCAACTGGATTAGTTACTAGTTTTCGTCCGATCCTAGTTGGGTTAAAGGAAAGATTCCATTTAAGCGCGATGGTAACTGACCCATATTTTGGACAAAATGCTGTAACGGCTGGGATCGAAAAAACTTTTGGCCGTACTTTTGGTGATACGATGCTCTTATTACTGATTGCATTTATCTTTAATATCTTGCTAGTTCGTTTCAAAAAGTACACTAAATTGCGTGCTGTGTTCACTACCGGTAATGTTCAAGTCCAACAAGCCGCGACGGCCTTTTGGCTTTTGCTCTTCTGTTTCCCAGATATGGGACGTTTGCACATCCTATTTATTATGGGACTGATCTTAGGACTCTACTGGGCTGTTGGTTCGAATTTGACCGTTGGGATCACCCAAGACCTTACAGAAGGAGCTAGTTTTGCGATCGCTCACCAACAGATGTTTGGGATATATCTGTTTGCCCGGTGGTCTGAACGTTTCAAGAAGAAAAAATCTAATAAACGTTTGGAAGATATTGAACTACCAGGATTTCTATCCATGTTCAATGACAACATGGTCGCAACTTCGATCTTGATGCTCCTCTTCTTTGGGATCATCTTGGTAGTTTTAGGTCCAGATTATTTGGTACAAGCTAAGTTTATGGCAGAGGGCCAGAGTTTTGTCTTCTACATTTTAGAAACGTCACTGATGTTTGCCGTATATTTGGCGATCTTGCAGCTAGGCGTGCGGACTTTCGTGGCGGAACTGACAGAATCGTTTCAAGGGATCTCCAATACATGGTTACCAGGGGCTGTACCTGGGATCGATATCGCGGCGACCTTTGCCTTTGGGTCACCAAATGCAGTTACGATCGGCTTTTTAATGGGGGCGTTAGGTCAATTCTTGATGATCATCTTACTGATCGTGTTACAATCACCAACGATCGTCGTTGCAGGTTTTATCCCACTCTTTTTTGATAACGCTGCCATTGCTGTTTATGCAAATAACCGTGGTGGGATCAAGGCGGCAGTGCTCTTCCCATTTATCTCAGGGATCATTCAGGTGCTTGGATCGGCCTTTATCGCAACTTGGGTCGATTTAGCCCAATATGGTGGCTATATCGGGATGTTTGACTGGGCAACAGTTTGGCCATTCTTCACAATTTTGATGAAATACGCTGGTTATGTTGGTATCGCCTTAGTCGTTTTGGTTTTAGTACTCATTCCACAATTACAGTATCGTGCTGATCCGGAAGGTTACTTCTTGAAAGCTGAAGATTATGATAAGTGGCTTGAATTGCAAGAAGAAAAAGTTGCTCAAGCTTAGACAAACACACATAAATGGAGGTATTTAAAATGAGAGTTTTAGTTTCATGTGCAAATGGTTCAGGTACAAGTTTGATGATGATGCGGACAGCCCAAAAGGCTTTGGAAGGTTTGGGGTTTGATATTACTAATATTCATCACTGTTCGATCTCAGAAGGTAAAAATACGGCGCGTAACTATGATGTTGTTTATACCCCAACAACATTTACCGATATGTTCAAGGATGCTGCTGCACGTGGGGTCGAAGTGATCGGGATCAAAAATCCAATGTCGGCTAAAGAGATCGCAGAAGCGACCGAAAAATCATCATTACCAGAACGATTCTTAAATAAATAAAGATCGAAAAGAGGCTTGCAAAGGTAGCCTCTTTTTCAAAGAAAGGATGAACGAGATGGCAAAACCAAACTTACAGATCGCTTGTGACTATAATGATCTTCCTAGTGCTTTAGCTGATCTGAAAAATGTCGGCGATGCAGTTGATATCATTGAAGCGGGAACGATCTTGCTCTTACAAGGTGGCCAAGAAGTCATTAAAAGCTTTAGAGCCCTTTATCCAGATAAGATCATCGTTGCAGATACTAAATGTGCCGATGCTGGGGGAACAGTTGCCAAGAACAGTGCTGATGCTGGGGCAGATTGGATGACCTGTATCTGTTCAGCAACGATCGAGACGATGAAAGCAGCAGCTAAAAAAGTCGGTGAGATCCAAGTTGAGTTGTACGGGGATTGGACCTTTGAACAAGCACAACAATGGTTGGATGCTGGTATTTCTCAGGCAATATATCACCAGAGTCGGGATGCTTTATTGGCAGGAGAAACTTGGGGGCAAAAAGACTTGGATAAAGTCAAAAAATTAGTAGATATTGGGTTTAGAGTCTCAGTAACTGGTGGGTTGAATGTTGAAACGCTTAAATTATTTGAAGGGATCGATGTTTTTACCTTCATCGCAGGGCGCGCGATCACACAAGCACCAGATCCATTAAAGGCAGTTAACGCTTTTCAAGCTGAGATCGTACGGCTCTGGGGCAAATAGCAACGGAGGTGTGGTAAATGATCTCATTAGGGATATACGAAAAGGCATTGCCACGTGATATTTCCTGGGAAAAGCGGTTGGAGTTGGCCAAGGAACTCGGATTTAATTTTGTGGAACTTTCGATCGATGAAAGTGACAAACGTCTGGCTCGCTTAGATTGGAGTGAAGAAAAGATCGCCCAGATCAATGCGGCGATCAAAAAAACTGGCATTCCGCTCTACACTTTGATGTTAAGTGGACACCGGCGTTATCCACTGGGGTCGCTCGATCAAAAAACACGCCAAAAGGCCTTGGATATGCTAAAAAAAGCCGTCATACTAGCTGAAAAACTGGGGATCCGAAATATCCAAATGGCTGGTTATGATGTCTTTTATGAGGATAAGACGGCTTTGACCCGTGAATATTTTATCGAAGATCTGCATAAATGTGTGCAAATTGCGGCTGCGCATCAAGTCACGTTAGCGATCGAGACGATGGATGATCCTTTTATCAATACGTTAGCCGATGTCGCTCAGCTAAAAAAGCAGATCAAAAGTCCGTGGTTACAGGCCTATCCTGATCTAGGAAATCTTAGTGCCTGGTCAAATGAAGTGGCTAAAGATCTCGAAGATCATGTCGAGCTGATCGCAGCGATCCATCTCAAGGATACTTTGCCAGTCACAAAGACAACACCTGGAAAATTCAAGAATGTTGACTTTGGCAAGGGCTGTGTTGATTTCAAAGGCTTGTTAAAAACGCTCCAACGCTTAGGGTATGAAGGCACTTATACGATCGAACTTTGGTCACAAGAAACAGCAAATGATCCATGTCAAGAGACTGCCCGAGCAAAAGCGTTTTTTGACCAGATCTTTGCTGAATTGGAGATCAAACAGCGTCCAGTCGCAGGATAGAAAGCAGGGGATATGATATGCTTAGTGAATTAAAAAAAGTTGTTTATGAACAAAATATGCGTTTACCAAAACTTGATCTGGTCAACTTTACTTGGGGCAATGTTTCTCAGATCGACCGCAAGCAGGGGCTGTTTGTGATCAAACCTTCAGGCGTTGCCTACGAAAAACTAACGCCTAAAGACATGGTAGTCTGTGATCTAGCTGGAAATGTGGTCGAAGGAACGCTTAATCCTTCCAGTGATACCCCGACCCATGCATATCTGTATCGGAAGTTTAAAGATATCGGTGGGATCGTGCATACCCATTCGCCGTGGGCAGTTGCTTTTGCTCAAGCAGGCGTTGGACTCCCTGCTTTGGGTACAACGCATGCCGATACTTTTTATGGAGCTGTACCGATCGCTAGAGCATTGACGAAAGAAGAGGTTGCAACTGAATATGAGGCCAATACAGGAAAAGTGATCGTGGAGACTTTCAATGGTCATGGACTCGATCCAGAAGCGATCCCAGCTGTACTTGTACGGCAACACGGTCCGTTTACTTGGGGCAAAGATGCGGCCACAGCTGTGTACAATGCAAAGGTTTTGGAGGTCAGTGCGCAAATGGCATTTTACACGATGCAATTAACTCCTAAACAAGCGAGTGTTCCTCAATATTTGCTCGATAAACATTATTATCGAAAACATGGGGCCAATGCTTATTATGGCCAAAGATGATCAAAAAAGCTGGCTACGAAAAATAGCCAGCTTTTTTTACGTTAAAAAGAAAGCGCTTAGATTTTAAATTTGATTGAATAAAAAGATTATACTATTATAAAGTTAGGTAAATTTTTAAAGGGGTGAGCTTATGGAAAAAATTATGATCATCAACTCGGGGAGCTCGAGTTTAAAGTTTAAATTATTTAACAATGAAACACATGAAACCTTGGCAAGCGGGATCATCGAACGGATCGGGATCCACGGTTCAAAGATCAAGGTGAAATATGGTGCTGGGCAGAAGTATGAACTAGACCATGAGATCACCAATCACTTACAAGGGATCGAACTTTTACTAAATGTCTTAAAGGAATTAAACTTGATCGCGGATCTAAGCGAGATCAAAGGTATCGGACACAGAGTTGTCGCTGGTGGGGAGTATTTCAGTCAGCCAGTGATCGTAGATAATGATGTTATTGCTAAGATCAAAGAATTAGCACAATTAGCACCATTGCATAATCCAGCCAACTTAAATGGGATCAAAGCATTTCGGAAATATTTACCCAATTCTTTATCGGTAGCTGTTTTTGATACGGCATTTCATCAAACATTACCACAAGAAAATTATATGTATAGTACACCATATGAATGGTATGAAAAATACGGTGTTCGTCGTTATGGTGCTCATGGGATCAGTCATGAATACGTGGCGCGTAAGGCGGCTGAACTAATGGGACGTCCTTTTGAAGAACTCAAATTGATCACTTGTCATTTGGGCGCAGGGGCATCGATCACGGCGATCAAGTACGGGCGCTCATTTGATACTTCGATGGGCTTCACCCCACTGAGCGGTATCCAAATGGCAACTCGTGCGGGCGATGTCGATATATCTTTAGCTAACTACATTATGAAAAAACTAGATATTCAATCGATGTCTGATATGGTGTATCTATTGAATGAAAAGTCAGGCTTTTTAGGCGTCTCAGGTGTTTCAGCTGATATGCGTGATGTTGAAGATGCCGCTGCAACTGGCAATGAGCGTGCGAAGTTAGCGATCAAGTTGTTTTACAATAGTATCTTACGTTATGTTGGACAATATATCGCTGAGATGGGTGGTGTCGATGGGATCGTCTTTACCGGTGGGATCGGTGAAAATTCACCCGAGACGAGTGAAGCGATCATGAAACGCCTAGCTTATATGGGCGTGACGATCAATGAGACTGAGAATAAAAAACGTGGAGCGCAAACGATCATTTCGGGACCTGATTCGACAGTGACTGTGATGCGGATCCCAACCGATGAAGAATATATGATCGCACAGCATGTGTGGCGTTTACTTGAGAATTAAGTTAAAGTAAGGCAAAGGTCTCACTTTTTTTAGGTGTTTTTACATGACAATTTATTAATAAAATGCTAAAATCGATAACCGATATTAAAAAAATTAAGGTGGTCTTTTGTTATGCAAACAAAACAGCGGAATTTCGACTGGTTTAGTTTGGTCGTTGGGATCGTTTTTGTGATCGCTGGGATCGCAGCCTATATGAAACCCGACGATACTTTGAAATTTATTTCGATCTGTATCGGGATCGGGGCTTTAGTCAAGGGATTTTACGAATTATGGTTTAGACGTGGGATCGGCAACTTGTTTGGTGAAAGCTCAGGTTGGTTGCTCTTTATGGGGATCGTTGATATCATTTTAGGTCTCTTATTTATCTTTAGAGCAGCTTCTGGTGTAGTGGTGATCGCCTACATCTTTGCCTTTTGGTTCATCTTTGATTCGATCGCTGAAATTGCGACAGCTAGCTATTTCAAGCAATTTAACCGGGGCTATTATATTTTGAACTTGATCTTAAATATCTTGGCTTTGTTCATCGGTTTTGTACTATTATTCAACCCATTGATCGCAGCTACGACTTTGGTCTTGATCATCGCCTTTTACTTGATCTTGATCGGTGTCATTAAGATCATCCAAGCATTTTGATTTTATAGAGCAAAGCGGACTAAGTGTAAACTGGGTCCGCTTTTTTGATGAGGTAATAAAATGAGAAACGCTGAAAAACTCCCCCAACAGATCGAAGTTCGTGGGGGCAAAGTTCATAATTTAAAAAATATTGATATCGATATCCCGTTGCACCGGTTTGTGGCGATTTCAGGTCTTTCTGGTTCGGGCAAAAGTTCGCTTGCGATGGGGATCTTATATGAAGAAGGTTCTAGAAGGTATTTAGAAGCTCTTTCGACTTATACTAGAAGACAACTCAAGACTGGAAATAAAGCTAAAGTCGAAAGCGTCAAGCATATCCCATCGGCCTTAGCTTTGCGGCAACGGCCCGCGATCCCGTCTGAACGGGCGACAGTTGGGACGATGAGCGAATTACTGAATGTGATCCGGCTGGTCTTTTCACGTTTAGGGCGCCCTGTTTGTCCCAATGGGCATCAATTATCTCCAAGTCTTAAAATTGCTCAAGCGATGAGTAAAACTGGTGATCAGATGGGACTGATCGATTGTCCGACTTGTGGGGTGGATTTTTACGCTTACAGTGCAGAAGATCTCGCCTTTAACTCAAGTGGTGCGTGTGAGAAGTGCCATGGGACAGGGAAAGTACGCCAATTAGATGAGAACAAATTGAT
This sequence comes from Ligilactobacillus murinus, assembly GCF_003288115.1. Lineage (NCBI taxonomy): Bacteria > Bacillati > Bacillota > Bacilli > Lactobacillales > Lactobacillaceae > Ligilactobacillus > Ligilactobacillus murinus. The sequence goes on along the minus strand of NZ_CP023565.1, from coordinate 1,558,456 downwards.
CGCTGATGAAAACTTGTCTTTAAATGAAGGGGCGATCGCTTCGTGGCGTTTGCCAGGGCGTAATTTTATGCCAAGTGTTGCTGAACAAGCAGGTGTCAGAGTCGATGTTCCCTTTAAAGAATTGACTGCTAAAGAAAAAGACTTTATTTTAAATGGTCCCCAAAAGAAGTTCAAGATGGATTTTCGCACAAGTACGGGACGCGTTTTCCATGACTTTAATGTCTTGTACGAAAATGCCCACCAAGCTGTTTTAGAGTCGGCTAAGACAAGTAAGAGCGAGCGTTCCCAAAAGAAGATCAGCGAATTTTTCCATTATTCGACTTGTCCTGTCTGCCATGGGACACGCTTACGTCCAGAACTATTACAACAGACAGCTGGCAAGTTAAATATTGCCGAGGTCACTGAACTTAGCTTGCATGAGCTACCAACATGGAAAAAACAAGTGTTAGCAACACTACCGTCTGAGATGACTAAGATGGCACAAGCGATTTTTACCGAATTTGATGATGATCTACGTCCTTTATTGGAATTAGGCTTAGATTATTTGACGTTAGCCCGTAACGGTAATAGCCTTTCAACTGGAGAGTTGCAACGGATCCAGTTAGCGCGGACTTTGCGCACTGAAACGACGGGTGTCTTGTATGTTTTAGATGAACCATCGATCGGGTTGCATCCAGATAATATCCAAGGGCTATTAAATGTCTTTAAACAGTTAGTCGCACAAGGGAACTCGCTTGTTGTGGTCGATCATAACGTTGATATCATCAAAGCTGCCGATCATATCATCGAGATCGGTCCTGGCTCAGGCAAACAAGGTGGACATATCTTAGCGACTGGAACACCAAAAGAACTAGCAGCCAATAAAGATTCATTGATCGGACCATATTTGAGTGGAAAAGCAGAGCTTAATGCCCGCAAAGTTTGCTCTCTGACAACTAAGAAAATGACTTTAGCTATCAGTGATCACTATAACCTCCACGATGTAAAAGTTGAACTGCCACTAAAGCGACTCACGGCGGTCACTGGTTTTTCTGGTGCTGGTAAGACCAGTTTGATCTTAGATTCCTTAGTACCAGCGATCAAGGCCAAAGCTAAAGGAGAAGGTTTACCGGCGCAAGTAAGCGAACTTGAGTCACCGATAAAAGATGTAGTAAGTGTTGATGCGAGCCCGATCGGTAAAAGTACGCGTTCGACAACGGCAACATATACGAGCATCATGGATAATTTGCGTAAGTTATTTGCTAAACAACCACTGGCTAAAGAGCGCCACTATACGCCGAGTTATTTTTCCTATAACAATAAACAAGGTGGATGTCTCGAGTGTGGTGGAACTGGGGTCGTGACCTTAGATGTCCAATATTTACCTGATATGGAACAGACATGTCCAATATGTGCGGGGAAACGTTACCGTCCAGAGATCAGCGATGTCAAATGGCGCGGCTATTCGATCGTTGATATTTTAGCCCTCGATGTCGCACAAGCACTGACTGTTTTTAAAGATGAACCAAAAATCTTGCGGGAATTAGAACTTTTACGTGAAGTAGGGCTAGATTACTTACATCTAGGCGAGAGCACTCCGAGCCTTTCTGGGGGAGAAGCCCAACGCTTGAAATTAGTGAAACACTTAGATCACAAGCAAAAGACGACTTTATTTGTCTTTGATGAACCAACGATCGGACTTCATCCACTTGATGTCAAAGTATTGCTAAAAGTTATGCAAAAACTTTTAGATCAAGGGGCGACGATCATTACGATCACGCACGATCAAAACCTGATCGTTAATGCCGATAACATCTTAGATCTAGGACCACGAGGTGGAAAAAACGGGGGTAAAGTCATTTTTTCAGGCCCGCTTTCTGAATTATTGCACCATCCAACAAGTTTGACAGCTAAGGCTTTAGTCGACTATTTAGCGCATTTTGAATAATTTTTTGGTATCGCTTGAGATGAGCGATACCTTTTTTGTAAAAGCTTGATATGATATTTAGTTAAAAACTTAGATATGACTAAATATCATTGTACTCTTACTCAATTTATGACAGGATAACTTTAAAATCGATCTAAGGGGATCATATCACTTTGTCTTTTATCAATGACTGAGTTTTTATCTATTTTTTAGGTATATACAAAATCATAGATAATATCTATGGTAGAAAATATTCATGAAGTATCTTTTGATAAATTTTGTTTAAATTAGTAGGTAACAACTTACTGTAACTGGGAATAAGTAATTTTTTAATTTCTTGGAGATTCATTTTAGGTTGTAACATCACGTGAAAGGAGAGCTTGGCGTTCTTTTTCAGTTAACGAAAATTTATTTAAAAAATTATAGTCATCTGAGAGAAAATCGGCGATCAACCTCTGATTTGACTGTAATTCTTTAACTAAAAAATTAGAATATTCAGACGTTATCAAATTGTACTTGAATCATTTTTTAATTTGTGTCATGATAGTGGCATAATTTTAAAATTAATACAAGGGGAATTTTTATATGATACATTTTAGTAACGTATCACTTGGATATGATACTACTACAGTGGTCAAAAACGTTGATTTTACCTTGGAAAAAGGGGAATTTGTAGCATTAGTTGGGGCTAATGGATCAGATAAAAGTACATTAATGAAAGCAATGGTCGGGATCTTAGCGCCACTTGCAGGTGAGGTCTCAGTAGATTTACATACAGCAAGGAAAAATCCGTTCAATGATATCGGATTTAGTCCACAAAATCAGATCATAGATTGGTACATGAATGTATACGACAATGTTTTTCAAGGACCACTGTTGGTCGGATTTTCTAAAAAAGAGGCGACAAAACTTTGTCAGCAAGCGCTTGAGCTGATGGATATCACTAAGATAAGTGACAAACAGACCGATCATATCTCAGGAGGACAGTTGCAACGAGTTCAAATAGCGCGAGAATTAGCTAAAAAACCACAGCTCTATATTTTGGATGAGCCGACAACAGGGCTTGATGTAGAAACTTCTGAAAGGTTATTTTCATTTCTAAAAAAACGTAGCCAAGAAGGTGCACTGGTCTTGGTGTCATCCCATGATCTAGTCTTATTGGAAAATTACGCTGAAAAATTGCTCTTTCTTGACAAGGGCAAACAAAAGTATTTTGGAAATCTTCAGCAATTTTTAGCGCAGGGTATGAGTTTACGAGAAAAATACTTGCAAGAAAGGACTGAAGAACATGGATCCGATGAATTTTAGAAATATTTCCACTGGGATCGGTGCGATAAAGATCATTGCTTACAGTGAGTGGGTTGCTTTCAAACGGAATAAAGGTTTGTTATTATCAATGGGGATGGGACCTGTATTATCGTATGGTTTATTGGTCTTGGCATTGAGTACTAGTTTGAAAACAGTCAATTTAGAAGGTGTAGCTATTTTGTATAAACAGTATGCCTTGACTGGTGTATTGACCTTTTTTGTGACAAGACAGATGTCACAAGCTATGTATCGCGCTACGATCGATAAAGAATATGGGCTATTGGCACTCAAATTTTTGAATGGGATCCAACCATGGTATTATCTGATCGGAATGAGTTGCTTTCCGATCGTGGGCTTACTTTATCAGTGTTCGATCTTATTTATCCTTGGGATGATGTCAGATGGGATATATAACATTGGCTTTTTCTTATTGTCCATTATCGTTGTGATCATCTCACTTGGCTTTTGGTCAGCCCTTGGGATCTTACTTAGTACTAAAATATCGACCTATGAAAAGCGAGATATTGTGATGACCTTGATATTTAGTCCGGTATCGTATGCAGCTGCTGTATAAAATATGAACAAACGTAATCAAATATATCAAATGATTACATTTGAGAAAGAAATATAGCTTTTCCTTTCCTAAATTTTATTTACTACCGTCAACGCTAGTGTTCCCATATCCTAACAAGAGGGTAATGACATTGACTAGCTCAGATAGCTTAAGGGTGTAGCCCACCCCGTTATATTTTCTAGTTTAATAAAGCTAAAAGATTAGCTACGGCATTTTCATCTCGATCCATGATCGCACCACATTCATAACAAATATATTCGTTATGCTTAGTTTTATATTTTTGATTACCATCAAGATTAATTTTTTCATCACCAGTCTTGATATGACCGCAATCAGAACATCTTTGTGTGCTTGGATAGTATTTATCAGCTAAGACTACTTCTTTATCATACCAGCCAGCTTTATAGGTCAATACTTGTCTAAAGTAACCAAATAATGATCTTTGTAAGCCTTTAGAAGCTACGTGTGTCATCTGCATTTTCTTTACATCTAGATCTTCGATCACGATTTTGTCATAATCACTAACTAATTTAGTTGTAAATTTATGGATAATATTATGTTGAATATTAGCTACTTTGCGATAATCGAGTTGTAACTTGGCTCTCGTTTTAACGTAATTATTTGTTTTAGTAGCTTTATTTCCATTGACCACACGTTTTCTAGCTAACTGACGTTGATAGTGTTTAATACGTTTATAAAGCTTTTTTAAATGATCAGGTAGTGTATCAACTTTACCTTTGGTATAGTTAAAATGACCTACATTAATATCTACTGCTGTTTTATTACCAGTTTTACCTTTTTTAGTTATTTCAACTTCAAAAGGTAGACTAGCCCAGTATTTATCATTTTCACGGTAAATTGAAACGACTTTTAAATCACCTTCTAAAGACTTAGCCCCTTTAAATCTGATGTCGTACCAAGTTTTGATTTCAAGTGGTTTGTCAAGTCTTAGCTTACCATTAACGATCTTAGCCCTATCAGTTTTAAAACCTTGTCTAGGAGCTTTCTTAGACTTAAATTTGGGCTTGCCCCAATCAGGTCGTGCCTTATCAAAGAAATTTTTCCAAGCTTTACCTAGGTCAGAGATCGCTAATTGTAAACAACGAGCTGATAATTGATACTGCCAATCCGCTTTATTAGCTACTAATTCATCACGAACCCTACGTTCGCTAGGTTTTAATTTTTTATCCCCTAAAATCAAGGAACTATCATACATATCATTCCATAAAGCTATACCTTGATTCCAACAGTATCTACGATAATCGCATAAATTATCAAGAACCTTCTTCATTGTTTGATCGGGATAGAGTCTTACTTTTTGAACTCGAATCATTATTTTCACCACTTTTCAAAGACCTGTCATTTTTCAATTTACTTTTATACTTGCGTAAACCATATAAGCGACAAGAAAATACATGTACAATGCTTATCATATCATCGATCATTTCTTGAGTAGGACTAGTTTTAATGTTATTTAACACTACAATTTCCGTATTGTGCATCTTACATAATCTTTCAAACCAGTCATAACCAAAGCGGATAAAACAATCTTTATAGGTAATAAAGATTGTGTCAACTTGATTATCCATTACTTCTTTTAGTAATTGTTTCATCAAGAATAACACCTTTAGCATGGGAGCACAATAAGCTTTTAAAGACCCATTGTTATCCCAGCGTTGTAGGATTAAAACAGTAACGCCCGATCTTTCAGCTATTTCTTTTGGTTTTAATATCTACCTCACATTTTATCTTTCTTGTAGATATTACATCACATTTGATTATATTTTAATGCATTTTAACTAACAGTTATTTCCTCCGACGCTCTATGTTTTTTCTGATAAGTTACCACTGTTTGTCAAATGTTTGATCATGATCAATCCGCTTACATACCAACTAAAAGCGATCAGGACGGTGGCATTTGGCTTTTTTGAGCCACTACCTATTTTGGTGGATCTCTTGCTTACACTTGGAATGATGTATCTAGCACAACGAATTTTACGAAAGATCTCTTTACAATTATCAGTAAGATAAAAAAGATCTCTGAAATTTTCGGAGATCTTTTTTGCTTAATATTTAGCGTCATCTTGGTATCGATTGAAGTAGGCGAGTTTGATCTGCCCGTTATCGTCAACATCAAAGCGAGTAACTGAACCATTCTTGGGACTGACGGTGATGTCGATCTCAGGAGCAAAATGTGAAGTCAGGCTACGGATCAAAGTTGAATGCGCGACAAGCAAGATCTTATCGCCATCGTTTGCGATCTGATCGAGATATGCAAATCCACGGTCTAAGCGTTGCCAGTATTCGGTATTGTTTTCTGCATCATGGAAAGGATCGGCTTCCTTGGTAAAATCACGTGCTTTTTCGATCGAGTATTTGGTGATGATATCGTTAAAAGTCCGACACCCGTGATCGGCTCCGATCATCAGCCAAGCCTGACTGGTATCACTGCCTTCAAAGTAACCAAAATTTTGCTCGCGAAAATCAGGCAAAGCTGTAGGGATCAGCTCTTCAGCACTAGCAACATTTTCTTCTAGGATATAGCGACATGTCCGCGCGGCGCGATTCGTGTCGCTGTGAAAAGCATGCGCAAAGTTTAAGTGTGCTAGTCTTTTACCAGCTTGATGCCCATCTTCGATCCCTTTTGGAGTCAAAGGCGAATCACACCAGCCTTGGATCTTGTTGTAACGGTTGAGATAGGTCTGTCCATGGCGGACAAAGTAGAGCGAGTATGCCATAAAAGTTTCCTCCCGTGACCAATATATTTGTTTCTATTATAGCATGAAAGCGGTTTTGTTGACGGGTGAAAAAATTTAGTTTTTTTACTTGACTTGAAGTTAACTCCAAGCAATAAGATTATGACAATATATTTTATCACTAGTCTACGTAATGATTCCTCGGATAATATTCGAGGCTTACGGCACTTTTTTCGCTTTTGTTGATATCTATTTTGGGCATTTACGATAGAATATTTCTCTTTACCACCATTACGTGATATTTCACGACTGATAGTACTTTTAGAATATCCGATCTGCATAGCTATTTTTTGATAGATAAAGTATCAATTCTCTATCCTTTAGTGTAAAATGTTTATATAGTCATTAGCTTAACTCCTCGTAATATAAGATTTGAAGCAAATATAATTGCTTCAGTGATAATAAATTTTGAGATATCTTTCGATATTGTTGTCTGCCTAAGATAAAATGTCATTAGGAAAGGATCCTTATGGGTAGTGGTAGTTCTTATCACTCCTTAATGAATTAGTGGTTTTTTCATTGTACTTGGAGTTGAGGCAATGAGTCTCTTTTTTTGCCGTATGCCTTGCATTTGAATTGTAAATTAAAGCTAAAAAAATAAGGAGAGTTTTTTATGTTATCGAGAAAAAATAAATGGGAATACAGTAAAAAGTACAGTGATGTGAGTCGAAAATATTGCATCAAAAGGATCGGACTCATCACGACATCAGTCTTGATCGGAATAGCGTTTATGGGAGCTAGGCAAAACGTTTTAGGTGATGAAGTGGGGACTAATGTCACAGAAAATGAAGTCGTTTTGACCACAGCGCCTGTTACAGAGGAAAAGTCTACCGATGAGATAGCGGAAGCGAAACTAGAGCTAACTGAGCAAGCTGATGCTAGTCAAACAACGGAACAACCTGAAACTTTGGCGGCTCCAGCAACAGTGAATACTGAACGCCAAGCTGAAGATGATGGTTCAACTGCAGCTTATTTAAGTGAACTTGCGCCACCAAAAGAAACAAGCACAGCTGACACATTTTCTTTAGATGATTGGGAATACGACGTCAATGTAGCCGATAAACAGATCCGCTTGACCATGTATAAGGGAACAGGTCCTGAACTCACGATAACAGGGAGAGTTTCTGACCCACGTTATCAAGATTATACGGTCGTAGCTGCTTGGGATGTCCCAGTTTTCCTCATTCGCTTTTTATATCGGAATGCGCCAACGCATTTTAATATCTTAAAGACATCAGATGGTAAAAAAGTGCTTTATGATAATCCGCATTTGAGTTTTTCCGATATAGATGTGGAAAGTCTTGATTTATCAGGTTTAGATACGTCGAAAGTGGTCAATATGCATGGTGCATTTGATCACATGCCCTATGCGAAAAGTCTGAATTTAAGTGGACTTGATACGCATAATGTGACTGATATGAGTAGTATGTTTTGGGTTTCAGACAAGCTAGAACATCTGGATCTAAGCAGTTTTGATACTAGCAAGGTTACCGATATGTCTGGCATGTTTTTCGGTATGAGTGGTTTAAAAACGTTGGAGCTAGGTAATTTTGATACGCATAATGTAGAGAATATGGTCGCGATGTTTGGCAGTCTGTATGAGCTAAAAAAATTGGATGTCAGTCATTTTGATACTAGCAAGGTGACTGACATGGAAAGTATGTTTGCCCACGCGGAGAGTTTAGAAAAACTGGATGTCAGTCATTTTAACACGTCTCAGGTGACTGATATGCGCCGTATGTTTGCGAATTTACCTAAACTAAAGGAGCTGGATGTCAGCAATTTTGATACACGCAAGGTGACTGATATGTCTGGCATGTTTTCGTCGATGGAGGAACTAAAGGAGTTAGATCTAAGTAATTTTGAGACATACAATGTACGTGACATGGGTTCGATGTTTTATGAGACAAAAAACTTGGAGGCTTTAAATTTAAGCAATTTTGATATTAGCAAGCTAAAAGATCACTCCTATAGCAGCGATAAGCCGAATGTTTTTGCTTTTGATCGGAGCCCTAAATTGCGGTTAGTCAATCTAGCCAACCTTGATATTTCAAACTCAAGCGAAAAAGTGCGGGCTAGTTTAGCCGGAGCGCTCAATAACCGCCAAGGAGCTGTAGCGATCGTCGCTAAACCAGAAGTTTTTAAGTTGATGAAAACAGATAATAGTGGGACCGTGATCGGGCCACAATATGAAGCGGGTGAAGGCAGATTTCAAAATGGGAGTGCGACACTCAACTTGGTGAAAAGCCAAAATATAGATCCGGCTGAGCTATATGCAGCCTTACCAACTCAAACAGAGCTAGCTAACGTTGAGAGCCCTGTTTTAGCGGGGTATAAATTGAAAAACTGGAGCTTGATCTCAGATGAAGTTGACAATCTTAGTCGCTTAGGCTTAAAAGGATATGCCCCTAAATTCAAGACAGTGCGTTACCAAGCAACGTATGAGCCACTAAAAGAAACTGATGCAGGTATAGTTACGTATGTGCCAAAAGCTAAAGATCTGACAGTCAGGGTAAATGAAGATCCTGTTGCCCCTGGAGCAATCGCCAATAAAGAGGAGTTACCGTCCAATACGAAGTATGCTTGGAAAGAAAAAGTCGATACTACCACAATTGGTGCAAAATTCGGCACGCTTATCGTAACTTATCCAAATGGGGCAAAAGAAGAAGTAGTAGTGAAGATCACGGTGATAGCTGCTGATCCTGTGGTTGATACTACCGCTTCGAAATCAGAACTAGAGCAGGGGAGCGCTAAAGGTTTTAGCCCGCATATCAAGCAAGAAAGTGACAAAGCGCCAGCTCATACTAACGCCAGCGATGAAAAACAAAGCTTGCCGCAATTAGGGGACGCAAATGCTAACCTAAGCTTGATCGCAGGAGTGCTTGTAGCGGGAGTTGCAAGTCTGCTGGGGGCAAGCTTGATAGTTAATAGAAAACGATAAAAAAATAAAATAAGTGGCTAAATATTGTTACCATATCGGGATGTCCGTCAACTGATATGGATGACCCGTACAACACTTCCTACAGAAATGTGGGGAGTGTTTTTTTACGCAAAAAAACTGGTATGGCATTTCCATCCATACCAGAAAGTGTACACCCACCATTTTTGAAAAAATCAAAAATTATGGTTCGGATTTCTATATTGATAATTGGTAACTAAGTAGTTTTTCCCCAGCCTCATTTCTTTATTCATAATCATTTAACTTACTGATCTTTTTACGGATATCATTAACAACGTCTTTGTTAGCCGAGAACAATAGATGGTCGCCCACTTGGATCTGGGTGTTACCATTGACCGGGATCGCTTTACGGTGCCTAAAGATTCGGCTGACCGTGATCTCTTTGATAAATGGTAATTTGCGTAATTCAAGCCCAGCAAATTTGGCGTTGCGGACAACGACTTCATATAAGCGTGAATCGCCGGTGATCAGATCAAGCGTTGATGGGGACTCGATGATTGCCCGCATCATGCCAACTGTGGTAGCAAAGGTCGTAAAGAACTCGACCCCTGCGTCAGACAGGCGTTTGTCCATTTCTGCCATGCTAGTTGGGTCACTATTTTGGATGCGAGTCAAGACACGGTCAACCCCGTATTCTTTAGCAGCTAAAGCCAAAGAATAGTTGATATCAACATCAGAGTGCCCTAAGACTAAGATGTCAGTGTCAAAGATCTGTTCTTTGATGAGGTCTTTTGGCTCAAGGCTCTCAACTAAGTGCACATTGGAACGGTAATCGTAAGTTTGGTAATTTTTTTTCCAGTTAGTATACATCTGGATATCATACCAGTCTTCATTTAGCTGTTCAGCGGTGTTGATCGTGACCAAGTTGACCCCGATGATCGTAACTTTGGTCTTTTTGAGATCTTCTGGTTCAGGTTTATGCAGTTTATTAAAGACTAGTGGCCCTAAGATACAACTGACCACAGCGGCTAAGATGAAAGCCCCAGATTGTTCACTCGAGATGACTTTTAGATTCTGAGCAACGGTCAACGTCGCTAAGACTAGTGTGATCGTTGTTTGGGAAAGCATCGCCCCGGCTAAAGCATTGATCCGTTTGAAGCGTTGACGCAATCCCAAGTAAGCTGGGGCTTTTGCCAAGACATAAGCGGCAAAAAACAACGGGATCAAGATCAAAGTCTTAGGTGAAGCAAGGAGTTCAGGAATATTGATCTTAGCTCCTGTTAAAATGAAAAAGAACGGGATAAAAACACCATAGCCGATCGCATCGAGTTTTTCTTGGGTACTATGTGCTGGTTGGAGCAATTTGATCACGATCCCGGCGATAAAGGCCCCTAAGATATCTTCAGCACCAACAGATTCAGCTAAGACGACTAAGGTAGTAATGACTAACAATGCCAAGCGGATATCGATCTGAGTCGTAGATTTGTTGATCTTATCTAGGGATGTGAAAAAACTGCGGAAGCGTTTGAAGATCAGGGCTCCGACGATGAAAAGTAAGAAGATCAACCACGCACTTTCACCTTTACCTGAGACAAAAGAACTATAGACCGTCAAACAAAGCAAAGGTACGACTTCACCTAAGACAGCGATCAAAAGCAAGGTTTGTCCGAGTGGTTTATTTAGTAATTCATTTTCCTTTAAAACAGCGATCACGACCCCTAAAGCAACGGTCGAAAATAAGATCGCAGCTAAGATAAAGTTGCTAAATAGACCAAAAAATTTAAAGAGCAAAGCTAAGGCTAGTGCCATTAGTAAGCTTCCCCCATAGGCAACAGCAGCGACTTGAACGGGTGAAGTCGAGGGCGCATTGGCGGCTTTTTTGCGTGCCAGTGGGGTAAGTGGTCCGTTATTTTTCTTGAAAATAGAAAAGTCGATCTCCATCCCACTCAAGAAAAGTAAGAAGATGACCCCGTAATTTGAAAGAAAGCTTAAGATACCTTCAGTTTGCACGAGGTCAAAGCCACTTTTGCCAAGCACGATCCCAACGAGTACTTCAGCCACAGCAGTCGGTAAAACACTGATCTTAAAGCGCTGTAAGATCATTGGTGTGATAAAAGCAGCAAACGTAACTATCAGTACAGAAACTGACATGAAATTTCCTCCTTAGAAAACGTTTGTTCTATTATACACAATCATTTCTCTAAGTTCAAAAACACGACAAAGAAAATTAGATATGCTACAATAGAATATCGAAAATTTGTTTGTGCGGAGGGTAAATAATGGCTGAAAGTATTAAGCAACAAGAACAACAACGCATGGATCGGGTAGTCGCTCAGATCAAGAAAGCGCAAAAAAAGGCGCAAAAAAATATCGCTACTGCTAAAAGCGATACGCAAGCGATCCAAGATGATTTCAAGAATAATCTCCGTATCAAGACGGGAACTTATTCGGGGATGATGGAGACCGCTTTGACTGTGCGCCAACAACAACAACAATTAGCCGAACGAGAAAATAACAAAACGCAAGCCGCCAAACGTTTAGATGTGCTCGAAAAGATGGAGCAAAAGCCATATTTTGCCCGGGTCGACATCAAAGAACAAGGTGAACAAAAGCAAGAAAAGCTTTATATCGGGTTGGCTTCATTTTCTGATGAAAAAGATCGCTTTTTAGTCTATGACTGGCGGGCACCGATCTCAAGTGTTTACTATGATGGCGGACTAGGAAAAGTTGAGTACACGACACCTGTCGGCAAGCGTGAAGTCGAACTCGAATTAAAACGCCAATTCATGGTCGAAGACGGTAAGATCGTAACGTTATTTGATACGGATGAGACTGTGGGTGATCAGATGTTGTTAGAGGTTTTAGATGAAGGGTCCGATACGAAGATGAAAAGTATCGTGACGACCATTCAAAAAGAACAAAATAAGATCATCCGCGATACTGACTCAGAATTGTTATTTGTTCAAGGGGCAGCTGGTTCAGGTAAGACCTCAGCTGTTTTACAACGAGTAGCGTATCTATTGTATCGCTATCGGGGCAACCTCAATTCTGGTCAAGTGGTGCTTTTTTCACCAAACCAGTTGTTCAATGACTATATCGACCAAGTTTTACCTGAATTAGGGGAACAAAATATGGTGCAGATGACTTATCATCAATTCACCAATCGGCGTTTACCAAAAGTTCGAGTCGAAACACTCAAAGAACGTTTTGAAGAAGAAAACCAAGGTATCGACCAAAAGATCAAGGCGGTCAAGGATAGTTTGAAATTTTTCAAAGTTGCGACAGCTTACAGTAATTACCTTGAAAAAAATGGCATGCGTTTCAAAAACATCATGCACAATGGTGAAATTTTCTTCTCCAAAAAAGAAATCAGAGATATCTACTACAGCTTTAATGAAAATTATCATCTGGGAAATCGCTTGAGTGCGACTAAGGAAGCTTTGATCAAGCGGCTAAATTCTAAAGTTGCTCAAGCAGCAAAAACTGATGAAGTCCAAAAAGCGGTCCAAGATCTGTCACAACAGCAATTAAATGAGTTGTATGGCGATCGGCCGCGGAATTTTGAAAATGGCGATAAAGAACTGAATTTCTTAGCGCGCCAATATGTCATGCAAGACTATAAAAAGATCCAAGTGGCGATCATGAGAAATCGCTTCTTAAATATCAATGCGCAATATGTGCATTTCTTACGTAGTGTGCCAGAAATGCTAGAGCTAAGTGAGTTTGAGCTGACTAAAACAGCGTGGGAAGCAGGTATCGAAAAGACGATCAGCATGCTTAAACAGCGTCGTTTATCTTTGACCGATGTAACGCCATATCTTTACTTATATGATCGGATCACGGGTAAAAAGGGCGAACGTGATATCAAGCATGTCTTTATTGATGAGATCCAAGACTATACGGCCTTTCAATTAGCGTATCTCAAAGCTGAATTTCCACGGGCTAAATTTACAATGCTTGGTGATCTGAACCAAGCGATCTTTACGAAGGAAAATAGTCATACGCTTTTGAGCGAGCTTGGCACAATGTTTCCAAAAGAAAAGACAAAAGTCGTGCAGTTGACGACTTCATATCGTTCGACCCAACAGATCACGGACTTTACGAAGGAAGTTTTAGTCAATGGTGAAAAAGTGACGGCTTTTGAACGCAATGGGAAGAAACCAACGATCATTGTTGACCAGGACAAAGCTGCTTTAGTGAACGATGTTGTGGATATTTTAGCTAAAAATGATGCTGCTAAACAAACGACAGCGATCATCGGGAAGAGTTTAGCAGAATGTGAAGCGCTCTTTACCTTATTACAAGCCAAAGGTGTCCAAACGACTTTGATCCGGACGGAAAATCAACGTTTAGTTCCTGGAACTTTGATCGTACCTTCTTATTTAGCTAAGGGGCTTGAATTTGATGCAGTCATCATGTGGAATGCCGATCAAAAAAATTATCATGATGAAAGCGAACGGCAACTGGTCTACACGATCTGTTCACGGGCGATGCATCAACTGGATATCTTGGCACTAAAAGAGTTATCCCCATTATTTGAGACTGTGGATAAAAATTTATATCATTTGATCAAACGTTGAGTTAAAAGCGGTGTTTCGTGATGAAACACCGCCTTTTTTGACGGAGAGATGATTTCAAGTTTATAGATAAAATTAAAAACTGATAAAAATTTAATGATAAAAACATTGTCTTTTAGGAGGCGGGGTGATATTATTGACTTATTAAAGTCATATTGGGGGAGAATTTATGGGGAAAACAGGAGATTTTTCTAAAAAGCAACTGCATTTATCGCTTGGAAGCTATTTTATTGGGAATTTTAGCAGTGGGATATTTAACTTTATTTTAAGTCTTTATGTCTTAAAAGTGACAGATTCGAGCTTTTCATTTTCATTGATCTTGATGTTAGGGCCGTTAGCGACTATCTTAGGAAGTCCGCTAGTTGGACAGATGGTAGATAGATATCCACATAAGAATATCGCATTAGGGGCACAACTTAGCAGTATTTTGATCGTAAGTTTAAGTATGTTGTTATTTACAAGGTTTCAAACGCCTCTTGGTAGCGTGATCATTGCAGGTACCATAGCCTTTTGGTTGACATTATATGATGATTTTCAAACGATCGCATATAAAGCCTCTACCTTGAACTTAGTGGCTAAGGCTGATCATCAAAAGCTGATCGTAGGTGAACAAACGATCTCTGCTTTGATGATGTTAGTAGCTCCGATCTTAGGTGGTGTTTTATATCCGATATTTACACTGAGGCAGATAATGTTTTGCGAGATCGTTGGTGAAGCATTGGTCTTTTTTAGCTTGTTACGGTTAGATTTTAAGGCATTTGGAAGAGAAGCTAGGACCGATAAACAAGAAAATATATTATCAGGTATCGTTGCTGGAATGGGATATATCAAAGAAGATCGGCTACTGAGAACGCTACTTATTTTTGGAGTAGTAGCGAATCTAGTCTTGACCGCAGTAGAGGTAGGTGATCCGATAGTTTTAGTCAAAGATCTTGGTGTAAGTGCACATACCTATGGGTGGATCATGTCTAGTTTAGCTTTGGGGATGATCGTTGGTTCTGTTTTGATGGGAAATGTCAAAGTAGCGCAAGGAAAATGTCGTTTTACGGCAAAAGTCTCATTTTTGATGGTCATTTCTTTGCTAGCTATGGCGACCGTCCTTTTGTATAAAAGCACTTTACTTGTGAGTACAGTCTTTACGGTGAGTTTATTTTTGCTAGGGCTAGCGATCTGTTTAGCAAATGTTCCTTATGCACTACACATGCGCACTGAAGTAGCTATGGAAAAACAAGGTCGTATCAATGCTACCTCTGCTGCAATATTAGAACTAGCTTCTCCGCTAGGGCTGTTTTTCTTTGGTACCTTATTTCAGTACTTGGCACCAGGAGCGATCTTCTTTTTGGCTAGCATAATTTTAGCTGGTGTTGGCTCATGGTTGTATGGTAATAAAAAGGAACACTGAGATCTTCAGCGTTCCTTTTTATCAACTTAGACTATCTAGTTTATTTTTTAGTAGTGGGGTGAGTTGCTCGACGAGTTGCCGATATGCCATCTCAGAGTAGTGCAGATCATCTGCTTGTAGTAGTTCTTTTGGATCTTTATCTTTGCAGAACTCAAACCAATCTAAAGCTGGGATCTTAAATTCATTGGCGACTGTCAAAGTCTCTTTAGCATATTGCTCCATCTTAGAAAGCGGGCGCAGATTGGCTCGTGTTGGTCCTGCGATCCCAGGCGTTACTAAAAGACATTTGTTAGGGCTGATGCAAGTCAGCATATAAGCTAAATTGTTGTGGTAATTAGCTAAGAAGACATCTTTACTGGAAACATCATTGGTGCCAAAGAAGATCACTACGATATCGGGGACTTCATTTAAGACATCCTCGCGCAGCCTTTTGCAGGCATTACGTGTTTGATCGCCGGGTAAACCACGGTTGATGAACTCAACATCAGGGAATTTATCCTCTAAAAGTCGGGTAAAGATGGGGCTAGGATGACCATCAACTACGCCTGCTGTTAAACTATCACCGAATAATACTACTTTAGTCATGTTTCCGCTTCCTTTATTAGTAAATTTATATAAAATCCGTGCTATAATTGTCTATTATAAGATAGAAAACGCTATACAAGGAAATAATACGCATGGAAAATCAAATAAATTACTATAAGATCTCACGCAAAGAGTGGAGTGGCTTTTATAAAGACCATATCACCCCCTTGACTGAGGCTGAACTGCAAAAGATAAAATCGTTAAATGACCGTATTTCGACCACAGATGTGGCTGATATTTACATGCCGTTGATCCATTTGCTCAAGATGTTTGTGACTACTCATCAAAAGCTCCAAGATGATCAGGCGAATTTTTTAGGGATACGCCCGCACAAAGTCCCCTTTATCTTAGGGATCGCAGGCTCAGTAGCAGTAGGTAAAAGTACAACGGCCCGTTTGTTAAAGACATTACTCAGCGAAGTTTATCCTGCTAAAAAAATTGAATTGATCACAACGGATGGCTTTTTATACTCCAATAAGGTGTTAAAGAAAAAAGGCTTGATGAGTCGCAAGGGCTTTCCTGAAAGCTATGATATGGAACGGTTGATCAGTTTCATCAATGATGTTAAAAATAATTTGCCTGCTAAGGCACCAGTCTATTCACATGAGGTCTACGATATCATTTCGGGTGAATATGAAGAGATCGCTTCGCCTGATATTTTGATCGTTGAAGGGATCAACGTTTTGCAACTGCCAAGTAAGCAAAAGATCTATGTGAGTGATTTCTTTGATTTTTCTATTTATGTCGATGCTAAAGAAGAAGATATCAAACAGTGGTATTTGGAACGCTTCGGGTTGCTGTTAGATACCGCATTTAAAGATCCTAAGAATTATTACTATCCTTATACTTTAGGCGATCGTAAAAAAGCATTTAAGATGGCAGCTAAAGTCTGGGATGAGATCGATCACCCTAATCTGCACGATTATATCTTACCCACTAGAAATCGTGCCGACCTGATCATCGTTAAAGGGAAAAATCATTTGATAAATGAGTTGATGTTACGCAAATACTAGTACTGGTTCATTCGGATTCTAGCTAAAATTTAATTAAATTCATGAAAAATGTACGTGAAAAACGATTGACCCAGCTTAACTCAATGAGTACAATGTAAGATAATACATGCAAAAATTTTATGATGAGGTGAATATCTTGGCTAATGTTGACATGCAAGCTTTTGACAAGATCATTGTATTGGACTTTGGGAGCCAATATAACCAATTGATCACTCGTCGGATCCGTGAATTCGGGATCTATTCTGAATTATTATCACACAAGATCACGGCTGAAGAGATCAAACGAATGGCACCTAAGGGAATTATTTTCTCTGGTGGTCCAAACAGTGTCTACGATGAAGGAGCATTTAAAGTCGATCCTGAGATCTTTGATTTAGGGATCCCAGTGCTTGGTATCTGCTATGGGATGCAACTTATGACTCAAGAACTTAGGGGCAAAGTCGAAGCTGCTGATAATAAAGAATACGGTAAAGCAGAGATCACAGTAGCGGATGCAGATGCAGTGATGTTCAAAGATCTACCTAAGGAACAAACAGTATGGATGAGTCACGGTGACTTGGTGACAGAAGTTCCAGCTGGGTTTGAAGTTACAGCAACAAGTGCAAACTGCCCAATTTCAGCAATGGCTAACACAGCCAAGAATTTCTATGCATTACAATTCCACCCCGAAGTACGCAACAGTGAATACGGTAATGATATCTTGCGTCACTTTGCGTTTGATGTTTGTGGTGCGCGTGATAACTGGTCAATGGAAGACTTTATCGACATGCAGATCGCTAAGATCAGGGAACAAGTCGGTGATCGTAAAGTCTTGCTTGGTCTTTCTGGTGGGGTCGATTCGTCTGTTGTTGGGGTCTTGTTGCACAAAGCGATCGGTGACCAGTTGACTTCGATCTTTGTTGATCATGGCTTGTTGCGTAAAGGTGAAGCTGAACAAGTTATGGAAAGTTTAGGCGGAAAATTTGGCTTAAACATCATTAAAGTTGATGCTAAAGAACGTTTTATGGATAAATTAGCTGGCGTTTCTGATCCGGAACAAAAGCGTAAGATCATCGGTAATGAATTTATTCGTGTCTTTGATGATGAAGCAACTAAACTCAAGGGTATCGATTTCTTAGCTCAGGGAACTCTTTATACTGACGTGATCGAATCAGGTACTGATACAGCTCAAACGATCAAATCCCACCATAACGTTGGTGGTTTGCCAGAAGATATGCAATTCGAATTGATCGAACCATTGAACACATTATTCAAAGATGAAGTCCGCGAATTAGGTGAAAAATTAGGCATGCCACACGAACTTGTTTGGCGTCAACCATTCCCAGGTCCAGGTCTTGGGATCCGTGTTATTGGTGAGATCACCGAAGAAAAATTACAGATCGTGCGTGATTCTGATCTCATCTTACGTGAAGAGATCGCAAAACACGGTCTCGATAAAGAGATCTGGCAATATTTCACAGTGTTACCAGGGATCCGTTCTGTGGGTGTGATGGGTGATGGTCGGACTTATGACTATACAGTCGGTATCCGTGCCGTGACTTCGATCGATGGGATGACGGCTGATTTTGCGAAGATCCCATGGGATGTATTACAAGAGATCTCAGTGCGGATCGTAAACGAAGTGGCCCACGTCAACCGCGTCGTCTATGACATCACTTCTAAGCCACCAGCAACGATCGAATGGGAGTAAAAATTCGCAAAGCTATCTGAGATCTATTATTAAATGATCAGTTGATAGAAAAAATAAATAACTCTGTATTAAAAGTCCTTAGTTATGGATAGAGATCCATGACTAAGGACTTTTGTGTCTTTATTCTGATCTTTGGGTTAGCTTTTGATTTTAAAATTTAATATAAAACAATATATGATTTGTGCAGTCGAACCGACTATAAATCATCAACAAAATGTAGAAACAGAAAGTAAAACTGATGCTTTAAAACAAATGCACAGATGGTAAAGTTACTGAATGTACTAAAACAGGCACCTATGCTTTATCAAGAATTGGGTAGTTATATCCTATCACCGATCCAAATAAAGATACACCAGTACCATATGAAAAGATAGTTCACCAGAGAAAAGCGAGTCAAACAAGAATACCATAAGAAGTTTTGACTTAAACTGATTATATACGACAAATACCGATCGCTTTAGGATCACCTGTTTATCAGAAAAAAGAAGATAAAGAATAGCGTAGCAGTGTTATAAAGAGTTTTATGAAGATAGCTTGAGCTTATTTGGGTGGTACTTTTTTTCTTATGGAGCTCAATAATTACATAGTGTTAGGTTTGCCTGTAGAGCCTATTTTCACGATAAATAATAAATTTATAAATATTTAATGTTTTATACAAACTACTAATTGTTGTATAAAATAATTTTTATAGAACAAAACGACAATTATGTGGTTTAAAGAGTTGTTTTGTCTTAATAAAAGTTTTATAACAAAGCTGAGCAGGATCGTATAGGGGGAGTATCTATAAAGGTAGGGAAAAATATGTTATCAAAAAACAATACAAATCTTTATTCAGCTAAATTAGCACCGAAACATCAGAAATTTGCGATCAAAAAGTTTACAGTTGGGGTGGCATCAGTCCTTATTGGGACAACATTTGCCTTCTATACTGCACCTAATGTTTTGGCCGATCTATCAGATGCCCAAAGTGATCCAGTAACGACTAAAGATCAAACCAATGCTTCAGCCTCAAAAGAGCAAGCATCACGAAAAGATGCGACATCTTCAGTAGATAAAACACCAGCAGAGCAAGCTCCTGTAGTTAAACAGCCTACTGAGCCAGAGCAAACTTCTCAAACTCCAAGTCAAGATGCTAGTCATGTAACTGATATGGCACAATTAAAAACTGCGCTAAATGACAGAAATGTAGCCGAGATCGTATTAGATAAGGATGTTACTAATGACACGGATAAATATGTAAATGTTGATCAGGCTAAAGTCGCGCGTAAAGTGACTGTTTGGGGGTCTAAAGTAGATGATAAGACAACGACGCTAAACTTAGGTGATCAATCACTATATTTTTACAATAAGACAGAAGATGCTGAACATAAGTGGGATCTGACATTTAAAAATCTAAATGTGACGACCAATGATCCCCATGGATATGGTGTTGTAAGTTTTCAAAATAATGGTAAAAATGCCAATGTTACCTTTGATAATGTCAAAGCAGGAGGCAATGGGGTCTTGGCCTATGCACCTAATGCAACGGTAAATTTGCATGATGTAAGTGTGACTCCAAGCTATGTTGAAAGTTCACCTACTGCCAATTTAACAGCCGATAAAGTTGATCTTAGTGGTAATGTTGACCTGAATGCTGAGGTAAATAATAGTTATACAGCAAAAAATATTGAGGCAGGTGGTCAAGTTACGGTTAAAAGTGGGGCTAATGTAGTTTTGACGACCACTAACTCCAATAGCAATCGGTTACAAAATTTGACAGCCGGTTCATTGAACGTTGAAAAAGGAGCTAAGTTAACGGTCAGATCAAAGACGACAGCTTCAAATGTCAAAGTCCCTTCATCTGCTTCTTGGAGCGGCCTAGTAGATAATTCAAGTGCAGTCTATGTGACGAAAGGAAATGCTAAAGTTGATGGTGAGTTGAAAGTTGAGCCGTTTACTAAAGATAAAAAGTCGACTAGTGTGGTCGGAGCTGTTGTTTTAGGGGCTTCTGGCAATGAGGAAAATAATCTTGTAGTGGGATCGACAGGTAAATTAGTTGTTGATGCGACACAAGCGCCTAATACCCGTGGCGTTTATTTTACGCATAATAATCATGATTTTGGCCTACAACCAGGAGGTCAAGCAGTATTTAAGATGGGACATGGCGTTTCGAACGCTGTCTTTAATCCAGATAATCTGATCTTAAATGAAGGTTCTAAATTAGTTGTTGAGACTTATCAAGATAACAATGGGGTGACCAATGTAGGTTTTGATGATACTGGCGCAGGTGCTCATTCAGGTGTGATCACATTAAACTTAAATAGCAGCGATCATTCTAACAATTCTTATGTGACAGTTGGAAATATTCATGGAAATTTGACGGTTAAGCAAGATGCGCTTTTAAAAGTTGTACGTAAGGTAGATGAGACTAGTCAGCAAGCTGCAACGCCGGTATTATCTTTTGGGGGAACTGGAATAAATAATGGAACAAGTATATTAAATGTCGATTATGGTTCGGTAGTGCTAGAAGATGCGCTCCAAAAAGATAGTTTAGCACATTCCAATTTGAATTATTATTCATACTTAGGGATCAATAATAATGAACACTCACCGATATATCCATTGGGGATGGTATCGATGTGGGGAACAAGTTCGACCGATCGAGTGAATTTAGTGGCACCAAAGCTTTTTAAGATGGTGCGTACGGGTGAGCAAAAAGGGATGCTCTTTCGGTTAGAAGCTGAGGATAATAAAATAATGTTAACTACTGACGAAGGAAAAAGTGTACCAGTAAAATACGGAACTTTAGGCAATGTCAAATATAACAATGGTCTAGTTTCGCAGGCTAAAGATTATCGGTGGGATCTGACTCATTTGAAATCAGTCAATTGGTTTGGCGATTTCTCGATGAATTATCTCAATAAAAATCAAACAGGGACACCATTTGGCTTGTCTCCAACAGCAAGTGTCAGCTTCAAACAAGAAACGCCTCAAGCTGCTAAAGATGATTTCAATAACTATTTTAACTGGTGGAGTTCTACGAATTTAGAGCTTGGTACTGATCTCAATGGTTTTCATCCATTTTATAGACCTTTAGTAGTTTTACAAAATGAAGTCCAAAGTGAAAAAGTATCATACCCTGAGCATGAAAACCCTGGTGATGTGACTTATAAAGTAGGTGCAACAGATGGCGACTGGGTGAAAGTCGATGCAACAGGGACTTTATCAGTAACGCCAAATGCTACAACTAGTGTGGGGATGCATAATGTGCCGGTCGAAGTTAGTTTTGCTAGTGGTCAAAAAGTAGTCGTTTATGCCCCAGTAACAGTACTAGATAGCAATTCTAAAGCAGTATTTAATGGTGAAAATGTATTGCTTGGTGAGGGGCGCCCTGTATTTACACATAAAGCCAGCAATAAAGCATTAGTTCCAGCTCCAATGCAAGCATTAAATAAATTAGTTGTTTATACTAAAGATCTAAAAACAGGGAAATATTTGCCAAGTGCAGTTTATCTTCCAGATAAAGCAGGCGAGTTTACTGATGAAGCTACAGGTAAGGCTTTAGTAGGTGTTAAAGTAACTTGGAAACAAGTACCGTCCCCTTTGGTTGCTCAAGATAGCTCTAATACAGGAACTGAATCACTGCCAGCAGTGGTCAATGTAGCAAATGATCTGGTCGATTTTCCAAAAGGAGGTCGTTTCCCTGATCTGGGTGAACTACCGGTAATGATGACAATGTATGGTGCTAGTGCTAAAAATGATGTCCAGGCAACTAGTGGGCTAGAGAAGACGTTACCTAATGCAAGTGATGTTGTTCAAACTGAGGAGCTTACACCAGCGCATCATGCTGAAGTTGCCAGTGTTGCTTGGAAAACAAAACCTGAGTTAACGCGACCCGATCGCCAAGCTAAAGGGGTGGTCAGTGTTGATTTTGTTGATGGAACAACACTAAACGTTCCTGTTTTAGTGAATGTTGCTCCTAATATGGCTGAATCCAACACACCACAGGGGCAGGAACTGACTACTCCATTAAATCAAGTACCAGAAGCACAAAGGGGGATATCAAATACTTCTGAGCTACCTACAGACACAAAATATAGTTGGAAGGCTCCGTTAGATGTGACAATCCCAGGTACGCGTCAAGCTACAGTAGTGGTAACCTATCCAGATGGAAGCCAAGATGAAGTGCCAGTTAAAGTGGTAGTAAAAGCACCTGGAAAAGTGCCAACAGATGCTGAAAAATATACGCCACAAGGCCAAGAAGTAGAGACAGCCCAAGGTAAGGCCCCAGAAGCTCAGGCAGGAGTGTCCAATAAAGCGGATTTACCAACAGACACGAAGTATAGTTGGAAAGCACCGTTAGACGTGGAAACCCCAGGTCAGCATGAAGGAACAGTAGTGGTAACATATCCAGACGGCAGTCAAGATGAAGTACCAGTTAAGGTAATAGTAAAAGCACCAACAGATGCTGAAAAATATGCACCACAAGGCCAAGAAGTAGAGACAAATCAAGGAAAACAACCAGAAGCTCAAACAGGGGTGTCCAATAAAGCTGATTTACCAACAGACACGAAGTATAGTTGGAAAGCACCATTAAACGTGGAAACTCCAGGAGAGCAAGAAGGCACAGTGGTGGTGACGTATCCAGATGGCAGCCAAGATGAAGTGCCAGTTAAAGTGGTAGTAAAAGCACCTGAAAAAGTTCCAACAGATGCTGAAAAATATACGCCACAAAGTCAAGAAGTAACGACAGCCCAAGGAAAGACACCAGAAGCCCAGGAAGGAGTGTCCAATAAAGCGGATTTACCAACAGACACAAAGTATAGTTGGAAAGCACCGTTAAACGTGGAAACCCCAGGTCAGCATCAAGGAACAGTAGTGGTAACATATCCAGACGGCAGTCAAGATGAAGTGCCAGTTAAAGTGGTAGTAAAAGCACCTGAAAAATCCTTAACAGATGCCGAAAAATACGCACCACAAGGCCAAGAAGTAGAGACAGCCCAAGGAAAGACACCAGAAGCTCAGGCAGGAGTGTCCAATAAAGGCGACTTACCAACAGACACGAAGTACAGTTGGAAAGCGCCATTAGACGTGGAAACCCCAAGAGAGCTTAAAGGTACGGTAGTGGTAACATATCCAGACGGCAGTCAAAATGAAGTACCAGTTAAAGTGGTAGTAAAAGCCCCAACAGATGCCGAAAAATACACACCACAAGGCCAAGAAGTAGAGACAGATCAAGACAAAACTCCAGAAGCTCAGGCAGGAGTGGTCAATAAAGGCGACTTACCAACAGAAACAAAATATAGTTGGAAGGCACCGCTAGACGTAACGACTCCAGGAGAACATGAAGGAACAGTAGTGGTGACATATCCAGATGGCAGTCAAGACGAGGTACCAGTTAAAGTGGTGGTAAAAGCACCAACAGATGCTGAAAAATATACGCCACAAGGCCAAGAAGTAGAGACAGCCCAAGGTAAGGTTCCAGAAGCTCAGGCAGGAGTGGTCAATAAAGGAGACTTACCAACAGGCACGAAGTACAGCTGGAAAGCACCGTTAGACGTGACAACCCCAGGACCTCATGTCGGTACAGTAGTGGTGACGTATCCAGATGGCAGTCAAGACGAAGTGCCAGTTAAAGTGGTGGTAAAAGCACCTGAAAAATCCTTAACAGATGCTGAAAAATATACGCCACAAAGTCAAGAAGTAGAGACAGATCAAGGCAAGGCTCCAGAAGCTCAGGCAGGAGTGGTCAATAAAGGAGACTTACCAACAGGCACGAAGTACAGTTGGAAAGCACCGCTAGACGTAACGACTCCAGGAGAACATGAAGAAAAAGTAGTGGTGACGTATCCAGATGGCAGTCAAGACGAAGTGCCAGTTAAAGTGGTGGTAAAAGCACCTGAAAAATCCTTAACAGATGCTGAAAAATACACGCCACAAGGTCAAGAAGTAGAGACAGCCCAAGGCAAGACTCCAGAGGCTCAATCAGGAGTATCCAATAAGGGCGACTTACCAACAGAAACAAAGTATAGCTGGAAAGCGCCATTAGACGTGGCAACCCCAGGAGAACATGTGGGAACGGTAGTGGTGACATATCCAGATGGCAGTCAAGACGAGATACCAGTTAAAGTGGTAGTAAAAGCACCTGAAAAAGCGTCAACAGATGCCGAAAAATACACGCCACAAAGTCAAGAAGTAACGACAAACACAGGCAAGACCCCCGAAGCAGAAAGTGTTGTGACAAATAAGTCAGACTTACCAACAGGCACAAAGTACAGCTGGAAAACTCCTCTAGATGTAACAACCCCAGGATCTCACAAAGGAACAGTAGTTGTGACCTATCCAGATGGCAGTCAAGACGAGGTACCAGTTAAGGTAACAGTAAAAGCACCAACAGATGCCGAAAAATACACGCCACAAGGTCAAGAAGTAGAGACAGCCCAAGGCAAGAACCCAGAAGCTGAAAGCGTTGTGACAAATAAAGCAGACTTACCAGCAGGCACGAAGTACAGTTGGAGAGCCCCATTAGACGTGACAACCCCAGGATCTCACAAAGGAACAGTAGTTGTGACCTATCCAGATGGCAGTCAAGACGAGGTACCAGTTAAAGTGGTAGTAAAAGCACCTGAAAAAGCGTCAACAGATGCCGAAAAATACACGCCACAAAGTCAAGAAGTAACGACAAACACAGGCAAGACCCCCGAAGCAGAAAGTGTTGTGACAAATAAGTCAGATTTGCCAACAGGCACAAAGTACAGTTGGAAGGCACCGTTAGACGTAACAACCCCAGGAGAACACGAAGGAACAGTAGTGGTGACCTATCCAGATGGCAGTCAAGACGAGGTACCAGTTAAAGTGGTAGTAAAAGCACCTGAAAAAGCCTTAACAGATGCCGAAAAATACACGCCACAAAGTCAAGAAGTAGAGACAGCCCAAGGCAAGACCCCCGAAGCTGAAAGCGTTGTGACAAATAAAGCAGACTTACCAGCAGGCACGAAGTACAGTTGGAAAGCACCGCTAGACGTAATGACTCCAGGAGTGCACGAAGGGACAGTAGTTGTGACCTATCCAGATGGCAGCCAAGACGAAGTACCAGTCAAGGTAGTTGTGGATGGTGCAGGCACAACAGCTGATAAACGCAAAGAACAAACGCAAACTAAAGGTACCAACAAAAATGTCTTACCACAAACTGGCGAAAAGGACACGGTCGTTCAAGCTTGGTTCGGAGTACTTATCTCTTTACTAGCAGGTATGCTGGGAGCTAAAACTTTAAACAAGAAACATTTCCAAGATAAATAAAGCAATGATCAACAAAAAGCCGAGACTAGATATAGCTTATATGCTACTAGTCTCGGCTTTTTTGTTTAACCAGTGATGCCTTTGTGTAAAGTTACAGGCAAGATATATTCAGTGTCAGTTGGCTCATTATTTAAGCGTTGCTTGAGCACGGTGATCGCTGTTTGAGCGATCTGTTCGAGCGGTTGGACGACTGTAGTAAGCCCAGGTAAGATGTTTTGAATTATCTGAGTTCCATCGTAGCCGACGAGCAATAGGTCTTTAGGGACATGCAGGCCTTGCTCTAGTGCAACTTGCATGATCAGGGCGGCATCAACATCATTTGAGGCAAAAATAGCATCAAGATCGGGGTGATCTTTAAAGATCTGAGTAAAGATCTTTTTTTTCTCGATATAGGGGATATTAAAATCAACGGTTACTGTGATCGGCGTTAAACCATAAGCCTTTATCGTATCTTCATAAGCTAAACGGCGCCGCTTGGTAGGTGACTCTAATTCGATCGGACCATTTGTATGGATGATCTTTTTAGCTCCTTGGTTGATCAGATGTGTCGTAGCTAAGACGCCCCCGTTATAGTTGTCTGATTCGATCACAGGAATATCTTGATTCATATTACGGTCGATCGCAACAACTGGTAGGTGAGAGTAATTATATTCTTTGATCCCGCGATTATGGGTCCCAACGATCAAACCATCGACTTGTTTAGTCAGTAATTGGTTTAAATAGTGTGCTTCTTTTTTAGGATCATTCATCGAATTACCGATCAAAACTTTGAACCCCTCGTTATAAAGCCTTTTTTCAAGCTCGGCACTTAATTCACCAAAAAAAGGATTAGCGATCGTTGGGAAAAGAAGCCCAATGATGCGTGTTTGCTTTTTGTATAATTGACGTGCGACTACATTTGGCTGGTAGTTTAGCTCTTTTACGGCTTGATAAACACGGTCGATCGTTTCTTGGCTCAGATAGCCACGGTTATTTAGGACTCGTGAGACTGTCGTTTTAGATACATTGGCCAATTTGGCGACATCTTCTAATTTTGGGCGCATGTCTTCGCCTCCTTTGCGATCTATTTTAACAAACTTTTAGGCTCAGTGTTTATCAAAAGTGATCGCCTTACCTAAACGATAGAGCTGCATACCACATTTGGCTCTCGTATCTAGCCAGACTTCAGGTGTTTTCTCAAAATAAAAGCGTTCAGTAAAAACGGCTTCTCCATCATTGATAAAGATCTCAAGTGAGCTAGTATCGATAAAGAGTTGTAATTTGAGCTTACTTTTTGAAGTGATCGTAGCGTAGCGTTTATCTCCATTTTCAAGGATAAAAGTTTGCGTCTTTTGGTCAAAAGAAAGCTTTATTTGAGCACTTGTCTTGGGATCATTTAAGGTGAGACTAAAATCAGCAGAGTCAAGTGTTAGCTCGAGCTCGGCTTGTTTTTCACCTTCACAGAGCAAAGTTTTTTGCGTCAAATTTTTATCCCAGGTGGCAAGTTTGGCAGTTCGCAATTGACTTAGTTCTTTGATCGGACGCATGTAAAGTTTGTCATCCTTTAAAATTAATTCACGTGGTAAAGTCAAAGCTCCGGCCCAACCGTCAGCCTTTTCAGGAAAGTCACTTTCCCACATATCCATCCAACCAAAGACTAAGCGCCGGCCATCTGGGGCAAGCATCGTTTGAGTCGCATAAAAATCATGTCCGTGATCAAGTTCGGTGAATGATCCATGACTAAAGCTATTTTTTTGATAGTTATATTCTCCGACAAAATAACCTGTTTGGAATAAATTAAGGTATTTTTGCCCGTCAGCTTCGATTCCTTGCGGTGAAAGTAGTAAAACATCTTTACCTGCTAGTTCAAAAAAGTCGGGGCATTCCCACATATAGCCTTCAGTTGCTAGTGCCTTAGCTTTAGTGATCGCACCTAGGTATTGCCAGTCTTTTAGATCTTTGGAACGGTAAGTGATCACACGACCGTGCCCATCTTTACCTTGACTGCCTAGGATCATGTAGTAAAAGTCATCTTTTTGCCAAACTTTTGGATCGCGAAAATGGTGGGTGTTATCAGTTGGCGGCAAGGCAATGATCGGGTTATTTTCATATTTAGTAAAATTGATCCCATCAGTACTATAAGCAAGATCTTGCGTTTGCCAAAAGTGATCAGGATCACCATCATCATAGTAATGATGCCCCGTGTAGATAAGATATAAGACATCATCTTTAACAATCGCACTGCCAGAAAAGCAGCCATCTTCATCGGCTTTTGTATCTGGAGCGATCGCGATCGGTAAGCTTTCCCAATGGACTAGATCTTTACTTCGGGCATGGCCCCAATGCATTGGGCCCCAATCAGCTGAATAAGGGTGATATTGATAAAAGATGTGGTAGTATCCTTTGTAGTAACAAAAGCCATTTGGGTCATTGATCCAACCAGCAGGGGCACTGACATGGTAGCCTAAACGGTAGCGGTCGTTAGTTAATTCGATCATTTTTTTCATAATATAAAAGTCTCCTTTATTATTTTTCTAAGGGTTGACCATTGACAAATTCGTTATCTTTTTTGATGATAAAGAAACCATAGATCCCAGTGAGCAATACGATCAAGGCAATGATCTTGAAAGTCATACTGTAGCCCATGTTATCGCGCAAGATCCCAAGTGGTGTCGATAAGATGACTTGTCCTACTTGAGCAGCGATCTGAAAACCGATCATATAAAGCGTTGCTGATAGTTTGGTGTCAAAATGCAATGTGAAGTATCGAAAGATCGAGAGCACAAAGAGTGGAACTTCAAGCGAATGTAGCATCTTAACGCCAGAGATCACGATCGGATCAGTGATAAAGCCACAAAGTCCGATCCGTAAACACATGATCGCTGTTCCTAGTAAAAGGGTCTTTCTGACACCGATCTTTTTCATGAGAAGTGGAACTAAGCCTAACATCAAAGCCTCGACGAAAACTTGGATACTGTTCAAAGTCCCATAAGTTTTTTGGCCAACAGCATTGGATGAAAAGAGACTAGTATAAAATTCAGGAAACATTTGTTGGTCAAAAACGTTATAAAAAGTCCAAGAAAACATCACAAAGAAGATGATCTGCCAGAGAACTTTGATCTTTAAGAGCCCCACCATGTCCTTTAACTTTGGCGTTGCATCGTCGCTTTTTAATTCATCGATCGCTTTTAAAGCAGCCCGTTCTTCTTTGGGGCGCCAGAATAAGAGATCTAACAGTAAGCAGATCCCGATAAGTGAACCGCCGATGAAGTTTAGCCGAGGGTCTTTGACAAAGAGAAAGCCAGCAAGTAAGGCTGAGATCGCATATCCAAATGAGCCCCAAGCCCGTGCTTGACCATAAGCAAAACCAAAAACACGCGAAAAACGTTCAGTGGTTGCTTCTAAGACACCGACTGCCGAAAGATAAGCAGCCGATAAAAAGATCGCTCCGACCCAAGCACCTACGATAAAATGACTTTGAAGCAAAGGGGCATAAATAAAGATGAAAAAAGGAGCGGTCAAAGTTGCTAAAATAGCGTTAAAGATCAATAAATGCCGTTTGATAAATAATTTATCTTGGATCGTCCCGTAAAGAAACATCAAAACTAAACTAGCGATCGAATTGATCGAAAAGATCGTTCCGACAGCACTACCTGAGAGTCCTAGACCATTGTGCTCAGATGTTAACCACAATTGGAAAAAACTCCACCAAATACCCCATGAAGCAAAGAATAAGAGCATCGTAGTCGAACTTTGTAGATATGATGGATTTTTGAGTTCACGTAGTTTACGTTGTAAGTCCATAACTTTTTTCCCTCCAAATATTTTATTTGTGTTAACCGGTTGACATATTGTTGTTAGCGCTTTCTTGTATATTTAAGTTATACCATGCTATCTTTGTTTATGTCAACCGGTTAACATAAACTTAAAAAATAGAGCTACTGCAATGTGGTAGCTCTATCTTTGGTGCTTATTTGCTAAATACTGTTCTCTAGTGATGACCCAGATCTTGACATCAGTAGGGGAAAAATTATGTGTGATGTAGTTTGGAAAGATCTCTACTGGACGCATTCCGATCTTTTCTAAGACTCGACCACTATTAGGATTTTTTGTTGCATGGACCGCATGGACTTGGGCTAAGTTGAGCTCATCAAAAGCCAAGGCTAACAAAGTACGGGCAGCTTCTGGGACGAGCCCTTGACCCCAAAAGTTACGGTTGATCACATAACCAAGCTCAGCACTAAATGCAGTCAGATCCATCAAGCTGATCGTCCCGATAAATTTATTTGTATCGCGATAGACGATGCCCCATTTACCCAAGGGAGCTGCCATAAAGTGTGTAGCGATCGCTTCTTTACTCTCATCTAAGGTCTGATGGGTGGGAAAGCTCACCCACTTAGTAACTTGCGGATCACTAGCATATTCATACATATCCTTGGCATCAGCGAGACACACTGGACGTAAAACTAGCCTTTTTGTTTCGAGTTTAGCAGCTTTAGCAAATAAAAGTGGTTGTGGATTCATGAAATATCCCCCCAGTTGATCGGGGATCTTTTAAAATAATATTTGCGATCGTGTTCAGTGATCTGGCGTAAAACACGGCAAGGGACCCCTACAGCAACGACATTTGCCGGCAAGTCTTTAGTAACGACGCTACCAGCACCTACAACAGTATTATCGCCGATCGAAACACCGGGTAAAACGATCACCCCAGCGCCGAGCCAGCAATTTTTACCGATATGGATCGCTTGATTGTATTGATAGTTTTGTTTTCTTAATTCAGGCAAGATCGGGTGCCCAGCAGTTGCTAGTGTCACATTAGGACCAAACATGGTGTGATCACCCACATAGATATGAGTATCATCAACAACGGTCAGATTGAAATTGGCATAGATGTGGTCACCAAAATAACAATGCTTACCGCCAAAATTAGCATGAAAAGGTGGTTCAAGGTAGCAATTAGATCCGATCTTACCAAACATTTTTTGCAGCAAAGCTTGTCGTTTAGCCTGTTCACTAGGGCGGGTCTGGTTGAATTCATATAGCAGTTCTAAACATGCTGTCTGTTTAGCTACGAGTTCTTCATCAGTCGGTAAGTAAAGTTCGCCGGTGTGTAATTTTTCTTGCATTTTTTCACATCCTCAAAAAAATATTTTTTCAAATTATACGCTTTCATGTTAGGAAAAACAAGGAATTACAACATTGTTTTTAAAATTTTAATTAATTTTCTGATTGTGTTTTAATTTAGAGTGTGCTAAACTCTGACTATCAAATTTAAGTGAGGCGAAAAAAGATGAGTACTGTTACCAAACAAATGCAAAACAATAGCATTATTATTATTCGGATCATTTTGTAGGTGGTGCGGATAGTTTGGCCTGTCTGCATCACCGAGATGCAGACAGGAGCAGGCTCGACTTTTGGGCGTAGCGACTGTTTGACAACAATAGTCGCTACGCCTTTTTTGTGACTTAAATCAAAAAAGGGGGACAGAGCAGATATTAGAAGTACAGATCACATACTAAAGGGGAGGAATTGATCATGATGGAATCAGAATCGAAATTGTCAGAAACAGAAGTTGTTAGAAGTTCAGTCAAGACAGTGATCTTGGCTTCGATGATCGGAACAGCCGTTGAATTTTTTGATTTTTATGCGTATGGAACAGCTGCGGCAGCGTATTTCCCTAAAGTCTTTTTTCCACAGATGACGCCATTGCTGGCGACGGTCTTGAGTTTATTGACATTTGGGGTCGCCTTTGTAGCCCGGCCGGTAGGATCATTTTTATTTGGACACTTTGGGGATAGTTTGGGACGCAAGAAGACCTTGGTGCTATCCATGCTAGTGATGGGCGTCTCAACGATCGCGATCGGCTTTTTGCCAGGTTATAGCAGTGTCGGTGTCTTTGGAGCTTTGTTATTATGTGCTTGTCGTTTTGTGCAAGGTATCGGGCTTGGCGGAGAATGGTCAGGGGCGGTATTAGTTGCAACTGAAAATGCACCAGCTGATAAACGAGCTTTATATGGAGCCTTTCCTGAAGTTGGCGCTCCGATCGGCTTTTTCCTTTGTAACGGGCTGTTCTTTGTGCTTGAAAAAACGTTGAGCGCCCAACAGATGTTAGTCTTTGGCTGGCGGATCCCGTTTTTGGTCTCAGCTGTTTTAGTGGTGATCGGACTTTATGTGCGTCATCATCTGCAAGAGACACCATTATTCCAGCTGGCACAAGAAAATGATACGACAACTAAGACCCCATTGAAGGAATTATTTTCTGATTACTGGAAAGATATCGTCAAAGGAACATTTATCATGGGGGGAACATATGCGATGTTTTATACTTTGACGACATGGTCTTTAGCGTATGCGACGACAGCACTGGGCTTTAGTCATTCGGAGATGTTGTTATTTTTGATGGGAGCGATCGTTGAATTTGCGGTCTTGATCATGACGACTTCGATGTTGGCTGATAAGATCGGACGTAAGAAGGTATTGTTGACTGCAACTGTTGGATTAGTTGTTTTTTCGTTAGTCTTTCCGTATTTTTTAAGCGGTCAGCATAACGTTTTGGGGATGTTTTTATTCTTAGGTGTTGGTTTTGTCATCATGGGAACGCTATATGGACCGGTGGGAGCCGTGTTACCTGAACTTTTCCCGACCAAAGTTCGTTATTCAGGTGCGGGGATCACTTACAATCTAGCTGCAGTTGTGGGCGCTGCAGTAGCACCTTCAGTAACGACGTGGTTGATCGCCAGTTTTGGAGCACATGCAGCGGGACTTTATATGTTTGTCTTAGCGGTCGCCTCTGTTGTAGCTTGGTTGACGACTAAAGAGACAAAAGACGTCGACTATACTAAATAAAGTGTGAAAAAACGATCAGCTCTGTAAAAATAACGGTATCCTACTCATGATGCCTAAATACATGTAAAAAAGTCGGAGGACTTCTCTCCGGCTTTTTTGCGTGAAAAGAAAGTGGATTTCATGATATTGTTACTAAAAAAGCGAAAGGAATGCGATGGAGATGATGACTTTAGAGCAACAATTGTCAAATTTAGCTAAAGAAGGTTGGGATAAGCGCAGTTTACGTTATTATCGGCAAAATTGTCGCCAACAAGCTAACGATACGCTAGCTTGTTGGCAAGAGATCCATCAAGTTGGGACGCCACTATATACCAAGATGTTAAAGCGCTCTTTGTTGCCAGTGCGCTTGAAGATTCAGTTAGTCTTGGATCATTTAGGAACATATGTAGATGAACATAACTTTTTACAACTTGCCCCGATGGCTAAATATCATATTTGGACTGATCTTGCACCATTAGCTGAATTTAATGTGTTTTTTAGAGCATTAGTCTTGCGCTTATATGGAAGAGCGCCTAAAAATAGTCAACCGTTAGCTCAAGAAAACTCTGATCTTGCTCGCCGGTTAAATCTTTTCCGGGGTTATCTCGATCGGCAAGCCATCAGTTATTTACGACAAACATATCCTTTTTTGCCTAATGATTTTTGGCGTTTAGCAGTTTATGCTAAGCGATGTGGCGTGGAGCTGGATTTTGAGACTGGGGCAAATTATCATAATCGGCACTTAGCTAAACAAATTGACTTTGTGCCAGAAAATATGAAGGTGCAACTGGCTAAAAACTCGAGCTACGGGTATTTTTCGCGGCTCAACGATGCCCGAATGGTGGAATTTATCATCAATATCGATACACTGGAGTTTGTCAGTCAGTGGAACGTGATCAAGCAGGAAAAAACAGGGAGATTTTGTTCAGATCCTGAAAAATACCAAGTCTCAGAATTGCGAGCTTTAGCGGATACTGAATCTTTTAATTATGGGATCCCGCATGGAAAAGGGCGCGTGCCATGGCGCTATCGTTATTCGCATGGCAATCTTGATGGGGTCAATCCACTTGAATCTGATCTACGAAAGAAAGCAAAGAAGTTTTGGCGTGCAGATGGTGATGCGAGAAAAAAAGTGAACGGTTACGGCGATCTTGTCAATAGTAATGGTATCGCTGACATTTTATGTTGGCAAAATGTTTCACGTGAAAATCGCTTAGCACTATATCGTGACTACACCAGTTGGTTATATCAGACAAAACGATCATCTACGGGGATATTCCACTATTATGCTTTACATAGTAGCGGAGAAAATATATAATTGGGGCGTAGGGGGATGAGCTGATGAATAATTCACAACTGTTGAAAGGAACGTTGGAGGGCTGTGTCTTATTAGTGATCAGCCAACAAGAGTTTTATGGCTATGAATTAGTCACTAAGTTACAGCAATTAGGATTTTTGGATCTCAGTGCAGGGACAGTCTATCCTCTTTTGCAAAAATTAGAAAGGCAAGGCTATTTAAAAAGTCAGTTACGTGCTTCAAGTGAGGGACCAAGGCGAAAATACTATGACTTAACCACTAGTGGTCAAAGGCAGATCCAAAAATTTATTACCGATTGGCAACAGCTTACGGCGACCGTAACAGCGGTCATCGAACAGACAGGGGGAAGTAAAGATGGAGCCATTGAGCGAAAAAAATAACCAGCTGCGTGAAAAATTAACGCGTGAGAATCGAAAGTATTATGAAAATCTTTTGTTATATTTACGGATAAAAGGTAAAGATGAGCTAGTAACAGAAGCGGTATTGTTAGAGATCTTACAGGATATGCTCGAAGCGCAAGCAAACGGACGATCAGCGCAACAATATTTTGGCGCTGACCCTAAAGCAGCAGCAGATGAACTAGTAACTGAAATAAATAGTGATAAGCAAGCAAACTTAAGAGAAAAATTGAGTCTGAACGTATTTATCTTTTGCTTAATAACATTATTAGCGTTTACGCATACTGAGATCAATGTTATCGCATATATGATCGAGATAGTCGGGATGGTCATCTTACTCAATGTCACGCTTACTTTGCTAGCTATTGATGCTTTCAAGCGTGTTTCGTGGCGGAGCTATTTAGGCGTTGGGGTAGCATTTATGGCCTACGTAGGGGTATTGTTATTGAGTGACTACTTTACGCCAAAAACTTTGATCTATCCTCTTGGGCCCGCAACATTGTGGGGGATCGGGGCGTTATTTGTGATCTATCTGGTGCTATATTTTAAGTGGAACGATCACTTTAGTAGTGGGCTTTTCTACATTGGAGCCTTAGCTTTTGCGGCGACCTTGGTCCATCTACCACTCACAGGTAATATCTTTCAGACACTTTGGGGCCAAGTAAGTTTACTGGTGATGCTTGCACTGATCTTAACAGTCAAAGCATTCAAATTCAAAAAATAAATTTAAACTCTGCCACCTACAAACTTTACTTAAAACTGGTGGCCTAGGGGCTTTGAACAATTGGTAAAGAAAAAAGCGATCTGATAAATAGTCACCAACAACCAAAAAGGAGCTGAGACTCATGAAGTTTCAGTTCCTTTTTTAGTCTAGTTATTTAATAAATAGTGGTAAAGGTTATGATCAATATCTTTGTAAGGGCAAAAAATGATCTTTATTTCGGGACGTTTGGCGTGAAAACTTTCAGTGATATCAAGTGCGATCTGAGCAGCTAAAGGGCTGGGGAAATTTTTATGTCCAGTCCCTAGACTACAAAAAGCGATCGAGTGGAGGTCATTTTCTAACGCTAAAGTCAAAGTAGCTTCATAACAAGTAGCTAGTTGTTGTTGCAGTTCTAAGGTCGGTTCGCCCGTAACTTTAGGTGCTAGTGCATGAATGACGTGTTTTGCTGGTAGATGATGTCCAGCGGTGATCCGAGCTTGGCCAGGCTTTAGCCGAGAGTGTTGCATCAGTAAAGCACATTCTTCACGTAAGCGACTTCCAGCTAGCACGTGGATCTCATTGTCCAAACAGATATGTTCTGGTTCAAAGCAACCAAGCATTTGGTCTGAAGCAGAATTGACGATTGCATCGACTTTTAAACGTGTTAGATCACCCTTTGCCAAATATATTCCAGGTCGATACTCAGTCAGTTCGCTTAATTCAACGTGGCCTCGCTTTTGCCAGATGAGGTCTAACAATTGATCTTCTTGTTGCAAGTAATGTTTGGGTAAGTCTCCTGGCTGGCGTTTAGTTACAAGTTGGCGCCAGTAAGCAAATTGAGCTGAGACATCCGTTGGAAAAGGCCCAGTCGGTGCAAGCTTAGTGATCAATTCGGGTAAGAGTTCGGTGATTTGCATAAAATATATTCACTTCCGTTACAGATTGGCGGTCCTTTTGGATTCAAGCCGTCACTCTATTATAGAAAAAATTTTAAGGCTTTTACAATTGATAGGTCTGAGGTGTTTGAGAATAAAGCTTCTGTGGCAGTTGAGATAATATTTTTTTCTTGATGTTCAAAGTTTTGCTCTCGTCTTCTAATTCTTTGAGCTAAGCTAGTGCTGGCTGTGAAATTTCTAGCGTATTAAATTAAAGCTCTCAAAGCAATTGAGATATTTTTATGAGTAAAAATGGACGTTGTCAGAACTTATGGTATAAAGATAAACAAATCGATCATAAAAAAGCAAGATTTAACCAAATAAGCCTCCTCTTATGCTGAGGTAGGCCTATTTGGTTTATTTAGTTTTTTCACTGATGATCGCACCATCATCAGCATTTAAAACGAGCTTGATCTTTTTGTTATTATCTTGCAATTTTACTTTATAGACTGTTTTGCCATTTTCGATATCAAGTTTGATCTCACGCAATTTAGCTGAGCTATATTTTTCTTTGGCTTTCTTTTCAGCATCGTTAAGTGAAAGTTTAGGTGTTGCTTGGCTCAATTTGACATCTTCTTTATCAGCACTGATATCTTCTGTGCTATGTTTGATAACTTTGCCACTGTTGCCGTTGATCTTGTATTCTTTTTCAGTCTTATCGTCTAAGATCGTAACTTCATAGACGGGCTTATTTTTCTTGTTTTCAAGTTCGATCTGAGTGATCTTACCGGTTTTGGCTTCTTTTAGGGCTGTTTTTGTTGCTTGCTCAAAGCTGATCTTAGTACTGATATTTTTGTCAGTGCTATCAGCTAAAGCAGTAGTGGCTGGTAAAACGCTGGCTCCCGTCAAGGTCAGGCCTGCTAAAGCGAGCAAGACTTTTGTTTTTAAATTGTTCATTTTTGATACCTACTTTCTTTATTTGATGTCTTTAGTATAGAAGCAAAAGATGAACACAAGATGAATAGCGGATATATTTACAAATTAATTTTGTTAAGTTAGGCTAAAGGTAAATTATGGAGGAAAAAAAGATGAGAATTTTACTAGTTGAAGATGACCGTGCGCTGAATCGCAGTTTAGTAAAGTTATTAAAAACACAAAATTATAGTGTCGATCCCGCCTTTGACGGTCAGGAAGCTTTAGATCATTTATTAGGTGTAGAATACGATCTGATAATTTTAGATGTGATGATGCCCCAGATGGATGGCTTTACTTTTATCAAAAAATTACGCACACAAGGTGATGAAGTTCCCGTTCTCATGTTGACAGCCAAGGATTCTTTAGCTGATCGGATAACAGGGCTTGACCTAGGAGCAGATGATTATTTGGTAAAGCCGTTTGAGTTTGAAGAGTTATTGGCACGGATCAGAGCGATGTTGCGCCGCAAAAAGCGTGACGTTTTGAGCGATACGGTCCAAATAGGTGATATAACGATAAATATTGCTAAAAAGCAGGTGAAAAAGGAAGCGACTTTGATCGAGCTGACAGCTAAAGAATACGAAGTGTTGGAATATTTATGTCGCAATCGAGGACAAGTCTTAACAAGAGACCAGATCCGCGAGCATGTGTGGGGCTTTGAATATGAAGGTGAGTCAAATATCATTGATGTGATCGTCAAAAATATCCGTAAAAAGACAAAAGATCCAGCTTTGATCAAGACAAAACGAGGTTTAGGTTATGTTATCAAAGAAGCATAAGGGGAGTATCGTTTATAGAGTCACCCTTTGGTACAGTGTGTTTATCGTGATATTTTTTGCTTTGATGTTAGGTGTGGCTTATGTGATCGGCGTTAATCTAGGCGATAGCAAAGGGCAACAAAAATTGCAACATTCCGCATTGGAACTTGGCCAAGAGATCGAGGATTATGAAAATTTTGATGACGGGATCTATTATGTGATCTATAACAAAAATGATCAGCGTATTCGTGGAAGTCTGCCACGTGGTTTTGACACTAAACGTGGTTTTACTGATGAACAATTAAAAGAGGCGACAAATGGCAACATAACTTATCAGTATTTTGATGTTAAGATCAAAGATAGCACTGAGTGGCTCCGAGCGATCAGAGTCAAAGCTGGTTTGAGTCATGAGCTAAAGATGTTTTTGCTCGCCCTTTTCTTAGTTGCCCCCTTTTTAGTTGTGGGGATCGTTTTTGGAGGATATCGCATTTTAAAAAAAGCGATCGCACCAGTAGATAACCTCACTCAAACAGCACGAGCGATCACTTTGAGCCAAGATTACTCTAAACGGATCATAGTTTCAGAGCAAAATAATGAATTGAGCCGTTTAGCACTGACTTTTAATACGATGTTGGCTTCGATCGAGCGTTCATTTGAACGAGAACGTCAATTTAATAATGATGTATCACATGAGTTGCGCACGCCATTAGCTGTTATTTTAGCTGAAAGTGAATATGCCGATAAATATGCTAAAGATGAGGCTGAACTCAAAGAATCCGCGCAGATCATTAGACAGCAAGCGACCATGATGAAAAACTTAGTCGATCAGATCTTGGAATTGACTAGATTAGAAAACGGACAAACATTCAAGAAAAATCAGCTCGATCTAGCCCAATTGATCCAAGAGCGGGTAACTGCTCAGCAAAAGATCTTTGAGCAACGTGGACTCAAGTTGATATGTGAGATCACAGAGCACCAGCCTTATCTAGGCGATGAACTTTTATTGCAGCGTGTGGTGGATAATTTATTGAGCAATGCCTTAAAGTTTGCTAAAACAAGGGTCAAGGTCAGCTTGACTAATAATGGTCACGAACATCTTTTGACGATCAAAGATGACGGACCAGGGATCGCTTTAGACCAGCAAGAAAAGATCTGGCACAAATTCTATCAAGTGCAGACCGCCCGGAACAAAACAAATACTCAAGGTGTCGGGCTAGGGCTGGCATTGGTCAAAAATATAGTTGAACTTCACGGCGGTCAGATCACCGTAAAGTCTCAGCTTAAAAAAGGAACAGAGTTTAGAATTTATCTACCAAATAACATAAGCGAGGGGGAAATGAGATGATATTTGTAACTTCAGATACGCATTTTTTTGACGAACATTTGCTGGGGATTACGGATTTTGCCGTTCGCCCCTTTTTGTTAGCGTCAATGATGAACGAAACGATCATCGAAAATTGGAATAAAGTGGTCGCTCCAAATGATACCGTCTATCATCTAGGGGATATAGCTGTGCATTTTATCCGACCTGAAAGAAAGTCACATCAAGACGTTTATGACGTTTTAAAACGCTTGAATGGCAATTTAGTGTTGATCAAGGGAAATCATGATAATCGCGCTTTATTTAAATATTTAGCCAAACATAATTATGAGGTCAACGGCAAGCCGAAGTTTATTTTTCATGATGTAGGTGCTTTGATCAAATACGATCATCGGCAATATTATCTGACCCACTATCCGCTGATGCTTGGGATCGCACCAAAGATCATCAATTTACACGGTCATATCCATCACTATGCCGTTAATGCTAAGGAAAATATCAATGTTGGTGTGGATTCACCAGAGTTTGATTATTTAACAACTAAGCCCAAATTTGGTCAGCCACTTTCGCTGGTACAAGTTGAAGCGCTCGTTGAAGCTAAAAAGGATGATTATTTAAAGAGACGATGAAAAAAATACTAAAAATATTATTGGGCCTCGTGGCGTGTTTGATGTTTAGCACGCAGACCGTCCAAGCTAAAGAAAATATCCCGACGCTTTTTGTTCACGGTTGGGGAAGTAGTTACCGGGCAGAGGAGCACATGGTCAAGGCAGCTCTCAAAGCTAAAGTGACTAAAACCGTTGTGCGCATTGATGTCGATGTTTATGGGCAAGCACATTTAGTGGGGAATTTGCCTAAAAATGCTAAGGATCCGCTCGTTGAGATCAATTTTGAAAATAACAAGAACGTCAATGCGATGATGGAAGCGCAATACTTAAAAACAGCGGTTGAACTTTTACAAACTAAGTATAAATTTAAAAAGCTAAACTTTGTCGGGCATTCGCTGGGTAATTCAGCGATCTTATTTTATTTGCGCGATAACGCTTCTGATCTTGAGCTACCTAAATTAAATGAACAAGTAGCCTTGGCCGCCTTTCCTAATGGGTTAGTCGATCAAATGCCAGCTGAGGTGACACTTGATCAGGCGGGCAAGCCTAGTGTCACAGCGGGTGATTTTGAGAATTTTTTAGTTTTACGTGAGACCTATCCAGCCGGGGCCAAGGTATTGAACATTTATGGTGATGTTTTGGATGGAAGTAAGTCTGATGGCCCCGTTCCAGTCAGATCAGCCCAAACATTGCGCTATTTGGTCAGTCCCCGCGCTAAAAGTTATCAAGAAAAAGAGATCCGTGGTAAAATGGGGCAACACAGTAAGCTACACAATAATTCACAAGTTGATCGTGCTTTGATCAAGTTTTTATGGGGGAAATAATAAATGGAAAATTATATGTTTGATTTTGATGGCACTCTGGCTGATTCAGGAGAGACCGCTGTTTTAGCGACCCAAGCAACATTTAAGGACTTTGGGCTTTCTTTACCAAGTAGTGATCAGATCCGAGGTTACATGGGAATCCCAATCGAAAAATCATTTCCATTGATGGGGGCTAAGGCTGATCTGCCCGCAATGTTTACCAGCTTTCGGGAGCATTATCAGGCGCTGGAAGCTAGCCAAGTCAAATTATATCCTGGGATCAAGGAAGTTTTAGCCAAGTTAAAAGAGAAAGATAAAAAGATCTATGCGGTCTCTAGTAAGCATAGTGAGGCGCTACGACGTAATTTAGAACTTTTGAAGATCGCCTCTTACTTTGATGATCTAGTCGGATCAGATCAAGTAAAAAATTATAAACCAGCGCCAGACGGGATCAATGTCTTACTAGAGCGTTATGGACTTGATCCAAAGCAAACGGTCATGATCGGGGATGCGATCTATGACATCCAGATGGGACATGCTGCTGGAGTCAAAACAGCTGGTGTTTATTGGGGCGCTTTTGATTGGGAAGCTGTCTTGAAACAAAAACCAACTTTTGCGCTCACAAAAGTGCAACAACTGGATGAAATTTAATAATATAAAAAGCCTTCCGCTTCATTCAAAGAAGTCGGAATGCTTTTAAGCGATCACTTGAGTTATTAGGTGGCTTATTAAATACCAAATTTCAGCCGATAGCGTTTGTTTTAGAAAAGATCAATTAAAAAATGGCGTAGGAGCAGTGCATTATAGCACGTGATTTTACGCCATTTTTGACTATATATTTTTAACTTTCAATTCCACGACTAAAGGTATCAAAAATCAGCTGATCCTTGATTATCATTCTATCTGGAGTCATGTTCCATGGGGAGCCAGGATGGTGTGTTAGTTTACTTAAGGATAATTTTTTGAATCATTGATCATGTACTATCTCAAGACCTGATCATTATTGATCAATGATTTTAACAATTTGTTATTCGCAGTTGTTGGGAAAGTACCTGATTCATATAGTGCAATAGTATTGGGACTCAAACCAGTTGATTCAGCTAATTTTTTTGTGAGATACCTAATTTTGCACGATACTCTTTTAAGTCTTTAGGTGTAACCAGTCCCATATCATTACGATACTGCTGTTTTGCAATTTCGGTAGCTTTATCATCCAACTTTTTATCTGGAATCAGTTCATTAGTATTGCTGTCAAAAAGAGCTGGTGCTGTTACTGTATACTCATGACCATTGATGGTATAAATTGTCGTAAAATCTTTTTTATAAATCATATATAAACCTGCTATATCAAGGATAGTTAAACTAAAAATTCGCTTATACTCAAATTACTTAAAATCGATGTTTCTTAGATGATGGTATCTCTAAGCTGACAATAAAACAATATAAATATAATTTAAATATTATTCTTGATCATTTAATAATGCGATTGTTTGACAACGCTTACAAAAAGAGTTATATTTTATTTGGATATAAGTCTATTGTGAATAGACAAAAGTTTAAAATGGAGGTGTAGATGATGGAAGAGTACGCAGTTGTTGTCGGTGGAATGAACATGGATATCTGTGGAATGCCTGCAGAGCGGCCTTTGATGCGTGACTCTAATATTGGTCAGATCAAGCAAAGTATCGGTGGCGTGGGGCAAAACATTGCTCAAAATGTCGCCCGTTTAGGCTTTCCAGTCTCATTGATCACAGTCTATGGTGATGATCTATATGGTTATCAGATGCAAAAAGAGTGTCAACGGAATGGTGTGTCATTAGAAAAAGCGCAACAGATCAAGGAGCGTAATTCGGCAGTTTATTTATTTGTAACAGATGAGACAGGTGACATGTTAGTCGGCGTAAATGAGATGAATATTTGTGAATTGATCACACCTGAATTTTTGGAGCAACGCTTGGACCATATCAACCATGCTAAGTTATGTATCGTTGATGCTAATCTATCTGAGCAAGCAATTGCTTATTTAGCTAAAAATGTGACAGTCCCACTTTTGGCAGATCCGGTCTCGATCACTAAAGCTAAGCGAATAAAACCGTATCTATCAGCATTTGATACCTTAAAACCTAATCGTTTAGAAGCCGAGCTATTCACTGGAGTTAAGATCGATACGATCGCAGATGCCAAAAAAGCAGCTCAGATCATGCTTGATCAAGGTGTTAAAAATGTTTTTATCTCATTAGGTAAAGATGGGATCTTGGGTGCTAATCAAAGCCAGATGTTACATGTCAGTCCCTTTAAGACTAAGATAGTCAACGCTAATGGGGCGGGAGATTGTACGATGGCAGCGATCTGTTGGTGTCGGTGCCATGATATCGATAGTTTACAGCGGATAGGCTGGATCACCCAAGCAGCAGCTAGTCTAGCGTTAGAGAGCCCGCGATCTGTTCCAGAGATCACACCCGAAAAACTTGATCAAAAATTAACTCAAGTACTTTTAGCAAATTAATAATAGAAAGAAGGAGCAAAAAATGATCGTTAAACAATTATATTCAATTATTCATGTTGATGAAGCTATTCAAACTATGGAGGCTGGCGCTAATAATATTGGGTTAGTACCTACTCAAAATGGAGGTGTTCCAGCTCATCGTGTCCCACTGTATCGTGTTGATCAGATCCATAAAGAGTGTCAAAAGCGTGGAGTTAATTTGGTCTTGATCATGTTGACTAATGATCCAGAAGAAATGCTTGATCTAGCTAAAAGGTTGCAACCAGAGATCTTACATGTTGCCGGCGATGGTTACGCTGCTGATGAAGAATTTGCTCGGCGCTTGAAAGAATATGCTCCCAAAACGGCCTTGATGCAAGCGGTTTTAGTTGATGATCATAGTGCAGTAAAACGGGCGAAAAAATATGCTGAGTATGTCGATTATTTGTTGTTGGATTCAGGCTTAGCTCCCGATACTGGGATCGGAGCAAGTGGTTTGACGCACGATTGGAAGATCGACCGTGAAATCGTTGAAAGTGTTGATATTCCTGTGATCGAGGCCGGTGGTTTAGGACCAGATAATGTGGCTGAAG
Source organism: Ligilactobacillus murinus (assembly GCF_003288115.1). Taxonomy (NCBI): domain Bacteria; kingdom Bacillati; phylum Bacillota; class Bacilli; order Lactobacillales; family Lactobacillaceae; genus Ligilactobacillus; species Ligilactobacillus murinus. The sequence goes on along the minus strand of NZ_CP023565.1, from coordinate 1,514,824 downwards.
CGATCAAATTTATCAAACCATATGGCGTAGATTCGTTAACTAAGACCAGCATCAAATATGAAGGTGGACATATGGAAAAAGATATTCCTAAGGTCAAAGCATTTTGTGAAGCAGCTGACAAGGCTGCCCAAGAGAGCGGTCTGTAAGGGGGCGAGCTAATGGATATTAAAATGTTACAACCTGTCAAAGTATTATCAAGTCATGATCTGGTCCAAAGTGTACGGGATATCTTAAGAACTGAACATAAGAAGCGTCCTTTTATCGTGATGGATGAATTTTTGACTAAAAATCCTCAAGTCAAAGAGCTATTGGCAGTATTACCGGAATATGAGCTCTTCACTAAGATCGTACCTGATCCACCCGCAAGTTTGATCATTGAAGGTGCTGAAGCTTTAACGACATATGCAGCTGATGTGATCATTGCGATCGGTGGTGGAAGTTGTTTAGATGCGGCTAAAGGGATGGGGCTCTATGCTAAAAATCAAGGTCAGTTAGCAGATTATTTTGATCCAGAAGCTGAACTTAAAAAAGGTGTTTTGCTGGTAAGTATCCCCACTACTGCAGGCACGGGAAGTGAGTTATCCAATGCTTTAGTGGTGACAGATGAGTCGACTGCACAAAAAAAGGCGATCTTGACCCCAGCAGCCATGAGTGATTATGCTGTTTTAGTTCCAGAATTAACAGTTTCTTTGCCAAAACGGCAAACGATCGCTAGTGGACTTGATGCTTTTAGTCATGCTGCAGAGGGCTATCTGTCACGTTTGGCTACTCCGATGACTGATGCGATCTGTGAAAAGATCATGTTTTTATTAGTGAATTATTTGCCATGTGCAGTAGCTGATGGAACTGATATCAAAGCACGTGAACGTGTCTTGAGTGCAGCTAGTTTAGCGGGGTGGATGTTAAATAATGCTGGCACGAATCTAGGCCATTCAACTGCTCATATTTTAGGGGCAAAATATCATTTGGTCCATGGTGAAGCTGTAGCCTATGCCTTACCGGGTGTTTTGGAATTGGTAAATGAAACGATGCCAACTAAAGTCAAAGAGATCGGGAAAATTTTGGGTGTCGAGTTTGCACTAGATGATACACCAGCAATAGTGCTTCAAAAAACACGGGCTGCATATTGCCATTTTAGAGATGAATTAGTGGATCTACATCCCTTTAGTGACTACCAGTTAGCTAAAGCGGAATTGTTGACCAATGTAGATGCGATCTTGCATGAGCGCTTTGCCCAAAATACACCAGTGGAGTTGACACCCGAAAAAGTTACGCACTTTTTACGTGAATTTGGTTGAAATGTTAGGGGGTAGTGAGCAATGAATTTTGTCTTTTTATTGACCGGTCTAGCGTTTGTTTTTAGTGTTAGTTGGATATTTAGTAACGGCCGTGACCAAGTGAGATATAAGAAGATGGCAGTGTTGTTTGGGTTACAATTAGTGATCTCATATCTTTGCTTGCATACTTCCGGTGGGATCAGTGCCTTGACTAAAGTCTCGCATTTCTTTAGTTGGTTGATGGATCAAGCAGCCGGTGGTGTTGATTTTGTTTTTGGTGGTCTCATGATCAAACCTAACAGTGGTGTCTTTTTCTTCACAGTCTTGATGCCGATCGTTTTTATTTCGGCCTTAGTGGGGATCTTGAACTATTTAAAGATCTTACCGTTTATCATTAAATGGACTGGTTATGCGCTAAATAAAGTAGCTCGGATGGGTGAGTTAGAGAGTTATTTTGCTATTTCAACAGCGATCTTAGGTCAACCCGAAGTCTTTTTGACCGTTAAAGAACAAATACCAAAGCTAAATGAAAAACGGCTCTATACGATCTGTGCATCAGCCATGAGTGCAGTCTCGGCGGCAATGTTGGCTTCGTATATGAAGATGGTCCCCGGGAAATTTGTTGTTGTCGCAGTATTTTTAAACATTTTATCGGCTTTGATCATTTCATGTATCATTAATCCTTATGATGTTTCTAAAGAAGATGAACAACTCGTCTTACACAGTGAGCCAAAAAAAGAACCATTCTTCCAAGTACTAGGAACTTATATTTTGGATGGTTTCAAATTAGCGGTCACCGTTGGCGCGATGTTGATCGGTTTTGTAGCTTTGGTAACATTTTTAAATAATTCATTCATTGCGCTCTTCAATGTCTCATTTACAACTTTGATCGGCTATGTCTTTGCCCCGATCGCTTGGTTGATGGGTGTTCCAGCCCAAGATATCGTTCAAGCAGGGAGTTTGATGGCAACCAAATTGATCACAAACGAATTTGTGGCAATGGGCGAATTACAAGGTATGGCTACGGGACTGACCGCTAAAACGAATGCGATCGTGTCAGCCTACTTGGTCTCATTTGCTAACTTTGGCACGGTCGGGATCATCACTGGTTCATTAAAAGCGATCAGTGAAAAGCAAGGTGCTTATGTAGCCAAGTTTTCAATGAAACTTTTACTTGGGGCGACCTTAGCTTCTGTCTTGACGGGAACGATCGTTGGACTGTATTTTTAAAGTATGAAAGGACGTGGTGATTTTGACGAAAAAAATTATCTTGGATTGTGATTCAGGGCATGATGATGCTTTAGCACTATTGTTAGCAGTAGCTTCTCCAGAAATTGAATTGAAAGCGGTGACAACATCAGCTGGGAATCAGACACCCGAAAAGACTTTGAATAATGCAATGCGGACTCTACAATTGTTAGGGCAAACCCAGATCCCCGTGGCGGGTGGCAACCAGACGCCACTAGTCAAAGAATTGGAAACAGCAGGCAATGTTCATGGTGAATCGGGGCTGGATGGGGCTGAGCTACCGACACCGACATTTGAAGTTCAGCCAATGACTGCGATCGAATTGATGGCAAAAGTTTTGCGGGAAAGTGATGAAGATGAAAAGGTGACTTTAGTGGTAACGGGTCCGATGACCAATGCTGCTTTGTTCTTGCGCGTCTATCCTGATCTGGCTAAGGAAAAATTAGCACAGATCGTCTTTATGGGTGGTGCCATGGGGCTTGGCAATTGGACACCATCGGTCGAGTTTAATATTTTTGTTGATCCTGAAGCCGCCAAGATCGTATTAAATGCGGGGATCCCACTGGTGATGGCACCGTTAAATGTGACCCATCAAGCTCAGATCTTAGAAGATGAGATCAAACAAGTAGGACAGATCGATAATGAAGTAGCAAAGGCCTTCCATGGCTTGTTGGAGTTCTTTGGTATTTACCATAAAGATCCTAAATGGGGCTTTGATGGTGCTCCATTACATGATCCATGTACGATCGCTTGGCTGATCGATGAGACGCTATTTGAAACTAAGCGGATGAATGTTGATGTTGAAACAACAGGTGAATTGACTCGCGGTGAGACGATTTGTGATTACTATGAGTTGACGGGGAAAGAAAAGAATACAGAAGTCATGTTAGGGATCGATCGGCCAAGATTTATCCAACTTATCATGGATTCGTTGCGCTCGTTTGGTTGAGTAAATTAGGTGGTGAAGTCAAAGACACCACCTTTTTTGTGTACTGTAATGAAGTCGTGCTCCGAATTGCAACTCCTAGGAAATAACAATATCTCATCCATGAGGCAAAAAGCGCCTCCTGACTGAGATACCGTTATTTCTACAGAGTTTACCGCAATTCTTTGCACTGTAATGGTATAATCGAGCTAATGATATTAACGGAGGGAAATTATTTTGGCAACGAAGCGGGAACAAGAAATTTTAGCATTGATCAAGCAAGACCCTTTGATCACGCAGGCACAATTGGCTGAAAAAACAGGAACGACACGTTCAAATATCGGATCGCACATCTCTAACTTGATCAAAGAAGGCTTGATCGTTGGTCGGGGCTATGTCTTTCCTGCCGAAAATGAAGTAACTGTGATCGGGGCTGTCAATTTAGACGTATTGGGAGCCGCAAAAGCGCAAGTAAGTACTAAAGGTTCTACTCCAGGACGAGTATATTCATTTATTGGAGGGATGGGACGTAATATTGCTACGAACTTAGCTGATCTAGGGGTCAAGACAAAGCTGATCACGGTGTATGGAAATGATAATAACGGGGATCTGTTCCAAGCTGAAGCCCAAAATAATGAGTTAGACCTAAGTGATGCTTTGCGGGTCGAACGTCCGACGGCTACGTATGTTTATTTAAATGATGTCGATGGTCGCCGGATCGCGGGGGTCGATGACATGCAGATCAATGAACTGTTAACACCACAAGTGATGGAAAAGCGTTTGCCCAAGATAAATGCAGCTAAAGTAGTGGTGGTCGATTCTAATTTGCCAGCTGAAACTTTGAATTATATCTATGAAAACGTGACAGTTCCGATTTTTGCTAAAGCAGTAGGGATAAATAAAGCGCAGAATCTATTTAGTGATAAAACTAAGATCGATACCTTAGTCATCAATAGTGTAGAAGCTAAATTGCTTACCCAAATCGAGATCACGGGTGAAAAACAGGCACAAATGGTCGCAGACAAGTTACAGGCATGGGGCTGTGAACGTGTTTGTATATATGCCGATGGTCTAGGGATCTATTATCAAACACCGACTGTAGCTAAGTTTATCGCCTACCATAAAGCAAATTTAGTTAACACAAATGGCGTCGGTGCGGCGATCATAGCAGCTAGTGTCTACGCTAAATTACAGGCAAAAGATTTTGGCGAAACACTGAAATTGATGCAAAGAGCTGATGTACTTACGGCTCAAGTTAATGAGGCAGTGACTCCTAAATTAAGTGAGATCATTGAAGAGTAAGAAACATATTGCTATAGATGTAAGTTGGATCAAGGCTACTAGTGAGTGGCTTTGATCCAATTTTTTTGTTGAGCATAAGTTTGGGAGCAGTCAAAGTGTTTTTAGTATACTTAGGCTAGAAAGGACGGCGATAAATATGGATAAGGCTTTACGACAAAAAGCTTACAGCTTAGTTAAGTTACTGGCAGATAGCTGTCAGCATACATTTGTCCCGACTAAGGATGAACGTGAATTACTAGAACTTTTGACAGATACTTTAAAAACTTTGAATAATACTGCTGCTAGCTATAAGGCATCCGACTATGCATTGCTTCGGTTGTATAATTTGTTTACTAGATTGATCGGCTTTAAGACAGTGACCTTAGCCCCGGAAGCAAAAGCATGCTTTTTGAATTTGGAGACTTTTATCCAAGGTGAAGCCTTAGCTGATCTTCGTGGTGTCGGTGGACCAAAATTTTGATTGTTAACTATGTAAACGAGTGCTATACTACGCTTAAATCAAAGAAGGTGAGTGGATGGATAAGTATCAAAGCTTGCGGATCTGGAGCTATCAGCATCCTAACGAAACCCTTGAAAATGAGTATTTAGCACGCTTTAAAGGTGTAACGACTTTAAAAACTGGCTTGTATTTGAATCCGATCAGTCATGGACAGCGGATCTTACAAACATATGAGTTATTTTTAGTCCCAATTCCTAAAATATTGCGGATCCAAGACGAGATCTGGCGCAATTCACACAAGATAACAAATTTGATCAAGAAATTGCCCCCAGTGGCATTTACGCAATTGTTCAACCAAACTTTAGTGGCAGAGATCATAGGGACCAATAACATTGAAGGTGTCAAAACAACAAAGCAAGAAGTTCAAACGGCGATCGCTAGTGTAGGTAAGAGTGAAGAAAAGGTGAGATTGCAATCTTTTGTTCGAATGTATTTTAAGATCAAGCAACAAGAAGAGCTTAAGATCAATGAATTAGCTGATTTGCGTAAATTGTATGATCATTTATTAGTAGGAGAGATCGCCACAACAGATCTACCTGATGGAGTGTTATTTCGCAATTCATTTGTGCGGATCGGAAATGATCTCAAAACTGTGCACATCCCCAAAAGTAGTGAAAAACAATTTGAACCTGACTTACTAAATTGGATAAAATTTATCAATGCTAAAATTCTCCCTTCTCTGATGAAAGCCTTTGTAGCTCATTACTACTTTGAATATATTCATCCATTCAAAGACGGGAATGGACGGTTTGGACGCTATTTGACTTGTGTTTATTTGGGACACGAATTAGACCCATTAACGGCGATCATATTTTCAAATGAAGTTGATCATGAGCGCTCTAAGTATTATAAGGCTTTTATCGAGGTCGAAGAGCCCAAAAATCATGGCGAGATCACATTTTTTGTGCACGATATGATGCAGATCTTACTACAAGGTCAACAAAAAATACTGACCGAGCTTGAAGAAAAGTGGCAACTCTTAAAGCACGGACGATCTCAAGTCACAAAAGATATCGACGATCCACTTATGCGAAAGCTCGTATTCTTATATCTGCAGGCTGCGATATTTAAAGTGGCCAATGGAGCGCTTAAAGACGATGAAGTAAAACATTATCTAAAAGATGAAGTTTGGTCAAAAATATGGTTATTACTAGATATTTTGACTAAACGTGGAATTTTGATAAAAACAAAAAATGCTCCGTTGACGCGACGTCTAGCGGATAGTTATTTGGATAAACTGTTAAGTTAAAGCTGGTAAAAATACTGCCAGCTTTTTTGCTAAGAACTTTGAGCGAAGACGTCCTATCCTAAAAATGCGCAGGGATCAAATATCTACGGCAATATTTTAGAGTATTTACCCCGTTTTTGGACTTAAGTTATAATGAAACATATAGCACAAAACCAAAAAAGGGGGAAAAAGATGTTAACCTCTACCTTTGTCTTGTTGTTAGTTTCGATTTTTAGTTTAGTGATCTCACGTGTCTTTCCACGGATCCCTGAGATCCAAAATGACTTTTACCATAATTTCCGTTATCGGATCTTTACACGCTGTTTTGCAGTGGAACGTGAGTACTTGCAAAAAGCAGTCGAAGAAGGGCGGATCGAAACAGCTTATGCAGCTAAACTTTACCAAGAAGTTTTATTAGCCGAAGCGATGTTAGTCGATAATCGCGAAGAAGAATGACTGAAAAAAGAAGCATCCAAGGCGAATGCTTCTTTTTTGTGATGTGATCAATTAATGATAGTGCTCTTTGATCTAGCAGTCATAAAATTCGACTTTTTTAAAATGCTAGACCATTTTCAGCCAGCCAGTTGCAATAAAGTTTAGTCCAAGTTGCGACCTGAGCTGAACTTTTAGCGTACTTAGCTGAACCATCTGTTCTTTGGTCGGCTAAAGAAAGTCCGTGGGGGCCATTTTGATAGATATGCATCTCATAGGGAACACCATTTTCTTCTAAGTTGAGCCCTAATTTAAGTGCAGTCTTGACAGGGACGATCGCATCTTTTGTCGTGTGCCAAATAAAAGTCGGGGGTGTTTTTTCGTTGATCTTATCTAACACATTAGCTAGATCAGCTCGCTTTTGGCTCTTATCGACTCCAAGGGTCGCATGATCGAGTTGTTCAAAGCCCTTTAACAGTGGTTGCTTAGCCATCAAGGTTGCACCGTAAGCGATACAAAGTGAGTTGGGGGCATAGAGCGTTTTACTTTTACCGACTAGCTCTTCTAGCCAATCAGTGTCCCAGTAGACGCCTAGTTGACCGATCAGATTGCCCCCGGCAGAAAAGCCGACTAGATTGACTTTAGCTGCATCTAGCGCCCATGTAGCTGCATTTTGGCGTAAGAGAGCGATTGTTTTGGCAAGGTCGATCAAAGGGTTGGGAAAAGCCGAGACGACCTCTTTAGTAGGGTCAAAATTTTTAGTGTAAAAATCACGACCTTCAGTAGCATATTCCATTACTACGCAAGAAAAACCTTTACCTAAAAAGTCTAATGCTACAGGTTCCATTTCACGCCAAGATGTCCAGAAATAAGCCCCGCCAGGAACGATGACCACGACAGGATATTTGCGTGTGCTATCGATCTCAGCATTGGGCGTTTGGAGATAAAAAGTAGCTTTAGCACCTTTATCACCGATCATTTTGGTAAAATATTCCATTACTACACCTTCTTTTAAATATGTTCAAGTGTAGCGTACGTGTTAGGCAAAAAAGATGCAAGTAAAGTGACTTAAAGTCTCAGCCCAAAAAATCATTTAAGGTGACGGCAAATTCATCAGCATATTGGAAAAATGAACCATGACCTGCCTTAGGATAGATCCCAAGCTGGCTATCTTTGATCTTTTGGTGCATCACATAGGAGTTTTTAGTTGGGACCATTAGATCGTTATCACCGTTAACGATCAATGTTGGACATGTGATAAAGTTGAGGTCAGTTGGTTTGACGGTGCCGTAGTGTTTGATCGCTTTTAGCTGACGTAAAAAACCAAAAACTTGCATCTTTTTATCAGTATATTGTGCTGGGCGATTAGCTAGACGAGCTAAGACTTTATCAGCTTCAGCTTTACCCGCCGCGTCATGTTCATAGAAGATGTAACGTTTGGGATCAGATCTAGTCAAACCAGCTTTGAGCATGTATTTGAAAGTCGTTTGTGTGACTTGGTCGACCCCGATCCCACCTTTTGGCCCCGTTCCGACTAAGAGCAAATGTTTGACAAGTGTTTGGTCTAGCTTAACGAGCTCTTGGGCGATCATGCCTCCCATCGAAAGACCTAAAAGATCGATCTCTTTAAGTTCTAAAGCTTTGATGATCGCAAGTGCTTGCTTAGCCATCTTTGAGATAGTCACAGCAACTTTGCCTTTACTTGCACCAACTCCAGGAAGATCGAGCAATTTTGGATCCCAATTATCTAGAGTTGCCCCTAGATGAACTAACATGACAAGTGGGGGCGCTTTTGGTTTTCCGAGTTTACGGTAAGCGATCCGCTCAGATGAGACATTGAGGTAGTTATTTTTCTCCTTGTTGAAGATCAAGTACTGCTTTTCCACGTGAACGTCCATTAGCGACTTTATCTAGCGCAGCATTGACATCGCTAAAGGCATAAACTGTATCTAACGACGGTTTGAGTTCAAGTTTAGTAAAGAGTTTTGCAACTTCTGTTAGTTGAGCACCGTTTGCTTGAACAAAGATGAAGTTATAAGTCACACCGTATTTTTGAGCCATTTTGTCAAACTTACGGCCAGCAAAGCTAAAGAGCAATCGTTTTAGACCAGTAAAGCCCATTTGTTTAGCAAAGGCACCGTTTGGCATTCCTTTTAAAGAGACCAGTTGCCCACCTTTTTTCATGATCGTCATTTGTTTTTCAGTTTTCTGCCCCCCTAAAGTATCTAAGACATAATCGACATTAGCCACCGTTTGAGTGTAATCTTCAGTCTTATAATCAATGAAGCGGTCGACACCTAAGGCTAAAACGCGTTCTTTATTTTCGACACTTCCGTTGGTGATGACTTTTAAGCCTTTAGCCTTAGCCAGCGGGATCGCCATCGCACCAACACCACCAGTTCCACCAGAAATAAAGATCGTGTTGCCTTTTTTGACTTGCATCAACTCAAAGGCTTGCATGACAGTCAAAGCGGTCAAGGGGATAGCTGCTGCTTGAACATCACTTAAATACGGCGAACTTTAGCGATCGCATTGGCATCAACAGCAACATATTGTGCAAAGGCACCGATACTATCGAGTGGTAGGCGGGAAAAGACGCGCTCACCTACGCTAAATTGAGTGACATTTGCCCCGACAGCTTCAATTTTACCCACGACTTCATTTCCGCCGATCACAGGTAATTTGTAAGGGACGATCAATTTCACTTCACCCCGTGTGATCATATTATCTAATGGATTTACCCCCGCAGCACTGACTTTTAGCAAAACTTGATCTGCGGTGATCTGGGGTTTATCCACTGTTGTCATTTTAAGGGTAAGGTCATTTTTGTTGTATTGGGTCACGATAGCAGCTTTCATTATAGTTAAATTTCTTTCCTTTTATACTTGTATCTGATACAAGTATATGTTTGGGATAAAAAAACTGGCTTGAATTACAAGTCAGAATTAAGCATTACGACATTGGTGATGGAGATTAGCGATCACATCGGCTAAGGTCTTTTGTGAAAGTTCAGCCGCTAATTGTTTTTCAACGGCATCAAAGATCGGTGAAACAGCTTGTTCGATATTTTTTCCGACCAAACAGTGCTCGTTTGAATTTTGATGGACTTGAAACAGTTTGATCTGATCGACCTCTTGGGTAGCATAATAGATCGCTAGCAGACTTATCTTATCTGGTGTTTTATTTAGCTGATATCCCAAGCGTCCTTGATGAGAACCTATCAGGTCAGCTTTTTTGAGCAAGCTGATAACTTTGCGGATATAGCTGGCATTTGTCCCGACACTTAGCGCTAATTCTTGGGAAGAGAGCTCTTTATCACTCTCACTGATCATCGCTAAGATATGCAGGGCAACTGAAAATTTAGTATCCATTAACATCTTTCTCTCTTTTTTTAGTTGTATCTGATACAAGAACAAGTATGCTGGGATGAGTGAAAAATAAAAAAGTTTCAAAACCTGAAGTTAAATAAGGAAGTCGAGCTTTATATTTGACACTTTGATAAAATGTTTTGTACAATGAAATCGATTTTATAAGGAGGGAATTTTGATGGAAAAAAGTAAAGTAGTTATTGTTGGTGCCTCACATGGAGGACATCAATCGATCTTAGAATTATTGTCACGTTATGGGCAAAATGTAGATATCACACTATTTGAAGCTGGTGATTTTATCTCGTTTATGTCATGTGGAATGGAGCTATATTTGGAAGATCAAGTTACAGATGTCAACGATGTACGTAATTTTAGACCTGAAAATTTTCCCCAACCAAATGTCCACATTTTGAATAACCACGAAGTAAAAACGATCAATGCGGATACTAAAACAGTAACGGTAACTGATAAGCAAAAAAATGAAACTAAAGAGTATCCCTACGATAAATTGATCTTGAGTTCAGGCGTCAAGGCTAAAGCTTTACCAGTCCCAGGAAATGACTTGGAAAATGTCTTTTTGATGCGCGGTTATAACTGGGCTAAAAAGATCAAGGCTAAGTTAGCAGATACAAGCGTAAAAAAAGTCGCTGTTATCGGTGCTGGTTATATCGGGATCGAAGCGGTTGAAGCTTTCGCTAAAGCTGGCAAAGAAGTTGTTTTATTAGATGCGCTTGAGCGTCCCTTAGGCCCATATTTGGATAAAGAAATGACTGATATTTTAACTACACAGTTAGAAGAAAAAGGCGTCAAAGTCGTGACTGGTGCTAAGATCGAAGCTTTTGTCGGTGATACGAAGGTCGAAGCGGTAAAGACCGACCAAGCCGAATATCCCGTTGAGCTGGTGATCCAGGCTGCGGGTGTCGTGGCTAATACAGCTTGGCTCAAAGGGATAGTTGACCTAGATGAACACGGTTGGATCGTCACCGATGAGTATTTGCGCACTAACTTACCGGATGTTTATGCTGTGGGTGATGCGACATTAGCTTATTCGATCCCAGCTAAAACTAAATTACCGATCGCTTTAGCAACTGTTGCCAGACGCGAAGCCCGCTATGTGGTGGCACATTTATTTGAAGATATCCCAAGTGAACCATTTAGCGGTGTGGTCGGCTCTTCGGCTCTGAGTGTCTTTGACTATCATTTTGCAACAAGTGGTCTAAACAGTTTCACAGCGAAAAAAGCTGGTGTTACGCTTAGCTCGGCTTACTATGAAGACACTTTACGTCCAAAATATGTGCCAGCTAAAAATGGCAACCCTAAAGTTTTTGTGCAACTCTTCTTTGATAAGCTGACCCATCAGATCCTAGGCGGAGCGGTGTTATCAACTTATGATGTGACTGCGCAAGGTAATGTTTTAGCCTTAGCGATCCAACAAAAAATGACGCTAGAAGATCTAGCTAAAGCAGATTTCTTCTTCCAACCAGGTTTTGACCGTCAATGGAGCTTGCTCAATCTAGCAGCTCAACAAGCTTTAGGTGAAGAAGCGTTTGTCGAATAGATGAAAAAATGCCTCCAAGCTTGACTTGGGGGCATTTTACATAATACTTAGCTAAATAGACGGATTTTCTCAAGAAAGCTAAGCAATACTAAAAAAATACCATATATGATAAGGCAAAGGTAGGCTAGGTCAAAGCTAAAAAGCACAGGGAAGAGCAGACTAGTCAATGGAGGCATGATGACTAAAAACGAGTTGACGATGGTCACGATCCCACCTAATTGAGTGACTGGAAATGTATTGATGATCTGAGTCGAGAAACGTGGTGCTATGATCCCGAGTAAAAAGGCAGCTATCCCACTACTACACAAGATCAGATAGATATTTTGCGTATTAAAAGCGATCCCTGTAACTAAAGCTAATAGATCAGCTAGGAGTGTCAAAAAAGTTAAAGTAGCTTTAGGGAATAATTTTTGGCAACTAAAATTACCTAGGATCATTCCGCTAGTGATCAGGCCAGAAAGCAGTGCTAATTTTAGGGGGAGCGGTATCCAGAGTAGTTGGGGATCTTCCTTGATAAAAAGTGCAAATATAGGGGTCAGCCCTCCAAAAAAACCATTCAACAAAGTGAGTTGGAGCAGGATGATAAAAAGTGTATGCTGATGATAAAGGGCACCAAAATTTTGCTTGAGCGCTTGTGATAAACTGATCTTAGCAGGAACTAACAGTGTACTTTGAGCTTGGACAAGACTGGGGCTTAGTTTACGAAATGCCAATGCAACTATAAAAAAGAGCAATGCATTTATCAAAGCTAGGTGGCTTTGACTGATGAAGATCAGTAAAAAGGAACCTAAAAAAGTAGCTAGGACATTGAATAGTTGTGTACCCATACTTAGAAAACTTTGCGCTTGTTGCATTTGCTCTGCGGAAACGAGGATCTTGGTGAATGGGGTAGCTAAAGCACTTGCATAATTGCCCAAAAGATCAGAACAAAAATTTAACCAAGCGATCATGAGAATAAAGGTAAAAGTCGTGGAGTATCCCGCTAATAGACTGATCACAAGATAGAAGAAACAGCGCAAAAGACTCGTTTGGCTGAGAGCTTTTAACTTATTTAGACATTGATCTGCTAAACTGCCGAGAATAAAGCCAAGTAGCAGTGGTAAAGTTTCTGAGAGCGAAATGATGATGACTGCTAGATCGCTATGGGTGGTCAAAAGCGTGGCGCTGCTCAATAAGGCAGTATAAAATAAGCGATCACCGATCTTAGAAAAAAGAGTGATGCTGGCGAGTTTGAAAAATAAGGGTTCGGTTTGGTAGAGTTTTTGCATATTTGCCATTCCTTTCAGGAGGTGATAGTAATGGATGGAACTGTGATCAAACAGATCCGTGAAGACAAAAATTTGACACTTGAAGCAACTTATTTTGGAGTGTGCTCAAAAACGAATGCGATTGCTTTTGAACAGGGAAAAAGAATGCTAGCAGCAGATAAGTTCATTCAAGTGCTCGATAATTTGCTGATAAGTTTAGATGAGTTCATGTGGATCGCTAATGATCATCAACTAAGCACACAACTCGTTTTTGAGGGACTACTCAAACATTACTGGAATACAGGTCAGTTGCCAAAATTTGAGCAACAGCTTCAATTAAGCAAGAAGCAAGGATTAAATGAATTGAGTCTAGCAAGTTTTCGTTTATTGCACGCTTATGCAACTGGAGCTGATATTCCTTTAGCTGAACTCGAATTGGTCGAGCGTTATTTTGCAGAGCTTTCGTTATGGACACTAGCTGATCTTAAATTGTTTGCTAATATCAGTTGTGTTTTACCATTTGAGTTGATGGAAAATTTATTAGCTGAAGCCTTAAAAGCTAAGCGTCGTTATCAAAATTATCCCCAGAGCAATGCTTTATTCGCAACGCTTTTGATCAATTGCTTGGAACAAACCTTTGCTAAAGATCGTCCTGAACTTAGCCAAAGTTTATTGGAACAATTAAGTGAATTTACTGCTGAGGCTGAGGAGAGCGGCTATCGTTTATTTGAACGTTATTACCAAGCTTTATACGAGTATCGCTATGGTGAGCTGAAAAAGGGGAAAGAAGAACTTCTCGCAGTCCAAAAGGTAGCTCGTTTTTTAGATGCAAAAGTAGTCTTAGAAAAAAGCGAGGAAGCCTTAAAATAGAGCCTCCTCGCCTATAAACTACATAGTTTACTTAATAAATTATTACTAATATTCATAAATAGCGTAAGAGTTTCACTATCTGAAAGATATCCAATTGAATTTTCTAAGCAGTAGATAAAATCATATTTGTATGTTTGCTTAAATGTAGTAGCGTCGGCTGTATAAAGTTTTCCGTGTGCATTTTGAGGCATATTTGCTTTTGCTTTTGAAATGTTATAACTATTTATATCAATACCATCGACTAAATACTTATTATTGAGTAGACATAAGTGTCGACCGTTACCACAACATAAGTCTAATATTTTCGAATCACTATTCAAATTACACAGATAATTTAGCTTAAGAAAATTTAATTGATCATTAAGTTCGACATTTAATAACTCAGAGTAAATAGTCAAATAAGTATCATCAAAAAAATTAACAATATTCGACATTTGAGAACTAATAGCAACTGGATCTGATTGCAAATCACTCACCTCTTCCGTAATTTATAGCTATAGTATAGTTTACGCAGTAGAGCCAAAGTGTTTTGGTAAACAAAAGTTGACAAATATATGGAAAACTTTTTGTGTGGGTAAAATGAATGCTAAAGTGGTAGATAAGTGGTAGATTTATGGTAGATAAATGGTAGATAAAGGAGATGTTGTTGATGAGACCACCATTTTCGATAACGGATAAGATGCTAAAGTTGACAGTTGAGATCACACAAGCTGTTACTTTACTAGAATTACAACATCAGCGTGATCTCCATCTCAGAAAAGAAAATCGGATCCGTTCGATCCATTCCTCACTTGCGATCGAACAAAATACCTTATCGCTTGAGCAAGTTACGGCGATCATTGCTGGTAAGCGAGTGCTTGGGGAACCTAAAGAGATCCGTGAAGTTCAAAATGCCTATGAAGCTTATGAAGAAGTTTTTAAATTTGATCCGTATAGTATTGAAAACTTACTTGCCGCATATCGTTTGATGACAAAAGGTTTAGTGAAAGAAAGTGGCGCTTTTCGTGAGCGCGATGTGGGTGTTTATGATGGCAATGGAACTGTTGTCCATATAGGTGCAAGGCCACAATTTGTTTATGGTTTAGTCGATGACTTATTTAAATGGGCCAAAAAAACCGATATACCGGCTTTGATCAAGAGTTGTGTCGTTCATTTTGAATTAGAGATGATCCATCCTTTTCTTGATGGTAATGGACGGATGGGAAGACTATGGCAAAATTTACTTTTGGCAAAATGGCAACCAGTCTTTGAATGGATCCCAATAGAGACTTTGGTTTATAAACATCAAAAGCAATACTGTGAATTATTAGCAGTGGGAGACCATGAAAATGATTCGACTAAATTTATCGAATTTATGTTAGAGATAATATTAGAAGCAAGCTTGACCTATAGCAAGCATACAAAACAGGCTGGTTTGGACGATCGGATAGAGCGATTGCGAGAGGTAGAACAAAAATTCTTTGCGAAGATCTATCCGACACTAAGATATAGTCAAGGTATCACGACTAGTAAAGCTGCTGAGCTTACTGGAAAAACACAAAGTACGACACGGCGCTATCTCCTAAAGTTAGTTTCGTTGGAGGTATTGGAAGCAGTAGGTAAAAATAAGGACCGCCATTATGTGCTAAAGGATACTGGGAAGCACTAGTGGTATGTTTAGGAGGAGCAAAATGACAAAAAAAGTTAATGTAAATTACGTAAAAGAAGTGATCCATGAATTGTATAATAGTTTAGCAGAACGTCCAGAAAAAAGTTCAGCATTATTAGATATTTTAGATGTATTGGCACAAGTCTACAAAAAGATCGATCAAGAAGAATATCCCGAATATCTCGTCGATCGGCTTGTCAAATATATATATATGGTCGGTTTTAATAATCGGATCCGCTTTTTAGGCGAAGATGGAAAGCTTTTGGTAAAGCTAAGTGATGTTGCTAAAAAAGCAGGTCTAAATAGTAGGTATAGAGCAGACTATTCGGATAAATCACAATTTTACGGTTTTCTTGAAGATTTTCCAAGACGCTAAAAAATAGGCTGAAAATCATGTTCAAAGCATTGACTTTCAGCCTATTTTTCGTTGTGTGGTTATTACCCGATCTTCACTGAGCCACAGATCGTACCATGTAATGAGCTATCCACATCAGTTACAGTAACGTCTTCACCCGAAGTTACCAGGACTAAGACAACAGCTGATTTTTTTGCCACGGTGATCTGGCTTCGATCCATTTTACAAAGGAGCGTGTCAGGGGTGACTTTCTGGTTGGCTGATACAAACATTTCAAAGGGCTTTCCAGCTAGCTCAACGGTATCAAGTCCTAGGTGCAACAAAAGCTCTAGCCCTTCTTTTGTCTTGAGTGAGATCGCATGTTTTGTCGGAAAGATATTGGTGATCGTTCCAGCAACTGGAGCATAGATCTCATCTGAACTTGGCTCGATCGCAAAACCTTGTCCCATCATTCCAGTAGAAAATACCTCATCTGGAACTGCTGCTAAAGAAATGATCTTACCGTCAACGGGCAGGGCTAATTCTAATTTTTTCTTCTTAAAACCAAACATCTTTAATCACCTTTTCCTAAAATTTGATTGATCTCTTGGCTAAAGAGATCAGCTTTACCACCAAAGACAGCTTGGATCCCACCACCTACTTCTAAAACGGCAACCGCACCTAAGCTTTTGAGAGTTTTCTTGTCGACTTTGCTCTTATCGATGACCGCAACACGCAACCGAGTCGCACAAGCTTCAACGGTCTCGATATTTTCAGCTCCACCTAGTGCTTGGATCACGAGCTTGGATTCAGCGTTTAAAGAATTATCGGTCGGCACTGCTTGAACGGATGGGGTATCCTCGGCTTCTAGCCCAGGAATAGCCACTTTGAATTTCTTGATGCAGAAGGTAAAGACCACATAGTAGACGATAGCCCAGACGATCCCAAAGAAGATGACACGTAACCAATTCGTCTTATCTTCACCTTGTAAGATCCCAAATAACAAGAAATCAATAAAGCCACCTGAGAACGAATTGCCGATCCGAATATTCAAAAGGTCAGCAAAGAGGAAGGATAACCCGTCTAAAAAAGCGTGGATCACATATAGCCATGGTGCTACGAATAAGAAGGTATATTCGATCGGTTCTGTGATCCCGGTTAAAAATGAAGTCAGGCCACCACTGAGGTATAAACCACCATCTTTTTTACGATTTTTCTTTGGTAAACAACGATACATCGCATAAGCAGCTGCTGGCAAGCCAAACATCATGGTCGCAAACCGTCCAGCAAAGAAACGTGTTCCATAAGTGAAAAGACCAGTATGGTTAGGGTCGGCTAACTGGGCAAAGAAGATATTTTGCGCACCCGAGATCGTATGTCCAGCAACGACTTCAGTTCCACCAAGCGAAGTGTACCAAAAGAGAGGATAGATCGTATGGTGTAGCCCGACCGCACCAGTCAAACGAAGCAAGAAACCGTAAAGAAATGTTCCCAAGGCGCCCATGTGCGCGATGTTTTCTCCTGCGACCCGCAATCCACTTTGGATCGGAGGCCAGATCAGGTAAAAGAAAGCACCGATGACGATAGCTGCTAAAGCTGAGATGATCGGAATAAAGCGTGAACCCCCAAAGAAACCTAAAAATTGGGGAAGTTGGATCTTGCGGTAATGATTATGCAGATAGGCAACGGTACAACCGATAACGATCGCTCCAACGACCCCAGTATCGATAGTTGCACCTTTAGGCGAGAATAATTCAAGTAAACCACTGATCGTTGCTGTATAAACTAAAAATGACACCCCACCAGCGAGACCGGCTGTCCCTTTGTCACTGGTGGCTAACCCAACTGCGATCCCGATCGTAAAGATCAACGCTAAATTGGAAAAGACAGCGTTACCGGCAAAGCTCATGACCTTTAAGATCGTTTGTAACCAGGCTTGGTCTAAAAATGGATAAGTTTTAACAGCGCTTTCATTACTGAGCGCACCACCTAGACCAAGCAAAAGGCCTGCGACTGGTAAGATCGAGATCGGTAACATAAAGGCTTTGCCTAAACGAGAAAATTGTTTAAACATGGTATTTTACCCCCTTAATTCATCAATGAAACGTGTAGCGATCTCTTTAGGGCGTGTGATCGCACCTCCAACAACGATCCCGGCTACACCTAATTTTTGGACTTTTTTAGCTTGTTTTGGGTCATGGATCTTACCTTCGGCGATCACATCTAACCCAGCATCGACTAACGCTTTGATCAATTGATAATTGGGACCATCTAAGACAACACTTTCTTGGGTATAACCAGCTAAGGTAGTCCCGATAAAATCAACTCCAGCTTTAGCAGCGTTTAGACCTTCTTCTAAAGTCGAAATATCGGCCATCAACAATTGGTCGGGATATTTTTGTTTGATCTGTTTAATGAATTCATTGATAGTTGAGCCATCGTAACGTTTGCGTAAAGTACAGTCAAGGGCGATAACTTCAACGCCGGTTTGGGCCAATTCATCAACTTCTTTCATCGTTGGTGTGATATAAGGTTTGGTTGGTGGATAGTCACGTTTGATGATCCCGATGATAGGAAGATCAACTTTTTCTTTTATCTCTAAAATATCACGTACTGAATTGGCTCTGATCCCAACAGCACCAGCTTGTTTGGCAGCGAGTGCTAATAAGGGCATTACTCCACCTTCAGGTGTATAGAGCGGTTCACCTGGTAAAGCTTGACACGACACGATCAAACCGTGATCTATCTTACGTAAAAATTCTGATTTTAGCATACATCTCACTCCAATTTTATATTTTTTGGATAATATCTCCAAAAGTAATATAACACGCTTGGGGATTTTTGTAAACGTTTTTATCCATTTTTGATAGACTATGGAGAAAAACTCCAAAAAAGTGTATAGTTATGGTATAAGGAGAGGTCATAACGATGAAATTAAAAGAAAAGATCCATCAAAGTTATTTTGAATTAACGCCAGCCGAAAAGAAGGTCGCTGATCATTTTTTATGGGCAGGGGCAGATATCATCTATGAAACGATGAATGATATCAAGGAAAAGACCAAGGTCGGTGATGCAACGATCGTACGGCTATGCCACAAATTAGGGTATAGTGGTTTTTCTGATTTAAAAGTTGAGGTCGCAAAAGAGGATTATTCCAGCAATGTTGAGCAAACAGGAAAGTCGCCGTATGCCAGCATCGAAAATGCGTTGACTAAGACGATCAAGACGACTTTAAGTGAATTAAATCAAGGAGCGCTTGCCAAAGCTGTTGCAGCACTAGGAAAAGCCAAGCGTATATATATATTAGGTGTAGGGGGAAGTGCACTTTCGAGTAAGGCATTGGAAAGTATGCTCTTACGGATCGGAGTAAGGGCGCAGGCGGTGACTGATCCGCATTATCAAGCCCAATTAGCAGCGATCACCGATAGCTCAGATCTATTTATCGTTTTTTCGTTAACGGGAAGAACAAAGGACACGTTAGAACCGCTAAAGATTGCTAAGAAAAACCAAGCTCAGGTCATTGCGATCACAACTTATCCGGCTTCACCGATCGCACTTGAAGCTGATATCGTGTTACAAACGGCAGTCGATGATTTTCTAAATGGAGGTTCACTTATCGGACGGATGTCACAGTTATTGGTCGCAGATGTTTTGGTCTATGAATACGAAAAACTAAATTCAGCTGATACGATAAATGCCCGGGAAAAGGTCGTTAGGGCGATTTTGAATAAGAGGAAGATGGAGTGAAGGTAGAGAGAACTATAAAATTTATGATAGTTTAGAATAATATTAGTGATAAAGATTATTTAGAACTAGTGATTTACGCAGTATTGATAGGGAGGTATATCATATGTTAAATTGGATTTCAGATAATGGTGATTTAGTGTCTACAATAATTTTTGGTGTAGCTTCTATAGTTTTTGGTGTTGTTTCAATTCGTTTTTCTTCAAAAAGTGCTGAAATGCAGCGTGTGGCTAATGAACTTGCTATTCAATCTAAGAAATTATCGGCTATTTCAAATAGCATTAGTGAGATAAGTGCTCCATTGATTGCTCAATTTAGTGATTTTTCGATATATAATATTAGGTATTGTGGTGCTCCAATACAAAGGAAAAATATGGAAAAAGATAGGTATTATCAAATTAATTTAGAGTTATCTGGTTGTTTACAAGTTAATCATGGTGAAATTGATACGATTTATATAGCTAATGTTTTTAGTGATGATATAGAACTAACAAATATAATTAAAGATAAAAATATTTATAATAATGATGGCATGTCAGTCACACTAAACCATCTTGATATTAATCTTAAAGACTTATCAAGTGATAAGGAAATAACGCAAATTGATTTTTATATTGCTATAGTAGATAAAACCATGAAAATCAGTATTTTTGCTGTGATTTTAAAAGTGGAAAGCTATATTCAAAAAGGTAAGCCAGAAAAAATCAATGAGAATACATTGCGGTATACTACATCCTTTAAGATGCCAGAATCTTTGAATGACACCAATGTAAGTAAGAAAATAGATGAATTTATTTTAATAGAGGATAAATATTTAGTAGCTACAAACTATATTGAGTTTTGTTCAATTAAGGGAAGCAAATACAAGGAGCTGGATAGTATAGATAATATTGAGTATTTAAAAAAGATTTCTGCAATCAGAAAATTTATCAGCACTAATTTTAAATAAAAGAACAAATGCTAATTACAATGATCGGGCGTGACATGCCTAATGTGACCGAGGTGACGAGTCACGATCTAGACTTAGGCGAAATCAAATGTCTGCCAAATTGCCTAGCTTGTTCCCAAAAACTGGCAGACATGGTCTGTGAATACCTGCTATTATTAGGGGGTAAAGCTGCCAATAACATCTTCTTGCTGGATGGCCATGGGGAGCTGATCCCCACTGATAACTTGCATTTGTAACCTTCATCTTGGAAACAGTTGAATGGGATGCTGAGATTGCATATAAGGAAGCAGTATTTCAGGGGCTGGGATTGTTGTAGAGGTACCGTTCTAAAGGAGTGGTTGTAGAAGGATAAGGAGAACTGCGCTGACTTTGGATGAAGTGGCGCAGTTTTTTTTGATAGGTAATGGTGTTATAAAAAATATTTGGTGAGATATAGGGACAATAAATTATTTATGAGTCAAAATAAGATAATATGCAGAAAAATACAGAATGTATATTCCATATGATAGTGAGAAAAAACTTTTTTTGGAAGTTAAAAAATAAAAGGGGCAAACTACCATATATAGCTAATATATGTCCAACAATTCGTCGGCTATGCTACATACTTTCTTTTTTGGTTCAAAAATAAGAGGTTATATATAGTATTGTCTATGTGTAGATATATTTGAAGTTTGTGCTAGTTATTAGATAATATGGGGAGTTATAATAGTTATTGAAGAATACCGAATAAGTGTATTACGCGGGAGGATAATGTGGATTGAAAAGTGAATTTTGGAATGTAGCAGTAGCAATTTTTACTATTATTTCGCCTATAGTAGCGTGTTGGCAAGTTCATAATACGAAAAAGATTTCAAAATTAGATATGAGATTAAAAAATTATAAAATTATTCAAGATGAAAAGGAAAAAGAGGTAAAAAAAGATTTGATAAGGTAGATAGGTCAGGGAAATTTATCCCTTACTTTGTGTTAAAGTTAAATTCTAAAAAGATAAGGTTAGAAAATGGAAGATATATTTTACCAATACAGATTGTAAATGTTGGGAAGGGCACAGCAGTAAATGTGGGGTTGAGAAAATATGATACGGATGACTTCATTATAACTAAAGAAGGTAAGGCGTATTATGTATATGATTATTTGAATTATTCATATGCATGTGAAAAAGACGCCATTACTTTCGAGATTACAACTGAAGAGGAAAAAAATATAAATAATATTGTTCAGTTTAAAATAGTTTTTAGTGATTTGATAGGAAATTGGTATGAACAAGAATTTTCATTTATTTATGATACCATTTTTGTGCATGGATTTAGCCGAGATATGGAATCAAAAAGGCCTAAAAAAATTGATGAAGATTTTAATGATATTTTGGGGGGAATTTATAGTCAAGTATAAAATTTTATTTTCCATCAATCTGCACTACTCAAGAAGAACTAAAAATGAATACTATGAGGAATGATAGGGAAATGGTGTATAAAACGGAATGCGGTTGCTAATTGTAGTAGCTATAATTAGCAAGTAAAAGTTAGTATTTTTATTTTGTAAGTTAGCGTCGTTACTTTTTGAGGGAAAAAATTTTAAGGAAATATAGAAATAGTTATTATAAATAAGGAGACTATGGGCTGAATGAAAATTGCTAGGGTTATTATTAAAAATTATAGAAACTTAACAAATGTAGAGGTGCCACTATCAGATGTAAATGTAATTATTGGAAGAAATAATAGTGGAAAAAGTAATTTTTTGAGAGCAATTACATTACCATTGATCTCAGAAGATTTAGGATCTGTTGGAAAAAATTTATATTGGACAGATTTTGGAAATGAATGCAAAAAAACATACTATGCTTATTTAGCAAAAAATCTAGACAAGATAAAAAATATAAATGTGTCAGATGATGTAATGCGTAAAGAATTTTCTGAGATAGTACCTGAAGTGTCTGTAAGACTTGAATTTGAGGTAGATAAACAATTGGAAATGGGGATGGATGAATTCTTAGTTGATATAACTGATAAGATGGAAAGAATATATGCAATTGAGTATAGATATAGTTGTAAAGATTATAAAAAATTACTACATAGAGTAATTGAAGTGTTAAAAAATATTGATAATCCTAATAATATTAGTAATTATAGACAAACCTTATTACCAGTCGAATTATTTTCATATTCTATTATGATACCTGGAAAAGAAGTTAGTGTTAGCTATGATAGTTTAAAAGAATTTAAATATAACTCTATAGCAGCTGAAAGAGATGATTTTTCAAAAACAGATTCAAAGATTGGTTCTAAGGCTTTGATTCAAATTCTAGATAGTAAATTGGAAGTCGATAGTAAAATACAACTGGAAGATAACTATAATAATTTTTTTGAATCTATAAAGAGTCTGGTAAATATGGAGAAAATAATTAATTGGCAAGAATCTTCTGAAATTGTGAATGCCACAGAATTTTTTAAGCATATAGATATTTTGCCTAATATGCCAGCCATGTATACTCTGTTAAATAACGTTAGATTAGGATATGATAACGACTCGTTGTCAATGCAAGGTCTTGGGCATAGAAACTTAATTTTACAATTAGTATTAATTACGTCCTTGATAGAAGCTAGAAGTTCACTATTATCACTACTCACAATAGAAGAACCGGAGGCACATTTATGTTATCAAAATGAAGAAATAATGGTGAGCTATATTAATAGCTTAAGAAACAAGAATTTACAGCTAGTATATGCTACACATAGTAATAAATTTATTGATAAATTTAATCTTGATAAAGTTATAATATTTGAAAATGGTAAAGCATACGCTTTGGGTGAAGCTGTAGATGGTAATGAAAGAGCATATTTAGCAAAAAATCCTAATTTAGATTTATTTAAATTGTTTTACTCTAAAAATTGTATTTTAGTTGAAGGAATATCAGAAGAACTTTTAATAAAGGCATACATACAAAAGAAGGATAACAGTCTAAATAATATAGAAGTTTTAAGTTTCCATAAAGGTTTCAAAAGTATAATAGAAATATGGTTGAAAATAAATAAAGGTACAGGTAATAAATTAGGTATTATACGTGATTTTGATAACGAAGAGAAATCAAAGAGTGATCATGAAAGATATAATCAATATAAAAATATTCAAGTAGCTACGACAAAAAAATATACACTAGAAGATGATTTTGTAAATGAAGAAAATAACTTTGAAATATTGAAAGATTATTTTGAAAAAGAACATAATTGGGTGGATATAGATACACCTGATAAATTATCGGATAAATGGAAAAAAGCAAAAGCACAAACCATGTATGATTTTTGTATGGATTTATCTAGTGATGCGTTAAAAGAAATAAAATTACCTAAACATATCCAAGATGTAATGGATTTTATGCAGAATGGAAAGGTGTAGGAATGGAAATAATAATAGCAGGAGCAGGTGCGGGGAAAACAACTGGTTTAGTAAAAAAAATAATTAATAAGTATAACAGTGAAACTAAAAAAGAAATTCATTGTGTATCATTTACTAATGCTTCAGTTAATACTATTAGTGATAAGGTGAAAGAATATTTTGGGGATATACCACAAAATATAAAAATTAGCACTATACATTCTTTTTTAAATAAAAACATTATATATCCGTACAATTATATATTGTATGGCATACAATTTAAATCTATTTCAAGTGAAAAATTGGATACTAGAGTAAAATTTAAAAACAATCAATTATCTAGATTGAAAGAATCAGGAATACTACATGTTGAAGATTTTACAATGCGTGCAAAATGTATAATATGTGGTTATAGTGGGGATAGAATTAGTCAAAAAACAAAGAGACCAGTCATATTATCTAATTTAGTTGATAGAATAGACACAATTTTTGTTGATGAAATGCAAGATTCAGACGCAAAATTTTTAAAAATTATTGAACGTTTGGATCAAATTGGGATAGAAGTTGTTTTAATAGGTGATCCTAAACAGAATTTGAGAGGTACTAAGGAAGTTGATGAATTCATAAAAAAATATGAAGATACAGTGATTTATAAGGATGAGTGTTATCGTTGTCCTGTTAAACATGTTAGATTGGCAAATTCTTTTATTAATGAGAATGAAAAACAAGTAGCTATGAATGAATGCGACGGTACGATACGTTTATATTTTGAATCAGATATAGAAGATATTGGCAAATTTCTTAAAGAAGAGAAATATGGCTTGAAATATATTTACAAAAAAAATGAGATTTTCGATACTCAAAAGAAAAATGTTAGCCAAGAATCTCAAGTATTTGATAAAGTTAAATATCTTATGAAGAAATACAGAAAGTTAGATGGACTTCGACAAAAATTATGGGCAAGTTGTTTTTATTATGATTATCAGAAAAATATAAATAATATGTCTCATAAGGATCTTTTAAATAAATTGTTAGAAAGATATATAATAACAAGGATAGAAAAGGGTGAGTACGCTAGTTTGATAACGGCAATTCAAGATGAAAGTTCAAAAAATAATGAACTAAGTAATTTCAGTGTGGATTCTATTGCTAGAATAAAAGGATTAGAGGCTGACAAGTGCTTATTTATTATAACAACTGACATAGCTAAGTATTTAACAAAAGAAAGAGATGGTAGTCGTAAAATGATTTCACATTTGTATGTTGGATTAACTAGATCTAGAGGAGTATTAGATTTATTTATAACTAAAAAAGTAGAGGAAATGTATGGGAAAGAATATATATTTGAATGTCTAAAAGAGTATATGTAATGTATCAAATTAACTAGAGCTGTTTATTAATTGTTACTCGATGATTGCGACTTTTAGTAACATTATAGCCTGAATTGTTTTTTATGACAGATAATAGTTTTACTGAGGTACCTCCTGGAGAGATTGCTATTGGAGCTGAGGGATTATTGTTTACGCCGTACCTAGTTGGAGAGCGGATACCCTACTTTGATAGTCAGATTAGAGAGAATTTTTTTGGAATCGATGCACGGCATACGTTAGATCATTTTGCTAGAGTCGTGTTAGAAGGATTCACAATGTTTGCTGGATCCTAAGTATGAATTGAAATGTTTTGTATCAGTTAGTGGTGGAGTGAAAAATGCTGACTGGATGCAGATGTAAGCTAAATGTGTGGATAACTTTGTCGCATATGATGACACAATCATGCCGATTCCTGAAAATGTGGATAAGTATCAACATATATGTGAGGTTTATCGGAAAATTTACCCTTAAGCTACTAGGGAATCGTGCGGGAGAATATAAGGATCGAAGCGAGTCGTAGGGGCTCGCTTCTTAATTATAAATATTATGACCTTAAGTAAGTTAGTGCAAGATGTGAGTTTAGGATAAGCATTCATATGAATAATAGCAAATAAAACGCTTTTGTGATAGAGTGATAGATAAGGTAATAATCTATGGTGTGAATTTTAGTATTTGAGGTAACAATCATGAAATATATATTTATGGATGAAAAAGGGCCACAAAATAGTTTTAAAATCAGCAAACCCTTTGATAAGGTAAAGAAACTGTCATACGGAAGCGATAATATGCATGTGTATGTAGCTGATGCTATTATGTTCGACGATAGAAATAAGGAACAATTGTACAAGGAGTATAACCTTTTAGAAAAAAATATTCAGAAAATCGTCAAGACATTGGGGAACTTAAGGCAAGTAAGATACTTAAGGGAAAAAGGTTTAGATATGGTATAGGGCTATAATGCCCTCTAAGTATACAGATGAAATAGAAAATTCATCTTATACTTGGAGGGTATTTTATATGTCTAGAAAATCAAAATACAGTGCAGAACAAAAATTAGCTATACTAAATGAACTAACCCGTTCTAATATTAGTGAGGTGGCTAAAAAGTATGCAGTGGGCAAGAAAACTATTAGAACTTGGGGGTATCTATATGAATATCAGGGCATTGATGGCTTACGATCTACTCACAATAATCATAGATATTCAAAGGAATTTAAATTATCTTTGGTCCAACAGTATCAAAAATCAGACGCGTCGCTTGAAATATTCGCGATCAAGCATGGGCTAAAGTCCAAAACACAACTATCAGATTGGATTATGCAGTATAATGAATCTAACTTAAAGGCCTATACGCCAAGAAAGCGAGATTCAAAAATGAGTGGACGAAAGACTGACTTTGAAGAACGACTTACTATCATTGAAGAGTTGATTAAGCATGATGTGAACTACAATTGGGCAGTTGAAAAATACCATATTAGTTACCAACAAGTTTATGGCTGGTATCAAAAGTATCGCAAAAGCGGTAATGACCCAGAATCACTTCGTGATCGCCGAGGCAAAGCTAAGCCAGAAGAGAAGTGGACGGAAGTTGACCGACTCAAGGCAGAGAATCGCTTATTAAGGGCTCAGCTAGAAAAGCAAGAGATGGAGATTGCATTCGCAAAAAAATTAACAGAAATACGCAATCGGGAGGTGGAAAAGGACTCCGGTACCAAGCCATCAAAGAACTAAATCAAGAAAATGGATGGTCAATTAGCCAGTTGTGTAAAATAGCTGATTCTTCGCGAGATGGTTATTACAAATGGCTCAATCGAAAGCCAAGTCAATATCATAATGAGCAAGCAGAGTTACTTGAAGCGATTGTAGAGTTAGAAGAAGAACATAATTGGACGCTGGGATATTTAGCGATGACTACACAGTTAAGCTTTGAAAACCGTTTAAGCTTTACCGCTGGATTAAAACGAATAACTAACTGCATGCGTAAGCATGGAATTAGAGCAAATATTAGGAAGAAGAAGCGCAATCGAATTCAACGCCATGAAGAATACATCAATGACAACTTATTGCAGGGACAATTCGACCGTGAAACTAAAAATGAAGTGTGGGTTACCGACACAACGGAAGTAGCCTACGGCGAACACACACTTCATAAAGTACGAGTACACGTTATTTTAGATTTATATGGTCGTTACGCTTTAAGCTACAATATTTCAGACACAGAAACTTCATCAGCAGTAATTGAAACCTTTAATCGTGCTTTTACGGTTGAACCTGATGCGCAACCAATGATCCATACTGACCGCGGGTCAGCTTACTGCTCAAGTATGTTCAACGACTACTTAGCCTCTAAAAATTGTATTCATAGTATGTCGCACCCCGGTCATCCTTGGGAAAACTCACCCATAGAGCGTTGGTGGAATGACTTCAAGCTAATCTGGATTAACAAACACCCTCGTCCTAAGACGCTAGCAGAGCTAGAACAACTCGTCAAAGGAGCCATTGAATACTTTAATACCAAACGCGCTTACACAAGCAAAAACGGCTTGACCGCGGAACAATTCCGCAACCAAGCCGCCTAAAATTTTTATCTATTTGATCTGTATACTTGACGGGACATAGTGCCTAGCGAGCTTAAAAAAGAATGATTTTAGGTTTTATAATAAATTATTTGATTTATTGAAAAGGTACGAGGTAGAAAATTTGTCGTTTTCGATAAGTAAAGCAGCACTGGTAGTTGATTCAAGATTAAATGATTGGATTCTATCAATAGGTGAATCTAGGAGGGCAAGTGCATTAATGCTTAAATATACTTTAACAAAATATGTGGAAATTGAATGTTCGGAAGAAGTAGTAAGTAAGTTACTTGATAAGTCTATAGGGTTAGCTGACATATTAGAAGTAATAAAGGAAGATTTAAAAAATATTTTAGAAAAGAACCTACGTAATGAACGAATGAGTAAGCAAATATCAGTTTATAAGGAATTGATAACTTTAATAGAAATGACCGATTACGCATATTTAGATAATTTAGAACCTGATACAGAGGCTGTTTTTAACTGGCGGAAGGTTGTTTTTCCAATGGATTTATGGCTATTAGAGAAAGATTGTTTTGAAACTCATCCACAAGTTAGTTTATATCTAGATGAGGGGATACCGAAAGAACCATTTACTAGGCTAGCTTTAGGAAACATTATAGAAAACAATGATTCTAGCTCGACAATAGGCTTGAGAATTTCTGATATGCTGGTAGTGTTCATTGGAAAATATTTATCACAACTCTCAGCAGATATCAGATATGATATGGAAAATTCGGATAAACCTAAGCACTTACCAGATAATTGGTTTTACTTAAGTAAAGAACAATTTTACCTTGTAAAAAAAGTGCGTGACTATATATTAGGTGGTGGAAAGTATAGTTACGGCTTAGATACGTTTTTTGATGATGGAGCGCTATTTGAAGGTTACTTGAGATATATAGGGGAGTACGAAAATTATAGCGAGTATGAAATTGAAAAAAGTCATTCTAAAAATTTTACAAAGCAATTAATAGTTGAAATGGAAGAAAGGTTTAAAGAGGCTTGTAAGAATGAAGCAATAGTAATTCGGAAATATGGATCACTGAAGAATGCTATTGAGAAAGGGATATTTCACCCGCTATAGGATGACATGGAAAATTATTGACTTTACGTTCGGAGTTAGAGTTATACTACTAATTATCTAATAGTACGAGAATAAGCCTAGAATAAACATGTGTAATAATGTGGTCTAGGCTTATTTATATTTTGAATTTTTTTATGTTACTTAAGGTATTGTACTTAATTATTCTTGATTATTCTTAATAGCTTTATGAACCTCCTCGGCTACTGCACGTGCTAATAATGGTGGGACTGCATTGCCAACTTGGGTAAATTGAGGAGTTTCAAGTGCACGCTTGCTCCCCCCCGTAGTCCGCTTTCCTAAGAATTCAAAACTATCATCAAATGATTGCAATCGTGCCATTTCTCTCACGGTTAATACACGATTGAAGAATGGATGGATGAAGTCATCGGGTAATGTAACCATAGTAGGAGATACAGTGTTTTCATCAAGTCTCGTACGGATACTTTTTTTTGTGAAAATTGATTTTGCAATGGAATCATCTATTTCACCATTTTTTAGCATTTCTGAAAATTCATGGTCAGAAACTGCTAAATTTAGTTGATCATGTACTTTTGCGTAGAAAATATATGCTTTGTGATGATCGGTATCCAATCGTTGAGCAAGTGAATGGATAGTTTTTGTGAAATTTTTTTGATCATATTTATCATAATATATTAGTGATTCCAATTGTTTATTTGTAAACTGGAGCCATTTAGTTTTTGTAAACTTCTCAGTCATTAGGTTAAGGTGGGATAATTCTCTTTGGATTGCTAAGGAATTAGATTCAAGATTAAGCGTGTACAAGCTATCTAGGAAAAGATTGGGTGCAATTTTTTTTAAATCCACTCCGTTTTCTTTGATTCTTTTTATTGCTTTAGAACTGTTCTCGCCTTGTTTATATAATGAAAAGCGCTCAATTACTGATGGATCATGTTTAGATAATTCCATATTTGTAATTGCAGTGCGCTTTAGTGTCTTACCATTAGTAGCACGGGTCCGTCCTAAGACAGATTTTTTCGAGAAATCAGTTGAATATTTTTTATCAGTATATAAATCCCCTAAGGCATCATAGACAGTAACATACGAGTTTTTCTTAGGTGTGGGATATTTTATGGGAGACATATCTTTTCGGTAAGCAAGAAAAATAGCTCGATTTCGTTGTTGAGGAACCCCAAAATCAGCAGCATTCAATACTTTTTCATCCAATAGAACATATCCAAGATCAGATAACTCGTTTCTTAAAATATTTTTAACTAAATTTTGCCCAGAGTAAATTTTATCCCCAATCACGCTAGGAAAATCTAGCATATGCATGTCTAAGATACCTGTAACATTTTCCATAACTACATATTTGGGCATAATGTCACGTATTAATCTCAAATACTCATGAAAAAGCATATTACGTGGATCCTTAGAATCTCTCTTTCCTAGTCGACTAAATCCTTGGCAGGGAGGACCACCAAAAATAGCATCAATAGTTCCACGTTGAAATATATTTCCATATTTTAAGTTATTAATGGATTTAAAAATAATATCTGCAGTTAATTTTTTAATATCGATTAATTCAAAATGGGTGTCTACCCCATCAATGAGTCCTAATTGATGATGTCTGTTGGTATATGTTTCTTTAACCATAGGACTTTTATCACTTGAAAAAACAATATCAAAGCCGGCTTGTATGATTCCCTCACTAAAACCACCAGCTCCACAAAATAAGTCTATTGCATATGGCATTACAACATCACCTCGAAAATTATTGTTCAATACTAGTAAGTATAACAAAAAGATCGTCAAAAGGCCAGGATATCTGTACTTATTTAATATAAAAAGCCTTTCTATATGTAAATCGAAATGAATTTTAATGTGGTTAATTAGGGTAGTATCGAAATATAGAGAGCGGGTGGTAATCATGTATAAGGTAATACTCGAAAATATTGTTCGGCTTATGAATAGAAAAAATTTAACACAGCAAGAATTAGCAGATAAAGCTTCTATATCAAGAGTCAGAGTAAATCAATTATTATCCCAGAGAAGGAATTTTAATCCTAAATTATCTACCTTAGTTAATATTGCACAAGCGTTAGATATGGACTTTATAGAATTGTCAAAAAGATCACCAAATTTAGACTTAAAATTTGATAATACTAGAAATTTTAATGAGTATAGGAATATTTTTATACAAAATGTGAAATTAAAATTGATAGGAAAAAGAGCAAAATCGCTTAGCAGTTATCCTGGAACATCTGAATCGGGAATTAGTGAATTGTTAAGTGGAAAGGTATTAGATCCACAGTTGAAAACTCTTGTTACTATTGCTGAACAACTTGAAACGACACTTTCAGAACTCTTTAACAGAATGGAGAAATTATAATGGAATTTAAACCATACTCGGATGAACTTGAAATGATTAACAAGATTCATAAATTTAACAATAATGATTACACTATCGTTAGGTTAACAAAAACAATGATCGATAAAAATATTATTGATGCAAATGCATTGGTGAGAAATTTATTGAAAAAATATGGCTTAGTAGATTTTTCCAAATTAATGAATGGTGGAAGTAATGGAATTAAGCTAAATTCAGAATTGCTTCTGGATGAAGGTAAGCAAATAGTAAAGACAAATTTTTATCGTGCTGCAACTAGAGGCGATGAAAGATTCTCTATAGGTGGGTTACGTAATTTAGTTACTGATAGGAAATTTTATGTAGGTGATCTCATTTATATTACTGTAAATAAGCATGAGGAAAAAAATAGAATTGCATTAATTAACGTAACACATAATATTCCTAATGAAGAATTTTTAAGTCAATATTTTGGAATAGATATAATTGAGGATTCGTTATCGCGATTAATTCCGAAATTGAAGATGATTTTTGAAGCTGGGTATCATAAAAATATAAAAGGAATTGGGAAAATAGCTCCTAAAGATGCAGGTGATACATTTGAAGCTTTATTAGGTATTAAAACAAATAATAAACCTATAGCGGATTTTGAAGAATTAATAGAATTAAAAGTTAAACGACTAAAAACTTTAAGTACTTTATTTACACTTAGGCCACGATTTGACGGAACCCCTGTTGCTGAATATGAACCTAAGGATAGGAGTAGAGTTTCTGCATTTACGAGATTATATGGATATGAAACTGATAAACATGCAGGATATAAAAGTCTTTATGTCACTATTGGCTCAGAAGACGCACCACAAAATACTCAAGGACTATATTTGTTTGTTAATGAGGATATATCAAGAGTGGAAATAAGGCGTTCAGATGAAAATAATAAGATTGAAGTAGTAGCATATTGGAACTTTAAGGATTTGGAGAAAGAACTTATAAGAAAGCACCCAGCTACTTTGTGGATAAAAGCTGAAGATAGGATGGTTGGGAATCAGGCAGAATTCAGATACACAAATGCAATTCTAACTCGTTCGCCACAATTTATGACGTTTTTATCACTAATAAAAATTGGGATAATAACGTATGATTGGAGAGGGTATACTACACCTAGTGGGAAATATTCTGGAAAAAATCATGGAAATGCTTGGAGAATAAAAGATAGGCAGCGAAATTTATTGTTTGGTGAATTTGAAGAGGTAAATATATAGTAGAGAGGTGTAAAAACATTGTTAGAAAAATTTCGACTATTAAAAACGAAGAAAGTAATTGCAATTTTGAATGGCGATGAAGTGTTGGGGAAAATAGAAGATAAGCAAGAATTGGGAACATATGTGATAGAGTTAAGACTCCCATATTTATCAGGTAGAAATATTTGTGATGTTGCGACTAAATTTGGAAAATATATAGATTATGATGGTAGAAGTAGATGGGAGTATATGTATGAATTGATTGAGCATGGAATACGATTTAAAAACATAGCAACCATAGTAGCTTATTTTTTTAGCGAGACTAACTTTATTGAATACGGAAAAGAATACAGTAAATTAAATAATAGGGAGCGCACGGAATACTACAATATAGTAATCAATGAAGCTATACTAAAGATCAATAAATTATTGAGTTTTAGTGGTGAAGAGTTAGTATTGGGTGAAAATATTGCATATATAAAATCTGTAGGTAATGAAGTGGACCTTTCTATGGATAGTATTGATGAGATGGGCCAGAATTATATAACCTGAATTGTCAAATTAAGTTAGAAAAAAACTACATGCTCATTTGTAATGTACTTCATGAATACTTCTAGTGGGGTTTTGTAGTTTAAACTTTTACGTGGAATATTGTTTCTATAGCTAGCTACTTGTTGGACATAGTCAGTGGGGAGATCACTGAGATTCATATCTTTTCCTAGTCCGTCTTTCCTAAGTAATCCATTCGTATGTTCATTTAGTGCACGTTGGTTAGGAGCACCTACATCGGCAAAGTAGGTACTGATATCATGCTTATTAGCGATATCTTTCCACTTAGAAAATTCCTTACCATTATCAAAAGTGATCGATTTAAAGAGTCCTTTAGGAGTAACAGAAAGTAAAGCATCAAGTTTCTCAAAGATAGCTTTATCCGTCTTATGGCGTGTATTCAAAATGATGACAGCCTTAGACTTTCGTTCAACTAATGTCATTACTGCACCACGATGTTTTTTACCTTGGATCGTATCAGCTTCAAGATGTCCAAATTCATTATGGTAGTTGGGATAGTCCTGATGCCGCTCTGAAAGAGCCCGACCTAGTCGTCCAGCTTTTCCACGGCGTTCAACGTAACCATTTGGATGTCTTTTTCCTTTCATTGGGAGCGAGGTCACATCTAAAACGTTAGAACGCTTGAAGATGCGATAAAGCGTACGCATTGAGCAACTGATATGTTTTTCATTACGTCCGATGATCGTATCAGGAGTCCAACCTAGACTAACTTTTTCCTTGATGTACTCAAGCTCATCATTAGGTAATACGATGAGTTTACGGCCGGATTTAGATTTATTAGCCCGATAGTTTTCATAGTATTCAGAGATCGAATTCCCAGCATCTAAAAAACGATATACTCGATAAATAGTTTCAGCACTACGTTTTAAGGTTTTAGCTACAATATAGGCTTTAACACCTTGATTCCAAAAATTTTGTATGAAGGACAGTTCGCTTATGGTAAGATGATTATAGGTCATTTGTGATTTTCCTTTACTTTTGTTTGTTGGTACTCAAAAGTCTATCACAAATGGCTTTTTATTTTTCTAACTTAATTTTACAAACTGCGTCACTTAAAGACCGAGGCGACAACAGAAAGTTCAAGTGTACCAACTAAAGAAGTTGAGTTAACTTCAGGTACTGAAACTCAAGCTAAAGAAGCTAAGACCACACCAGTAGCTGACGCTAAGGCTCAAGTTACTGAAGATGTCAAAGAACAAGCTCCAACGCAAACGGTAACTGCTAAAGAAACTAGTGAAGCACCAACTAGCCTCGAAAATCAAACGGTTGCACCAGCTACTGAAGATGAAGCCAGTGAGACTCAGCCATTTAACGTTGAAAAACAAGCTGAGCCCCAAGCAAATGTTGATCTAACGGATAGTAAAGTTGCTTATGCAGCAACACCAACTAAAGCCCAAGATCAACAAGAAGAAGGTTTTAGTGTTACTGATCCTGATTATTCTAAATATTCTTATGCAGGGACAAACCTTCAAACGTTGATCGACGATTTTAAGATCGACTACCAAAATAGTGAATATGTTTTCCAATGGATCGCATCGACCAATGGAGAAAGTGGGATCGTCTTTACCGTTGATCGTGGTAAAGATGCTGATGGCAATGTTATTTTAACTAATAATGGTAGTTTTAATGCGTATGAATATCATACGGTCCACCGTAGCTGGTCGATTTTGGGAAATCACACGACAGAAGTTGAGCGAAAGAAGTATGTTATCCGTTATGGAGATAATAAACTTTATATAGGACATATTATTAACGATGGATCTAGAAATACGATCACGGTCGATCATTTTTATACTAAAAATGAAACTCCTTATACGCCAGTATTTGTTGGCGGCCATAGTGGGATCGAGGAAAATAGTGGCAATGGTTATGGAGTACTAAGTATTTATACCCCACAAGTTGTTGAACAAAAAGCCAAGATCAACAATGGTGAAGTCTATAAGACACAAACTGGTTTAACAGGGCAACACTATACGACGGGGATCCCAAAGAATGCCAAGGTAGAAAAAGGTAAATTCTTATACGCTAAAAACAGTCAAGGAACGATGTCTGAATTCCATAAGGGTGTTGTTTTAGT
This sequence comes from Ligilactobacillus murinus, assembly GCF_003288115.1. Taxonomy (NCBI): domain Bacteria; kingdom Bacillati; phylum Bacillota; class Bacilli; order Lactobacillales; family Lactobacillaceae; genus Ligilactobacillus; species Ligilactobacillus murinus. The sequence continues at coordinate 1,479,579 of NZ_CP023565.1, read as the reverse complement.
CAATAATTACCATGATGGTGTGACTGTTGTATATAAAGAATTAGAGAATCAGGGGACTATGGAAGTTAATGTTTATGACAATTCTAAATATCCTGTTGATAAATATACTATGAAAGTGGGGGAGACAAGAGAGTATGGGAACGTTACTATTGCCAACCCTTACGTCCAACAAACTACTGATATCACATATGAATATCGTAAGTTAGGTAGTGTTGAGCTTTATGATGAAAATGGCAATTATCTAGACCAAAAACAATATGTCAACGATGCAAATGATGCGGCTAAGGCAAGTTTGCCAAAGATTCCCAAAGAATTTACTCGAGGTAATATTGAATACACTTTGGTAAAAGCAAAAGATCTTCCTAGCGATCTAAGTAGATCGATCAAATATATCTATCGTGGTATTGAAACAAAGGTAACTCAAGATACTTACACTTTAACGACGGAATTTGTTAATGAAAATGGCAAAGAACTTAAAGCCGCTGAACCACAAACGATCACTTGGACAACGACGACTAAGCGCGATATCCATACAAACAAAATTACCAAGCAGACTTCTCCAAGTAAAGAGAGCTATGCTGCAGTAAATAGCCCGGTGATCTTAGGCTATTATGCAACAACGACGAAGTTAAGTGGCCAAAAAGCTGAACCAAAAAATACTACACAAAAGATCATTTACCATAAATTGGGCAAGATCATTGCTCAAGACAGCCAAGGCAACATTTTAACGACTGTTGACTATGAAAATGCTGCTGCTGATGCAACTAAGATCAAAGAGATCGTTGCTCCAACGATCAAAGGCCATCATGTAAAAGGTGAAGTCATTCAACCAAGTGATCTAGGTCAGGATACAGTGCTCAATTATGGTCAAGATACTCAAGTTGCACAAATCAAGTATTGGGATGAGACCGCTCAAAAGTATATTACTGATGCTCAAGGCGACGATTTAGAAACAATCGAAACTGGAGCTCACAATACTGAGATCTCTCATAAAAAGGTAACTGAACAGATCCACGCTTTGAAAGCTAAGGGCTATGAATATGATGTTACAGATCAGAGGTTTTCGAGAGTCTATTTTGATGATGATGATTCAAAAATACAGACATTTACAGTCAAATTAGTGCATGGTATGCAAGCGGAAATCGAATCTAAGCACATCACACGTGAGGTCCATATCCACCATCCTAAACAAGAAAAAGAAGTTGTACCGCAAACGGCTACTTTGACGCGAAATGTTACACGTGACAAGGTAACTGATGAGGTCAGTCCAACGAGTGCTTGGAATTTTGCTAACTTTGAGGAAGTAGACTTACCATCGCACAAGGGATATAAGATCGACGAAACACCAGCTGAGATCCAAAATGGTAAAGTCGTTGCTAAAACAGTCGCACCTGATGAAGAAGATGGCAAAAAGATCGCTGTTAAGTATATACCACTAGAACAACATGCTTTAGTCAAATATGTGGACGACAGCAATGGAACGCTTTTAGCTGAAGAAGCTATCCAAGGTGTGACCGATGCAGCGATCGAACATACAAATGATGAGAAGATCGCAACATATCGAGCTAAAGGCTATGAACTAGTCTTTGATGAGTTGGCAAATGAAAGTGACCCGCATTTCAATGCTGAAGATGAAGCTCAAGTCTACACGGTTCATTTGAAACACGGGTCTAAAGTGGTCAAAGTCGATCCAAGTAATGTAAATAGCCAAAAAGAAGTCAAACGGATGATCATTGTGAATTCACCAGATGGAACTAAGACAACTAAGGTCCAAACAGTTGTCTTTACCCGTGATGGCTTAAAAGATCTTGTAACTGGTAAAATTTCTTACCCAGATTGGGATGAAATTGCAACAAAAGCCTTTCCACAAGATGACGTACCACAATATTTAGGTTATACTTCAATAGTAGCTGGAAGAAAACAAACGACAATTGCTGCCAGAAACGTTCGGCCAACTGATGCTGACCAAGAGATCGAAGTCAGCTATGTTGCACGACCAAGTAAGCAAGTTATTACCTATCAAGACGAAAATGGCAACCAGATCAAGACCCAGGTCGTTACTGGTCGTACGGGTGAAACGGTAAAATTAGTGCCAGTTCTTCCTGATGGTTGGGAATTGACTGCTCCTGATAGCTTCCCTGAAAAGGTGACATTTGCACCAGAAGAAAATCAAGTATTGGTCATCACAGTTAAGCGGATCACAACGACCGCCAGCGCTAAAACTGAAACGAGCGGTGAAAACCCTGAGCTAGCTAAGCAAGAAGTTGTAAATGATACAACTGGTGTCACAACTAATGAAAAAAATGAAGCAACCCTTCCACAATTGGGTGAAAGCGATAGTGAAGCTTTAGCAGTTAGTTTATTAGGTTTAGTAACAGCAGCCTTTTCTTTGTTTTATTTTGGCAAAGAGAGAAGAAAGACTGATAACTAAAAAGAAATGCTCGATGGATAGTAGTACTTTTAGTTAGCCATCAAAGGGACCACCTTAGATGATCTAGTCACCTATGGCGGTCTCTTTTAGTTTTAGGGGTTGAATTAGAATTTTTAGAAATTTTTCTGACGGTATTGCCGTCAAGTATCAAAAAGTAGCGGCAACTGCACAAACAACATTTGAATTTGTCGATCCGCGTGATCTAAAAACACCAGTCACGATGTATTCGTACAAGACAAAAAAATTAGTAACAAGTGGGGTATTGGTCGCTGATGAAGTTCAGGAATTTGAACAGGTCAAGATGCTAGTTGGGCATATGTATCATCGAACAAAGCGTAAATTTAAGGTGATCGATCCGTATCGCAAGGGCCCTTTAGCAAAAGAAATGCTTGAATTGCGTGATGATCGGGGCAATATGTTGGGAGAAATACCTTGTCAAAGAATCACACACGGTCATGTGCTCGTGATCCCAACGATTTTTTCCAAAAACGATGAATACTATACCTTAAAGGAAGTCACGACTTTGTTAAGAAATGGTCAAAAGAAAACGATCGCCGAATACGAACTAGCTGAAGTCACTGAATCGTTGAATAAGACAACGTTGACGACGCACTTTGTGACTATAGCTGGTCAGCAGCTTTGCCGAGCAGATAAACAGACGATCACCTGGAAGACGCTCAAGTACCGAGACGTTAAAACCAATCGTTCTTGGAGTGGTTCAAGTATTCCAGAAGAATCAAATTATTTAGCGGTCAAAAGTCCTTTGATCATGGGATATGTAGCGCAAACGGCGGGGTTAGGACCAGCTAGCTTGAAAGCTAAAGAACAACAGATCGTCTATCAAAAATTAGGTAAGATCATTGCGATCGATAATGGTGGTAATATTTTAGGTACCAAAAAATATTGCAACGATCGCACCGATCCTACACGGGCTGCTGAGACCTTTTTACCATATATCAAGGGTTATCATCGTGCGATCAAAGATGAAGCGATCTTGCCTAGTGATCCAAGTTGTGATATTTTTATTAAATATCTAGCCAATTGATAAAGTAAACAAGCGCGTTTGACAATGCAGTCAGCGTTGGGTAAATAAAGAGAGCCTTGCCATGATCTTATCGTGGTAAGGCTCTCTTTTATCTGTAGATCATTTTGAAATCATCGAGCAATAGCAAAATATGCTGGCTGATGCTTTCGCAGTCAGGGCGATCTAGCGTCTGTAACTCATGAATGAGCTGCAATGAGCTGGGGGTCAAATGTGCTAATGAGATATTGCTTTCTTCTTGAAGCAATTCTGAGATCGAGATCTCAAGTGCCCGACAGATCGCATTTAGTTTTAAAATACTGATGTTTTTCTTCTGACCACGTTCTAATTTAGAGATAAAATTGATCGAAAGATCGCTGTATTCAGCTAATTTTTCCTGCGTTAAATTAGCTTTGATACGTTGCTTTCTGATTTTTTCACCAATCTGCAAGTCATTATCCATGGAATATTACCCCTTTACTGCAAGGAAATCATCTACATGGATAATAAAGATAGTATTAATATATTAACACGATATATAGTAACTTAATTTCTGAGTTCCCAAGCAAATAACTGTACTATAATAATATAGATTTATTTTTTAGACTAAAAAAGTTAATATTTTCACCAAATACCAACTTTTTGCTATGTTAAATATTTTTGACCATGATAAGGTCAGTTTGTTCGTCAGCTCCCATAAAAAATGAGTGCGAGCCGTGATGAGTAAAACCCATTTTTTCGTAGAAAGCAAGGGCGGGATAATTTTTCTCCCATACACCAAGCCAGATCGTGCTACAATTTTCTTCTTGAGCAAGCTTGAGCGCTTCTTGGAATAAAAAACGGCCTACCCCATGGCGCTTGAAGGCTGATCTGATGTAGATGCGTTCGATCTCAAGGGCGTTAGGGGCAACTTGTTCACTTTGGGCCTCATTTAAGTTGAGCTTTAAATAGCCAGCAAGTTGTCCATCCAAGTAAGCAAAGTAAAATTGTGAGTTAGGGTCATTTAACTCGGCGGTCAATTTACTGAGATCATAGGCTGTTTTTAAGTAATCTGCTAGGTCTTGAGCGCTGTTTTGGTCTTTAAAAGTATCGCTAAAAGTTTCAATGCTTAGCTTTTGCAGGGTTTCAACTTCAGCTACAGTGATGTGTTTTAATGTTTTAGTCATGATTTTTTACTCCTAGTAATTTCGTTTTTGGCCTTTTTTGACGATCTCCCAATCTTTTTCGATGTTACGGCGGACTTGTTGCAATAGTTGTTGCAATTGCACTTGTTGTTTTGTGGTCAAATGCCTTAGTGCCGTTTGTTCTGAGTAGTTATGCTCGGCACGAAGCATAGGGTAGAGCTGGGCTCCTTTTTTAGTTACAAAAAGGGGTTTATTTTTTTTGTTGTCAAGTTGAGTACGGCGTTCGATCAAACCGTTGGCGACTAGTTTTTTGATCGCTCGTGAAGCCGTGGTCTTATCGACTTTGAGGTAATTAGCCAACTCTTCTAAGATGATCCCAGGCTGTTCGTAGATCCTGACCAAGTAGAGATATTGTCCCTTGGAGAGTTTTAGGTCTTTAAATTCAACACTACTGATCGAATCTAAAGCGCGGGCGATCGTGCCGAGCTCACGTAAGATCTCTGTCATTTTGAGCACTTCCTTTTGCTCTAGTATATTTTGGTTTTGTTGTAAATGCAACTATTTTTTGAAAAGGGAAATGAAATCGTTAAAATGGTATAATAGCTCTTGAACAATTAGAAATGAAGGGCATGTGACGTACTGATGTCACATAGTAGGTGAGCATTTTGGATATAAAGATGGTAGCGATCGATATCGATGGTACGTTGGTCAATGATCACAAGCAGATCGGTGAAAAAACTAAAGCAGCGATCAAACAAGTACGCAAACAAGGTGTTTATGTGGTCTTATGTACGGGACGGCCATTGTCTGGGGTCAAAGATTATTTAGAAGAATTAGCCTTGGTGGGAGAAGATAACTATGCGATCACCTTTAATGGGGCTAAAGCACAGGTCACAGGTACAGGTAAAGCGATCTTTGAAAATCTCTTATCTCCTGAACAAGTAGCTCATTTGGATCAAGTAAGTCATGAACTCCAGATCAGAGGTCAGATCGTCATGCCAAATTCTGAAGTTATTACGACTTTTAAAAATATCAGTCCGTATACCGTACTCGATGCGTTCTATACAAAAATGCCACTTTATTATTGTGAGCCAGAAAAATTAGCCACACACTCGGCAGCAGCTAAATATATGTGGGTCGATGAACCAGAAGTGATCACAGCTAAGCTCAAGGACTTAGATCCAGAAGTGATCGCGGATAAGTATACGGTTCTTAGTGCGCCGTGGTTCTTTGAGATCATGCATTCGAAAGCGCATAAAGGTGCAGCCGTGCTCGAATTAGGCAAGTATTTAGGCCTAACTAAAGATCAGATCATGGTTTTAGGCGATGAAAATAACGATCTGACAATGTTTGAAGCGGCTGGATTTGGAGTCGCGATGGGTAATGCTAATGATCAGATCAAAGAACTTGCCAGTGCGGTCACAGCTGATAATGATCATGATGGTGTTGGTGTGGCCCTTGAAAAATATGTATTAAAGAATTAGAAGGGAAGTAGTGAGATGGGAATTGTTGGTGAATTTTTACTCCATAGATGGTATGTTTTTGTGATCGCCATCTTATATTGGATCGTGATGAAATATCTAGGCAAAGGGACACGTTTTGCCCGCGAAGCAAGCCAAGTGTCAGCTACTTTGCAGATCTTGTTTTTACTCGTTTATACAGGATCAGCGTTATGGTTGTTAGCTTCAGGGACGGCTGCTAGTCAAGCCTTTACTTTATTTACGCTGGTGGTCAATATTGGCGGTGTCGTGTTAGTTTTACCGCTGTTTTTGTTGATCTTGTATCGTTTATGTACTGCTAAATTTTTAGCAAGATTTCCTGAATGGGGCAAGAATTTATTTCGTTTAGTTTGCTTTGCCTTGTTAGGCTTTTTCTCTTACCCTGTTTTGGCAGTAGTCGTGACGTTATATTATGGCTGGTAAAATGAGCGTTTTAGTATCACCTTAAGTTTATTTTGTGATAAACTACATCTGTAAACGATTAGAGGTGAGACAGATGGAAAAAGACAATTTTGCGATCGAAGGGATGGTTTGTGCCAGTTGTGCGCAAACGGTCGAAAAAGCAGTAGCACAACTGCCGGATGTGACTGATGTTTTTGTCAATTTGGCAACAGAGAGCATGCAAGTTGAACATGGATCTCAGGTCAGTGTGCAAAAGATCATGCAGGCGGTCAAAAATGCCGGTTATGTAGCGACTTTGTCTAATACACTTGATCAAGCTGAATTTGAAGCAAAGCAGGCCCAGACTAAAGCTCGTTTATTACATAAAAAACGACAAATGATCGGTGCTTTGATCTTTGCAGGCGCATTGCTTTTAGTGGCGATGGGACCAATGATGGGTCTAGCATTTCCACACTTTTTAGATGGGATGCATGCTCCTAAAAGTGCTAGTCTGATCCAGCTAGCCTTAGTTTTACCAGTATTGTGGTTTGGCAAAGACTACTTGACCACAGGCGCTAAAGCATTATTTGCCCGACATCCTAATATGGATTCGTTAGTCTTAGTAGGAAGTGGGGCAGCGCTTTTGTACAGTTTGGTAAATACTTATCTGGCTGTGGTAACAGAGCAACACCATGATCTTTACTATGAGGCAGCAGGAATGATCATTGCCCTTGTCATGTTAGGCAAGTACTTTGAAGATCTCTCAAAGCAAAAGACTAATTTTGCCGTGACCTCGCTTTTGACATTGGTGCCCAAAAAAGCCTTGTTAGTCGTAGCCAAGGGACAGACCAAAGAAGTACCGGTCGCAGAACTTAAAGTCGGTGATACCTTTTTGGTTCAGGCAGGGCAAAGTATTCCCGTTGATGGTATCGTTTTGGCTGGCGAGACGACGGTCGATGAATCGATGTTGACGGGTGAGAGCTTGCCGGTCGCCAAAAGATCTGGTGATCTAGTGAATGCTGGCACGGTCAGCCAAGTTGGTCAATTGACCTGTCGTGCAACGCGGATCGGAAGTCAAACGGCACTTTCACAGATCATAGCCTTGGTCGCCAAAGCCCAGGGTTCAAAAGCACCGATCGCGCGGCTAGCTGATCGAATAGCTGGCTATTTTGTGCCAGTGATCATGGGGATCGCAACTTTAGGTGCACTGGCGTGGTTTTTGACGGGACATTCGTTAGGCTTTAGTTTGACGATCTTTGTTTCGGTCTTAGTGATCGCTTGTCCGTGTGCATTAGGGTTAGCGACCCCGACTGCGATCATGGTCGGGACCGGCAAAGCGGCCAAAGCGGGGATCTTGTTCAAAAATGGGACAGCTTTAGAACAGCTATCTCAAGTGACAACAGTAGTCTTAGATAAGACAGGAACGATCACCCAAGGTAAGCCAGCGGTGACTGATGTTTTGGCTAAACCCGGGCTAAAGCGAGCAACGATCTTACAACTAGCAGCTAGCCTAGAATTTTATGCAAAGCACCCATTAGCCCATGCGATCTTGCAGGCGTCAACTGCTGAAACGTTACCTGTTAGTGACTTTGAGACTTTACTTGGACTGGGCTTAACGGCTAAGGTCAATGGTTTGACCTATTTTTTGGGTAACGATAAACTTTTAGCCAAACAAAAGCTTTCAACCGAAATACCATTGTTAAAACAGGCCCGAGCTTTGACGCAAGGTGGCAAAACAGTGATGTTTTTGAGCACTGAAAAAGACCTTTTAGGTGTGATCGCTGTTCAAGATCCACTAAAGCAAGATAGTCGCCATGCGATCGCACAACTACACAAGTTAGGGGCAAAGACTGTGATGTTGACGGGGGATAATGAAAAGACCGCTCGTGCGATCGCTAAACAAGTCCAGATCAGTGAAGTGATCAGTGATGTCTTGCCAGCTGATAAAGCAAAGGTCGTCTTAGAATTACAAGCTAAAGGACAAAAGGTCGCGATGGTCGGTGATGGGATCAATGATGCGCCAGCTTTAGCCAATGCGAATGTCGGAGTTGCGATCGGCAATGGGACTGATGTGGCGCTCGATTCGGCTGATGTTGTTTTGATGAATTCAGATCTCAGTTCACTAGCCCAAGCGTTATTGTTGAGTCACAAGACTTTGGTCAACATCAAAGAAAATCTCTTCTGGGCTTTTTTTTACAACTGTCTCGGTATTCCAGTCGCTTTAGGTGTCTTGACGCTTTTTGGTGGTCCGCTGCTTGACCCAATGCTCGCTGCTTTGTGCATGAGTTTTAGTTCGGTATCAGTTGTTTTGAATGCTTTGCGGTTGAACCGCGTAAAATTAAACTAAGTGAGGATGATAGTAATGGAAAAACATACAGTAAAAGTTGAAGGTATGAAATGTGAAGGTTGCGCTAAGAAAGTGCGGGAAAGTTTAAGCCGTGTTGTGAAAAATGTTAAGGTCGACTTGGAAAAGAAAACGGCTGAATACATCGGGGATGAAACGATCGATGGTTTGAATCAAACTTTGGATGGAACGCCATATTCAGTCAGCAAATAGCTATTTGTTAAGATGTTGGTATTTTTGCCAACATCTTATTTTTTCTTGTATATCTTTTACGAGCAGTGGTTTAGAATAGAGATGTGGGCGAAAAATTTAGTAAATTAAGAAAGGGGGGTCTGCCGATGCATGATTATCGCAAAGAAGTACAGCAATTGCTCGATGTGATGGGGAATAGTGAGCAGGAGCTAATTCTTGGTGCTAAAGCGATCCAGTTGATCTTACAAATGGCAGCTAAGGGAAATTCAGCTCAAGGGATCGAAGAAAAGCAAGCATCAGTAACACCTGAAGTAAAAGAAGACGAAGAGGAGGGTCCGCAGGCTCGGCCTGAAGTAGAATCTGATTTAAAATCAAAACTAGTAGCAAAAGATGAAAAGGAGCCTAGACCATTGGTTCAAAAAGCTGAACCAATGGTAGATAGACCGACTGATGTAAGTAAAGAAAAGGCTAAAATAGATCGGACTTCGCAGACATTGCAAACTTTGTTGAGTGAAAAAGGTGACAGTCAAGCGTTAGATAATTGGGTGCAAAAAGACCCCAAGATCTTTGAGCGCTTATTTGATATGGTAATGGTCTATAAAGTTTCAACGCGTCGGATCGGTTTTAAAGCCTATAATAAAAACAATAAAGAATTGAGATTTAGAGAGACGATCCGGAATCAATTCAATCCTAAAAATGGTGATGCGATCTTGGTCAGCAACGCCCATACGGAGTCACCTCGAATCACAAAATTGATCAGACGACCAGCTGAGTCGTATTATCCTAATACAGTGACCTTTGATCGTGGGGTAGTTGAGGTCAACGCTGATAATGAACTGATCGTTAAACGCAATGTAAGTGGGAAAAAGCTTCGAGTCGATGGTGAATTGTTTGAGTACAAGCTCCCAGCTCAAGCCTATAATATCCACGAAGGTAGTATCGTGCGGTTGCGTTGGTATGCTAATTCGCATGGTGAACGGCAAAATGAAGATATCTCGCTAGCCTGGGTCTATCCTGAGCGGCAAGAAAAAGTCACCACGCCAGCTCCGAAAAAGGAAAAGGGGCCTAAGCCACAATATCAGCCGACGATCGAATTTGATCTAGAAGGTAGAACAGTCGGGGTCGTTGTTGGGCGTGAATTGTATCGTGATAAATACGAAGCGATCATTGAGGCACATAATGGTAAGATGCTGATGGTCGATGCCTTCTATCATCGCCGTGACCCAGAAAATTATTTCTCACGGCGCTTGAGTGAAGCGGATTATGTGGTCATGGTCCAAAACCAAAATAAACATAATACGAGTTATGCTTTAGCTAAGATCAAGGATCAATTCCAAGGTTTTGCAGTGGCTAAGAACTTGACCGGGATCCAGGTAGAACAAGCTATCTATCGGGCCGTCAAAGGGCTACCGGCATTCGTAGCCGGTTAAAAGGAAAAATAAATGCCGTTAGCATCGTTTGAATAACGCGGGACTCATCTTGATGTGTATTTGCATCATGGTGAGTCCCGTTTTTGCATGGCGAACATGTTATCGTTATAAATAAGATAAAAAGTGCACAAACTACTAGATATTAGTTAAAAAATTTATATAAATCTTGGCAGAGATGCCTAAAAGATATTTTTGGAGTGCTCTCGAACAAAAAGTTAATTTTTATATAAAGTAAGCGCTGTTTGGGTGGAGATATTTCTTGTTTAAGAAAGAGTAAAATAAATTGAAATCGGTATCAATAAGGTTTAATATAGTTAGCGAAAGTATTCACTAAGGATTTATCGAGTGAATTACTAGTCATTTTTAATTTAATTATTTTGGGAGGTTCCAGATAGATGAGCAAAGAAAAGCCAAAGAAAAAAGTATTAACTCCAGAAGAAAAAGAAGCAAAGATGCAAGCAGCGCGCGTTTATACCGATGGCTTGGTCGAAAAAGCGTTAAAGGCAGAACAAGAGTATGCGACCTTTACGCAAGAACAAGTTGATAAGATCGTAGCTGCCGCAGCTTTAGCTGGCTCTGAAGCAGCTTTGACTTTAGCTCACGAAGCAGTCGATGAAACTGGACGTGGGGTAGTTGAAGATAAGGATACTAAAAATCGTTTTGCAACAGAAAATATTTATAACTTGATCAAAAATGAAAAGACAGTCGGTGTCATTTCAGAAGATAAGATCAAGGGCCAAGTTAAGATCGCAGCTCCATTAGGTGTCTTAGCGGGAATCGTCCCAACGACCAACCCAACTTCGACTACAATGTTCAAGGCTTTGATGGCTTTAAAGACGCGTAATGCGATCGTCTTTGCTTTCCACCCCCAAGCACAAAACTGTTCAGTACACGCAGCTAAGGTCATCTATGAGGCAGCATTAGCAGCTGGAGCACCAAAAAATATCATTCAATGGGTCGAAAAACCATCACTTGAAAATACAACTGGCTTGATCCAAAATCCAAAGATCGCATCTATCTTAGCAACTGGTGGTCCAGGAATGGTCAATGCAGCGTTACGCTCAGGTAATCCGTCAATGGGTGTCGGTGCAGGTAACGGGGCGGTTTTTGTCGATCACACAGCCAACTTAGACCGTGCTGTCGAAGACCTTTTGCTGTCTAAGCGTTTTGATAATGGGATGATCTGTGCGACAGAAAACTCAGCTGTTGTTGAAGCACCAGTTTATGACGCTTGGTTACAAAAGATGCAAGAAAAAGGTGCATATTTAGTACCAAAAGAAGACTATGCTAAGATCGAAGATTTCGTCTTTAATGATAATCACGGGGTAAACGGTCCAGTTGCAGGTAAGAGTGCCCGCTGGATCGCAGAACAAGCCGGTGTCTTTTTACCAGAAGATAAAGACGTGATGTTATTTGAATTAGATGCTAAAAACATTGGTGAAAAGTTATCCTCTGAAAAATTATCACCACTCTTGTCCATTTATAAAGCTAAAGACCGCACTGATGGGGTCAAGATCGTTGGTGCCTTGCTAGACTACCAAGGTGCAGGACACAATGCTGCGATCCAGATCGGTTCTCAAACAGATCCATTCATCAATGAATTTGGTGATAAGATCAAATCAGCGCGTATCTTAGTCAACCAACCAGATTCGATCGGTGGGATCGGTGATATTTATACGGATGCATTGCGTCCAAGTTTGACACTCGGAACAGGATCATGGGGGAAAAATTCATTGTCACATAACTTATCAACAGGTGATCTTTTGAATATTAAGACAGTTGCTAAACGTCGCAACCGTCCACAATGGGTACGCTTGCCAGAAAAGATCTACTATGAAAATAATGCGATCTCATATTTACAAGATGAGACAGAAGATATCAAGCGTGCCTTTATCGTAGCCGATCCAGGAATGGTTCAATTTGGCTTTGTGGACAAAGTTTACGATCAATTAGCCGTGCGTGATACGCCAGTGAAGACAGCTCTCTACGGAACCGTAAAACCTGATCCAACATTAGGCCAAACGATCGAGATCGCTCGGCAAATGGCAGAATTTAAGCCAGACACAGTGATCGCGCTTGGTGGTGGATCCTCCTTGGATGCAGCTAAGATCGCACGTTATATCTACGAATACTCCTTAGATCAACCAGCTGGTTTCATGGATAATTACGCTAAAGTCAGCGAATTGTTCTTATTGCTACAACAAAAATTCGTTGATATTCGTAAGCGGATCGTTAAATTCCACCATGCAACAGAAACTAAATTATTTGCGATCCCAACAACATCAGGTACCGGTTCAGAAGTGACACCATTTGCAGTTATCACTGATGATAAGACACATGTGAAGTATCCTTTAGCTGATTACGAATTGACACCACAAGTTGCGATCGTGGACCCAGAGTTTGTAATGACTGTACCAAAACGCACTGTTGCTCTTTCAGGGATCGATACGTTATCCCATGCTTTAGAAGCATATGTTTCGGTAATGTCTTCTGAATTTACTCGTCCATGGGCATTAGAAGCGATCAAGTTAGTCTTTGAAAACTTAGTTGATTCATACAACTTTGATCCAAAGAACCCAACAGCTGCTGGTGAAAAAGCACGTGAGAACATGCATTACGCTGCGACATTAGGTGGGATGGCATTTGCTAATGCCTTCTTGGGTATCAATCACTCGCTTGCACATAAAACAGGTGGAGAATTTGGTTTGCCACACGGTCTATGTATCTCGATCGCTATGCAACCAGTTATCCGCTTCAACGGGGCATCTGGTAAGGTAAAACGTTCACCATATCCACGCTATGAAGTATACCGTGCCCAAAAAGACTACGCTGACATTGCCCGTGCTTTAGGACTTAAGGGCAATAGTGATGCCGAATTAGTTGAAGCATTATGTGCTCGGATCGCGCAGTTGTTCAAAGATCTTGATGTTGAACCTAAGTTATCCGCTAATGGAGTTACCAAGGAACAATTTGAAGGAGCATTGGATGAAATGGTCGATTTGGTTTACAATGATCAATGTACACCAGCTAACCCACGCCAACCATTCTTAGAAGAGATCCGCGAATTATTGTGGGAACAATTTTAATTAAATAACGCAAAAGAGCGAGTTTCAAGTGTCGAAACTCGCTCTTTTTGTTGTGAATAAAAGCTTACCAATTTTTACATAAAATTATATAACGATTAATTTGTTTTTTGTTTTTGATTAAAAAAAGGTTTGAAAAATAAAGCGTGTCGGTGTATAATTTGTAAAAAATATGCGGAGGCTTTTTTATGAACAGTGAGATAGTGACAGATATTGTTTATATTTTAGAAAAGTATGAGATGACTATGCTAGATGAAAAGGTTATGAGCGTAGCAACCACTGTTAAAAACTTGCTGGTACTTATCACAAGCATTAAAGGACAAACTACTTTGGGGAGGTTCGGCGTATGAAAAAGAATTTTACTCTTTTTATTATTAGTGATCTTATTTCCCAATTCAGTGCCGGCATCGTTTTAGCTGCTTTGAATTGGTACATAATCGATGTGTATCAGTCTAATAGTTTAGTAGCAACGATCGCTAACATCAATGTTATTGCTGGGTTGATAATTTCTTTAGTAGCAGTTGGATTACTAAAAAGGATGAATTCAAAACGGATTGCATTGATGTCATACTTCTTTAGAGTTATTTTCATAGCACTACCGTTGATATTACTAAAGCTAGGGATTGATGATCGTCTGGCGATCTACCTGTTAGCTTTGAGTAATGGTATTGGCTGGAATCTATATTTTCCAGCATCCAAAGATATCTTGAATAGTTTTACCGCTGAAGAAAATGCACTGCAGCTCAATTCTTTTGCTGAAATTTCGATGCAAGTGGGACTATTTTCGGCAGCCCTAGTTTCAGGGATCTTGTATCGTTATATCGGATTTGAAAATATTTTACTTTTAGGTACGTTTCTTTTTTTCGCTGCCCTTGTTATTTTTGCTTTGGTGAAATATCAAGAATCAGATAAGGTAGAAGCGATAGAACAGCAAGGTGTTTTTGCTTATCTGATCCGACACAAGTGGTTATTGATACTAGGGTTAGTTTTATACATACCATTTATTGGTGCTAACGTTATTAACACAACGCTTCCTGGTTATATTCAAGCACATTTATCCGGGAATTCGATCAGTTATGGTTTTACAGATACGATGTATGGTGTAGGTGCTTGTTTAGCAGGGGTTTTACTCCCAGTCATTGCTAAATTTATCAATAAAGAACACCTCATTTTTCCGTTATTTTCAATTGCTGTGTTACTAGGTGTTGTTCTCGTGTTAAATCATAGTTTAGCTTTAACTGCCGGATATATTTTTTTATTGGGCTCAGTCGGTCCAGCGATCCGAACGATCATCTATACTAGAACGATGGAGATAGTTCCTAGCAAGCTATTGGGTCCACTTGTATCTGTTTGGAATTTTATCAATCTGATCTTTCAATTTGTCGCTAACTATAGCGTAGGGCGGGTGATGGATATAGTTGGCCCTCAATGGGGATTTATGATCTATGCTAGTACGATGCTTCTAGGGATATTGTTGTTTATTGGGATCAAAAACAGATATAGAGCATAAAAAACTCTAAGGGTAAAATATACGGGTGTACACTTTCTGGTACGGAATTATACCAGAAAGTGTACACCCGTTTTTTAGATCAAGTTTTTACTTGCAAGTGGAGTCGCAGTTTCTTTTAAGACGGTATTTAAAGCTTCGATATTAGCCCTTCCTTTTGTCTCACACCAAAGGCTCGCTGCACCAGCACCATCTTGTGCAAATGGGGCGACGCTATCTTGCCAGGTCGCACGCCCACACAAGACACCATTGAATTTTGAACCAGCTTCATGGGCAAAGTAGAGTGTATCTTGAAACATCTGTGCCGATACGCCAGCACTTAAGAAGATAAATGGGACACCGGAAGCCGCTTTGGTCTGTTCAGCAAAGTAAGCTGCAGCTTGTTCTTTGGAGTAGACTGCTTCCTCATCTTTTGCAAACCCAGCAATATAAGCCATATTAACTGGAACTTCGACTTTCAAGACATCAACGTTATAACGTGGTTTAGCAAATTCACGCATCATTTCGATAACTTTGTGCGGTTTGACGGCTGCATATTCTTTACCCTTGGTGTCTTCGATATTAGCATCATAGGACATCAATTCGAGGAAAAATGGGATATCTTCAGCTACGCACTCACTGCCGATCCGCTCGATGAAGGCCTGTTTTTTTTCGTTGATCGCCATTGGTTCATCGACATCATAATAGACCATGAACTTAACGGCATCAGCGCCCGCTTCTTTTAAGCGTTTAGCCGACCAAGCGGGTAAAAGATCTGGCATACGTCCTGGTTCGCTGATATCATAGCCCGTTTTTTCATAAGCTAGTAAAAGGCCACAGTTGTTGTCACGGGCCAAAGCTGCGGGCAAACCATATTCTGGATCGAGTAAGATCGCCGATGAATACGCTGTCATTTTTTGAGAGATAACTTTTTTGAACTCACTTAGATCAGAACTGGTTACGGGATGGTCGGCGTTTTTAGCCAACATCTTTTTTAATGAGCCACGTTGATCGATCGCAAGGGCTGCAATAATTCCATCAGAGTTAGAGAGCCGCTGTAAAGCCGTTGTTTTTCCTATCATGATCTCGCATCCTTTGTTTTAAAATGTTTGTTTATGTTCTTATACGTTTAAATTACCATGGAGAAAATGATTAGTCAAACGATAATGTTTATAAATGTTTGAAAATATCATTGAGTCGGGCTTTCAAGTTTGATCTTGTAATACTCCCAACGTTTGTACGAGCAGATGTATTCAATGATCTGTCCGCTGAGTGATAGAGTTGTTGTGCGTTCTTGTTTGACGGTCGGGGTCTCTTCGCTGATCTCTAAAAGAGTAGCGATTTTTTGGGGGGTCGGTAAGATGATCTGATTATATTCAACAAAAGGTTCGGTGTTTAGCTGGATCTTAAATTCATTTTTCATTTGAGTATAGATCGAATTGTAATAAGCGAGATCTTGGGGGTGAGTCACAAAGCGTTCGGGTAAATAAGTGCACTGATAGATATATGGGATCTGTTTAGCCCGGCGCACACGTTCGATCGCATAATAAAAGTCAGTTGAGGCAAGGCCTAAATGTGTCAAGATCGTGGAACGGTTATCTCGAGTGATGCTGATGACTTCAACGCGGTCATCGGGGGGCGAAAAGACCTCGAGATCGCTAAATTTAACGGTCTTTAACTTGCGCGAGCGTGAGATAAAGGTCCCTTTACCTTGGTAACGCACTAAAAAACCTTCAGCGACGAGCTCTTTTAAGGCGCGGATCACGGTGATCGAACTGACATGAAAGCGTTTGGTGAGTTCAGCTTCACTATAGAATTTGTCGCCACTTTCAAATTTGCCAGATAAAATTTCACTTTTGAGATTATTTTTGACGAGTTGATGCTTAGGGATCTTCATAATTAATTACACATCCTTTGTGAGAGGCACTTTGTAAGCAAAATAACGTGAAGGTGCGGTCGTGATCGTAAATTCAAAGGGACGTTCGAAGATATCATAGGCAAGCCGTTGGATCTTAAGGCAGGGTGAACCCACGCGTAGATCGAGTAAGTCAGCTTCGCGTTCGTTGATGAGACTAGCAAAAAATTCCTCAGCACCATCTTTGATCTTCAGCTGGTATTTAGTGGCAAGGAGGTCATAGAGCGAGTTTTTGACCAGTTCATTACGTTTTAAAGCAGGAAAACGTTCAGCCGGTAAAAAAGTTTTTTCAAACAAAACTGGCTGATGCCCCAATAAGCGCAAGCGCTCAACGCGGTAGACTGGCTCATCTTGAGCTAAGTGGAGCATTTGGGCCACATAGTAGTTAGGGATCGTCTGGGTGAAAAGTAAGATCTCGGTCGTGGGCGCCTGCTCAGCGGGCATATCCAATTTGCTGAAGCTGTAAAAATGTGCGTAATCATATTGAACGGGTTCATAGGTCACATAATAGCCGATGTTTTTAGCTTTGGCGATCAATTTTAGGTCTTCTAATTCACTTAGAGCAGCGCGGACGGTGGAGCGACTAACTGAATATTTGTGCGCTAATTCTTTTTCTGTGAAAAAGCGGGTATTCGTTGGCTGCTGGGTCTCTAAGATATTTTTGATCAATTTGTCTGCTAGAATAGCGTATTTAGGGCGTTTTATCATCGCTTAACTCACCTACTTTGAAAAAATTGTACGTTGAAAAAAACGTAAGCTGATAATATTTCACCCCAATTATACACTAAATGGTATGTAAATTAATACTGAAAAAGTATAGCAAAAAAGTTTAATTAATTGTGTAAATAAGCTAGAATTAAAGTGTAAATGATAGCGCATACAAAAGTGTATGACTAACTATTACAGGTATATACCACTTTCAGCTGAACCATTTTTTGTAGCATTTATTTATTATTACCGTAACTTAGTATATTAATATAATGATTTTATTTAAGAGGACAGATGGATATGGAGAATTTTATCGTACGAGAAGATGGACTTTATCTAAACGATGAACCCTTTAAGCTTCTTTCAGGGGCGATCCATTATTTTCGGATCCCACGTGAACAATGGTATCGGTCCTTATACAACTTAAAAGCATTAGGTTTTAATACGGTCGAAACATATACGGTTTGGAACCTCCATGAACCTAAAGAAGGCGTGTTTGATTTTAGTGATCGCCTTGATCTTAAGGCTTTCATTGAGTTAGCCCAGAGTTTAGGTTTGTATGTGATCGTGCGCCCGTCACCATATATCTGTGCGGAATGGGAATTTGGCGGTCTACCAGCTTGGCTCTTGACGAAAGAAAATATCAGGTTACGCGCTAATGATCCTGTTTTCTTACAGGCTGTCGAGCGTTATTATCAAGAGCTTTTTCAGATCTTGACGCCATTGCAGATCACACATGGTGGTCCGATCATCATGATGCAGATCGAAAATGAATATGGATCATACAGTGAGGACAAGACTTATTTACGTCAGATCAAAGCTTTGATGGAAAAATATGGAGCTGATGTGACGTTGTTTACCGCTGATGGTGCTTGGCAAGCAACGCTACGTGCGGGAAGTTTGTTAGAAGACAAGATCTTAGCGACTGGTAATTTTGGTTCCCATGCCAAAGAAAATTTCACAGCGTTAAAAGCGTACCAAGAAAAGCTAGGAGTCAAGCAACCTTTGATCTGCATGGAATTTTGGGATGGCTGGTTCAGTCGTTGGGGCGAACCCGTCGTTAAACGCGATCAAGCTGAACTTTTAGCAGCATTGCGTGAAGTTTTAACGCTAGGTGCAGGTGTCAATCTTTATATGTTTCATGGTGGCACTAACTTTGGTTTCATGAATGGCTGTTCAGCGCGTAGAGAACACGACTTACCGCAGATCACGTCATATGACTACGGCGCACCGTTAAATGAAGCTGGTGAGCCGACTCCAACTTACTATGCGATCAAAGAGCTGATCGGCGAAATGTATCCTGAGCTTGAACAAAAAGAACCAATAGTTGAAAAGACGATCAAGGTTTCAGATATCAAATTGACGGGGCAAGTCGATCTATTCACCTGTTTAGACCAAGTCAGTGAAAAGTATGACAGTCAATATCCGCAGTCGATGGAAGCATTAGGAAGTGGCTATGGCTATGTGTTATATCGCACACAGATCTTACGCGATAAGCTAGCTAAAGAACGTTTTCGCGTGATCGATGCTAGAGATCGGCTAGGCTTTTATCTAGACGGTGAGCATGTAACGACCCAATACCAAGAAGAGATCGGAGAAGATATTGAGGTCAAGTTACCTAATGAAACTGGGCGACTCGATATCTTAGTCGAAAACATGGGCCGGGTCAATTATGGAAGTAAGCTATCAGCCAATACGCAACGCAAAGGACTCGGACGCGGTGTTATGGCTGATCTACACTTTATCTTAGGTTGGCAACAGTATGTTTTGAACTTTGATAAGCTTTCAGCGCTCGATTTTACCGGTAAATGTATCAAAGGCCGACCGAGTTTTTATCGCTATGAGCTCGAGTTAGTTGAGCCAGGTAATTGTTATCTAGATCTAAGTGGCTTTGGCAAAGGAGTCGCGCTGGTAAATGGGCATAATTTAGGTCGTTTTTGGCAAAAAGGACCACAATTAGCGCTCTTTGTTCCCGCAGAATTTTTAAAGCAAGGCAAAAATGAAATCGTTATCTTTGAAACAGAAGGCATTTATCAAACTAAGCTGAATTTGGTAGAAAGACCGATCTATAAACATATTAAGGAGGATGCGCAATGATTATTGCAGTACGGATCGATGGACGTTTGATCCATGGACAGGTAGCTAATTTATGGACGACTAAGTTAAATATCACTCGGATCATGGTCGTAGATGATGAAGTTTCACAAAGTGCGATCGAAAAAAGTGGACTTAAGCTTGCAACGCCAGCCGGAGTTAAGTTAAGTGTTCTCCCGTACGCGCGGGCAGCGGAAAATATCTTAGCTGGTCGTTATGACTCACAACGTTTGTTGATTGTGGCTAAAAAACCACATTATTTATTGAAATTAGTTGAAGCTGGCGTCCCACTTGAAGAGATCAATGTGGGCAACATGTCACAGTCGGATACGACGACTTCGATTACACGCTCAGTAAATGTTGATGAGCAAGATATTTTCGAATTCAAAGAATTGAACAAACATGGGGTCCATTTGATCCATCAAATGGTACCTGCTGATTCGGCGGAAGATTTTATGGAGCTATTGAATAAGAAAGGGTGAGCCTAAATGACAATTGCATGGTGGCAGATTTTACTACTCACGTTGTATGCCGGATACCAGATCTTAGATGAATTACAGATCAACTCCTCGGCGGGTTCAGCTGTTTTTGCCGGCTTGATCTCCGGGCTTGTAATGGGTGATCTAAAGACTGGTCTATATATTGGTGGGATGATGCAACTGACGATCTTAGGGGTCGGAACTTTTGGCGGCGCTTCCAGAATTGATGCTAACTCGGGTACGATCTTGGCGACCGCCTTTGCCGTTTCGGTCGGGATGGATCCCAAACAAGCGATGGCAGCGATCGCAGTGCCAGTGGCTGCCTTGATGATCCAAACTGATATCTTAGGCCGTTTTGCCAATACGTATTTTGCACACAAGATCGATAAAGATGTGGAAAACTTTGAATATAAGAAGATCGAACGTCACTTCTTGATGGGGGCGATCTCATGGTCACTTTCCCGGATGTTACCAGTGTTCTTAGCTTTAGCCTTTGGTGGTGGCCTAGTTTCCAAAGTCGTTGGTTACTTGAACGGCGATCTCAAATGGTTAGGGGATGGGCTCTCAGTTGCGGGGGCAGTCTTACCAGCTGTCGGTTTTGCGATCTTACTGCGCTACTTACCAGTTAAGAAACACTTTGCTTATTTGATCTTGGGCTTTGTGATCACTGCACTTATGACAACGCTCTTTGGCAATATCCAATTGCTTGGAACAAGTGTTGCCGGTTTAGACAAGACTTTAGTAGCTAACTTCAATAGTATGCCAATGTTAGCGATCGCTTTGATCGGTCTAGCTTTAGCCTATATCTCTTACAAACGCAGTGATGCGGATGCACCAAAAGCACCGCAACAGCCACAGGTAAATAATAACAGTGAGGGGGAAATTGAAGATGACGAACTCTAATAAACCAAAAACAACAGGTTACAAATTGACCGATGCCGACTTCAAGCAGATCAACCGGCGCAGTCTCTTTGGTTTCCAATTAGGCTGGAACTACGAACGCATGCAAGCGTCAGGTTATCTGTATACGATCTTGCCCCAATTGCGCAAGATGTATGGTGACGGGACACCTGAGTTAAAGAAGATGATGAAATTACACACCCAATTCTTCAACACGTCAAACTTTTTCAATACGATCGTTACAGGGATCGACTTGGCGTTGGAAGAAGAAGGGGCCAAATCAGCTGAAACAGTCAACGGTTTGAAAGCTGGTCTGATGGGACCGTTTGCTGCAATCGGGGATGCGATCTTTGGCGCTTTGATCCCAGCGATCTTTGGTGCGATCGCCGCTGATATGGCGGTCAAAGGTAATCCACTTGGCGTTTTGATCTGGGTCTTGGCCTGTGTAGCGATCATGGTCTTTCGTTGGAGCCAATTGAAATTTGCCTACAAAGAAGGTAGCACTTTGGTAACAACGATGCAACACCGTTTGACCGCTTTGACCGATGCTGCGACCCAACTTGGGGTCTTCATGGTGGGAGCGTTGGTAGCTACAATGATCAATGTTAAACTCGCTTGG
The DNA here is from genome assembly GCF_003288115.1 of Ligilactobacillus murinus. Lineage (NCBI taxonomy): Bacteria > Bacillati > Bacillota > Bacilli > Lactobacillales > Lactobacillaceae > Ligilactobacillus > Ligilactobacillus murinus. The sequence goes on along the minus strand of NZ_CP023565.1, from coordinate 1,457,873 downwards.
ACACCGATGATCGGAGACGTTAAGATCGATTTCCAAAATAACTTGGATATGTTATTACCTAGATTATTACCAGCAGTGATCGTTTTAGCTGTTTACTGGTTACTTGGTAAGAAAAATATGACTTCGACCAAAGCGATCTTCATCGTACTCTTTGTTTCAATCGCATTATCAGCTTTAGGTGTTATTTCAAAATAGACTCTTAGCGGACCATGGTGAAGTAGCTTCATTGTGGTTCGTTTACCATAGGAAAGGAAATGAAATTTATGAAACCATTAGTATTGATCAGTCACGGAGATCTAGGTATTGAATTGAAGAAAAGTGTTGAAATGATCATGGGACCACAAGATGATATCTACACAGTATCACTGTTACCCAATGAAGGCCAAACAGAATTTTTAGCTAAATTTGAAAAAGTTGTTGCTAAGCTTGATGATTTTGTCGTGTTAGCTGATCTATATGGTGGGACACCGTGCAATGTGATCGCCAAACAGATCATGGCCGGCGCTAATTACCGGCTCTATGCTGGGATGAACATGGCAATGGTGATCGGGTATTTGAACGCAGAAATGTTAGGTTCAAAGGCTGATCTTATTGCGGAAGCGCGCAATGGCGTGACTGATGTCAATGAAGCGCTCCAGGGTTTGATCGATGCAAATAGTTAAGAGGTGAGCAGATTGTTTGAAAAAAGTAACGCGACCTTAGAAAAATTAGGAGCCGTTATTACGACCCGTGAGATCCAACAAGAACCAAAACTTTGGCTAGAGACCCTAGCGATCTGTCAACAGCATCAAGCTAAATTAGCTGACTTGTTGGCTAGCTTTGAGCTCAAAGAAAACCAAAAGATCCGCGTGATTTTCACGGGAGCGGGGACCTCACAGTATGTGGGGGATACCTTAGTGCCTTATCTACGCCGGATGGGGGACACGAACCGCTTTGAATTTGTGAGTCTGGGGACTACGGATATCGTGGCAGCACCAAAAGACTATCTTTTAGCCGATGAACCGACCTTACTCGTGTCCTTTGCGCGCAGTGGTAATAGCCCTGAAAGTAAGGCAACTGTGAAATTAGCAAATAAAGTCGTCAAACAGGTCAAGCATTTAGTGATCACCTGTGCTGCTGAGGGCGCTTTAGCAGTTACAGGAAAGACTGATGCGAACAGCTTGGTCGTTTTAATGCCAGAGCTTTCTAACGATAAAGGGTTTGCGATGACCGGCTCATTTACGTGTATGACATTAGCGGGTCTCTTGTTTTTTGATCAAACTGACCAAGCTAAAAAGATCGACTATGTAAAAACAGCAGTTAAATTAGGCGAGTATGTGATCGAACAAGAAGACCAGTTAGCAGCTTTAGTTGAGCTTGATTTTGAGCGGATCGTTTACCTGGGTTCGGGCCCGTTGAGTGGACTAGCTCGTGAAGCGCAATTGAAGATCTTGGAATTGACTCATGGTCAGATCGCAACAGTCTTTGATTCTTCGATGGGCTTTAGACATGGGCCAAAATCTTTTATCAATGAAAAGACTTTAGTGTTGGATCTTGTAGCTAATGATCCGTATACCCGCAAATATGATCTTGATGTGTTAGAAGAAGTTCACGCCGATCAGATCGCTTTGCAGACGGTAAGCATTGGGCAAGTGAGTGGCCATGAATTTACTGGCCAACGTTTCGATTATCCTCCAAGTGAGACCTTACCAGAAGGCTACTTAGCCTTGCCCGATATCATGGTGGCCCAAGTGATCGCTTTATTGACTTCACTTAAGATCGGTAACACACCCGATACTCCATCGCCAAGCGGGACCGTTAATCGTGTCGTTAAAGGTGTTTTGATCCACGAATTTGAATAAAGAAGGCGAAATGACATGCATTATTATATAAAAGCACAGACATTTTTAACTAAAAGTGGGGTAAAAACTGGGGGCTACTTAGAGATCAAGGATGGTAAATTTGGCCGTTACCTACCGCCAGAGACCGACCTTTTTGCTGCAACGATCATCGACAAAAAAGATGCGATCATTGCCCCGGGCTTAGTTGACACGCACATCCATGGCTATGCGGGACATGACGTGATGGATGCCGATCCAGCAGGCTTAGCTGAGATCTCACAGAGGTTACTTTCATGTGGGGTAACTTCCTATCTGCCGACGACTTTGACCGCACCACCACAAAAGTTAGCGCAGGTTTGTCAGTTGCTAGGTGAAAAAGCTCATGAAATATCAGGTGCCAAGATCCAAGGGATATATCTTGAGGGACCTTATTTTACTACGGAACATAAAGGAGCACAGAACCCAGCGTATATGCGCGATGCCGATCTTGTTGAGCTTAAAAGCCTGCAAGCTTATGCAAAAGGAATGATCAAAAAGATCGCCCTTGCCCCCGAACGTCCTGGGGCGCTCGCATTTACCAAGCAAGCTGTCAAAAGTGGGGTCAAGGTTTGTCTAGGGCATAGTAATGCTACCTATAAAGAAGCGATGGCAGCTGTTGATGCTGGCGCTGATATCTTTGTTCACACGTATAATGGGATGAGTGGCCTAAATCATCGGGCACCTGGAATGGTCGGAGCTGCTTTTGCAAGTGATGCTTATACTGAGTTGATCTGTGACGGACATCATGTTCATCTGGGTGCGATCTCAGCGTTGCTCAAGGCTAAAAAAGAAAAGACCGTTTTGGTGACTGACTGTATGCAAGCAGGCGGGATGCCTGAAGGTGAGTATATGTTAGGCGAGTTTTTGGTCGAGGTCAAAGATGGAGCGGCCCGCCTAAAAGATGGTGGCAGTTTAGCTGGCAGTGTCTTAGAGCTATTTACCGCAGTCAAAAACCTTGTTGATTGGGGGCTATGTAGTCTTTCAGAAGCATTTGAAATGGCAAGTGAGCTTCCAGCTAAGAGTGCCGGGATCGCTGATGTCTGTGGCAGTATCCAAAATGGCCGTGACGCTGATTTCTTGGTAGTCAGCCCAACTTTAGAACTCAAAGAAACTTATGTTGATGGCCAAAGTGCTTATCAAAGATAATGCTCTCTTTGATAAGCAAATAAACTCCCGCTCAAGATGCAAGAACACACCTTGAGCGGGAGTTTTTGCTAGTAGTTATTTATACACTACCAGATCTCTTTACCTGTTTCGACTACTAATTTGACCTTGGCCCATTGTTCATCTTCGGTCAATTCGTTACCTTCTTCTGTTGAAGCAAAACCACATTGAGTTGAGATCCCCAGATTTTCTAAGGGTACTAGCTTGGCTGCTTCAGCTACTCTAGCCTTTAACTTAGCTGGATCTTCTAAGTCAGGGAATTTTGAGGTCACTAAGCCTAAAATGATCTTAACGTCTTTTCGCTCGTTCCAGATCCGCTTTAAGGCATCAAAATTGCCGGAACGTTCATTATCGTATTCTAAGAATAATTCATCATAGTTCAAAAGACTTAAGTATGGTGCGATCACGTCATAGCTACCACTGAATAGGTAAGTCGATTTGAAATTGCCCCGACAAATGTGGGTCGTGATGGTCATATCGGCTGGGACTTTTTCAAGCATCTTATTGATGACAAAGACGCTATCTTTGGCTAAAGCTAAATATTTGTCGCGTTCTTCACCCGTTGTTTCATTTAACTTGCTGATCAAAAAGGCCCAGGTCGTATCATCTAATTGTAAATAACGACAACCTAGATCATAGAAATGCTTGATCGTTTCACTATAAGCTTGAGCTAAACCCTTGAGAAATTCTTCCCAATTAGCATAGAAGAGTTTGTAATTTTTACTGCGATCATCTCTAAAGAAAAGTGTTGGAGAAGGGATCGTTTGTTTAGCAACAACGCCTTTTGGAACGATGCTCTTTAGATACTTAAATTGTTCAAAGAAGGGGTGGTCTGGATTATATTCGATACGGCCACCCAACTCAACATTGTCAGTTCGGGTCTTTTCCCCGTGGAATTTATAACTTTGGTGATAATCATAGCGTTTGACACCCTTGAAGCCCCAAAGAAAATCTAAATGCCACCAACTGCGCCCAAATTCACCATCGGTTGCATCCTTTAAGCCAAGTTTAGCTTGTTTTTCAACAACACGTTTGATCTCTTTTTTCAAGATCTCATCGTAATTATCTTGGTCGATCTTACCGTTTGCTAAATCCTCTTTAGCATGTTTTAATTTACTTGGTCGTAAAAAACTACCGACAACATCATAGTGTGAACTAAATTTTTCATTCATAATTAATGCCCCCCTTGAAATCGTGAAGCGCTAAACCTCACGTTACTTTAAGGATAACGCTAATTTTCCACTTAGACAAAGAAAAGCAATTTTGTAGCTAAAAATAGTGAAAAAACTAAGGAAAATTTCAAGGATAAGATACCTATTAAAAATGACCGATTTTAGCTAGAATATTACTAAGAACTAGAGATAATGAAGGGATGTTAAGACGTGAAGTGTCCAAAATGTAATTCGACTAATCCAACTGGCTCAAAATTTTGCCAAAGTTGTGGTGAAACTTTGCCAGATCCAACTACTCAAGTATCAAGCGCTAAGCCAGGAAAAATCTGCCAAACTTGTGGTGTCTCAAATGATATCAAAAATGATTTTTGTGACCAATGCGGTGCGCCCTTTGCTGGCACGGCCCCAAAACAAGCGCCAGCGCCAGAACCGACCTATTCGCGAACAAAAGGACCATATGCGGGTGTTCCCCAACGTAAAAGTAATCCAGCTGGGATCATCATTGGGGTAGTTGCAGGGCTACTTGTTTTAGGTGTTGGTGGGTATTTTGCTTACAATACACTCAATAAACCAGCTAATGAAACAACTTCTGTAGCTAAAAGTAGTAAGGCTGAAAGTTCGACTGAAAAAGAGAGCAGTAGTGTTGCTTCTAGCAGTAGTGAAACTTCGAGTTCAAGCTCCAGCTTTGATGAAGCTAAAGTCAAAGAACTTGTAGCTAATGATATCGGCGGGATCGCTGGTGATAAAACAGTCTATGTGGCACCGATGAATGAAGATACGAGTTATTTATTGAACAATCAAACTCAAAGTGCAGCTTCGGTGATCAAACTCTTTATTTTAGCAGCAGCCTATGCCCAACAAAAGATCGGTACGATCAATTTAGATGATACGTATACTCTTTCTAATGCTGATAAAGTTGGTGGGACAGGTGTGATCCAAAACATGCCAGCGGGCAAGACCTTTACTTACCGTGAATTATTAGCTTATATGATCGATGAAAGTGACAATACAGCGGCTAACATCATGATCGATGCTTTAGGTGGGATCGATAAAGTCAATGCACAGATCGAAAAGATGGGGGCCCATGATACTAAGTTACAACGTAAGATGATGGATACTAAGTCACTTGAGGCTGGGCGCGATAATATCACATCGGCAGCTGATGTGGGTGAATTGTTGAAGAAAGTTTATAACCACAAATTGATCAGTAAGAGTGACAGTGCTGAATTCTTAGATATTTTAAATAAGAACCGTGATCATGATAAATTAGTTCGTGACCTACCAACTGGAGCTAAGGTCTACAACAAGACTGGGATCATGCAAAATTACGGGATCTTAAATGATGCAGCGATTATTGAAAATGAAAAAGGTGCCTTTGTTGTCGTTGTCTTGACCCAAAATGGTGATAACAATGAAGAACAAGCAGCCATGAATAAATTAGGTCTGGACCTATACAATACTCTATTACAATAACTTTAGCGGGCCATGAGGTGATAACATGAAAAAGCAGTTACGTGTTTTAGGCGTACTGGTTTGCTCGTTACCCTTAATGACAGGGTGTTTGCCCTAAACTAAGGACAAACAAGGATCTAGTAGTAGCCATAAAACTAGTCAAACAACTAAAAAGAAGGCTAGCAGTAGCTTCACATGCTCCAGTGACAAAGGGTGTGACAAAAGAGCAACCAGTGTCGGATTCTGTTGTTGGACAGACCCTACCTAATGGAATGGATTTTTATTATCATTTAGCGATCCAAGCAGGAATATGTGATCCCAGCGTTTCACCTGAGGATTTTTATCGTGAAGCAACTTTAGGTGATCAACAAGTTACTTATCAAGGCCATACGGTAACCGTTAAACTTATCCACAAGGGTGAGGGTGCGTATGAACAAAACGGAGAAACGATGATCGATAATTCCATTTATGAGATCGTTTCGGTAAATTGAGATAAAAACAGTGCAAAAAAATCGGGTAGTGCCTTAGCATATAGCTATGACACATCCGATTTTTTTGCACTGTGGTAGTCGTGCTTCAGAAATCTGAGCCTAGCGTATAGCTACGAATAGTCAATGCTGCAAGGTACGCACCATCGCCTATTCTAGGCTATCCGTACGGTTCACCCGATTTCTTACGCACTGTTATAGGTTTTCGCCGTTTGATGCGATCACTTGTTGGTACCAATAAAAGGAATCTTTGCGGATCCGTTTTAAGGTACCATTGCCCTCATCGTCTTGATCGACATAGATGAAGCCGTAACGCTTAGACATTTCTGAAGTTGAAGCACTGATCAGATCGATCGGGCCCCAAGTCGTATATCCCATCAATTCGACCCCATCACCGATCGCTAACTTCATCTGCTCGATATGTTTGCGTAGATAATTGATCCGATAGTCGTCGTGAATCTTGCCATCAGAAGTGAGCTCATCAAGAGCACCTAGCCCATTTTCCACGATGAAAAGTGGTACTTGATAACGATCCCACATCTCATTTAAAGCGATCCGAAGTCCGATCGGATCGATCTGCCAGCCCCAATCACTTGTCTCAAGATAAGGGTTAGGCTGTCCAAGAGCGAAATTTCCTAGAGCTTGATCAGTTGTATCTTTGGCAGAGCTGATCGTTGACATATAGTAGCTAAAGCTTAGGTAATCAACTTTTCCTTCAGCTAAGATCGTTGTATCTTCTGGCGCAAAGTCTAAGGTGATCTCGTGCTCTTTAAAGAAGCGATTCATGAAGTTTGGATATTGACCACGTACTTGAACATCGGTAAAGAATAGATTGAATTGATCATTTGCTTGAGCTGCGCGGACATCAGCAGGGTCAGGGGTAGCTGGATAAGTTTGCATCCGTGCTAGCATACAACCGATCTTGGCATTAGAGTCAAGCTCATGGAGTTGCTTGACTGCTAGAGCGCTAGCGATGAATTGGTGATGCAAGGCTTGATAGCGTAAGTTGAGCATTTCTTTTTCACTTAGCTCAGCGTCGATCGCACCTGTGCCACCAAAGCCCATCGAAGCAGCATTGATCTCATTGAAAGTCATCCAATATTTGACGATCCCACGGTAGCGTTCGAATAAAACTTTTGTGTAGCGGGTAAAATGTTGGATCACTTCACGACTAGCCCAACCGTTGTATTTGAGGGTAAGTTCGAGGGGCATCTCATAGTGTGAGATCGTGACGACTGGTTCGATATTGTATTTCTTACAGGTCGCAAATACCTTATCGTAAAATGCAAGGCCCTTTTCATTAGGTGTCTCTTCTAAACCAGTCGGAAAGATCCGAGCCCAAGCAATTGAGAGGCGAAATGCCTTAAAGCCCATTTCACTGAAGAGTTTGATGTCTTCTTCGTAATGATGATAAAAATCGATCCCGCGGCGCTTAGGATAGTTAGCCACGCCGGGGTCAGCGATCGCTGCTTGGATGCTGTCTTTAGTTACAGAACTCATAGTAAATGTTTTGCGGTCAGTAGCTTTCTTGACGACCTCGGCTGTTGTTAGACCTTTGCCGTCAATGTCAAATGCTCCTTCGATCTGGTTAGCTGCTGTTGCGCCACCCCAGAGAAAATCTTGCGGAAATGTTTTAGGAAAATCAGTTTGATACATTTTTTTCACCTCAATTATTTTAAGTCAAGTAATTTAGCGCCAGTCTTGATCGCACCTGTTTTGACAGGAACGATCTGATGGTAATTCTTGGAATTGGTAACAACGATCGGGGTCGTTAAGCTAAAGCCAGCTTTTTTGATCTGTTCAAGGTCAAATTTGACGAGGGGTTCACCGGCTTTGACTTTTTGACCTTGTGTAACTAGAGTCTTAAAATATTTACCATCTAGTTGAACGGTATCCATCCCGATGTGGATCAAGATCTCAGCTCCCGCAGTGGTATTTAGACCGATCGCATGTCCCGTTGGAAAGACAAGGGCGATCGTGGCATCAGCTGGGGCACAAACGACGCCGTTGCTAGGTTCGATAGCGATCCCTTGTCCCATTGCCCCCGATGCAAAGACTTGATCACTGATACTATCTAAAGTTACAGCTTTACCAGTCAAAGGACTGGCTAGCGTGGTCGGAGCGTTGTAGCTAGCAGGAGACTCACTAAGAATTTTATGAGTTGCGACTTGTTGGGCTTCTTTGGCTGTCTTTGCTACAGTTTCAGCTGTTTTTTGGTCTTGCACTTCAAGGACACTTTGACGTCCAAAGAGCATTTGTAAGATAAAACCAAGAATAAAGGAAACTCCCATGGCGATGATCAAGCCATAAACTGACATGTCCATACCGTTTTTAGGTGAGATCGCAGTTGGGATAGAGAAGATGCCGAGACCACCCATCATGAAGAATTTGGTGCCAAAGAAACCGATCAGACCCCCACCGATAGAAGCTGCGATACAGCTTAAAATAAAGGGACGTTTACGCGGTAAAGTCAAACCATAGATCGCAGGTTCCGTGACCCCGAAGATCCCTGAGATAAAAGCTGGAAAAGCCAGGCCTTTGACTTTAGCATCTTTTGCTTGGAATAAGATCGCTAAAACGACCCCAGTTTGGGCAAAAGAAGCCGCTAATGTCAAACTTAGCGTAGTATCGAAACCTTGTGCAGCGATATTAGCCAAGGCGACGGCAACAAAGCCCCAGTGGACACCAAAGATAACAAAGACTTGCCAAAAGGCTCCCATCACTAAGCCAGCTAAGATAGGGCTCAAGTTGTAGATGCCTTCAGTGATCGCGGCTAATAGATCCCCGATCCAAGATGCTAGCGGTCCGATGACTAAGAAAGTGACCGGAACGGTGATAAGCAAGGTGGTAAATGGAACTAAGAACGTTTTGACTACGGTTGGGATGAACTGCTTGCACCATTTTTCAACTTTAGCGGCAAACCATACGGCAACGATGATCGGAATAACGGTCGAAGAGTAATTGATCGCAATGATCGGCAAGCCAAGAAAGGTTGCATGGATATCAGATTGGATAAATGTTCCTTCAAAGAGCGTATAAAGCGTCTTTTGCTCGCTACTCATTGCGATGATCGCAGGATAAGTCATGGCTGCCCCGATCGCGATCGCAGTGAATCGATCTAAGCCAAATTTCTTAGCTGCCGTTAAGCCTAAGATGATCGGGAGAAAGTAAAAGAATCCATCCCCGATCGCATAGAGTACTTGATAGGTACCAGAAGTGGTATTCAACCAACCAAAAGCAGCACACATGGCAGTCAGCCCTTTGATCATCCCAGCAGCACATAGCGGACCTAAGATCGGTTGGAAGATCCCTGAGATCAGATCGATGAAACGGTCGAGTAGACTCATGTTTTGTTTGTCGACATAATCATCAGCCACAGGCGCACTGCTGTTAAAACCTCCTAATTTGACCAAAGTATTATAGACATCAGGAACATGATTGCCGATCACGACTTGGTATTGTCCCCCAGACTTGACGACCGTGATAACACCATCATTTTGCTTTAAAGCTTCATCGTTAGCCTTAGAAACGTCTTTTAATTTAAAGCGTAAACGAGTCGCACAGTGAACGACGCTTGCAACATTATCTTTGCCACCAACATTTTCAATAATGAAGTTAGCTAATTCTTCGTAAGCCATATAAAATTCCTCCTTTATAATAAGAAAACCCAAGTGTCTTCAAAGAAAGCTATAAAGCCTAATTTGAAAACGCCTTGGGTTCATGCCTGATCGTATCAGTAACACACCATAAGTGTTTAGTTAGTATTTGCTTGACGTGAAGTAACGCGAAAAATATGCAAGGTCAGATATACCAATTCATCGGCTTCAAGTTGCCAGCCCATTTTGGCATTGAGTAAGACAGCGATGCGCTCGGCAGTTTCATAAGCGCGCGTGTATTTGACCTGCATCAGTTGAAGTAAAGCTGGGTCAAGTTGTGCCCCTTCTTGCTGCTTATCTTTTAGTAAGCGAACGAGTAAAGTCCGTAAATGCGAGACGAAGCGACTATAATTAAATGATTGCTGATCGAGTTCTAATTGATACTCGTAAGAAACGATCTTGATGATCTCAGTGATCAATTGCGTGATCTGGATCGTTTCTTGTAATTTAGCATCGTCTGAAGTTGCATTGACAAAGTGATAAGTCATCAAGATCGATTCACTAGCGGGAAGCTTTTGGGCAGTTGCTTTTTCGATCACGGAGATCGCATCTTTAGCAACTGCGTATTCTTCGGGAAAAAGATTGCGGACTTCCCAGCGCGTGTTGGTCGCATTCATATCGATACTGTCTTCGCTGCGGGTCAAGGCAAAGTCGATATGATCGGCTAAAGCTAAATATTGGAAATCATTGAATTTGATATTTAGCTTTGGTTCAGCGAGTTTGATGACTTTGGTCGTAAGTTCTAAAGTCTTAGCGCTGATATCCTTTAGTTGCATGATCGATTCTTGATCTTCCGCTGTGATAAAGCGCCGTTCGATCTTTTCTTGGTCGATCTGATCGCCTTTTTTGAGCCCAAAGCCGATCCCTTTGCCGATGACGATCTCTTCTTTTCCCTGCTCGTTTTCCACCAAAGCAACGCTATTGTTGTAACTTTTTAGAAAACGCACTACCTCACCTCCTTGTAAAACAAAAAGCTGTTGTAATAGGATAAAAGAGCCACTAGCCCCATCTACCTATAACAACAGCTAATGCCTGATAAAATCAGTAACACGCTTGACTACATAATAATGATAACGCTTTCTATAAAGGTTGTCAATGCTTTATTTGTCGAAAAGATCAGTGTTCATCTTATTACTAATTATTCAGCTGTATAATATTTTTTAGCGATCAGCCCACTGTGTTCTTATGTGTTCTATCATTATAAGCTAAAAGAATAAGATATTTGCAAAAAAGTTGCATGCGGTGTATCCTAGTATGAAATATAGACGGAGGTGTTTTTCATGGGCATGCATGAATATTTAAAGAGTTTGAGCGATCTTGAGATGATCAATCGAGCCCCAGGTTATTTCAAATTTGAAGAACACAATGTGGCAGCTCACTCATTTAAAGTGACGCAAGCTGCGCAAATGTTAGGTGATATCGAAGAACAAGCGGGGCATGCGGTCGATTGGCGCTCACTATATGAAAAGGCGCTTAATCACGATTATACGGAACGTTTTATCGGTGATATCAAAACTCCAGTCAAGTATGCGACCAACGAATTACGGACGATGTTAGCCAAAGTTGATGAGTCGTTGACAGAAAACTTCATCCAAACGGAGATCCCAGTCGAATTTCGCGAAGCCTATGAGCGTAGATTTGCAGAAGGTAAGGACGATACTTTAGAAGGCAAGATCTTGTCGGTCGCAGATAAGATCGACTTGATGTATGAATCCTTTGGTGAGATCCAAAAGGGCAATCCCGAACCTGTTTACATGGATATTTATCGCTCAAGTTTAAAGGCGATCATGAAGTTCAATGATATGGCAAGTGTGCAATATTTCTTGAAGATGATCTTACCAGAATTGTTAAAAGATAACGCCAACACGAATGCCCAAAATCATTTGGCGATCATGACAACACAGATCATTCAACAGTGATCAACAAGGCATTCTAAAAGCAGCTTTTTTACTAAAAACATTAAAGTATTAATTACGCTTAATTAATGATATCCTATCTGTGGATAGGAGGGATTTCTATGACAGAACAACGTACTTTAGTTTTAGTTAAACCAGATGGTGTCAAAGGACAACATATCGGGGATATCATCACACGGATCGAACATAAAGGTTATCAGATCACAGCTTTAAAAGTGATCCAAGCGACCAAAGAGCAGCTTGAAGCGCACTATGAAGACAAGGTCAATGCACCATTTTTTCCGGAGCTAGTCTCATATATGCAAGAAGGTCCCCTCGTAGGAGTGATCGTAACGGGCACGAATGTCGTTTCGATCATTCATCGGATGGCAGGGGCAACTAACCCAAGTCAAGCTGATTGGGGGACAGTACGTGGAGACTTTGGGCGTGAGTGGCCGGATGGGAACCTGCGCAATGTGATCCATACTTCAGATAGTCCAAGTGAAGCTGAAAGAGAGATCAGCATTTGGTTTCCAGAAGAGAGCAGATAAGGCGCTAGAGCTCGAAAAATTACTCAGCTGAATCAAAAATACCTGACCAAATTTCTTTTTGCGAGATTTGATCAGGTATTTTTTAGTACCCTATTTTAAAGTGACGTTTTTAAAATTATAACCACCGATCGGAGCATAGATCACATGTTTGACGTCTTTTTTCAAAAGTGTTGCTAAGGCAGGTTGATAAAGCGGAGTGACCGCTTGTTCAGCTGTCAAGAGTTCATCGGCTTTTAGCAATGTCAAAAAGCGTTTTTGCCCAGTCTGCTCTTTAGCGCTGGTCAGAAGTTTATCATAGTCAGGGTTTTGCCACTTACCAAAGTTATACGGACTGTCAGAGCGTAAGAGATTCAAAAAACTAGTTGCGTCTTGATAATCGGCCCCCCAGCCCGTTAAGACGACCTCAAATTCACCTTTTTTCATGCGTTCGATCCGACTTTTCTTGTTGATATTTAGTGTAGTGACCTTGGTGTGTGGGAGGTTTTCTTCTAATTGGGATTGGAGATATTCGTTGACTTTTTTGCTGATATCATCATCGTCTCCCAGTAATTGTAGCTCAAGTTCATCTTTACCTAACTCTTTTAGTCCCAATTTGAGATAGTGTTGGGCTTTTTTACGATCAAAACTTATTTTTGCTTTAGTTCCTGAAACTTTAGCGAAATCCTTAGCATTATAAGTCATCAAGTCGTAAGGAACAAAACTCTTAGGGCGAAGTGAACCATCAGCTAGGATAGAGTTGACTAGTTGTTTGCGATCGATCGCATAAGCCAGTGCTTTACGAACATTGAGATTTTTAAGTAAAGGATCTTGAGTATTGAACTGCAGATACTGCATCCGGGCTTGCTTACGGGCGATAAATTCTTTATTTGTACGCAATTGCCGTGCTTGGTCTTGACTTAGATCTGTTTTATCGAGTTGCCCACTTTGGAACATATTGTACGAAGTCGCTGTACTTTTAGTCACTAAAAAGTCGATCTGATCAAGTTTGACTTGTTTTTTATCCCAATAATGTTTATTTTTGACGAGTTGCCATTTTTGATTTGAACCAGTCCAGCCTTTGACATTAAAGGGGCCGTTAGTAACAGTTTTAGTAGCGGAAGTGCCGTAATCCTTACCGTATTTTTCGACTGCTTTTTGATCGAGCGGTGAAAAGATCGGTGCTACCACTAGGGAACGAAAGTAAGGTAGTGGTTTTTCAAGTTCGACTTTTAAGGTATGATCAGAAACAGCACTTACCCCCAGTTCAGTGGGGGCTTTTTTACCAGCCATGATGGCAGCAGCATTTTTGATACCGTCAAAGAGTTGGGCATTTGAAGCTTTAGTATTAGGATCGACGGCTCGTTGCCAACTGTAAACGAAATCTTTGGCAGTTACGCGATCGCCATTTGACCATTTGGCATTTTTTTGTAAGGTAAAAGTATAGGTCAGTCCATCTGCCGAGCGAGTTTCTTTTTTGACTAAGGCTTTTTTTACCTGACCGTTATTTTCAAAACGATATAGACCTTCGTAGCTGTTACGCATCATTTCAGAACTGGTGGTATCAACGGATAGTGCAGGGTCTAGGGTCTGGATCTCGGATGGTTCACTCCAACGTAAAGTTTGTTTAGCTTGAGCAGAAGTTCCAAATAAGGCCAGACCAAGTGTCAAACTCAACAATGTCTTTGCAATTTTTGTCATCATGTTTCCTCCATTTTTAAGATTAAGCTAAATATAGCATAAACATGGGGTAAAAAATAGTTGTTTTTAATATAAATTTATATTTTATGTAATTAAATATTAATATTTTTACCTAAATATAATTACTGATGTTAGATCTATCGCTACGTGTATTCACGATAGTCGTTGTCTTAGGTGGTTAGTGATCGATGTTAATGTTAAAAGATGACAGTAAGTAACTGGATAAGCAGTGATCTGGTCTACCTTTACCACATAAAAATGCCACTCAAGGAGAGTAACTATCCTGAGTGGCATTTTTGTGTTATTAGTGATTATTTAGTTTCTTTTTTTACGATCAAAGTTAACTAAAGTAAAGAGACTAGCTAAGCCTAGCGCTAAGAGACCTAAGATAGAAGCTTGATGTTTTGTCTCACCTGTTTGTGGTAGACCAGTAGTTGTTGGTGTAACAGATGGCTGGGCCTTATCTTGGAGCACAGGAGCAACTGGTTTATCGGCTGATGTAGCCTGTTTTTGCTCTGTGTCAGAATCAGTAGTGTGCTCTTTACCAAAGCTACCAGTATCTTGCTCATTTTGAGAGGAGAGATGATCTTTTGGTGCTTCTACGATTTCTTTTTCATTTTCACCCACTTCTTCTTTAGGTTCGGCTGTATAAACGTTCATCAAAGCGACCACATTGCCGTATTTATTGACTAAGCTATAGGAGCCATCTGGATGGAAGTCTGCTAAAGCGAGCTCTTTGAAGCTTTGCGTTTTTGGATCAAGGAACAAAAGGGTCGTTTCTGGATACTGTGCAACAAACATATCGACATAGTTTCGCTCAACGTCTAAGGTTTCTGTAACGTTTGTCTTAGGTTGGTAGTAGACGTAGAATTTTTTGGTCGTGTGATTACCAGTCACATCAAGTACCTCTAAAGTATAGACGTGTTTTGTTTCACCAGCATCATCATTTAAGGCAAAGCTTTTTTCAAAGCTGTAAGGAGCGTATGGATTGCCCCCGTGGTTGATACCTGAATGGTGGAATTCACGAAATTCATTATCTCCGTTAAAGAAGAAACGGTAACCGTCAAGATTATCGTGGGCTGTTCCCTTGATAGTGAAGAGCGGTTCGTTAGTGTAAACGTAATAATTTTCACCATCAAAGTCATAGTTAACGACATTTTCAAATTCCAGTGTTGGCAAGACTGTATCCAAGATGACTTGAATCGTTCCCCGTGTTTTTTGCCCATCTTTGGTGGTGTAGATATAGGCAAGCGGACGTTGTTGTGTCGGTTTGATATTGAATTCAAAGCTAAAGTTCCCAGCTTCGTTGAATGAAACGCGATTTTGTGGATCTTGTTCGTTAGCGCTATTGCCTAACATGATCAATTCCACTACATCTGGGCTCACTTGACCAGTCACATGGAAAGTTTGGCTCTTAGGATCATAAACGCCATCAGCGATCGCTTGTGCTCCGATCCAGTTGTAGTTATTATCTTCAAGGTAGTCAAAACTGATATCTGGGTTAGGTTCGCTGCGGGTCGTTAGATCACTCAAAGCATGTCCTGGTAGCGCACCTGGAGCCCCTAAAGTAGTTGGATCAGCATTTTCTTGGACTAGATCAGTTTGCAATTCAGCCACATTAGCGAAGTTATAACGCTGTGGTTGGTTACTTGGACGTGCATCGACTCCGAGATAAGCATTATCAGAAGCTGTAGTTTGGACCACATTAAAGGTCGGTCCCGCTACTTCAGTCCAGCCCAATAAGACAGTCCGGCGACTGGCATTTTTGACTTTGACTTCAAAAGTTGCTAAGCCATCTTTGACATTTGCTTCATAGACGTCCCCGGTGAAGTAATCACGTGCAAAGGCTTTGACCCCATTACCGGCAGTTACAGCAGCATAGACAAAGACGTGTTCTGGATCATTAGTTGTGACGGTATCTAAGTCGATCCCAAAGTTTTGTTCAGTCGTGTGCGCTTTTTGCCAAGCAAAGGCAGCTTTTGGCGTGGTTGTGTTTAGTGTCAATAGGACATCTTTACCAGCTTGATCAGAAGTAAAGACGACCTTTTTGACGTCAGCATTGACATTTAAGCTGTAAGTTGAGTCAGCTTTGGCTTCAACTAACTGACCGTTGTAATAAAATGGTCGGATCGTCCCACCAACTAGAGTATAGGTGTTAGTTTTAGCATCATAGAAGTTGCTATCTTTATCAAAACCTAGCCCATCAACGGCATTCCAAACATTGACCGTTTGGGAAGCAGACGCCACACCTGCAACTTCACTGGTAAAGAGACCTACATTATCGGCAGTATCAGTGACCATGACCGTAACTTGGTTTTGAGCTGCAGTAAAAGCTGCTAGTTCTTCGGGGCTCAATTCAAAGTTGGCTGTCCCACTTAGCTTTGTGTCATCGGTGAATTTTGAAGTACCTTCATTTAGTTTGTGCCCAAAGAGCTTACCATTGATCAAAACGACAGCATAGGAATAGTCAGTAAAGCCTGCCCCAGTATCAGAAAAATCAAAGCTCAACTGGCCACTTGGTCTATCCTCAGCAGTATTGAGCGTTAATTTATAGTTGCTGATCGTTGGAGCCGTTGTATCGATAATGACTGGATAATCAGCTGTTTGGACTTTCTTTTGGCCATCATTATAGAGTGTGGCAACAAAGCGGTAAGTATATTGTCCGTCAGAAGCGACTTCAAATTTACCTGTCTTGTCATTATAGACCATTCCGTCCCAATCAAAGGTATTTGGATCATTTCGCATGGAGACTGATAAACTCACATCTTGGTTGCGACCGGATTGATAAAATGACTTATCTAAGCCTTTTTCATCGGCAACGACGCGAACAACTTTACCATTTTGGTCGAAAACGACAACTTTTAAGTCTTGCAGGTTTTGTTTGACAAAGGCAACTGGTTTTAAGAGATCACTTTTTTTGTCATTATTTGGTGAGAAAGCAACTTTACCATCTTGATAGAGTTTAGCCACTTGTTGCCAGTTGTAGTCACCATCTAAGTTGACTAATTTCTTCAACGATTCTTCATCAGCGATCCCACGTGGATAATTGTGTTCGTTGACAAAGTAGTTACCACCGTAAACGTTTGTAGCATCATTAGCTTTTTTGTCTAAAACATCTTCACTAGTCATATCCCCAAAGTAGCCAAGGAAAGGTACGACTAAGGTGCTTTGTCCGTTATCACCAGTAAAGCGGAGCCATCCTTCAACTAATTGACCAGGCGTAAGTTCAGTTAGATCTAAAGTATACGGAACTGTCAATGTTTGCCCAGCTTTGACTACGACTTTATTAGCACCATTTACGCGAGCCCCAGGCAATTGTTCTTCGTAATAATAGCCAGTAAAGTCATCGCGTTTTTCGGTAAAACCACCACCGAGGTCATCGAAAGTATAAGTCTGATCGCTGTTACTCAAGTTGGTAAAAGTCAAGTTGAATTTCGTGCTTTCTGTAAGTTGGCGCAAGGAAAGTGAACTTGTCCCATCATCAGCCGTGATATAAACAGGTGATGCAACAGCAGCGCCAACATTGATCTGACCAGCACCTTGGCGTCGTGGTGAGACCACTACACCTGAGATCGCATCTAATAATGGCTGTGAGGTGTTCATCAATAAAGCTTTAGTAGCTTGGACAAGTTCAGCATTTTTGAGGGAGGTCTCCTTTTGTAATTTTTGCATCACTAAGGCAGCTGAGCCCGCAGCAAACGGTCCTGCCATCGAAGTTCCACTCATAGTCTTATAGCCATTATCATTTCCAGTTGAAACGATCTTGACCCCAGGAGCGGAGATATCTGGTTTTAAAGTAAAATCTTGCATTGGTCCCCAAGAAGAAAAGTCAGCCATGTTAGCAGCAGCGCCTTGCCCAGAGTTTTCGGCAGCAACCGTCAAAGCATTGCGTGAAGCGCCAGGATTAGCGACTGTGCTACTTGAAAATGGTTCAAAAGCGCCGGTTGCCCCACCTGGTGAGTAGTGGATCGCTGAAGTTTCGATACTGCCGGCATGGCCGTTATTTGAAGCCGAGATCGAAACAAAAACACCATGGTCGATCGCATATTGGACCGCTTTTTGTTCGACATCATTTAGATCTGAGGCAGCGACTCCTTGGCCTAGCGACATTTGGATAACATTAGCCCCTAAATTGACAGCATCGTAAATAGCTTGGGCGATATCGTCAGGATTTTCGTCGGCAAATTGATCGTTAAAGACTCGTAAAGCTAAAAGTTGACTTTCAGGTGCGACCCCAACAGCATATTTTTCATCTCCATTTGGCTGACCATCAGCCCCGATGATCCCAGCCACGTGTTGCCCGTGTTGGGAAGCGCCAGGGCCATCATCTTTGATCCAGTCATTGCTTTTTGAAGCATAGTTATAGACGAACGGGAATTTTTCAGATGCATAACTCCCATAGCCGAGTTCATTGATCTTGGCTTGGGCTTCAGTTTGTGAGAGCTTAGGTTCTGTTGGAGCTTGCTGAAAATCTTTATGCGTCGTATCAGCGCCAGAGTCAATAACGGCTACGACCATCCCTTGACCGCGATAGCCTTGCTCCCAAGCTCCAGTTACATTCCCCTTATCATGGTCGGCTTGAGTCGTTGGAGCTGGTGTTTCAGTGGTCGGTGCCTGCGTAGCATCAGCTGTAGTTGCAGTAGTCGGTGCCTGCGTAACATCAGTTGATCTCTCAGTGGCTGATGTCTGTGTGCTTGGTTTAGCTTCAGGCTGTGTTTGGGTCGTTCCCTGGAGCTGTTGCTCATTTTGGGCTGTGGTCGTTACTTCAGCTGTAACAGCTTCATCGGCTAAGGCACTTGGTGTCCCTAAGAATAAGAACGCCCCCGAAGCGGTAATGATCGCAGCACTGACCCATCTTTTCTTAGCCTTATATAATTTATAACGGCGCTTTTCTTCATAATTGTGTCCCATGCAAGTCACTTCCTTTTTTTAGATTAAGCTAAATATAGCATAAACTCTTAATAAAATATAGATATTTTTAATATAAAGTTATATTTTATGCAATGAAACGTTAATGTTTTTAGGTATTTATAACGAATCATGGTAGTAAATGATCGTAATTTTTAGAACTAAAATGTTAAAATGATAGCTATATAATGTAATTAAGTAAATTAGGGGGAAATCATGGAAGACAAGGATCTAATTATCGAAACGACGCTGTTAGCGGGGAAGATCATGATCGAAAATGGAGCTGACATGGCCCGGATCGATGACACTTTAAAGCGGATCGCTAAAAATTCAGGTGTAACTGAACCCGATATCTTTGAAACGACGACGGGGATCATGATGTCGATCAAGGGGGCAAATGCACAGGTCATTGCGATCGAAAAGCGTCGGATCGATCTTGAGCGGATCGCTCGGGTCAATGATATCTCACGGGCTTATCAAGCTAAGACCAAAACTTTAAAAGAAGTCTATGCTTATCTGACTACACTTGATCAGACGACCCCGGATTTTAAGTTACGGTGGTTGGTGTTAGCTGCTGGTGTTGTTGGTGCGACATTGGAGATCATGTACAACGGTTCGTGGCAGGATTTTTTGCCAACTTTTGTGATCAGTGCTTTAGGCTATTATTTGTTTCATGTAGTCAACACGCGGTTTAAAGTCAAATTTGCTAGTGAGTTTGTGGCTGCTTTAGCGATCGGGGCCTTAGCTGTTTTGAGTGTCAAATATGGTTTGGCTAAAAATTATAGTATCGTGATCATCGGAAGCGTCATGCCTCTAGTTCCAGGCGTTCCGTTGACCAATGCGGTACGTGATCTATTAGCAGGGCACATCTTAAGTGGGATCGCCCGGGCAACTGAAGCCTTGTTGACTGCGGTTGCGATCGGGATGGGTATTGCTTGTGTTTTACGCTTCTTTTAGAAAGGAAGATCAAGATGGATCTAACAACGATCGTGATTCACGTTATTTTCAGTTATCTAGCTACGGTCGGCTTTGCGGTCACCCTGAACATTCCGCGTTCAGCTTTGAACGTCTGTGGCTTGATCGGAATTTTGGGTTGGATGACATATAAATTCTTATACCTTGGTCACACGGGAATGGTCTTAGCCAATCTCGTTGCGGCGGTCGTGATCGGTATTTGTTCGGTGATCGCAGCACGAATCAAGCAAAAGCCGATGATCTTGTTCAATGTCCCGAGTTTAGTGCCATTAGTTCCCGGGGGGCAGGCTTATCGAGCAGTCTACTATTTTGCTTTTAAAAATGATGAATTGGCGTTACGCTTTTTAGTAGAAGCCGGGATGATCGCTGGAGCTTTAGCGATGGGCTTTTTCTTAGCCGAATTGTTGGCGCAAGTCTATTTTAAATTCAGTGATCAAAAAAGAGCCTAGGTTTCCAGGCTCTTTTTGTTAGGAAGTATAATTTTGTAACATCTCTTTTAGCTCTTGTTTCATTTTAGCTTTAAAGTTGTCAGGGCTTAAGACTTTGACGCGTTTACCTTGACTTAAAAGCCACATCATCGCGCCTTGATCGATCGTTTCAGCTTCGATCACAACAGAATCGGCTAATTTTTTAATAACTTTGGAGTTAGGAAAACGATCTAAGGCTGCTTCGACGGTCCCAGAGAATTCAAAAGTGATCGTGAGCAGATCACCTGGGGTCATGAATTGGATGTTTTGGCGTAATTTTCCATCTTCATAGCGTAAATTTTGTGAGTGCCCCGCTTTTTTATCGAGCGGAGTGTAGTCGATGATCCGATCTAGACGGAAAAAGAGATCTTGCTCGGCATTTTGGCTGTATGAAACAACGTAAAAGTAATAATCTGAAAAAATTATCGCTTTTGGCAGAATAGTGTGTGTTACTTGTTTTTTATCTTGTCTAGTATATACAATGTTTAAGAGCCGATGTTTAACGATATAGTTGGAAAATTCCCACAATATCTGAAGTAGTGCTTTGGTATGTTGGAGTTCAACATAATTACTCTGTTCATTTTTGATGATCCAGTTCAATTCTTTTTGTTCAGCTGGGGGCAAGTTATCGTTTAGAGCTCCTAAAAGATGATCAGTTTCTTTTTTCGTAAAAGCACGGCTGGCAAGGAGGATCTTACATAAGGCCAAGGTCTCAGCTTTGCCCAATGTATTATTTTGCCCTGCTAGATAAGAGCTTTTAGTACTGCGATTGTATTGTAGTTTTGCATCAGGGCGGTATTCTTCTAAGAAGAGTCGGATATCGGCTAAATCACGCTGGATCGTGCGGGGAGCGACTTCATATTTTTGGGCAAATTCTTCTTTGGTGATCGCGGCTCCATTGAGCAATTTGTGATAGATATCTAGTAAGCGAGTTGCGCTAGATGACATAAAAAACACCTTCTTTTTTAAATGACAATATATGTCTATGTAACCCTAGATAATAGAAGATGTCAAATGAAAACTATCTTGTAATTTGCAAGGAAAAATAAAGTGAGGATAACAAAATGACAGATGAAGTAGACAAAGAATTATTAAATGAATTTTATCAGGAGTTAGCCGACCTGATCGGGTTGGAGAATGCCTATAAGCTCCATGAAACTTACCGGGGGTTATCATATACGTTTCCGATGCGACTCTATGATCCTAAAAAAGTGGCGCAAAAGATCGTCGCTGAGTACAACGGTGAAAATGCAAGTGAGTTAGCACGACGTTATGGCTACTCGATGCGGTGGGTGTTAGAAGTTTTGCGCAAGGAACGAGAAAAAAGGCACAAAGATTGAAATAAAACAAAAACAAAAGTATAGTGGCAGTAAAGACAATTAGGAAGGTGAGAGCATGCCAGTTTTATTACCACTAGAGCAGGGCGTTAATTTTAGAGATCTGGGTGGCTATCGGACTAAAGATGGACACCAGATAAAGGCAAATAAGGTGATCCGCGCTGCATCTTTAGGTAATTTATCGCCTAAAGATGTAAATTTTTTAGCGGAGTATGGTTTGCGTCATGATGTAGACTTCCGTTCATCAGAAGAACAAGAAAATGCACCAGATAAAGTTCCAACGGGTGCAACTTACCATTTTGCACCGGTATTTCCAGAAGATGAGACCAAGAGTACAGCTAAAGATCAGCGAGCAAAGCAATTTTTCACCGATCCTCAGGCTGGGTTCAATAATATGTTATGAGCTTACCATGATATCGTATTGGCTGATAGTGCAAAGAAAGCGTATCGGCATTTCTTTGATGTCTTGTTAGAAAATAGTGATGAAGGTCGCTCGGTGCTTTTCCATTGTTCAGCGGGAAAGGATCGTACAGGAATGGGGGCAGTCTATCTTTTGACGGCACTAGGGGTCGATGAAGCAACGATCAGGCGTGATTACTTAGCTTCAAACAAGTATTTAGCTCCTTGGCAAGAAAAGCAATTAGCCAAGCGCCAATTACCAAAGACAGGTCAAGAGATCTATTTGACTAATCTTCGTGCACTAGGCTCGGTCAATGACACATATTTAGAAACGGCGCTGCACGTGATGCAGCGTGAATATGGTTCGTTAGAAAATTATTTACACAACGAATTAGCCTTGACCAAATCACAGGTAGCCGATCTAAAGAAGATATATTTAGATAGAGTGTGAGCAAAAGCGAACAGCGCCGTATGGATAAGGAGCCCCAGCCGTGATGAGAATTTAGCATCAGGGTAGGGGAAGCTTATCCACTAGGCGTTGCTTTTGAAAACACGTTTAAATAGAGTGAAAGAATAGGGAATGCTAAATTGCGCAAAGTTAGTTT
The DNA here is from genome assembly GCF_003288115.1 of Ligilactobacillus murinus. Classification (NCBI taxonomy): domain Bacteria; kingdom Bacillati; phylum Bacillota; class Bacilli; order Lactobacillales; family Lactobacillaceae; genus Ligilactobacillus; species Ligilactobacillus murinus. Next base: position 1,435,268 of record NZ_CP023565.1, on the reverse strand, counting down.
ATTTATTGCACAAAGTTTAGATGGATATATCGCAGATAAGAATGGAAGTGTTGACTGGTTAGGCAGTCAAGTGGCGGGGCTAATTTAGTCAAGCAAGCCTTGCAAAGTGATCTGATCGATGAGTATTATCTGTCCATCATGCCGATCGTTTTGGGGGATGGGATCATGCTATTCGATCAAATAGCTCCATCACAAAAATTAAAATTACTTCAAACAAAGACTTATAACGGGATCGGGGATTTACATTACGTTAAATGCTAAAAAAGATAGCCTTGTTGGGACTATCTTTTTTTAGTTAGATCAGATTCAATTGGGTCGGTGGTGGTGGTCCTAGCCCATCAAAGTCGATCCCCAATAGTTCCTTTAAGGTGAGCGCGTTAGGGACTGCATCGCCTGCGGAATTATTGTTAAAGATGATGCAGATCTCTTTGACATCATTTTGCAGGCCGACCAGAGTTTGCTTGAACTGTTCAAGTTCAGCGTGATCGTAGCGATAAAGAGTTCGCTCTTTGCGCCAATTGGGGCCTTTTTTGAGCCAGCCTTGTTGGTTACGACCGTGTAAACGCCAAAACATCAGATCAGGCGTCGTTACCACTGGATAAAATGGCACAGAAGCCTCAGTTTGATGTGGTTCATCGGCTGCTGTTAAAGTAAAGCGCTCTTGGCGACAAAAAGCGACTAATGACTGGAGCGTGTTAGGCTGATACCAAGCTTGATTGCGAAATTCTAAGCATAGCGGTAGCGCGGGCAACCAGGCTCTGATCTGACGCAGATAGTTGATGCTTTTTTTGGTGGGAATAAAATATGGTGGAAATTGAAATAAGACTGTTTTTAATTGACCAGTCTCCACCAGTGGTCCTACCGCAAGCTTGAAGTTGGCAAAAGTCTCTTTTAATTCGGCCAAATTAGCTTTTTTATCGCTATGACCTGTCATCGACCGATGAGCTTTAACAACAAAATGAAATGCTGGTGGGACTTGAGCTTGCCAATTTTTAACGGTACTTATCCGGGGGATCCCGTAGAAGAAAGTATCGACTTCAACAACTGGAAAATTTGCCGCATACTCTGCTAGTGTGACAGGGCGGTCTTCTGTGATCAAAGCTTTGTGTTCGCTCCAAGTAGTAGCACCGATCGTGATCATATGTGAATTTCCTTTCTAGTATACAAAGATAGGTAGACTAAGTATTTAACATTTTCAGCCCCAAAACCTAAATTAAAGTTAGCTATAGCAATGGGGGCAAATGGTGATTCAAATGAATTTCCGATCTTTTCAGTTAAAGACTAAGCCAAAACTAGATCAAGATCCCGTTTAGATGGTCGATCTCATGTTGGATGATCTGTGCGATGAAGCCTTGGAATTCTTGTTTTTGTTTGGTAAAGGTCCGATCAAAGTATTGGACTGTGATCAGATCATAGCGCGTCGTTTCTGTTGTCGTTGTAAGTGAAAGACAGCCTTCTGTTGTTGTATAAGGACGCGCTTTTTTGATGATCTTAGGATTTAACATGGGGAAAGCTAGCGGTCCCATCTGACAAACGATGATCTGTTTATTTTCACCGATCATGTTGGCTGCCATTCCAACACACCGGGCTTGATTAGCTTGCAAAGTATCAAGCAAGTCAGTGACGATCTGATCGTCTTTTGGAGTAGCTAAAACAGCTTTTTGACTTAAGAATTTAGGGTCGTGATTGATTTCACGGATCATAGTAACACCTCTTGATAATAAGATAGCAGTGTGCCCAGCCATGGACATACTGCTATTTTTGATATATTTTAACACCGATAGCTGCAATTAGAAAAGCAAGACTACCTAGAATAAATGGGCCTAAAACATTGACGTCATATAAAAGCCCAGCGATAAAGGCTCCGATGATCCGACCAAATGATTGTGAAGCTTGGTAAAAACCAAGAACAGTTCCTTGTGTTGTTGGCGTAGCTTGTTTGGTGATCAGATCTTGGACCATCGGCACACTGATCGCATAAAAACCGTAAAAAATCAAATTTAAGGCAAAAAAGCTGGTCAACCCGGATGCCAAGCAGACTGCTCCCATAAAGAAAGCACAGATGAATAAAATATAAGTCGTACTTTTGTTGAGGTCAGTTTGTTTGACCAAATACATTCCTAACGTCATCGTAGCTACAAGTGAGATCAAGCCGACTGCTCCTTTAAAGCTACCATTATAGCTCGTTGCAAGATCAAAGACGTCTTTTAAGTAATAATTGAAACTTTGATCAAAGGAAGTATAGCCTAAAAAGGTCAGAGCTGAAACGCCTAATAAGATCCAAAGTGACTGTGAGAGCTGAGCATCCTTAGTTGAAAAACTACTAAAAAAGTTCAAACTGCGGACTGCCTCTTTGATATCTGGGGCTTTTTGGGCAGTAAGATCTGGACCTAAGAGTAGATAAAAGGCAACACCTGTGAAAAAAAGTTGCCCGATCTGTAGCGCAAAGGCCCAATAAAGATCATATGTCCCAAGCATTCCGCCGACAAAGTAGCCTAAAGCGCCAAAAACTGTTTGAACGGCAGCATTTAAAGTCAAGTTTGCTCCCCGTTCTTTAGCGGTGGAGGTATTGGCGATATAATTCAAGGCCCCAACAAAAAAGGATCCACAGGCAAATCCTGCCAATAAACGCCCCCATAAGATGAGTGCCGGGGTGTGTCCGATCGCAAAGAGGACTTGGGCTAATGCATAACCTAAGCATCCCCAAGCCATCAAGACTTTAGAGCGAAAACTCTCAGCTAATTTTCCAAAGAAAGGTGAGCCAAGAAACATCCCCAAAGACATCACGGAAAACGCATAGCCAAACATGGCACTATCGAGTCCGAGGAGCTTGAAATAAGCAGGAGTGATCGGATGAGCGTAGTTAGCAGCAAGATTAAATGAAGCGATAAGTGCTAAAAAAGTTTTCTTTTGTTTCATGCCTAACTGCGCTTGTTTCGTCTAAACCAGCTAAAGAAGCCGCGTTTTTTAGGTTTTTTTTCTTCAGTGCTGATCGCATTGGTCGTTTTATAGCTGACACCTTGGGTCGGATATAAGATCTGTTGGGCTTGGCTATTTTCGGGCAATTGGCGTTGAACTTCAGCCGCCGCGATCTTGATGGCATCAGGATCGGTCTCTTGTAAGGCTAACAGATCATTTAACTGTTTAGTGGCAGAAAGGGTCAATTTTTGTTGATGATCGATCAGTTGGTGTAACTCTGCGATCTGGCGGTCTTTTTCCCGTAACTGTTCGTTGATCAATTCGAGCTGCTGTTGTAATTGATCAAGGTGTTTAGCTTCAGTTGCAAGGGTAGTTTTTTTGTTAGTACTTGGTAAAAGTAATTCGCGCCTTGCTTGTTTTAAGGTGTCTTTGCTGTAAAGTTTAGAGCGTCCATTTATTTCAACTGGTTGGATCTGATTGACTTTTAAAAAGCGGTAGATCGTTGACCGACTGACACCGATACTATCGGCAAGCTCTTGAGTCGTATAAAGTTTTTCGGCCAATATGGCTCATTCCTTTCATTAAGAGGTATAGTTATAAACATTTTAACATACTCACTGGAAGTTGTTACATAACTTTAACGATAAGAAATATCCCCCCACTTGATGATAAGTGGGGGGATAGGTGTTAAGCTTGTAAGTCTTCGATCTCAGGAACTTTGAAATTCTTACGCTCTAAACTCGCCACGATCCGTTCTAATTTCTCATGTGAAACGTCAGATGGGAGGGTAAATAATGTTCGGCGGACTAATTCGCCTTGTTGCACATCAAGTGTGATACAACTCGCGATCGAAGTGTATTTAGTGATGATCTTGGCCATGTCGACTAGATCACCGCGTTCACCTGAGGAGACAACAGTCAAAACATAGCTACCAACATTGAAGTTCCAAGACTGGGTCAACATATCTAACAAACGCGTATGGGTCAAGATGCCATAGAAGAAATTGTTTTCATCTAAAACCGTGATATATGGAAGGTCTTTGATCGAGAAAAACACATTAAAGAAGGCTGAATCGATTGGAATGAACTTGTTAGCATTCTTTAACAAATGGGTCACGGGTAGGCTCATATCACCTCCACGAGATTTGTGGCGGTAAATATGCATCTTATAGATATTTCCCCGGAAGATCTTACCAGTTTCATCCAAGATCGGTACACAACGATAACCGGAATCTTCGAGCACTGTTAGAGCTTCTTCCAGTGTGATATCTTCTTTAACTGTAACGAGATCTTTTTTAGGCTTGATCAATGTTTTCAGTAGCATAAAGTATCTCCTCGGCTTTCATTTTGTTTTCATAATATCCTAATACATAATAACACAAAAAACAAATAATGGAAGTTAAAAATTGAATAAATGTACAAAATTTTGCAAAATGTTCAAGTTCAAGCAAAAAGGCTGGTCAAGACCAGCCTCAAAAAAATCAAACTTGTTTTACTTTCACGACGAGATCGACAAAATCTTTTTTAGGATGGAACTTATCATGCACGATAAAGGTGCTACTGACAACTTCCCATTGCGTTTGTTCATCGCCGACCATGATAAAGTCACCTTTATGGGGAACAAAAGGTAATTCCGTGACGATCTGACCCGAGCCTTCATTGATCGGGACATCAGCATTTATTTGAGTCTTAAACATTTGCACGCCCACCTTTCTAGTCTTAGTTTACCACAGTTTATTGAGTATATAAAAAAACAGTCAAGGTCAAACCCTGACTGTTTAGGAATAAAAGAGCTTAGTCTTCTAAACTCTTCAAGCCGTCTGCAAGAACTTCTTTCAAAGTCTTAGCAGATTCTTGCATTTGTTTCAATTCTTTTTCGTTCAAAGGAACTTCAACAACTTGCTTGATACCTTCAGCATTAACAACGGCTGGTGTACCGATGTAGATATCATTCAAGCCATATTGGCCATCTAAGTAAGCTGAAACAGGTAAGACTGTATCTTCGTCACGTAAGATAGCTTTTGAGATACGAGCAAGCGCAGCAGCAACACCGTAGAATGTAGCACCTTTGCGGTTGATGATCTCGTAAGCTTTGTTGCGGACATCGTCTTCCATCTTATCAAGTGTTTCTTGGGAAACGTTGTTAGCTTTAGCCCAATCTAAGAATGGAACCCCACCGATCGTTGCTGATGAGTAAGCAGCAAATTCGGAGTCACCGTGTTCACCCATGATGTATGCGTGCATAGAACGTGGGTCTTTGATACCTGTAAGGTCAGCCATAGCAACACGAAGACGTGCTGTATCCAAGGATGTACCTGAACCTAAAACGCGTTCTGTTGGGAAGCCAGAGAACTTCCATGTAGCGTATGTCAAGATATCAACTGGGTTAGCAGCAACTAAGAAGACACCTTGGAAGCCAGAATCAACGATAGGCTTAACGATAGAAGACAAGATGCGTAAGTTCTTGTTAACAAGGTCAAGGCGAGTTTCACCAGGCTTTTGAGGAGCACCTGCAGTGATAACAACTAAGTCTGCATCTTTGCAGTCAGAGTATTCTGCAGAGTAGATCTTCTTAGGATATGTGTAACCTGTAGCATCGATCAAGTCAAGAGCGTCACCTTCTGTACGTTCTTTAACAACATCCACGATACCAAATTCTTCAGCGATACCTTGTAAAGCCATAGCGTAAGCATAGCTAGAACCAACAGCACCGTCACCGACTAAAATAACTTTTTGATGATTTTGTGTTTTTGACACAGTAATTCATCCTTTCTTAAGTAACTTAATTGATACTCCATAAGTATAACACGTTTTTCAGTAAATGGCGCAAAGATTTCAAGAGTTTGTAAGTTTTTTTCAGTAGAAATCGCAAAGTGTGGTATACTTAGTGAAATTAAATCAATTGTTGGAAGCGTCTTTTTAGGCGCTTCCATGCTAGATGTACGCTTAACTGTGCCTAAGTACGGTTTAAACAGTGTGCATTTTTTTTGGTAATGTAAATTTTTTTATATGTGAAAGGTTTTGAATTTAAAGATGAAATTGATCGTAGGATTAGGTAATATTGGTCGTCAATATGAAAATACCCGTCATAATACAGGCTTTATGATCGTTGATCGCTTTGCAGATGCGAATGGTCTTTCCTTCAATAAGGAAAAATTTGATGCGCAACTAGCTGACGGTATGGTCGAGGGCCAAAAAGTCATATTGGCTAAACCGACTACCTATATGAATGAATCGGGACGCGCAGTTCGTCAGATCGTAGATTATTATGACTTAGACCCTGATGATGTGATCATCGTTTATGATGATATGGATCTTGATTGTGGTCGGTTACGGTTGCGCCAAAAGGGTTCAGCTGGTGGGCATAACGGGATCAAGAGTCTGATCGCTCATTTAGGTACTCAACAATTTGACCGCTTACGTGTGGGGATCGATCATCCTAAACAAACTAAAGTCGTTGATTGGGTCTTAGGCCGCTTCACTCCAGAACAACGAGAAAATTTTGATCTAGGAGCAGCTGATGCAGTAGCCGCGTTAGAAGAGTGGGTCAAGACTGATGATTTTGCGCAAGTGATGAATAAATTCAACCGTAACAAGTAAGAAAGGATACACCATGAAGATGAAACTAAAGGAAGCTTTTCATAGCCTTCCAGAAGTCAAAGAATGGTCACAAAAAGAAGCAGGACGTCATTTGATCACAGGGCTGACTGGCTCGGCCAAGACGCTTTTTTTAGCTGAGTTGTTCCTAGAAAATGCAGGTCCAAAGTTGATCATATGTGATGACTTGTATCGAGCCCAACAGTTAGCCGATGATCTTGAAAACCTCTTAGATCCAGCTGATGTCTTGTTGTTTCCAGTCGAAGAGATGCTAGCATCAGAAATGGCAACGAGTTCACCTGAATTCAAAGCGCAACGTGTTTTAGCACTGGAAGCTTTAGCCAAGCAGGAAAAAAAGCTGATCGTGACTTCGATGTCAGGGTTACGGCGCTTTTTACCCCCAGTTGAACTTTGGCAAAAGAGTCAGTTAAAGTTGGTCGTTGGCCAAGACTATGAATTAGCAGATCTGGTGCAGTTGTTAGGCCAAATGGGTTATACGCGGCAAAAGCAAGTTGAACGGCCAGGCGACTTTGCACTACGAGGATCGATCTTAGATATTTTTCCTTTAGATATGTCAGATCCGCTTCGGGCCGATTTTTTTGATACTCAGTTAGATTCGTTGCGGACTTTTGATGTGGCCGATCAGCGTAGTTTGAAAAACATTGAACAAGTGCAGATCTTACCAGCGACTGACCTTATTTTTGATAAGGAACGTTTGGAAAAAGCAGCGTCAGCTTTAGATGAAGCTGTTAAAAAAGCCTCTACTAATTTATCTAAAGAAACAAAAGAACAACTGGATAAGAATTTTTCAGCCAAGATCGATGCTTTTTTAAAGGGGGAATTAAGTGCCAAAGATCTGAGCTTAGTCGAATACATCTATCCTGAAAAGCTAAGTTTATTTGATTATTTAGCCACAAATGGTGAAGTGTTTTTTGATGATTACCCTCGTTTACGTGAAAAAGAAAAACAACTAGTTCAAGAAGAGCAAAATTGGATCGTTGAGCAGTTGGAAAAACAGCAATTACTTGCTAATGCTGTTTTGGGACACGAATTGAGTTATTTAGAAAAAAAGCTCAAGCAGCCTAAAACCTTTTTAGCCGCCTTTCCTAAAGGGATGGGCCGGATGCGTTTTGTGCGGCATTTAGATATCAAAGCCCGCATGGTCCAACAATTCTTTGGTCAAATGCCACTGCTAAAAGCTGAAGCACTCCGGTGGAAAGAAAGTGGCCAAACCGTTGTCTTGCTGGTCGGGACTAAGGAACGTCAAGCAAAGCTCCAGCAAACGTTAGCCGATTTTGGGGTCACTTCTTTATTAGGAACAGTCGCTGACATCCAGACTGGGCAAGTGCAGATCGCTTTAGGTCAGTTGAATAGTGGTTTTGAATTGCCTGAATTAAAATTAGTCGTTTTGACCGAACAAGAACTCTTTGCTAAACGTTCGCGCAAACAGCCTAAACGCCAAACGATGAGCAATGCGGAACGTTTGAAGAGCTATACTGACTTGAAGAAAGGCGATTATATCGTTCACGTCAACCATGGGATCGGGCGTTTCATGGGAATGCAAACTTTAGAAGTCGGTGGGAAACACCAAGACTATATGACGATCGTTTATCAAGAGGATGCGCAACTTTTTATCCCAGTTTCCCAGCTCGATCGGATCCAAAAATATGTGTCAGCTGAAGGTAAGACACCAAAGATCAACAAATTAGGTAGTAACAAATGGGCCAAGACCAAGAGCAAAGTTGCCGCTAAGATCGAAGACATTGCCGATGAACTGGTCGAATTGTATGCAAAACGTGAATCTAATAAGGGCCATGCCTTTCCACCAGATGATAGTTATCAACGCGAATTTGAAGCCGCCTTTCCTTTTTCAGAAACACCTGATCAGTTGCGGAGCGCAAAAGAGATCAAAGCCGATATGCAAAAAGAACGCCCGATGGATCGTTTGTTGATCGGGGATGTGGGATATGGTAAGACCGAAGTTGCTTTGCGGGCAGCTTTTAAGGCGATCGAAGACGGAAAACAAGTTGCATTTTTAGCTCCGACGACCGTTTTGGCACAACAGCATTTTGAAACGATGCAAGCGCGCTTTGAAGGTTTTCCAGTCAACATCAGTGTCTTATCACGGTTTAGCACCAAAAAACAAGTCGATGAAACTTTGGCTAAGCTAAAAAGTGGTGAATGCGATGCTGTTGTTGGGACCCATCGTTTGTTGTCTAAAGACGTTAAATTTGCTGATCTAGGCTTGTTGATCATTGATGAAGAACAACGCTTCGGGGTCAAACATAAAGAGCGGTTAAAAGAACTCAAATCAACTGTTGATGTTTTGACACTAACAGCTACTCCGATCCCGCGGACGCTAAATATGTCGATGTTAGGTGTGCGCGATCTCTCAGTGATCGAGACCGCACCGATGAATCGTTATCCGATCCAGACCTATGTGATGGAACAAAATTACGGGGTGATCGTGGATGGGATCAGACGTGAAATGGCACGTGGAGGGCAAGTATTTTTCTTGCACAATCGAGTCGATGATATTGAAAAAAAGGTCAACGAGTTACAGAGCTTAGTGCCCGAAGCTAAGATCGCTTATATCCACGGGCAAATGACGGAGACTCAGTTAGAAGGGATCTTGATGGACTTTATCGCAGGCCAATACGATGTGTTAGTGACGACGACGATCATCGAAACTGGAGTCGACATCCCCAATGCCAATACACTATTTGTGGAAAATGCTGATCGGATGGGCCTAGCTCAACTTTATCAATTACGTGGCCGGGTCGGACGATCGAATCGTGTGGCTTATGCCTATTTTATGTACGAACCTGATAAAGTTTTAACGGAAGTGAGCGAAAAACGCCTTGAAGCGATCAAAGATTTTACCGAATTAGGTTCAGGCTTTAAGATCGCGATGCGTGATCTCTCGATCCGAGGGGCGGGTAACCTATTAGGGAAGCAACAACATGGCTTTATCGATTCGGTCGGCTATGAGCTGTACACGCAGATGTTAAATGAAGCTGTCGCCAAGAAACGTGGTCTTAAGCCTAAGTTGCACACTGATTGTCAGATCGATCTGTCATTAGAAGCTTATCTACCCCAAAGTTACATCGAAGATCCACGCCAAAAGATCGAGCTTTATAAGCGGATCCACCAATTGGAAAATAAAGAACAATATGAAGAGATCAAAGAAGACCTCATTGATCGTTTCGGTGAATATCCAGTTGAAGTAGCTAATTTACTAGAAATTGGGTTGTTGAAATTATATGCTGATCATGCATTGTTAGCTAATATCACCCAAACTAGTGCGTATAAGCTCACCTTGGATCTTGCGCCTGTAGGGGTGAAAAAATTCAATGCACCGATGATGCTCAAAGCCTTGGATGCAGCTGGCTTAGATGCGACCTTTGAAACGACCGCCAAAAAGACTGCTATCAAGTTGACCTTGCAACCAGCACAGCGCGCAGAACTTTTGGCTAAGTTACAAAAATTATGTTTTAATTTAATGGCTGAGATCAACAACATACCACAGATCGAGGAGACTGTAGATGAAAAATGAACAAGTCAAAAAGACGATGAAAGGGGCTTTGATCCTTTCGATCGCATCTTTGATCGCTAAGATCTTAAGTGCGGTCTATCGGATCCCCTTTGAAAATATTGTTGGTAATACTGGTTTTTATGTCTATCAGCAGGTCTATCCGATCTATGGGATCGGCGTTGCTTTTGCCTTGACCGGTTTTCCAGTTTACATTTCTAAATTAGTTGCCGAACAACGCGATGAAGCGACCAAGTTGCGCTTAGTTCAACAGATATTTTTGATCTTGTGTGTTTTTTCGGGTGCGATTTTTGTCGGATTGCGGGTATTTGCTCCATTTATTGCACTTTTGATGGGAGATCCACAGCTGGTAGTTTTGATCAAAAGTGTGGCTTGGATGTTTTTGTTCATGCCAATTTTGGCAGTCGGGCGAGGATATTATCAAGGGACGTTTGATATGCTTCCAACTGCTATTTCACAGGTGACTGAGCAATTCATGCGAGTCGGGATGATCATCTTAGCGGCATGGGCTTTTACGCTTTTTGACTGGTCCTTATATCAGATGGGAGCCGTTGCGATGTTGGCCTCTAGTGCGGGAGCAGTAGTTGCCTGTTTGAGTTTTATCAAATTTTATGCTAAAAAGTTTTTCAAAAAAACTTCGGCGCCTAAATTCAGTTATCTGTATCTGATTGAAAAACTCTTTAGCGATGGCTTGATCATCTGTTTGTTTGCTTCAACGATGGTCTTGTTGCAGTTGATCGACTCTTTTACGCTTGTCCGTGGCTTACTGCACAACGGGATCCCCTTAGCTGTAGCTAAGGATCTAAAAGGTATCTATGATCGCGCGCAACCATTGCTACAGTTAGGTATGGTCCTTGCGATCGGTTTTTCTTCAACGCTTTTGCCGACATTGAGTCAAGCGTTGCAAAAGCGTAAATACGCCGAATTTCGGCGGATCGCGCAAGTTATGTTGCGTGTCAGTGCGGCGATCTCGGTAGCCGCTTGCTTTGGGATGGTCGTTTTGATGCCACAGATCAACACTTTGTTATTTGGAGATGCTAATTTGAGTGCTGAATTGGCAGTTTATGTAGTCAGCGTGATCTTTATCACTTTGATCGGAACTTATAATTCGATCTTGCAAAGTTTGAATCAATTTTTGATCACGGTGGTCGGTCTGCTGGGAGCTTTAGTTCTAAAATTTATACTAAATATCTGGTTGGTCGGACGGATAAATATCATGGGGGCCAGTGTTGCGACCGTCCTTAGCTTGATCTTTGCGCTAGTCTTTATCCTGCTGTTTAGCCCTGAGATCGTCAAGGGGCTGTTCAACGAAGGACATTTTTGGCTCAAATTAGGCTTAGCGATCACAGTGATGTTTTTCAGTGTACGGATATTTACTATGAGCTATATGCATTTTATCGGAAATGAGCGGAGCGATACGCTCGTCATGTCACTTGGAGGGGCCTTTTTAGGTACATTGGTCTTTTTAGGGTGTGCCTTAGCGTTTAAATTATTTAGTGTTCGCGAATGGCTCATGTTACCAGGGGGCAAAAAGATCTTGAAAGTTTGGCAAAAAATTATCAGAAAAGAGGGAATCTTATGAGGTTAGATAAATATTTAAAAGTTTCACGTGTGATCAAACGGCGCAGTGTGGCAAAACAGATCGCTGACCAAGGCCGGATCACGATCAATGACAAAATTGCTAAATCCGCTAGTGATGTTGTAAAAGGTGATACTTTAGTGATCAATTTTGGAAATAAAACGTTGACTTTGAAAGTTTTGGAATTAAAGGATACGACCAAAAAAGATGAGGCTAAAGGCATGTACGAGATCATCAGTGAAGAATACAAGGAAGATTTTAGGCTCTAAATTGAATCTTTATCACCAAGTTTGTTATAATCTTCGTAAATATGTAACGGTTTTGGATGATTTGGTGAGGTCTAACTGATGAAAGAAGATAAGCAAAAGATCAAAGTCATGGATAATGATTTTTATCGGGAAAAAACAGCTGCTAAAAAGCGTATGGTCGCCAAAAATCGGCGTTATCTGCAACACAAAGTTATAATGCGTTTATTTGCCGTGATCGCAGTGGTCGTGACCGTTGGGTGTTTAGTTCAAGTCGGACGTAACTTGTGGCAAGCACATACGGTCAAGCAACAGACGACAACGGCTCAAAAGAAGCTTGATAAGGTAAAAAAAGACAATGCTAGCTTGAAACTGCGGGTAAAGCAGTTAAATGACGATGAATATTTAGAGAAGCTGATCCGTGAGAAATATTATTATTCTCGTGACAATGAAACGATCTACAATTTGCCCGATGATAAGGCAAAAAGTGTCTTAAATTCAGAAAAATAAATTTTTTTGGTTAAACTACTAGTATCATGATATACTTAGGTGTGTTTTATTAGAACTTTCTAGGAGGAAAAAATTTTTTATGTCAATTGAAGTCGGAGAAAAAGTCAACGGCAAAGTATCAGGGATCACTAATTTTGGTGCTTTTGTGGATCTAGGGGATAAAAAAACTGGCTTGGTGCATATCAGTGAAGTTTCAAATAATTTTGTCAAGGATATCCATGATGTGTTGACAGTAGGGGATAAAGTAACAGTCAAAGTGCTTTCGGTCGGTGAAGATGGCAAGATCAGTTTGTCGATCAGAAAAGCAAGCGACAATGTTCAAAAAGATTTTGGGAAAAATACCAAAGAAGAGCGCAACCAACGTGAAGGCGACTTCCGGAACAATGGTAAGGGAAATGATCACAAAAATAACAGTAATGCGGGTAAGGGTCGTTCCTTTGCACCTCGCAAAACTGAAAACAAAAAGAAAGACTTCGACTCTTTATTGGCTGGTTTCTTAAAAGAAAGCGATGAACGCTTGACCTCTTTGAAACGAAATACGGAAGGTAAGCGCGGTGGCCGTGGTGGACGCCGTAGCTAATATATAAAAGGACTGTGGCATTTTGTCACGGTCCTTTAGTTCTTTAAGGGAGACATTTTATGCAAGCAATAAAACAGCAGTTTGACCTACAGTGGCAAAATTTAAAGCTCGCAGCTAAAGAAAAGGTCTTAGTGGCGGTCTCGACTGGGGCGGATTCGATGGCATTGTTGTGGCTGTTAGCACATTTGCCAGTAGCAATACGTCCGCAGATCAATGTGGCGTATGTCGATCATCAATTACGCGACCAAAGTAAGACTGAGACAGAATTTATTCAGCGATATTGCCAAGAAAAAGGGTATCCGCTTTTTACCAAGACTTGGGCTGTAGCTGACCATCCCCAAACAGGGTTGGAAGAAAAAGCCCGCAAAATGCGGTATGGATTTTTTGAAACAGTACTAAAAAAACAACAGATCAAGTACTTATTGACGGCACATCACAGTGATGATCAAGCTGAGACCTTTTTGATGAAGTTATTGCGTGGGGGCGACTTAGCGCAGTTGACGGGGATCAAGCGCAGACGTAAATTTGGAGCTCATGCTGAGTTGCTGCGTCCTTTGTTGGGCTTTACCAAAGCTCAATTGTTACATCTGGTCCAAGAACAAAACATCACTTATTTTGAAGATGAGACTAATGAACAAGATGATTACTTGAGAAATCGCTTGCGACATCACGTTATCCCGCAATTAAAGCAAGAAAATCCACAATTTTTAGCGCATGTGGAGAATTATGCTGCGCAGTTAAGTGAAGTTCTTACTTTAGCCAATGAAACGAGTAAAGAAAAATTAGCTAAATTACAGCAACATGATGGTAGTTATACCTTAGAACAGTGGCAAGCGTTGACTTTGCCATGGCAAAATCAGCTTTTACGCCAACTTTTTCGGCAACATAAGTTAGAATTATCGGAAAAAAAAGTAGCTCAAGCCAACCGTTTGCTAAATAACACCACTAAGCCACAAGGACAACTCGATCTGGGACAAGGATATTTTTTGCTCAAAGAATACCATCATTTCTGGCTCGCTGATCATCCTTTGAAGAGCGAAAATTTAAATTTTCAGCAATATCTATCATTAGGCGAGTGGCAATGGATCTCTAATACAGAAAAGGTCGGGCTCTTTTTTTCAAATGCCTACTGCCCAAGACCAGGTGATGAGATCTTAGCTGTGTCTGAAGATGAGGCACCATTTCTTTTGCGTCATCGGCGACCAGGTGATCGCATGAAAACTAAGATCGGGACCCAAAAAGTAAAACAGATCTTGATCGATCGAAAAATAGCGAAAACTAAACGTGAGCGTCTGTGGTTAGTTGCAGCCAAGGATGGAAACATTTTATGGATCGTTAAAGTGAAAAAAACTGATTTGTCACCACGGCTCGTAAATGCTAAAATTCATTACATAATAGTTTTGCGAAGAGAGGTAAAAGATGATGAATAACGACATCAAAGAAATTTTATACAGCAAAGAAGATATTCAAGCAGTTGCCCAAAAATTAGGGGCTCAGATCACCGCCGACATGAAAGATAAAAATCCGCTTGTGATCTGCGTTTTAAAGGGTGCGATCTTATTTATGGCCGATATCGTGCGTGAGATCGACACATACTGTGAACTTGATTTTATGGATGTATCTAGCTATGGTGATGCAACTGAATCATCCGGTGAAGTTAAGATCATCAAGGACTTAGACGTTTCGGTCAAAGATCGTCATATTTTGATCGTCGAAGATATCATCGATACCGGTCGCACTTTGGAACGGTTAGTGGAATTGCTCAAGCACAGAAAGGCAGCTTCAGTTAAGATCTGTACTTTATTAGATAAACCTGAGCGTCGGGTGAAATCGGTCGTGCCAGATTATGTTGGTTTTGAAGTGCCAAATGAATTCGTGGTCGGCTATGGTCTAGACTATATCGGACATTACCGTAACTTGCCTTACGTAGGTATTTTGAAACCAGAAGTTTACGAGAACAATTAATAGTCAATATTAGTCAAATATGATATTATTGGTTCGATAGCTTTAAAATTTATGAAATTTACCTAAAAGGAGGAACTCCATGAATAATAACAAAAATGGACTAGTAAAGAATAGTCTATTTTACATTGTGATCTTCCTTGGCATTATGGGTGCGCTCTATTACTTTGTTGGTAATCGTGGCGGCGCTCAATCACAACAGATTCAATCAAGCCAATTCATTACCGAATTGAAGAAAAACAATGTCAAAGAATTTACAATGCAACCAGCAGGTAGTACCTACCGCATCACAGGTACCTACAAAAAACCAGCTAATGTGGAAAAGACTGGTGGTCTAACCGGTATTGCGGGTACCTCTACTAAAGTGTCGACCTTTACGACCAATGTGTTGACCAATGATACCTTAGTTAAGCAGATCGAAAGCTATGCTACTAAGAATAAAGTCAAATATGGCGCTAAAGAGGAGGAATCCAGCAGTATCTGGGTCCAACTCTTGATCTATGTCTTGCCCCTTGTCTTCTTTATCTTCTTCTTTTACATGATGATGGGACAAGCTGGCCAAGGCGGTGGCAATGGTCGTGGGGTGATGAGCTTTGGTAAGTCTAAAGCTAAGCCAGTTGAAAAGAAGAACAACAAAGTTCGCTTCTCTGATGTAGCTGGGGCCGAAGAAGAAAAGCAAGAATTAGTCGAAGTAGTTGAATTCTTGCGTGATCCACGTAAATTCCTTTCTTTGGGTGCACGGATCCCATCAGGTGTGTTACTCGAAGGACCTCCCGGAACTGGTAAGACTTTGTTAGCCAAAGCGGTCGCAGGTGAAGCAGGAGTACCATTCTTCTCGATCTCTGGTTCTGACTTTGTGGAAATGTTTGTCGGTGTCGGGGCTAGTCGTGTGCGTGATCTGTTTGAAAACGCCAAGAAGAGTGCACCAGCCATTATCTTTATCGATGAGATCGATGCTGTCGGTCGTCGTCGTGGTAATGGTATGGGGGGCGGTCACGATGAACGTGAACAAACCTTGAACCAATTGTTAGTTGAAATGGATGGTTTCGAAGGTGATGAAGGTGTCATCGTGATGGCTGCTACGAACCGTTCTGATGTTTTGGACCCAGCCTTGCTTCGTCCAGGACGTTTTGACCGTAAGATCTTAGTTGGGCGCCCTGATGTTAAGGGTCGTGAAGCGATCTTAAAAGTGCATGCTAAGAACAAGCCACTTGCAAAAGATGTTGATCTTAAGATGATCGCTAAGCAAACACCGGGCTTTGTTGGGGCTGATCTTGAAAACTTGCTCAACGAAGCTGCTTTATTGGCTGCGCGGCGTAACAAAAAAGCGATCGATGCCTCAGATATCGATGAAGCTGAAGATCGCGTGATCGCAGGTCCAGCCAAACGTGATCGCGTCATCAGCAAGAAAGAACGCGAGACCGTGGCCTATCACGAAGCTGGGCATACGATCGTTGGTCTGGTCTTAAACGATGCCCGGGTCGTTCACAAAGTTACGATCGTTCCACGTGGGCGTGCCGGTGGTTATGCAATCATGTTACCAAAAGAAGATCAAATGTTGCTTTCTAAAAAAGACATGCAAGAACAAATTGCGGGCTTGATGGGGGGACGTGCTGCGGAAGAGCTTATCTTTGGACAACAATCCTCAGGGGCTTCCAATGACTTCCAACAAGCAACGCAATTGGCACGAGCAATGGTGACCGAATACGGGATGAGCGATCAATTAGGTCCTGTCCAATATGAAGGTCAAAGTGGCATGTTTGCTGGCGATGCAGTTCCAGGTCAAGCACCTTTCTCGATCAACACAGCTAATGCGATCGATGAAGAAGTCAAACGCTTGTCTGAAGAAGGGATGGCTTTGGCTAAGAAGATCATCGAAGAGCATAAAGAACAGCATGCAGTCATCGCAAAAGCCTTGCTTGAATACGAGACTCTCGATGAAAAGCAAATTTTGAGCTTGTATAAGACAGGCAAGATGCCTGCACAAAATGAAGATGAGTTCCCAAGTGAAAAAGCAACAGCCACAACTTTTGAAGAATCAAAAGAAGCTTTGGAACGTAAGGAAGCTGCTAAACGTGAAAGTAAAGTAGCTGATGAAACAACATCTTTCCCAAGTGAAAAAGCTATAACTGCTGATAAAAATAAAACCACAGTCTTCTATCCAAAAAAGGATAAAAAAGACACAGACTCGGATAAAGATTAGTCTTTGAGCGAGTGGTGGAATAAATTTTAAATAGGAGGAAGTAAGTTGGCCTATGTGCCGCCCGCTTGCTTCCTCCTTGTTTATTAAAAATATAAAGGAATAGGTGAATTAAATGTCTGATTATTTAGTTAAAAGTTTAGCCTATGATGGGCAATTACGTGCGTATGCGGTCGATGCGACCAAAACGGTTCGTCAAGCACAAGAATATCACGATACTTGGAGTGCGGCTTCGGCAGCTTTAGGCCGCACCTTAGTTGCAACTTTACTGTTATCGGAAGCTTCATTAAAGGGTGAAGGCAAGATGACAGTGAAAATCAATGGGGATGGACCATTGGGAGCGATCGTCGTTGATGGTAACGCTAACGGGACTGTGAAAGGCTATGTCCAACACCCTCATATCCATTTACCATTGAATGATAAGCACAAGATCGATGTTAAAGGTGCAGTCGGAACGACAGGTTTCCTATCAGTTACTAAAGATCTTGGCTTAAAAGAACCATTTACTGGACAAGTACCGCTTGTTTCGGGTGAATTAGGTGAAGATTTCACGTATTACTTGGCTAAGTCCGAACAGATCCCATCAGCCGTTGGATTGTCAGTTTTTGTCAATGATGATAATACTATCCAAACAGCTGGAGGCTTTTTGATCCAAGTTATGCCAGGAGCAACGGATGAAGTTTTGACTAAACTAGAAGAACGTTTAAAAGATCTACCGCTAGTTTCGGAAATGATGCGTGAAGGCTTGACTCCAGAAGATATTTTAGTCAAATTATTTGATGAAGAAAATGTTGAGATCTTGGATAAAAAACCAGTAGCGTATGAATGTGATTGTTCCAAAGATCGTTTTGCAAAAGCAATGGCAAGTCTACCTGAAGCTGATATTGAAGAGATGATCAAAGAAGATCATGGCGCAACTGCTTTATGTCATTTTTGCAATCGAAAATACCATTTTTCCGAAGCTGAATTGCGTGAGATCGTAAAAAATGCAAAAGAAAAGTAGTCGTTTAAATAAAAGTGTGCTATTATCTACAAACGAAGTAAAGAATGATTTTATGAGGTGAAATTGATCCATGGAATGGAAAATTGGAGATATCACGATCCCAAACCAAGTTGTGGTAGCCCCAATGGCTGGGGTGACCAATGTGGCCTTTCGGATGATCTGTAAGGAATTTGGTGCAGGTATGGTCGTATGTGAAATGATCTCGGATAAAGGGATCCATTTCCGCAACAAAAAGACACTTGAGATGCTATTTGTCGATCCAAGTGAACATCCAGCAAGTGTGCAGATCTTTGGGGGAAGCAAGGAAACTTTAGTCGAAGCCGCCCAATTTGTGGCTGAAAACACCAATACTGACATTATTGACATCAATATGGGCTGTCCTGTGCCTAAGGTCACTAAGACCGATGCTGGGGCAAGATGGTTGCTTGACCCTGATAAAGTATATGAGATGGTCAAAGCAGTTTCGTCAGCAGTTGAAAAACCAGTTACCGTAAAAATGCGGACTGGTTGGGATGAGGACCATATTCTGGCAGTCGAAAATGCGTTGGCTGCCCAAGAAGCTGGGGCTAGTGCGTTAGCGATGCATGGTCGGACAAGAAAACAACTTTACTCAGGACATGCCGATTGGGAGTTACTGCATGAAGTAGCTAACAAGTTGACAAAGATCCCCTTTATCGGTAATGGGGATGTCCGCACGCCTCAAGATGCTAAGACGATGTTAGATGAAGTTGGAGCTGATGCCGTGATGATCGGGCGGGCAGCTTTAGGTAACCCATGGATCGTTAAGCAAACGACACATTACCTAGAGACTGGTGAATTATTAGAAGAACCAAAGCCAGCTGAAAAGATCGCAGTTGCTAAAGAGCATTTGCATCGTTTAGTTGAAGCTAAAGGTGAAGTCGTGGGGCCAAAAGAGTTTAGATCACAAGCAGCTTACTATCTTAAAGGGATCCCACGTTCAGCAAGGACTAAAGCTGCTTTGAATTCGGCTGATACAGAACAAGAAATGCAAGCGATCTTTGATAATTTCTTGACTGACATGATCGCTCGACCAATTCGGCGTTAATTATGACATTTGAGTATGCTATAATTAAAAAATAGTAAAGATGAAACGTGTTCGAAAAGGCACCCCCCTTTTCTCACACTCTAAAGAAAGGCGAGGATTTTAAAATGGGTAACCAACAAAACATGAATGACCAATTGCGTGTACGTCGTGAAAAGATGCAAGAATTGCGCGCAGAAGGTATCGATCCCTTTGGTCATCGGTTTGAACGTGATTCAATGAACCAAGACTTGCATGATAAGTATGGTGAAATGGATAAAGATGAATTAAATGGCTTGGAGATCACAGCGACGATCGCTGGACGGATGGTAGCTAAGCGTGGTAAAGGTAAGGTAGGTTTTGCTGATCTACAAGACCGCACTGGCAGAATGCAACTTTATATCCGTAAAGATGAAGTGGGTGAAGATATGTATCATATCTTCAAACGCTCAGATCTGGGTGATTTCTTAGGGATCAAGGGTCACGTTATCAAGACTGATATGGGTGAATTGACGATCAAAGTGACAGAATTGACCTTCTTATCCAAAGCTTTGCGTCCGTTACCAGACAAGTGGCATGGTCTGCAAGATGTAGAACAGATCTATCGTCAACGTTACTTGGATCTGATCTCTAACAAAGAAAGTTACGATCGTTTTGTAAACCGTAGCCGGATCATTTCGGCTATTCGTCGTTATTTAGACGGCGAAGGCTTCTTGGAAGTGGAAACACCAGTGTTACATACACAAGCTGGTGGTGCTGCTGCACGTCCATTTATCACTCACCACAATGCTTTAGATATCGAATTATATCTTCGGATCGCACTAGAATTGCACTTGAAGCGTTTGATCGTTGGTGGGATGGAACGTGTGTATGAGATCGGTCGTGTCTTTAGAAATGAAGGGATCGATACCCGTCATAACCCAGAATTTACAATGCTTGAATCTTATGCGGCATACTTTGATTTTGAAGACGTTATGGATGAAACAGAAGGTATCTTCAAAGCAGCTGCTTCAGTAGTGTCAAATAACAACATCGTGAATTATCAAGGTAAAGATGTTGATTTTGATAAGCCGTTTAAACGCGTGCACATGGTCGATATCATCAAAGAATATACAGGTGTTGATTTCTGGGAAGAAATGACTTTAGAACAAGCTCGGGCTTTAGCAGCTGAACATGGTGTTCACTATGAACAATACTGGAAAGTCGGCCATATCATCAATGAATTCTTCGAACAATTCTGTGAAGATAAGATCGTTGACCCAACATTTGTTTACGGTCATCCAGTTGAGATCTCACCGCTAGCTAAGAAGAACGTTAAAGATCCACGTTTCACTGATCGTTTTGAATTGTTTATTTTAGGTAGCGAATATGCGAATGCCTTTACCGAATTAAACGATCCGATCGATCAACGTGAACGTTTTGAAGCACAAGTGGAAGAACGTCAAGCTGGTAACGATGAAGCTGAAGGTATCGATGAAGACTATATCGAAGCTATGGAATATGGTATGCCTCCTACAGGTGGTCTAGGTATCGGGATCGATCGTTTAGTGATGTTGTTGACAGATGCGCCTTCGATCCGTGATGTCTTGTTGTTCCCAACGATGCGTCCGATCGAAAATAACTAAAAATAAGATATTTAATGCTGTGGCTATATAGTCGCAGCATTTTTTGTTGTGCGTAAAAAAGAAAATATTTATGTTCAGCGAATAGCGCTTGGGTGGTCAAAAAATATTTTATATGACGATCGGGTAGACTATCTCAGAGAACAACGGGATATATGGATAAATAGTAATAGCGAGCCTGTTTAGATATTTTTTGTTTTACTGGGGGATTTGAGAAAAAGTTAGCCCTTACTTGGGGAGAGTATTTTGAAAGTTTTGGTGGTAATTTATGCGCCGCTAACTGCACCTCTTTTTTGAACAACAAGATCATGCTGTTACTAAAAAAATGACGTGGAGCAGCTACCTAGTTGATCTTATAATGATGAAAGTAATGATGGTTGAAGGTGCAAAAGAATTTTTATAGAAAATCAAAAAAAGTCCTTGACGCTTAAATGTATTCCTTGCTATACTATAAAAGTTGCTGATGCAGAGCAGTTAAAAAATATAATTTAAAAATTATGTTGACATTAACTTGTGATACGTGATATTATATAAAAGCTGATTTGTTACAGCAGAAAAAATAAGGTAAAAAATTGTTGACATCATTCAATGGTTTTTGTTAAAATTATCAAGTCGTCAAAAAACGACTGAGATAAAAATGTTGACATGAAATTATCAATATGTTAAAATATTGATGTTGATTCTATCAACCGAGTAGATCTTTGAAAACTGAACAAAGTTTCGATAAGCAAATGTGCAGGGTCTCTTATCTAAGTGATAAGAGCAATAAACATTTTGCGAAGTCAATTCGCTAGTAAAAATAAAGAGTCACAAACTTTAAATTGAGAGTTTGATCCTGGCTCAGGATGAACGCTGGCGGCGTGCCTAATACATGCAAGTCGAACGAAACTTCTTTATCACCGAGTGCTTGCACTCACCGATAAAGAGTTGAGTGGCGAACGGGTGAGTAACACGTGGGCAACCTGCCCAAAAGAGGGGGATAACACTTGGAAACAGGTGCTAATACCGCATAACCATAGTTACCGCATGGTAACTATGTAAAAGGTGGCTATGCTACCGCTTTTGGATGGGCCCGCGGCGCATTAGCTAGTTGGTGGGGTAAAGGCTTACCAAGGCAATGATGCGTAGCCGAACTGAGAGGTTGATCGGCCACATTGGGACTGAGACACGGCCCAAACTCCTACGGGAGGCAGCAGTAGGGAATCTTCCACAATGGGCGAAAGCCTGATGGAGCAACGCCGCGTGGGTGAAGAAGGTCTTCGGATCGTAAAACCCTGTTGTTAGAGAAGAAAGTGCGTGAGAGTAACTGTTCACGTTTCGACGGTATCTAACCAGAAAGCCACGGCTAACTACGTGCCAGCAGCCGCGGTAATACGTAGGTGGCAAGCGTTATCCGGATTTATTGGGCGTAAAGGGAACGCAGGCGGTCTTTTAAGTCTGATGTGAAAGCCTTCGGCTTAACCGGAGTAGTGCATTGGAAACTGGGAGACTTGAGTGCAGAAGAGGAGAGTGGAACTCCATGTGTAGCGGTGAAATGCGTAGATATATGGAAGAACACCAGTGGCGAAAGCGGCTCTCTGGTCTGTAACTGACGCTGAGGTTCGAAAGCGTGGGTAGCAAACAGGATTAGATACCCTGGTAGTCCACGCCGTAAACGATGAATGCTAAGTGTTGGAGGGTTTCCGCCCTTCAGTGCTGCAGCTAACGCAATAAGCATTCCGCCTGGGGAGTACGACCGCAAGGTTGAAACTCAAAGGAATTGACGGGGGCCCGCACAAGCGGTGGAGCATGTGGTTTAATTCGAAGCAACGCGAAGAACCTTACCAGGTCTTGACATCTTTTGCCAATCCTAGAGATAGGACTTTCCCTTCGGGGACAAAATGACAGGTGGTGCATGGTTGTCGTCAGCTCGTGTCGTGAGATGTTGGGTTAAGTCCCGCAACGAGCGCAACCCTTA
>NZ_CP023565.1:1252500-1407500 GCF_003288115.1 Ligilactobacillus murinus | reverse complement strand
GGTTAGGTCAACAAGTCAACTTCCACCTTGGCTTTTCACTAGCAGCGATCGGGATGTTCTTTGGTTTGATCCAATACTTGATCGATGGTCGGAAGTATCTTTCTAAAGAAAGCTTATATCCAACTGATCCACTTGAACCAGATGAAATGAAGAGTTTGGGTAGAAAGACTGCTGTTTGGAGCGTCTTGATCGCCTTGATCATTGCCTTGATGTTGCTCTTTAATATGTTTACGATCATGAACATCATCAACTTATTGACGATCTTTGCGGTATGTATTCCGGTTTATTACTTCGTTAAGATCTTGGCAAGTAACAAGATCGATAAAGTTGAACGTTCACGTGTATTAGCCTATATCCCATTGTTCATCGCATCTGTGCTTTTCTGGTCGATCGAAGAACAAGGCTCAGTTGTTTTAGCATTATTTGCCAACGAACAAACACGGTTATCATTATTTGGCTTTAACTTCCCATCAAGCTGGTTCCAAAGTATGAACCCACTTTTCATCATGCTGTATGTTCCATTCTTTGCCAAATTATGGACTAAATTAGGGAAGAAACAACCATCATCACCAATGAAGTTCTCCTTTGGTCTGTTCTTTGCTGGGGTTTCCTTTATCTGGATGATGTTACCAGGGCTTTTATTTGGAACCGATACTAAAGTCAGTCCATTATGGTTGGTCATGAGTTGGGCTTTAGTTATCATCGGGGAAATGTTGATCTCACCGATCGGCCTTTCTGTGACGACTAAATTAGCTCCTAAAGCTTTCCAAGCTCAAATGATGAGTATTTGGTTCTTAGGTGACGCGGTGGCCCAAGCCTTCAATGCACAGATCGTACGTCTCTACAATGATGGAACTGAAGTAGTATACTTTGGAACGATCGGGATCGTTACCGTAGTCTTTGGTGGATTACTTTTAGTTTTAACACCACGTATCAAAAAACTAATGGAAAACGTTAATTAACATTTGACTGTATCGCAGATCACTTCAGATCAGCGGTACAGTTTTTTTATTGGAGATTAGTTTAAAGTTTTAAAAAGGGTCAGAAAAAAATTATTTAAAAAAGTTTTCAAAAAGTGTTGCATTTTGATCCTAAACAGGGTATTATAATTAAGTCGGATGCGTTAAGTCATCTGATATGAGATATGGAATACGGAAGGGTAGCGAAGTCTGGCTAAACGCGGCGGACTGTAAATCCGCTCCTTCGGGTTCGGTGGTTCGAATCCACTCCCTTCCACCATATTGGGCTATAGCCAAGCGGTAAGGCAACGGTTTTTGGTACCGTCATGCGCTGGTTCGAATCCAGCTAGCCCAATGACTGATAGGTCACGACTTAATTAGGTCGTGACCTTTTTTTAATTTAAAAAAGCAGGTGAGCAAATGAAATTAGGATTTATCGGTGCTGGAAATATGGCACGGGCAATTATCAATGGCTGGTCAAGTCAAGGGCAAAAAGCTGAGATCTATCTCCACAGCGCCCATAAAGCAAGCTATGAACCATATGCTAAAGAACATGGACTACACGCTTGTACTAGCAATACAGAGGTCGTTTCAAAGGCAGACATTATTTTCTTAGCAGTCAAACCGCTTGTGTTAGCTGAGGTCTTACACGAGATCAAAGAAACCGTCCAAGCCAAAAAGCCAGTCGTCGTTTCGATGGTGACGGGAGTATCTATCGCAGAGATCGCAGATTTGTTAGAGCTGACACCTAAAGAGCTAGAGGTCATTAGGATCATGCCAAATGTCAATGCAGAGATCGCAGCAGGAATGACAGCTTTGAATGCAAGTCCTGCTGTGACTGAGACTAATTTTTTACGCGTCAAAGGACTCTTTGAAATGATCGGCCAAACTGAGATCTTACCCGAAAAAGATTTTAGTACCTTTGTAGCTTTAGCGGGTAGTTCGCCAGCTTATGTTTACTTTTTCATTGATGCGATGTCACGAGCTGGAGTCAAATATGGCTTGAAAAAAGACCAAGCGACCAAGATCGCAGCCCAAGCTGTTTTAGGGAGTGCACAAAAAGTTTTAGCTGATCAAAAGACACCGATGCAACTAGTTGATGATGTTTGTTCACCTGGTGGGACGACGATCGCTGGCTTACTTGCCATGGAAGAAGCGGGCTTTATGACAGCTGTGATCAAGGGCATGGATGCGACGATCAATAAAGATCAAGGAAAATAAGCGTTTGTGCTTGTAATTTTGGTCTATACCTATTACTATTAAGATGTAATTAAAATAAGAAAGCGGGTCCAATTATGAGCAAAGTTATCAAGCATGCTGTTGTTTACACTGGGGAAGATAAGATAGATGACGCCTATATTCGATTTGATGAGCAGATCGAGGCGATCGGTCCAATGAGTGAGTATCGAGTTTCACCAGCTGATCAAGAGGTGATCGATGTTGAAGGTAAGCTCATCGTGCCGGGTTTTATCGATGTACATAGTCACGGTGGCTATAATTTTGATGCCATGGATGGTAATGCAAAAGAATTGAGTGAAATGGTCGATGATATGGTCTATGAAGGTGTCACGACTTATTTTCCAACGACAATGACCCAATCACCAGAAAATATTGCCCATGCGATGACAGCGATCAAAGAAGCGGCGGCTAAGAATCCAGTTATTCAAGGTATCCACTTAGAAGGTCCTTTTGTTTCACCAGTTTTTAAGGGAGCCCAACCAGAAGAATATATCCAAGCTCCAGATACAAAATTATTTGATCATTGGAACGAATTATCCGGTAATATGATCAAATTAGTGACCTATGCACCTGAGCATGAAACTTCGCCGGAATTTGAGCAATACTGTTTAGAACATGGGATCGTTCCTTCTGTTGGACACAGTAATGCGACTCGAGAACAGATGAAGCATTCTCGTGCCAGTCACGTAACGCATTTGTATAACGCACAACGCGAATTCAAACATCGTGAACCTGGTGTGACAGGTCACGCTTTGCTCGAAGATAATATCTATTGTGAATTGATCGCTGATGGTTTCCATGTGTGCCCTGATATGATCAAATTAGCGTATGAATTGAAGGGACCAGATAAGATCGAATTAGTAACTGATTCGATGCGAGCTAAGGGCATGCCAGAAGGAGTCTCTGAATTAGGTGGTCAAAAAGTTATCGTTAAAGACAAACAAGCTCGCCTTGAGAGTGGTAATTTGGCCGGAAGTGTTTTACAATATAAGGACGCTTTTGTAAATATTATGAAGTTTACTGGGTGTTCACTAGAAGATGCGATCAAGATGTCTTCCTTAAATCAAGCCAAAGAGTTTGGTTTGACTCAAAAAGGTGTGTTAGCAGTGGGAAAAGATGCTGATTTTAACGTCTTTGATCATGAGCTTGATCTAGTCGAAACATATAGTTTTGGACGCCGATTCAAAAAATAATTCCAAATATGGAAGGTGGTAGTCATGGGTTCACCAATTTACATTCAGATCCATAACAAAATCAAACAAGAGATCGAAGCCAATCACTGGGCAGTCGGTGATCGGATCCCCTCAGAGCGCGATCTAGCGGTGCAGTTTGGTGTCAGTCGAATGACCTTGCGTCAAGCGATCCAGACTTTAGTTGAAGAAGGGATCTTGGAGCGCCATATCGGGTCAGGCACTTATGTAGCGCGCAAAAAGGTCCAAGAAAAGATGTCTGGAGTCACGAGTTTTACGGAGTTGACAGAAGCGCAAGGAAAGACGCCTTCCAGTAAGACGGTCTCTTATTTGGTGACTGCCCCTTCGCTTAGTGAAAGTGAGCATTTAAAGTTAAAGCCTGGTCAAAAAGTCTTGCGAATGGAGCGAATCAGATATGCCGATGAAGTTCCGATCTGTTTTGAAGTGGCGACTTTGCCATATGATCTGATCAAAGATTATGCAAGAAAACAGATCACTAACTCACTTTACGGAACGCTACAAGAAAATGGTTTGACGATCGGCCATGCGCAACAAACGGTCAGCTCGATGTTGGCTTCTGAAAAGATCGCCGAATATCTTGACTTAAAACGTGGTTCAGCGATCTTGCGGTTGCGTCAGATCACTAGATTAGGGGATGGACGTCCCTTTGAATATGTTCGGACCCAGTATGCTGGTGAGCGGTTTGAATTTTATTTAGAAAAATAAAAAAGCGACGTACAGGCTAAGCTTGTACGTCGTTTAATTTTTTTAGGCAGTAAAAAGTTGGCGCTTTTTGAGCGCTGAAACGATCAGTAAGACCAAGTAAAAAGTCAACAGCCGGTCTAAATAATCAGTTCCTAGCTGAACTAAAAAGATCGCTAAAGCTTTTTGTAGTCCCAAACCACTTAAGAGTTGGACCAACATGCTAGAACCTGAACTAGTGATACCGTTAAATAAGAAGTAAGTGATCGCGGTACTCGTCAAAGTTCCAGGTAAAGAGATCACACCAGCTACGCTTAAGATCTGCCATTTTTTAGGGGAACGGAGATATTTGAAAAGCAGACCAACGATCGCCCCGATCAATAATTGGATCGGCGAATAATACAAGGAAAAGACATCAGTAGTCAGGCCAACAAAAAGGGCGGTACTTGCGCCAACAAGCATGCCTAAGAGTGGGCCAAGCAAAGCGGCACAAAGCATTGTTCCTAGGGTATCAAGGTAAAGTGGTAGATGTAAAAATAAGGCTAGATTACTACCAACGATATTTAAAGCGATCCCGAAAGCACAGAGCGTCAATGTTTTTGGTGTCATTTTTTTAAGCATTATTTTCCCTCCAGACTTGTGATCTGTGGTAAGACCTGGGCTAACATTTCAGGATCTAACCCACAAGTGCGTGCTAAAAAGAGTTGCATCGCTTTTAAGGCGTCGACTTTTACTAAGACGTGACTGTTAGGAGAACGGTGCCAAAAATTTTTCTCATCAACGATGCTTTGCCCAAGTGCGATCCCTGAAGTAACGATCTGAGTATTAGCATCAAAGCCAGCACAAAGCTCAGGAAAGATCGCATAGAGGACAGCTAAAGGATCATTTATGACACAACCGATGACTTTTTCATATTGCCAATGAAAATCAAAATAAAAGCGCGTGATTTTTTGAATGAATTCAGCTTCCTTAGGTGCATTTTGGTAGATCAATTCAAGTATGTTGGGGGTAAAAAGCATTTTGCGAGTAACGTCAAGGCCGATCATTTCGAGCTTGACAGGTAAGTGCTCAAAACAATAAGCTGCTGCCTCAGGATCACACCAATAATTGTATTCAGCTACGGGAGAACAATTGCCAAAGCTTTTAAAATTTCCCCCCATGGACACGAACCGCGTGCAATTTTGCCAAGCTTTAGGGTCTTTTTGGTGGGCTAAAGCGATATTGGTCAAAGGACCAAGTGCAATGAGCGTTACATCTTGCTCTTTTCTAAGCGTTTCATTGATAAATTCACAAGCATTTGAGTGATAGTTTTTATGTATTTCAGGCAGTTTGCTTTGACCTAAACCATCATTTCCATGGGTATCCTGGGCACTGACATAGTCACGCTTTAAAGGTCGATCTGCACCACGATAAACGGGGATCTTTAATTGATGACAATGAGCTAAAATTTTGAGTGCATTTTTAGCACCTAGATCTGAAGGGACATTACCAGCGACTGTGGTGATCCCGAGAACATCAAGTTCAGGCGATGCGAGCGCTAGCATCAAAGCTAGGCTATCATCGATACCAGGGTCACAGTCGATAATGACTTTTTTGCGAAGAGTTGCATTCATATTTCCTACCTCCTTATGAGATTCTTGGTTTTTTATCCTGGGAAGTTTACGAACCAGTCCAAGTTATCCTTGATTTTTATAAATGCATTTTCCATTATATAAAAAAATAAGCCGTTAAACAACAGCTAACGGCTCTAAAGCTCAATACTTAAGATATTTTTTGCGATAGACTAATAAGAGATATTTAGGCAAAGCCAACATGCGAAAAAAACGGCTCGGTTCTTTTAATAAACGATAAGCCCATTCGAGATGGTGATCGATCCACCATTTAGGCGCGCGCTTAGTTTGACCAGATAAAACATCAAAGCTTCCCCCCACGCCCATCCAGATCGCAGAAGCAAGGTCTTGGTATTTAGCGATAAAGAACTCTTGTTTAGGAAAACCTAAAGCGACAAAAACAAAGTCAGGCTCAGCTTGTTTGATCTGCTCAGCAACTTTGGCTTCATCTTTAAAGTAGCCATCACAACTTCCAGAGATCACTAGATTTGGATAGTTGGTAGCTACTTTAGTTAAAACTTGTTGTAAGACAGCTGGCCTAGCACCTAAGAAAAAGACGCGTTTTTGATGTTTGTTGGCAAAAGAAAGTAAGGCGACCAGCGTATCATAGCCAGTCACACGCTCAGGTAAAGGATCACCTAAGATCTTAGCTCCTTTGATGATCCCGATCCCATCAGCTGTGACATAATCGGCACTACGAATAGTTTTAGCGTAGGCAAGATCAGCTTTAGATGCTAAGACGATCTCAGGGTTAGCAGTCACGATAAAACGGTTAGCTTTAGTTTGGCTATCGCGTTTTAGTTGTTCCAAAAATTCAGTTTGGGTGGCTTTGATAAAATCAAGCCCCAAAACATTTACAGTCTCAAAATTATTTTGCATGATATACCTCATTTAACTCTAAGGATCTGTTATTATTATAGCAGTTAGATTGGTGTTTTGGCTCAAAAGTGATAAAATTAGACTCATATAGTCAAATCCGCTAAAAAATTTTCGGAAAAACAATTGATTAATGAAGAGGAAAGAAATGGTTAAATTATATCCAGACGACAGTTATACATTGCATACTGATGCTTATCAGATCAATATGATGCAGACATATTGGCGCCAGGGTCTGGCAGAGCGTAAGGCAATTTTTGAAGTTTATTTTCGTAAGCTGCCGTTTCAAAATGGGTATGCGATTTTTGCAGGCTTAGAGCGTATTGTTGATTATATTCAAAATTTGCGCTTTACAAAACATGATCTCGCCTACTTAAAAGAGATCGGCGACTATCCGGATGATTTTATCGAATATCTCCGCAATTTTAAATTTAAAGCGACGATCCGTTCAGTTGTTGAAGGGGAAGTCGTCTTCAACAATGAACCTTTGCTCCAAGTGGAAGGCCCATTGGTAGATTGCCAATTAGTCGAAACAGCGATCTTGAATATCGTTAATTATCAAACTTTGATCGCAACCAAAGCAGCCCGTGTCCGTTCAGCTTGTGGGGAGGATGCCTTGCTTGAATTTGGAACACGGCGCGCACAAGAATTTGATGCAGCTTTGTGGGGGACGCGGGCAGCCTATATTGGAGGCTTTGATGCGACCAGCAATGTACGGGCAGCTAAGATCTTTGGGATCCCAGCTAGTGGAACACATGCTCATGCCTTAGTGCAAGCTTACCGCAATGATTATGATGCTTTTATGGCATATGCTAAAACGCATAAAGATTGTGTCTTTTTAGTTGATACTTATGACACTTTGCGTTCAGGTGTGCCAAATGCGATCAAAGTAGCTAAAGAACTAGGCGATCAGATCAATTTCTTAGGGGTCCGGATCGATTCTGGCGATATGGCTTATATTTCAAAACGTGTTCGGGAACAACTAGATGAAGCAGGTTTTCCTAATGCTAAGATCTATGCGTCAAACGATCTAGATGAAAAGACGATCACCAACTTGAAGATGCAAGGGGCTAAGATCGACGTTTGGGGTGTGGGCACTAAGCTTATCACGGCCTATGATCAACCTGCTTTAGGTGCGGTCTACAAGATGGTAGCGATCGAGGACGAAAATGGTGTGTTAGAAGATACGATCAAGATCTCAAGTAATGCCGAAAAAGTATCGACTCCAGGACGTAAGCAAGTCTGGCGGATCACTAAAAAGACCGATGGTAAATCTGAAGGTGATTACATTACGATCGGGGATGAAGATCCGCGCAAGGAAAAATCACTGTATATGTTCCATCCACAATATACCTATATCAATAAAGATGTGACTGATTTTAATGCACGACCTTTATTGCGTGATATTTTCAAAGCAGGTGAGTTAGTCTATGAGCTGCCGACTTTAGAGAAGATCAAAGAATATTCCAAATTGCATTTAGATAGTCTTTGGGAAGAATATAAGCGCGATCTAAACCCGCAAGATTATCCAGTCGACCTTTCACAGAAATGTTACGACAATAAGATGAAGATCATTAAAGCGGTTCGTGAAAGTATCAATCAAAAACTTGAAAAGTAAGAAGGTCAAAGTTAATGAGAACATTACAACAAGAGATCATTACTGAATTAAAAGTCCAACCAACGATCGATCCTGAAGTTGAGATCAGACGCTCGATCGATTTTATAAAAGCTTACCTGTGCAAGCATCCATTTTTAAAGACCCTTGTATTAGGGATCTCTGGGGGCCAAGATTCAACGTTATGTGGCAAGTTATGTCAAATGGCGATCACTGAATTGCGTGAAAAGACAGGTGATGACAGTTATAAATTTATCGCTGTGCGCTTACCTTATGGGACCCAGGCCGATGAAAGTGATGCTTTGGATGCGATCGAATTTATGCAAGCTGATGAAATGATGCGAGTCAACATCAAAGAAGCTGCCGATGCAATGGTAGTAGCAGTTCAAGCTAATGATGTGACGGTAAGTGACTTTAACAAGGGTAATATCAAGGCACGCCAACGCATGATCGCCCAATATGCGATCGCAGGTGCAAACAGTGGGGCGGTTGTAGGTACTGACCACGCTGCTGAAGCGATCACTGGCTTTTACACCAAATTTGGGGATGGCGGTGCTGATATCATGCCATTATGGCGGTTAAACAAACGCCAAGGTAGAGCAATGCTAGAAGTCTTAGGTGCGCCTGAACATCTTTATCAAAAGACACCGACAGCTGATCTAGAAGAAGATCGTCCAGCTTTACCAGATGAAGTAGCCTTAGGTGTGACCTATGATGACATCGATGACTATTTAGAGGGTAAAGAAGTGCGTGCTGATGCGGCTGAAAAGATCGAAAATTGGTTTGTCAAGACAAAACATAAACGCCATTTGCCGATCACGGTCTACGATACATTTTGGAAATGAGCTTAAATAAATATGCGCAGACAAAAAAGACTGTGATATTTAGCAGATAACAAAAATCCATCGAGATGCAAAAAACATCTTGATGGATTTTTGTTATTTGTACGAAATTACTCGAGCTGTTTGTCATGCTTATATTCTTTGATGGCGTCTAAAAAGATCGTCCCGTATTTTTCAAGTTTACTATGCCCGACACCTTTGACTTCTAAGAATTCCATCTCATTTGACGGTAAGAGCACACACATGTCTTGTAAGGCCTGATCGGAGAAGATGACAAATGGTGGTACATGTTGGGCTTCAGCCAGCTGACGGCGCAACTTACGGAGATGTTCAAATAAGCCACTTTCCACTCGTTGTTTGCTGTTGCGCTCAGCTTTTTCGCTGCGTGCGTAAACTTTTGCTTGGTTGCGTAAGACGGCTAGCCCTGTTTGGGTCACATGGAGCGTGGGGAATTGCCCACTGCTTGTTTTGAGATAACCACTGGCAGTCAAAAAGTCGATCAAAGTTTCGATCTCTTTAGTTTTTTGGTGCATGATACCATAAGTTGAAAGCTGATCGAAATTTAATTCAAGGATCCGTTTAGCCTTAGAACCGGCTAAAACTTGGGCAACGATCTTTTTGCCAAAGCGCGATTGCATCCGCACGATACACGACATGATCATCTGAGCTTCTTTAGTGATGTCTTGTTTTTCACGGGTATCAGTACAGTTTGTACATTTTTGACAATCAGGACAATCTTGGCCGAAGTATTGGACTAAGAAGCGTTGTAAACATTCTTCGGTATTAGCGTAGCGGGTCAAGGCTTGGAGTTTTTGGTAATCAAATTCACGGTGTTGTTCGTCGGCTTGGGAATTGTCGATAAAGAAACGTTGGACTTGCAAGTCAGCATCTTTGTAAAATAAGATCGCTTCGCTTGGTAGTCCGTCACGTCCGGCGCGACCAGCTTCTTGATAATAGGCCTCTAGACTACCGGGAACTTGGGCATGGATCACAAAGCGTACGTTACTTTTATCGATCCCCATTCCAAAAGCATTGGTAGCGACCATGATGGGGGTACGATCGTAAAGAAAATCTTCTTGGCTTTCACGCCGTTGTAATTCACTTAAGCCCGCATGGTAAATGCCCGCTTTGATCCCCATTTTATTTAACATGATGCCTAACTGTTCGACTTTTTTGCGAGTCGAGGCGTAGATGATACCAGAATCATTGGGATTTTGTTTGAGATAGCTGAGAAGATAATGTTCAAAATCAGTGCCTTTGATAAGCTTGAAGGTCAAATTATCGCGGGCAAAGCTCGTTTTGACTTCATTTTCAGCGGGGATCATAAGTAATTCTTTGATATCTTGGGCAACTTGTGGGGTAGCGGTAGCGGTCAAGGCAACTAGCGTAGGAGAGACCGGCAGTTGAGCTAATAAAGCTGGTAATTTTAAATAACTGGGACGAAAATCATGGCCCCATTGAGAGATACAGTGTGCTTCATCAACTGCGACTAAAGAAACCGGTAAGGTCTGTAGTAACTCTAAGAAAAATTGATTTTCTAAGCGCTCAGGAGCGATATAGAGCAATTTTAATTCATGCCGGCGGGCTCTTGTTAAGACCGCTTTAGCAGTTTCAAATTCCTGGGAACTGTTGATAAAGGCGGCGGGGATCCCATTTTGTTGTAAACTATCGACTTGGTCTTTCATCAGTGAGATCAAAGGTGAGATGACTAAGGTCAAACCATCTTCTAAGAGTGCCGGGATCTGATAGCACAGAGATTTCCCGCCCCCAGTTGGTAAGAGTGCAAGAGTATTTTTATGTTCTAAGAGTAAGTCGATCACTTTTTTTTGGCCGGCTTTAAATTCGGTATAACCAAAGTAATGTTTAAGTGCTGCTTTCGGTGTCAAAAAATGCTGCCCCCTTAAAATAGTGTCACGTATGATTTTAGTCTTTTATTGACCGAAGCGCAAACTTGTTCATTTATCAAAAAATCACTATAATCTAGTTAAATCATAGAATGTGAGGGGAAAAATGTGGAAGCAGATTACTTACAATTAGTTGAGCAACAGTTAGCCTATCGTCCTGATCAGATCAAGCAAGTTCTAAAATTAGTTGAAGAGGGCAATACGATCCCATTTATCGCCCGTTATCGTAAAGAAGCAACGGGAAGCTTAGATGAAGTTCAATTGCGTGAGATCACCGCGACTTACCAGCAAGTTGAAAAACTTGAAAAAAGACGAGCTGATGTTACAGCTAAAATAGCTGAGCAAAAGAAATTAACACCTAAACTAGAGCAACAGTTAGCTCAAGCCAAAACATTACAACATCTCGAAGACCTTTACCTACCGTTCAAGCAAAAACGGCAGACAAAAGCTCAGATCGCACGTCAACGAGGCTTAGAAGGTCTAGCTAAATTTTTACTGACAGATAGCCCAGAAGATGTTATTAGCCAAGCTCAAAAATATGTCGATCCCAAAAAAGGGCTCAAGACGCCAAAAGAAGCTTTGGCAGGTGCGCATGAGATCTTAGCTGAAGCTTTTGGTGAGGATGCAAGTCTACGGGCTTGGGTCAGAAAGCATGCTCAAACTAAAGGAAAGTTAGTAGCAAAAGTCAAAGATGAAAGTTTAGATGAAAAGGGAATCTATCAGGACTATTATAGTTTTGAAGAAGGGCTCAAAACGATCTTAGACCATCGGATCTTGGCCCTTGACCGGGGAGAAAAGGAAAAGATCTTACAAGTCAAAGTCAAACTCGATGATGAGTATGTACTGCGCTATTTTCATGCACGGATCATCGGGCAAAAGTCAGGGCCAAGTATGCAATACGTGGAACAAGCGTATACCGATGCCTATCGCCGCTTTATCCGGCCAGCGATCGAACGCGAATTGCGTAAAGAACTAACAGCGCGGGCGGCGGCTAGTGCGATCGCAGTCTTTGGTGATAATCTTTACCACTTATTGATGCAAGCGCCTTTGAAAGGCAAGACTGTTTTAGGACTTGATCCTGCTTTTAGAACAGGGTGTAAATTAGCTATCGTTGATCCAACTGGAAAATTTTTAGCTAAAGCAGTGATCTATCCCCATGAAAAAGCTAAAGGCAAGCGCCCAGATCCTAAAAAACGAGCTCAAGCAAAGCAAATTTTGCTTGAATTACTTGAAAAATATCAAGTTGAAATGATCGCGATCGGTAATGGGACAGCGAGTCGGGAATCGGAAAGTTTTGTGGCCGAAGTTTTAAGCGAGCTAAAGCACAAGCAAGTCTATTATGTGATCGTCAACGAAGCTGGAGCATCAGTTTATTCTGCCAGTGCCCAAGCGCGTGAAGAATTTCCTGACTTTAATGTCGAAGAGCGTTCAGCGGTAAGTATTGCTCGGCGGTTACAAGATCCGTTAGCGGAATTGATCAAGATCGATCCTAAAGCGATCGGGGTCGGCCAATATCAACACGATCTGCCCGAAAAAGAATTAGATGATAAACTCCAAACGGTGATCGAAACTGGGGTCAATCAAGCCGGGGTCAATTTGAATACCGCTAGTGCCGCTTTATTGCAACATATTTCGGGACTAAATAAGACGACTGCCAAAAATATCGTCGCTTATCGGGATGAAAATGGGCGCTTTACCACGCGGACCCAGCTCAAAAAAGTTGCCCGATTAGGCCAAAAAGCCTACGAGCAAGCTGCTGGTTTCTTGCGGATCATTGGGGGAAAAAATGTTTTTGATAACACTGATATTCACCCGGAAAGCTATCCTTTAGCGAAAGCGATCTTAGCTAAAGTAAAGATCGACCCAGCTCAGATTGGGACTACTTGGGCGGAAGAAAAGTTAGCACATTTTGATGCTAAAGCTTTTGCTAAAGCCAATCAAGCGGGACTAGCCACGGTCAAAGATATCGTAGCAAGCTTAAAGAAACCGGGCCGTACCTTACGTGATTCCATGCCAGCACCACTACTAAAAGCCGATGTCTTACACTTAGAAGATCTTAAGGTAGGGATGAATTTACAGGGGACGGTGCGTAATGTGGTCGATTTTGGCGCTTTTGTAGATATTGGGGTCAAGCAAGATGGTTTAGTTCACGTCTCTAAGATGAGTCAAAAATTTATCAAACATCCAAGTCAAGTCGTCGCTGTCGGTGATATCGTTGATGTTTATGTGACGGATGTCGATCTTAAGCGTGGGCGCATCCAGTTGAGCATGTTAGCACCAGCTGATGAATGATCAACAACTTCAAGCATTAGTCGAAGAGCTCTCATTGCGGTATTTCAAACGTCCTTTTATCCACCGCGCTTACTTCAATCGACGTTTGAAAACCACTGGGGGCCGTTATTTATTGATGAGTCATGACATCGAGATCAATGAAAAGATGTTGACTAAACATGGCAAAGCTACCCTTATCGGAACGATCAAGCATGAGCTTTGTCACTACCATCTACATTTAACAGGACAGGGATATCGGCATCGTGATCAGGATTTTAAACAATTATTGCGTCAGGTCGGAGGTTTACGGTATGCCCCAGCTAGTAGTAAGAATTACCGATACACTTACTGTTGTCAAAAGTGCGGGCAAAGTTATCTACGCCAACGTCAAATCGATATCAAACGTTTTGTCTGTAGTCGCTGTCACGGAAAGTTGCGCCTTTTGAAAAAAGTCTAAAAAAATGGTTGCAGGGGTCTGGTTTGTCTGCTATAATTAACTCTGTTGTCGCGGGTATGGCGGAATTGGCAGACGCGTCAGACTAAGGATCTGGTGAGCAATTGAGCTCGTGATGGTTCGAATCCATTTACCCGCATCACTAAGCAGGGCTGTGAATATTCACAGTCCTGCTTTTTCATTTGTGGATAAAAGCTAAAGAGGTAGTTTATCCACAAAGCGATATGTTATCATAAAGCTAATGATAAATCTTTTGAAAAGAGGGCCTACTATGACAGCCGTAAAAATTACCGCAAGTGCGGGATATCTTCCTGAAAAGGTAGTGACTAATGATGAATTGAGTCAGTTGATGGATACGTCCGATGAATGGATCGTGTCCCATACTGGGATCAAAAAACGGCACTATGCGATCGCTGAAAATACGTCAGATCTAGCTACAAAGGTCGCCCAAAAGTTATTACAGCAAGCTAAGTTAGCTGCGACAAAAATCGATCTGATCATCGTATCAACGATCACCCCCGATGCTTTAACACCCGCGACAGCTGCGATCGTCCAAAAAAATATCCAAGCTAGCAATGCTTTTGCGTATGACTTATCCGCCGCATGTGCGGGCTTTATCTTTGCGCTGGCAACTGCTGAAAAATTTATCCACAGTGGGATGTATCAGCGGGCAATGGTCATCAGTGCGGAAACTAATTCCAAGATGATGGACTTTACCGATCGGACCTCAGCAGTCTTTTTTGGAGATGGTGCTGCGGGGGTGATCTTAGAAAAAAGTGCCGGCAATACAGCGTATTTAGCGGAAAAGATCGCCACCCAAGGTAACACTGAAGTTATCCACAGTGGACGGGTGGCCCCGCTACAAAAAGTGGCTGCCGATAATTATCCACAATTGGATGCATTTTACCAAGATGGACGGGCAGTTTACAATTTTGTAACAAATGACGTTAATGCTCATATCGCTGAATTTTTGGCAGATAATGGTGTCAAACCAACTGACCTTGATCTTGTGATCACGCACCAAGCTAATTTGCGGTTGATCGAAAATATCGCGCAACATTTGGCTTTGGATATCGACAAGTTTGCGATCAATGTCACGGAAGCGGGAAACACTTCATCAGTAGGGATCCCGTTAGCTTTGGCACAAGCTTTAGAGCAAGGAAAACGACCGAAAAAAGTCTTGTTGACCGGTTTTGGTGCCGGGTTAGCCTATGGTAGTATTTTGTTAGATCTAAGTGAATTTGGAAAATAAAATATAATTTGTCCCGTGGATGTAAGTGTTACAAACACGGGTTTTTTCGTATTTCTAAGTAACATACCTAGATAAATAAGTACAAATATGTAATTTAAGAGTAACATTTTTGTAATCTTACTAGTGTATACTATGAAAAGTAAATAAATCGACGAGGTATCCAAATTATGTTTTTAAAGAAAATGATCACAAGTACAGTCGCACTTAGTATGTTGGCTGTATCTGTTTTAAATACAACAACAGCAGTGAGTGCAGATGCTGTGTCTGATACTCAAAATGCGATCAATACTAATAAAAGTGAAACAGATAAATTATTAAAAGATATCGCCTCAGCAAACGCTGATAACATTAAATTACAAGAACAAATTTCTGATAACACTGAAAAGATCGAAAAATTGAAGACTGATATCGACCAATCAAATGAAAAAATCGACAAGTTAAATGGGCAGATCGAAGGTGCTAAGGTCGAAGTTGAAAAACGCACCGAAGCACTTAAGGGGCAATTAGTTGCTCTACAAAAGAAATCTGGTGATACAGTTAGTGGTAACATCTACCTTGATTTCGTGATCAACTCAGAAAACTTCTCTGACTTGGTCTCACGTACTTTTACGGTCAATAAGTTGAACCAAGCTAATAAAGAAGCTTTGAATGATGTTAAAGAAGCTAAAGATCAATATACATCATTATTGAATGAACAAGAAAAGACAAAAGCTAACTTGCAATCAGATAAATCTGAGCTTGAAACAAAGCAAAATGATTTAAAATCAATGAAAGAAAAATCAGATCAACAACAAGCTGATCTGAACAAGAAGATCGAAGATAATAAGGCTACTTTAGTTGCTTTACAATCTCAATATGAAGAAGCTGCAAATGCAGTTAAACTTGCTCAAGATAAAGCAAATGCAACTGCACAAGTTGCTGACGCTAAGAAAGAGAACAAAAATGATAATAAAGCTACTGAAAACAAAACAAGATCAGAAGACACAAGCTCTTCTAACGCTGGTAGCATCAGCCAAGGTGATGGTAGCGCACATGGTATCGTAGCAGGTAACACATATCCATGGGGTCAATGTACATGGTACGTAAAACAAGTTGCTCCTTGGGCTGGTAATAACTGGGGTAATGGTGGCCAATGGGGTTCCTCTGCAGCAGCTGCTGGCTTTAGAGTAGACCATTCACCAGCTGCGGGTTCGATCATCGTCTTCTTACCAGGTCAATCCGTTGGTGGTCAATGGACAGCTGATGGTGCTTACGGACACGTTGCTTATGTTGAATCTGTTAATGGCAACTCTGTAACGATCAGCCAAGGCGGTATGGGCTTTAGCAATCCAGCTGGTCCTAACACCCAAACTATTTCTGGTGCAGGTAGCTACATCTACATCCATCGTTAAGATAAGTTTCAAAAGCTCATTGAAGATGACAAGTTCATTTTTTCAATGAGCTTTTTTATTTTGAGAATAATAGTACTGATCCAGAATGTGTCTTACAGCATAAAAGCTTGTATGCAGATGGCTATCATTTTAAAAACATATAAAAAAGACATGCCAATTAAGGAAAGAAACTTATCAACTGATCACTAGTTAATAACGCTTCTCCAACGAAAAATGTAGAAATCCGACAAGCATCCGCGCAAAGACTTGAAACTATGAGAAATGATATTGATAAAGCTCACCACAAGGGAAGATCTCTTAGGCGAAGTTACAACACTTGAGCCGATAGCCCAAAAAGCCACGTTTAGTAAGTTCACCAGCAAATTTTAAATTTACTCCGTTTTAATACTGAAATAAACCCCCTAAGTTAGCTTCTTTTGTCCAACTTAGGGGGTACTTTAGTAATTTAGCGTGTCTTTATTATATCGCAGTTTGTAAAATTAAGTTAGAAAAATAAAAAGCCATTTGTGATAGACTTTTGAGTACCAACAAACAAAAGTAAAGGAAAATCACAAATGACCTATAATCATCTTACCATAAGCGAACTGTCCTTCATACAAAATTTTTGGAATCAAGGTGTTAAAGCCTATATTGTAGCTAAAACCTTAAAACGTAGTGCTGAAACTATTTATCGAGTATATCGTTTTTTAGATGCTGGGAATTCGATCTCTGAATACTATGAAAACTATCGGGCTAATAAATCTAAATCCGGCCGTAAACTCATCGTATTACCTAATGATGAGCTTGAGTACATCAAGGAAAAAGTTAGTCTAGGTTGGACTCCTGATACGATCATCGGACGTAATGAAAAACATATCAGTTGCTCAATGCGTACGCTTTATCGCATCTTCAAGCGTTCTAACGTTTTAGATGTGACCTCGCTCCCAATGAAAGGAAAAAGACATCCAAATGGTTACGTTGAACGCCGTGGAAAAGCTGGACGACTAGGTCGGGCTCTTTCAGAGCGGCATCAGGACTATCCCAACTACCATAATGAATTTGGACATCTTGAAGCTGATACGATCCAAGGTAAAAAACATCGTGGTGCAGTAATGACATTAGTTGAACGAAAGTCTAAGGCTGTCATCATTTTGAATACACGCCATAAGACGGATAAAGCTATCTTTGAGAAACTTGATGCTTTACTTTCTGTTACTCCTAAAGGACTCTTTAAATCGATCACTTTTGATAATGGTAAGGAATTTTCTAAGTGGAAAGATATCGCTAATAAGCATGATATCAGTACCTACTTTGCCGATGTAGGTGCTCCTAACCAACGTGCACTAAATGAACATACGAATGGATTACTTAGGAAAGACGGACTAGGAAAAGATATGAATCTCAGTGATCTCCCCACTGACTATGTCCAACAAGTAGCTAGCTATAGAAACAATATTCCACGTAAAAGTTTAAACTACAAAACCCCACTAGAAGTATTCATGAAGTACATTACAAATGAGCATGTAGTTTTTTTCTAACTTAATTTGACAATTCAGGTATTAATAAGCATAATTTCCAGTATGATCGGAAGTGCCGTCATAGTCAGGAGTATAGGTATTTGTTTTATCATCAGTGGTCTGATAAGTAGAGCCACCAGTTGGATCAGTGAGTGACGAGTCATCGTCAAAGCTCTTAGTTGAAGCATCTAAGCCAAGTTGCTTACGGATCGCATCTGAGACTTTTTTCTTTTCAGAAGCAGATGCGACTTGGTATGAAAGCCCATCTAGCAAAGTATCTTGTCCTTGTAGCACGTTAGATTCGATCGTTTGCCCAGCATCTTTGTAGCTAGTTGCGATCGTGATCATATCACCATAAGTTAGGTCGGTCTGCATGTTGCTTCCGATCGATTTAAGTAATTTTTGATAGTTAGAAACTGCAGAAACAGAAAGTGATTTATTAACGATCGCT
Organism: Ligilactobacillus murinus; assembly: GCF_003288115.1. Classification (NCBI taxonomy): domain Bacteria; kingdom Bacillati; phylum Bacillota; class Bacilli; order Lactobacillales; family Lactobacillaceae; genus Ligilactobacillus; species Ligilactobacillus murinus. Next base: position 1,389,248 of record NZ_CP023565.1, on the reverse strand, counting down.
TCGATAACTTGCTTTTGCCGTTTTTGCCGACCGTAATCGCCTTCTGGATCATCATAACGCATTCGTGAGTAGGATAAGGCTTGCTTTCCATTCATCGTTACGGTTTTGTCTTTAGTCACATCGGCATCTTCGTACTTGAAGGTAAGTAGCGGTTTGATCGTGATTCCCCCCACAGCATCAACTATCTGTGTTAAACCACGCATATTGACTAGCACGTAGTAATCGATCGGAATATCAAGTGTATCTTGGATCGTTTCGATCGCAGTTGAGACACCACCGATCGTATAGGCTGAGTTGACTTTATCATATGAATTGACCGAGTCTGGAACTTTGACTTTAGTATCGCGTGGGATACTTGTTAGCGTAGTTGTCTTAGTTTCTGGATTTAAAGTGGCGACAATGATCGTATCGGTTCGCCCAGTATCATCGCGCCCTAGATCACCTGTATCGGTCCCAAGCAGTAAGATCGAGATCGGACGCTTATCTTTTAGGACGGAGGAAACGTTGCGACTCTTAGTTATATTTGAACCGTTGTAGGTCTTGTCTAACGTATCTTTAGCTGAATTTAGAATGTGATGTATGTACGTTCCAACTCCCCAAAAAACGATCAAGGTGAGTGCCAGTAAAGTCCAACAGATGCGTTTGCGTAATTTGGGGTCACGCTTTTTGACATGCGAGGGCGAACTTTTTCTTGATCGCGGTTCATTTTCATTATTCATATATGGTGCTCCTTATTTTTATGCTCTCTTATTGAATTATACACGTTTGGACATGAAATATAAGGTTTAGGAAGGAATTTTAATTTAAATTAAGATTTAAGTCAAATATTTCTTTTCGTAAAAAGCCCGAAAATACAGGGATTTTGTGCTATAATCGGTAATGTTACATATTGTTTACAAAACCGTAAAAATAACACGGTAATTTATATTGATAGTTTGGAGGCAAAAATGGAACAGCAGAAAAATTTTAGTAAGAAAGCTACTAAAAGAAAACGTGCGCCATTATCCAAGCATCACCATATGACTATCCGATGGGACGAATTTATCGGAGATGCCGGCGATGAATTGGCAATTGATGCAAGTTTAAAGGAGCGAGCAGCGATCGTTGGACGGATCGGGATCTTGATGCTTGCCTGTGGAACTGGAGCTTGGCGCGTTAGAAATTCAATGAATAGTATTGCCCGAGTTCTAGGCTTGACCTGTACGGCTGATGTTGGGTTAGTCTCGATCGAATACACTTGTGTCGAACTTGATGAAAGTTACACCCAAACTTTGGCATTAGCGACTTCAGGGGTCAATACGAGTAAGTTGACTGATCTTGAGTGGTTTGTGCGCGAATTTGAACGCCACGGCCGGCAGATGACGATCTCAGATATCCATTATTTGATCGATCAGATCCGAGCTAAATCAGGCTTATATAAACCGCCTGTTTTAGGTTTAGCAGCTGCCCTTGCTTGCAGTGCTTTTGTTTTTTTGCTCGGTGGTGGTTTGATCGAAATGATCTGTGCCTTTATAGGGGCGGGCTTTGGTAATTATGTGCGCGCTAAGATGAATCAGCACAAGATCACATTATTTGCAGGGATCTTCGTCAGTGTGGCGGTAGCCTGTTTGATGTATATGGTCTCTTTTCGGGGACTCGAAGCATTATTTTTGGTTTCTAGTCGACACGAAGCAGGCTATATAGGGGCGATGCTATTTGTGATCCCAGGTTTTCCATTTATCACGAGTGGATTAGATATCGCTAAACTTGATATGCGTTCAGGATTGGAACGCATGGCACATGCCTTGACGATCATCATCGTTGCTACTATGGTCGGCTGGTTGACTGCGATGAGCATCAACTTCAAGCCTGAAGATTTTATCCCCTTACAACTGACTTCTTGGCAGTTGCTTGCTTTAAGGTTACCAGCTAGTTTTTGTGGTGTCTTTGGCTTTTCTTTGATGTTCAATAGCTCACCTAAACTAGCTTCAACAGCAGGAGTTATCGGTGCTTTGGCAAATACGTTACGTTTGGAATTGGTCGATTTTACCAATGTTCCCCCTGTAGCCGCCGCGTTTGTTGGCGCCTTGTTGGCGGGGTTATTGGCTTCGATCTTAGGGAGAAAAGCCGGTTACCCCCGCATTTCTTTGACAGTACCTGCGATCGTGATCATGGTTCCTGGGCTTTATATGTATCGGGCGGTGTACAACATTGGTTTAAATTCTATCAGTGTGGGGGCATATTGGTTGACCCAAGCAACATTGATCGTCTTGGCTTTACCTTTGGGCTTGATCGCAGCTCGGATCTTGACGGATCCAAAATGGCGGTATAGTGATTGATATTTTAATAAAAAAGAAGCGACAGACCTTTTTTGACGCTTCTTTTTTCGTTATAGTAGTAGAAGTAAGAGCAATTGGAAAGGAAACGAAACGACGGATGACAAAGTTAGTATTGATCCGGCACGGCCAAAGTTTAGCTAATCAAGAAAATGAATATACTGGCTGGTCGGATTCGCCTTTGACCGCTCAGGGTATCAGAGAAGCTAAAATAGCTGGTGAAAAATTACGTCAAACAGGGATCGTGTTTGAGCACGTACATACATCAGTTTTGCAACGTGCGATCAAAACAGCCGATATCGTGTTAGCTGAGTTAGGGCAAGAGTATTTACCGCTCATCAAAACTTGGCGGTTAAATGAACGACATTATGGCGCATTGCGGGGACTAAATAAAGACTATACCCGTAAACTTTATGGTAAAAAGCAAGTGGCTTTGTGGCGCCGGTCATTTGAAGCCGTCCCACCTTTGTTGGAAAAACCACAAAGCGATCGCCGTTATCAAAAGTATCCTAAAACGATCGTTCCACGAGCCGAGAGCTTAAAACAGGCTTCAGCTCGGATCATCCCTTACTGGGTCGATCAGGTCGCTCCAAAAGTACTGCAAGGAAAAGCGCAGTTGATCGTAGCTCATGGTAGTACTTTACGGGCGTTGATCAAATACTTAGAAGCGATCTCAGATACAGGGATCGATGGGGTCGAAGTTGCTAATGCAGCGCCGATCATCTATGAATTAGACGAGAAATTACAGATCATCTCTAAAACAACATTATAAAAAAATCTCACTGAAGTTATCAAACCTCAGTGAAGTGAACCCCCTAAGTTGGACAAAGGAATCTAACTTAGGGGGTTTTACTATGACTAAATTTTCTTTTGAGGATAAGTTGCAGGCTGTAAATATGTATCTAAGAGGCTATGGAAGTAACACAGTAGCTAAAGTTTATAAAGTGAAGAATCACTCAAATATCCTTATGTGGGTCAAACGATATCAAAAATATGGTATTGATGGGTTAAAAGTTCGCCGCCCTAAATACGATTACGATGGAAATTTTAAGCTCAACGTTTTAAACTGGAGAAAAAGGCATAAGGCTTCCTATCCGGAAACAGCACTTCAGTTTGATATAAGTAATCCTGGGACGATCGCGACTTGGCAACGTAAATTGGATACTAAAGGTGTTGATGTCTTATTTACTAGAAGAGGACGGGCTAAACACATGACGACCAACAATAATAAACAAGCAGAAAAATCAGAATTATCTGAATTAGAACGTTTACGAGCTGAGAATCGTGCTTTACGGGTTGAAAATGAATACTTAAAAAAACTCGATGCCTTGGTTCAGAAGCGCGGACATCGCAAGAAAAATATCAAATCATCCAAGAATTAAGGCAAAAATTTAAATATACATTGGATGAAATACTACCTTACACTAGTCTTAAACGTAGTACATTTTACTATCAAGCCCAACGAATAAACAGGCGAAAAAATAAAGATGAGGAGCTATTAAAGCTTATAAAGGAGGTCAAATCAAAGCACCCGTGTTTTGGTTATCGTACAGTAACACTGAAATTACGATCTCAAGGCATAAAAGTAAATCATAAGCGTGTTAGTCGCATCATGCGAGAAAATGATCTATCAGCGCATATGTATAATAAACAAAGGCGAAAATATAATTCTGCCCTTGGACCACAAGGTAAGAAAGCTAAGAACTTATTACATCGACGTTTTGATACACATTTACCATTTCAAAAAATGGTGACCGACGTAAGTGAATTTAGGTATGGAAATAAGACACAAGAAGAACGTGTCTATCTTTCACCTATCAAAGATCTATGTACAGATGAAATAGTAAGCTATAGTATCAGTAAGCATCCAACAACAGACTTCGTGGTAAAACCGTTGGATGCATTGATAAAACTTAGACCTAAATTAAACTATCGTATGACTCTCCATAGCGATCAAGGTGTCCAATATCAGAGTGTCCAATGGCGAAAGAAGCTAAAAGAAAATAGGATCTTTCAAAGCATGTCTCGTAGGGCAACGTGCTTAGATAATGCACCCATGGAAAGTTTTTTCCACACAATGAAAGTAGAGCTATATCACAATAAAGAATATACAACACAAGAAGAGTTGGTCAAAGCAATGATCAGCTGGATCAGCTATTACAATAACGAACGGATAAAGGTCAAACTAAAAGGCAAGACACCGGTAGAATACCGACATCTTGCCTTAAGAAATATAGTCTAAATAGAGTGTCCAACTTTATGGGTTCACTTCAAGTGAGATTTTTTATGATGTCAAGCTAACGAACCCATAGGATCCCAAGGTGCTAGGACTTTAGGTTCTTCTTTTAGAACTTCTTTTAATTCATCAGGTAAGAAGTTCTTGTTGATAACGATCTGGTAGCAGTATTCATTCATCCAGTCATCTGTCATCACAAAGAAGCCCTTTGTCCCGACTTTATCACCCCAAGAGTTTTCAACTTTCCATTTCGTAGGTTGCCCGTCAAGAAGATCGACCCCGGTCAAGACCATGGCATGTGTCATCAAGCTTTCGCCGTAATCTAAGCGTTCTGCTTTTGACATTGAAAGATCAACATCAAAGAGTTGATCGCGGTGATAGAGTTCAGTATCCATGATCCCTTGTTTGCGGTCAGAAGCTTGGCCAACATCACACCCAAACCAAACGCTTTCGCCCGCTTCTAATTGCTTGATAGCTAATTTTTTGAAGGTGTCCATATCAACGTTTAGATGTCGAACTTCACGCCCACCAACGACATTGCCTAACATATCAACTGTATACATGTGGTTGAAAGGCTTATCATCTGTTGGGCCGTTGATCACGGAGATGTAATCCTTGGTTTCCCAACCGAGATATTTATCGAAGAATTCTTTTGGTGTCAAGTTACGATCAAGGTGATAATTGTTAGCTTGATCACGATATTCAAAATCAAATGTTGCCGGTGGTTCACCAAAGCTGTAAGCTGCCATGCGATAAACTTCAGCTAACATTTTTTCTTTTTTGGCTTCGATCTGAGCTTTGGTTGCCTTATTTTGAACTAATTCGCGCAACAAAACGGCATCTTTACGCAATTTAAGGTTCAAAAGTGAGTTGAATTCACTTGAAGCTGAGGAGTTGTGGGTCTCTGGCATAGCCGACTTAGGCACAACGCCATATTTTTCGATCAAGCCCATGATCATATCCCATTGTCCACCATCTTGTTGTGGAGTTGCTAACAACCATGAAACTTTCCGGTCAGAAGTTGGGAAGTCAGCTGTTTGTAAGATGTTTTCATAAAAATAATTTGCTTTTTCGAGTTTATCCCAGAAGAATGTAAAGTTTTGTGATAACTCAAACTCATCTGGTAGATTTAAGCGATTGCGTAGATCGTGACGCAAAGTATTCAAGGCTGCAAACATCCAGCAACGCCCGGATCGTTTTTGGTCAGCGACCTTACCTGTATCAAGATCGATCGAGAAAACAGGTGTTGTGTTTACTTTTGCACGATAGTCACAGCTGGAAGCTAAGATCCCATTTTGGGTCACAGTCCGTTCAAGAACACGGTGATCATTACGTTTTTCAAGTAAATTTTTAAAATTTTTGAGTTGTGCAGTGCTGATTGATTTAGTCACTGAAAATCATCCCCCTTTAATGAACTACTAATAGTGTAGTCCTCTTTTAGCTATAAGTAAATAATGAATTAGTTTTAAATTATTAAATCTATTTTTTTAAATATTAGTCTATGGTGATAAAAGTTACAAGTTTTGGCTAATTACGAGCATGTAAGACTACAGGCCCAACTTGTTTGCCGACGATCACATCGTTTACCATGTCTAAGAAAAGACCGTGTTCAACGACTCCGACTTGGTGGATGAGATATTCGGCTAAAGCATGTGGATCATCGATCTGTTCGAGGTGAAGATCGATGATGTAATTATCTGAGTCGGTCAATAAGAGACTACCATTTTCTTGTTTGCGGAAAGTGGGATTTAAGCCCTTAGCGGCAAAACGGTCAAATAATTTCTGGCTACCATATGGGATGACCTCAACTGGTAATGGGAAAGCGCCTAATTTATCGACCATCTTGCTTTCATCCACGATCCAGAGAACTTTAGTGGAGTTGACGGCAACGATCTTTTCAAATAAAAGAGCAGCGCCACCACCCTTGATACCTTGAAAATCGCTTGAGATCTCATCGGCACCGTCGATCACGATATCGATATGATCAGCCTCATCGACTGAGATCAAAGGAATGCCTAACGCTTCAGCCTGTTTAGCCGTAACACTTGAAGTAGTTACGCCAGTTATTTGGAGATCTTCTTCAGCGATCCGGCGTCCCAAAGCATCGACCATATAGCGGACTGTCGAGCCGGTACCTAAGCCGACGATCATCCCATTTTTGACCCATTCAACTGATTTTTCGCCTACCAGACGTTTTAGTTCATTTTGATTCATGTAAAAGACCCTTTCAGATTTAACTTATTTATTTTGCTTGAATAATAAGTGTTCAAGTTCAGGATTGGCTGCAAAATATTTTTGCGTGTAAGAGCACAGAGGCAGGATCGTCTTATTTTGCGCCTTTGCGTGCTCTAAAAAGAAGACGGTCATCTTTTTTGCAAGTCCTTGGCCGCGTGCTTGTTCAGCGACAAAAGTACGTTCGATAACATAAGTTTGGTCATCATTGATCATTTTAAAGCCAATATTACCGAGCATTTCTTGCTGCTCGTTTTGACAAATTAGCTGGTCGTCTTGCCAGATGAAATCCATATCTATCACCCCAAATTAAATAATTATCAGCGGTAAAAAACATAACATTAAATAATGTGAAATGCTGTTTGCCTTCAAAATTAATGGTATCATAAATATAGTACTGACAACTACTAAAATGAATGGGGTTTGAGAAATGAAAAGAGGATTTGAGATCGTTTCAAAATATCAAGGTGAGGACTTGACGTTGCCAGTTAGAGCAACACAAAATGCAGCGGGCTATGATTTTTGTGCCGCTAAAGATTTTGTCTTGCCAAGTATTTGGAAGCGTAACTTTTTGCAGATCTTACATGCATTACGTAAACAAAAAGAGCACACAGCTAAAGAGTTAGTAGCTGCTAATAAGGTCTTAAAACCATACCTTGTACCGACGGGGATCAAGGCTTATATGCAACCGGATGAGTTCTTGATGCTGGCTAACCGTTCTAGCAATCCGCTAAAACACGGCTTGATCTTACCAAATGGGGTCGGGATCGTTGATGCTGATTATTATGGAAATGATAATAATGAAGGTGAGATCTTTTTCCAATTGGTCAATTTTGGGCTAACGGACAAAGTGATCAAAAAAGGTGAAAGATTAGGCCAAGGCATCTTTTTACCATACCTTTTGGCTGATGATGAAGCCACGCCTCTAGCTAAGAGAACCGGTGGTTTTGGCTCATCAGGACGTTAGGAATTTAAAGATATCTTATAAAATTTTTTAATAATTTTCGGGTATACTTATATTTTATAAGTAGAGGGGGGCAATTATGGCAAAAGTCAAAACTAGATATGTATGTCAAAATTGTGGCTATGTATCACCACGTTATTTGGGGCGGTGTCCTAACTGTAGCGAATGGAACACTTTAGTTGAAGAAGTTGAACAAAAAAGTGCAGCGGTTAAAGCTACCCCACGCGTTACTTTGACAGGAACAACGAATGCCCCACAAAAGATCGATACGATCAAGATCTCACAAACACCTAGAGTCGATACGAAAAATGGTGAATTGAATCGGGTCTTAGGTGGGGGCGTTGTTCCTGGTTCAATGGTCTTGATCGGGGGCGATCCTGGGATCGGTAAATCAACGTTACTTTTACAAGTTTCGGGAAGTTTATCAGATCAAGGGGGAAAGTTGCTCTACGTTTCGGGTGAAGAAAGTGCAAACCAGATCAAGATGCGGGCCCAACGCTTGGGAGTCTCAGGCAGTGAATTTTACCTTTACCCTGAGACCGATATGGGCAGTATTTTACAAAATATCGAAGACTTAAAACCAGACTATGTCATCATTGACTCAGTTCAAACGATGCAGATGCCAGAAGTTACTTCGGCGGTCGGAAGTGTGGCGCAGATCCGCGAGGTGACTGCTGCTTTGATGCAAGTTGCTAAGACCAATGGGATCACGATCTTTATCGTTGGTCATGTGACCAAAGGTGGCGCGATCGCTGGGCCCAAGATCTTAGAGCATATGGTCGATACGGTGTTGTACTTTGAAGGTGACATGCATCGCACCTACCGGATCTTACGTGCAGTCAAAAATCGTTTTGGTTCGACCAATGAGATCGGCGTGTTTGAGATGCGAGATGGCGGGCTAGTTGAAGTTCCTAATCCATCTGAGATCTTCTTAGAAGAGCGTTTAAGTGGTGCGACCGGTTCGGCTGTCGTGGTCTCAATGGAAGGAACACGGCCGATCTTAGCAGAGATCCAAGCTTTAGTCACTCCAACAGCCTTTGGCAACGCTAAGCGGACCACGACAGGACTAGATCACAATCGGGTCTCGTTGATCATGGCAGTGCTCGAAAAGCGGGCGGGGCTACTTTTACAAAATCAAGATGCTTACTTAAAAGCCGCTGGGGGCGTTAAATTAGATGAACCAGCGATCGATCTAGCGATCGCGATGAGTTTGGTATCGAGTTATCGTGACCAACAGACCGCACCAGATGACTGTTTTATTGGTGAATTAGGTTTGACCGGTGAGATCAGACGGGTGACTCGGATCGACCAAAGAATAGCTGAAGCAGCTAAATTAGGCTTTAAACGGGTCTTTATCCCCCAAAATAATTTAAATGGTCTGGAATTGCCAACTAATATCGATGTAGTTGGCGTTAAGACGATCAGTGAAGCTTTACGGCATGTTTTTTAAGAAAGGGGTCATTAATACATGCGCAAACGAATAATCCAATTGATCTTTGCGTTCCTTGGTATCGGGGCGGGGTATTCCTTTTTACCCGGTCTGTGGAACCTATTAAATATCCAATTACAAGTTTTATATAATCCGATCGTAAATATGTTTATCGGGTTAATTTTAATGATGCTATGCTCATTTATTTTAGCGGAACCACTTGAAGGTGCGCTAAAAAAAGTCGAAGAGACACTGGCTAAACAAAAGACCGAAGCGATCATTTCTGAGAGTATTGCAATTATTGTATCACTTGTGATCGCAGTCTTGATCTCAACGCTTTTCTGGCAATCACCACTGTTCTTTATCAATACGATCTTGCCAGTGATCGTGATGATCTTATTTGCCTATCTCGGCTGGTTCGTAGGCCGGACGCGTTTGGGGGATCTGCCTAAGTTATTTTCGGCACGGTCTAAGAAAAAAGAAGTCGAAGAAAATAATGTTTTAGAACGTAAAGTAGGCGACAATTTCTATAAATATAAATTGTTAGATACTAACATTTTGATCGATGGACGGATCTATGATCTCGCCAAGACTGGCTTTTTAGAAGGGACCTTAGTCGTACCTAACTTTGTCTTATATGAATTGCAATATATCGCTGATTCAGGTGATAGTATCAAACGTGTTCGCGGGCGCCGTGGGCTGGATATTTTGAATAAGTTGCAAAATGAAAATATCGTACCAGTTGAGATGTATGAAGGCGATTTTGATGACATCCAAGAAGTTGATTCAAAATTGATCAAGCTCGCTAAGATGTTAGATGCAGTGATCGTAACTAATGACTATAATTTGAATAAAGTCAGCGAATTTCAAAATGTGAAGGTCTTAAACGTCAATGCTTTGGCTAAATCCCTCAAGCCTCGAGTGATCCCTGGTGAACGCTTGAACGTCATGGTGATCAAGAACGGGACTGAGCGGCAACAAGGGGTCGCTTATCTTGATGATGGCACGATGATCGTGGTTGAAGATGGACGTTATTACATGAATAAGACGCTCGAAGTTGAAGTTACTTCAGCGATCCAGACCGATGCGGGGCGGATGATTTTTGCGAAACCCTATCATTCTAAGAAGAAGTTACGGGAAAAAAACTAAGGAATTAGCCTAGAGTAGTTTATTTTTTACCTTATTCATTGTAAAATTGTAGGGTATGTAAAGTAATAACAAGAAAGAGGCGCTTAAATTGGCAAAAGATAAGATTCGCGTTCGTTATGCACCAAGTCCAACGGGGCATTTGCATATCGGTAATGCACGAACCGCGTTATTTAACTATTTATTTGCACGTCACAATAAAGGGACATTCGTTTTACGAATTGAAGATACGGATACTAAACGTAATATTGCAGACGGCGAAAAAAGCCAGCTCGACAACCTTAAATGGTTAGGGATCGACTGGGATGAAGGTCCAGATAAACCAGGTAAATATGGTCCTTACCGTCAATCTGAACGTAAAGATATCTACCAACCATTGATCCAAGAATTATTGGACAAGGGTCTAGCGTATGAATCTTATATGACAGAAGAAGAATTACAAGCGCAACGTGAAGAACAAAAAGCTAACGGTGAAGCACCACGTTATATCTACGAATACGAAGGTATGACAGCTGATCAGATCAAGGCTTCACAAGAAGAAGCTAAAGCAAAAGGCTTAAAACCAGTTATCCGGATCCGTTTACCACATGATAAGGTCTACGAATGGGATGATATCGTTAAAGGTAAAGTTAGCTTCAATTCCGACACTATCGGGGGCGACTTTGTGATCCAAAAACGCGATGGGATGCCAACTTACAATTTTGCGGTAGTTGTAGATGATCATTTGATGAACATCACACACGTTTTACGTGGGGATGATCACGTGGCTAACACACCAAAACAATTGGCGGTTTACGATGCTTTTGGCTGGGAAGCGCCAGTCTTTGGGCATATGTCACTTATCATCAACTCCGAAACAGGTAAGAAGCTTTCCAAGCGTGATGAATCTGTCTTGCAATTTATCGAACAATATCGTTCATTAGGTTACTTGCCAGAAGCAATGTTTAACTTCATCACCCTGCTTGGCTGGTCTCCAGTGGGTGAATCTGAGATCTTCTCACAAAAAGACTTTGTCAAGATGTTTGATCCAAAACGTTTAAGTAAATCACCAGCAGCTTTTGATGGTAAGAAACTTGAATGGATCAACAACCAATATGTCAAATCAGCTGATAGCGATGAGATCACAGATTCATCTTTGAAGCAATTGATCAAAGCAGGCAAGATCAAAGCAGATCCAGATACGCTGAAGATCCAATGGGTCCGCCAATTAGTTAACTTGTATAAGCGTCAAATGTCTTATACGGGTCAATTAGCTGAAATGGCTGAGATCTTCTTCACTGAACCACCAATGCTAGATGAAGAAGCTAAAGCCGAATTAGCAGATGAGTCAGCAACGATCGTGCTAGAAGAATTTGCTAAGCAAGCAAAGCAATTACCGATTTTTGATGCTGTCTCGATCCAAAACATGATCCGTCAGATCCAAAAAGATACTGGTGTGCGTGGGCGTAAGCTTTACATGCCTATCCGGATCGCAACGACGCGTGAAATGCACGGACCAGAATTAGCTCCTTCGATCGAGCTTTTAGGTCGCCAAAAAGTTTTGGAACATTTGGATAAGACTTTAGCTGAAATGAAAGCTTAGAATATAATAACAAGCTGCGATAAAAAGACATTAGTCTGCGCAAAGGCAGCTTAATCAGGGCTGTGACAAAAGTTGCAGCCCTTTTGTTTACATCCTTTGCGCCTAATAACGTGTTACGCAAGTTTAAGGCTAGTGAATAACTGCGCTTTAAGCCAGATGCAAAAAGCGCATCAGCCTTAAAGCGCAGTTATTCATACGCCTTAACCCAACTTGCTCCACACTCAAGATAACGTGTTGCGCAAGTTTAAGGCTAGTGAATAACAGTGCTTCAAGTCAGATACAAAAAGCGCATCAGCCTTAAAGCGCAGTTATTCATACGCCTTAACCCAACTTGCTCCACACTCAAGATAACGTGTTGCGCAAGTTTAAGGCTAGTGAATAACAGTGCTTCAAGTCAGATGCAAAAAGCGCATCAGCCTTAAAGCGCAGTTGTTCATACGCCTTAGCCCAACTTGCTCCACACTCAAGATAAAAGGGGGTTTACAAGATGATCCAGATCTATAATACTTTAACAAAAGAAAAAGAAGCATTTGAACCGCTTGTTGCAGGTAAAGTCAGCATGTATGTCTGCGGGCCAACTGTCTATAATTATATTCATATCGGTAATGCCCGCTCAGCGATCGCTTTTGATACTGTTCGACGCTACCTTGAATATCGAGGATATGAAGTAAATTATGTTTCTAACTTTACCGATGTTGATGATAAGATCATCAAAGCTAGTCAAGAAACGGGGCTGTCGGTTCAAGAAGTAACAACTAAATTTATTGCGGCTTTTTATGAAGATATTGCTGCATTGAACATCAAAAAGGCAAGCAAAAATCCGCGAGTCATGGAAAATATGCCAGAGATAATCGATTTTATCGCTACTTTAGTGGATAAAGGCTATGCCTATGAGACGCAAGGTGACGTCTATTATCGTGCCCGCAAATTTAAAGACTACGGAAAACTTTCGGGTCAATCGATCGATGCCTTAGAACAAGGGGCCAGTGAACGTGTCCAAGCAAGTGATCAAGGCAAAAAAGAAGATCCATTAGATTTTGCCCTTTGGAAGAGTGCTAAGCCTGGGGAGATCGCCTGGGATTCTCCTTGGGGCAAAGGGCGTCCCGGGTGGCATATCGAATGTTCCGTGATGGCTGGTAAATATCTCGGTAAGACGATCGATATTCACGCTGGCGGTCAAGACCTGGAATTTCCCCACCATGAAAATGAGATCGCTCAAAGTGAGGCTAAAAATGGTCAAAAATTTGCCAACTATTGGATGCACAATGGCTTTGTGACGATCGGTCAAGACGATGAAAAGATGAGTAAGTCACTAGGCAATTTCGTAACAGTCCATGAATTAGTCAAAAAACTCGATCCACAGATCGTCCGCTTTTTGATGGCAACGACACAATACCGCCATCCGATCCGCTATAGCCAAGCTAATTTAGATGATGCTAAGACTAACTTGAACAAACTAAAGACAGCGGCGCAAAATGTGCGCTATCGCTTGGAAGATGCTGGGGAGGGTGCGCTCGAAACTTGGGTCCAAACCAAGGTCGAAGCATTAGTGGCGAAATTCAAAGTAGCGATGGATGATGACTTCAATACGCAAAATGGGATCACGGTGGTCTATGAATTAGCACGTGAATTAAATGTTTATGCAGCTAGAGAAGAGGTCAACCGTGCAACTTTGGAATATCTTTTACAAAATTTTGCAACTTTAGTCGAAATTTTTGGGATCGAATTTGAAAATGAAGAGCTCGGTGATGAAAAAATCGAAGCATTGATCAAAAAACGTGATGAAGCACGAGCAAACCGTGATTTTGCCACAAGTGATGAGATCAGAGATACTTTGAAAGATCAAGGTATCATTTTAGAAGATACCCCACAAGGGACACGATGGAAGAGAGGCTAAAATGGCAGATTACAAACAAGTAAATGGGATCGCACTTGCTTATATGGGAGATGCGATCTATGAAGTCTATATCAGAAAGCATTTATTAGATGAAGGGATGACCAAACCAACACGTTTGCATCATCGCGCAACGCATTATGTGTCGGCTAAAGCCCAAGCAATGCTCATCAAGAAAATGGAAGAACAAGAACTGTTGACCCCAGAAGAACAAGAGTATTTCCGCCGCGGGAGAAATGCGAAGAGTTATACTTCGGCTAAGAACACTTCCGTTGTGACTTATCGGATCTCGACTGGTTTTGAAGCTTTGTTTGGTTATCTTTATCTAAGTGGACAGACAAAGCGTCTAGATGAATTAGCAGCTTGGTGTATCAAAACAGTTGAAGCGGAGGGGAAATAATGGCAACAAATGAAGATTTTGTGATCGGACGCCACCCAGCTGTGGCAGCTTTGAAGAGCAAACAAGCGGTCAATAAAGTATTTTTGCAAGCAGGTTTAAAAGCTGATGCCTTAAAAGAAGTGGCTAGTTTGGCCAAGAAAAAAGGTGTGATCGTCAACCAAGTTCCAAAAGCTAAGTTAGATCTATTAGCTGATGGCCAAAACCACCAAGGAGTCGTATTGGCGGTAGCGGCTTATGAATATGCGAGTTTAGATGATCTATTTGCTAAAGCCCAAGCTAAAGCTGAAGATCCATTTTTCATCATCTTAGATGGTATCGAAGACCCGCATAATTTAGGATCGATCATGCGAACGGCTGATGCTGCGGGAGTACATGGGATCATTATTCCTAAGCGACGCGCTGTGCAATTGACTTCGACAGTAGCCAAGACCTCAACTGGTGCGATCGAATATGTGCCAGTATGTCGCGTGACTAATCTCGTGCAAACGGTCGAAGAGCTTAAAAAACGTGGTGTTTGGGTCTTTGGAACTGATATGCATGGGACTGATTTTAGAAAGTGGAGTGCCAAGGGGCCGACTGCTTTGGTGATCGGCAATGAAGGTAAAGGGATCGCACCATTACTTAAGAAAAATTGTGATGAGATGTTGACGATCCCAATGGTCGGACATGTTCAAAGTTTAAATGCTAGTGTTGCCGCAAGTCTTTTGATCTACCAAGGCTTTACTTCACGGGGCAACTAACGATGAAGAAGCGAATTTTGATCGTTGATGCCTACAATATGATCGGGCATTGGCCAGAATTAGAGAAGTTAAAAAAGGCCGATCGTTTAGAAGAAGCCCGTGATAAACTATTATATATTCTCTCAGATTATTATAAGCAAAGTAATGCAGAGATCATCGTAGTTTTTGATGCGATGTATGTGCCAGGATTATCAAAAAGTTATGAACAGTACGGTCTGCAAGTTGTTTGGACTGATGAAGGTCAAACAGCTGATAGTTATATTGAAGCTTTAGCTGGAAAATTACAGACACGTTTGACCCAAGTAGAAGTTGCGACCAGCGATGGGGCTGAACAGTGGACGATCTTTTCCCAAGGTGCTTTGCGCAAGCCCGCTTGGGAATTGTACCAAGATATAAAACGCGCCAAGCGTGAAGTGCACGTGGCCGCAAGACAATATCAAGATCAAGCGTTAGTTAGACGCTCGCCGTTTAGTGATGAGCAGTTGGATGCTTTAGCTAAGTTGCGTGATGATCTTTCTAAATAAGCGTTATACAAGAAGCCCCCTTGAATTTTTTCAAAAAATTCGAGGGGGCTTCTTGTATCAATCGATCAAAGTAGCTGATTGCTGATAGTGTTTTGGTGTCTTGCCCACGATCTTTTTAAAGACCCGTGAGAAGTGGGATGCATCTGCAAAACCAAGAGTATAGGCTGCTTCATTAGTTGTAACGTTTGACTTGAGCATGAGTTTTGCTTCTTCGATTTTACGCTCGATGATATAATCTTGGACTGTTGAGCCTAATTCAGTCTTAAAGAGTGTCCGCAGTTTAGATTCACTGATATTAAAATGACTAGCTAACTCTTTGACTTTCAAAGGGCGATACATATTAGTGTTGATATATTGAATGATCGAAGTTGTCAGTGGTGACAAGTGTAAGGTGATGACCTTATTTACTTCGCTCGTGTAATAAACGATCGCCGAATCTCTGACCTGCAAGATCTCATCTAAAGTATTACTTAGTTCAGTCTTTTTGATAAAAAGATCACGACTACCATAAGCAGTGATGATATCCATGCCTAACTCGATCCCAGCCTGAGATAGTTTTTCAAAAACCACGATCGAATAATTTTTTTCTGAACGTAGGGTATCACCTGTAACCGCAGGGATGACACCATTGCTTAGTTTGAAGACCATATCGCGTAATTTGTTGACATCGCCACTACGGACATAGTCCAATATCTTGTGTTCATAGAGATAGAGATACATATTTGAATCGAAGTTTTGAGAAACCAAATATTCGATCCGTTCATCGGTGATCTCAGTTGAGTATTTCTTTGTTTCAAGGTGGATCTTATCAGACATTAGATCTTTTATTTCACCAGAAAAGAAGTAGTGGACCATGATCAAAATATCACGGAGATCACTAGTTGAAAATAACGGTAGGTCATTTAAATAACTATAGAGGATCTCTTGATCTTTAGCGTTGATCTTTAAAACTTTCATTTCTTTATAGAAGAAAGTTTTGTCAACGATATTGCATTTAAAGGGACCAAATAGGATATGAAAATTCTCAAAATTATAGAGTAAAAACATGTCGTTTAGTTTCCCGCTAATGAAACTGAATAACTCGTGTGAATTCAAAGCTTCATTTAGGATATTTTCATAGTCGTTAAAGAGCACCGGTGTCTGATTAGAACGATACTCTTCGATGATCTCTAGATTTTCGTCAAAGACAATAATGGGAAGTCTAAGGCAAACATGCAGAGATTTTATCATTTTTAGCCTTTTCATATAAATCGTGACCTCTTTACATAATATAAATTAAAATAGATACATGAACTTTTTAATAATTTATCAACTCAATTATCATTATAACTTTTTTCAGTCTAATCTAGTCAAGAGATAGAACACTTTTACAAATTTTATTGAAAAATACAATTATTTATATAAAATTCATAACATTTTTTACAATTTTTGTTGAATTGTCCATTTTTAAAATATTGAACAGTATTTATAATCAATAGAATTCTAAAATTTAAGTTAAAGGAGAGAAACATAGACAATGGTCTCAAGAAATAATCGAGATCTATATTTGCGAAAATCTGCCAATAAAGTTTCCAAATATACGATCAAAAAGCTCAGTGTAGGTGTAACATCGGTTTTAGTAGGTACGGCCTTCTTCCTTGGACAAGCCACAGGTGCTAGTGCAGCTGAACAAAATACTGATACCGATAAGCAACCAGAGATCGCAACTCAAGATGATTCTTCCACAAACATCAATGAGCAAACGGTCAAGTTGAAAGCTGCATCATCAACTTCTTCCACCTCTTCCACTAATGATGATGTGACAACAGCTGATAATACTTCTGAAACAGCAGAAACTAACGAAAATACTCAAACACAAGCATCAGCTTCTACTTCCACCAACGATGCTACAACAGCAATAACTTCCTCCACTAAAGAAGAACAAAATACGCAAGTAGACAACAGTAAACAAGAAAATTCAGTAACAAACGAATCAACAAAAGAATCTACATTATCCAATAATGATGAAACAAAAACAGCTGTAAGTCAAGTAAATGAAGCGGCAGCAGTTGATAAAGCTCAAGGTGTTGAAACAAATCCTGTTTTCCGCGCTGCAACAACAGCCGATGACAACAGTACGTCTATCACTGTCAACAACTGGATGGGGCTTGTCAATGCTTTAAATAGCTCACAATATGATACGATCAACGTTAACGGGACGATCACAGCTGGTTCAGGTTCAGTTTATGCTAACAGACGCAACGTTGTGATCAAAGGGACTAACAATAATTCTGGTATCAACTTTGGTACTAACCCATTAAAAGTAAATGGTAACTTGAACCTTACTTTTGACAATTTGAACTTGATCACTTCAAGTGCAAATGGTGCGGTAACATTTACAGGTAATAACTCAACAGTTACTTTTAAAGATGTAAGACATTCCGGTGCTTCCCTTTACGGTGGTAGCGGAAATGGTGATGTTGTGATCGATGGTGCGACGACATCGACAGTTTCAACTTCAAGCAAACCAACAGTTAACACCTATAAAGCTAACGGTAACGATGCTAACATTTGGGGTGCTAAGTCAGTAACTGTTAAGGATGGGGCTAACTTTACCCTTAACCGTTCTGCGATCGGTGATGGTATCAACTTACCAGACGGTTCCACGGTTCGTGTTGGTGACAATGCTACAATGACGATCAACATGAACACTAACAATGCAACTGATAGTGCTCGTTATCATGATGCCGGGATCTTCATGTTAAATGGTGGTAATTTCTTAACAGGTAAGAACTCCACTGTCAATATGAACACAAGCATCGGTCAAGCTGTTTCGATCGGGGCAACTCGTCCAGCGATCGGGATCACAGATAGAGATCGCTTTGGTGGTTATACGACAGCTCGATCACGTAATGCTGGCCCTACAACCGTAACATTCGGGGATTATTCAAACTTCAATTTCGCCGGTCGTGATGGTTTTATCTTAGGTAACAACGCTAATTTTACTTCCGGTGAATATTCAAATGTTCATTTCCAAAATAAAGGTCGGGGTGTGGCGTTAGATCTAGCAAATAACTCAAACATCTTGATCTCTAAGCATTCCAATACATTGTTTGAATCAAATGGTAAGACTGGGGTATCTGGTAGTTATGATGGTTATAACTATATCGGGGTCAATGAAGGCGGTAATATCACGATCGATGAATACGCTACTTTCCGCGTTATTTTGACCGGTCGTGGAGATAATCCGTGGGATGACGTTATTTCTTTAGATTCACAAAATGCTAACACACATGCAGCCTTTACATCTAAGAAAGGTGCCGTTGTTGATATCCGTGATGACAACACGAACTTCTACGCTGAATTGATCTCATTTCCGTTAGGTGCAGCACAATCGGTGATCGACATTCAAGATCCGTTGTACCTTAACTTGCAACGTTACTCTGCTGGCGGTGCCACAACAGGTTGGATGCCTGTTGGTGGTGTAAGTATCAATACTACAAATGAAAAGTACACGGCTAACTTGATCTACATGGGAGGCACAAAAGGTGTACTTAAGATCGGTGGTACAGATTACGTTGTTTACCAACAGATCAAGTCTGATAGCGCACAGCAAATTTGGTTGAACGTTAACTCAGTAGAATTTGATAAAAATGGATTTGCAGCTAAAAATATTTGGGATAACGGTGCAAATCCTGATTCATCGATCAGTGGTATAGGATTAACAGCTGGTGTTCTTGCAAATGATATCAAGGATAATCAGACTTCTCCAACAGTCAAAGGTGCAAAAGGTACAGCACCATATTATGGTATCTCTACGATGCGTGCTTCCCACCAGATCTGGTTCCCACACTCAACAGAAACACAAGCATCTGGACAACATCAAAATGTGATCAAGTATGTTTATGAAGATGGCACTGAAGCTGCTCCAACAGTTACACAAACAGTTGATGTAACTCGTGATCTCATCCTTGATCTAACGGCTGATCAGATCAATGAAGTTAAGGCTTATGCAGCTAGACACACAGCTGATCAGATTTTAGATTACATCAAAAGCTTATATGTAGTTACTAAAGATTCAGGTTGGAAAGTCGTTAATGGCTCTAACACTAAGACAGCTTATGATGCAGTAGCAACACCAGAGATCGCTGGTTATACTGCAAGTATCAAATCAACTAATGCAAATGGTGTGACAGTCGGGGGTAATGCTGCTTCGATCCACGCTACTTTAGATATGCCAAATGATACTGTCGTTAAAAATGGTAAGTTGACTGAAGCTTTCAAAAATAATAACGGTGTGGCACCAATGCCAGCTAACTACGAAACAGTTATTGTTTATAAGAAGGTAGTTCAACAACAACCTGTAACGATCATTTATCAAGACAAGACAGAAAACAACAAGGTTCTTGAAACTAAAGAACTTAAGGGGACACCAGGTGATTCTTTAGGATATACGACTAAAGATACGATCGCTAGCTATGTTGCTAAGGGTTACAAATTAGTCAGTGATGGTGTACCAGCAAATGCTACATTTGGTGATGCACCAGAAACATACTATGTAACATTAGAACATGATACTGCTCCAGTTGGACCAACAGACCCACATGAACCGGGCACACCGATCAACCCTAATGATCCAGATGGTCCAAAATGGCCTGAAAAAGACAATTATGAAAAGGAATATACTTCAACCGTTGAATTTGTTGATGAACAAGGCAATAAGATGCCTAATATTCCTGATGATAAGCAAATATCTACTTGGACACGTACTTTAAATGTAGATAAAGTTACAGGCGAGATCTTAAATCCAAATGAAGCTTGGACTCCAGATAAGCCAAATTACTCTAAAGTAAACGTTCCAGTAGTTCCAGGGTACTATGCTGACAAGTCAGTTGTTCCTGAAAAGCCAACTGAACAAAAAGATCTGGTCGAAAAAGTTGTTTACAAGCCAATGGGTAAGGTAACACCAGTTGATCCAAAAGGAAATCCAATTCCAGATGCACCAACGCCACAATATCCAAATGATCCAACAGATCCAACCAAGGGTGGAAAAACGCCAGTACCTGATATCCCAGGATGGCATGTCGTGCCAAATCAAGACACACCAGGTTTGACACCAGATGGTAACGCGGTCGTTCCAAATAAACCAGGTGAAGATACACCAGTTAAATACGAAAAAGACGAAGTTGCCAAGTATAGCTTAGTTGAAAAATTTGTTGACGAAGATGGTAAAGAACTAGCACCAAACGTAACAAAGGGTACGGATTATGAAGCAGGATCTGCTTACGATGTAACAGGCGACGCTAAAGTGATCGATGGCTACTACTTGAAGACTGTTTCCGATAACGCTAAAGGGACATTTGGTAAGGACAACGTAACTGTAACGTTCACTTACGCTAAGTTAGGTAAGATCATTCCAGTTGATCCAGAAGGAAATCCAATTCCAGATGCGCCAACGCCACAATATCCAAATGATCCAACAGATCCAACCAAGGGTGGAAAAACGCCAGTACCTGATATCCCAGGATGGCATGTCGTACCAAATCAAGATACACCAGGTTTGACACCAGATGGTAACACGGTCGTTCCAAATAAACCAGGTGAAGATACACCAGTTAAATACGAAAAAGACGAAGTTGCCAAGTATAGCTTAGTTGAAAAATTTGTTGACGAAGATGGTAAAGAACTAGCACCAAACGTAACAAAGGGTACGGATTATGAAGCAGGATCTGCTTACGATGTAACAGGCGATGCTAAAGTGATCGATGGCTACTACTTGAAGACTGTTTCTGATAACGCTAAAGGGACATTTGGTAAGGATAACGTAACTGTAACGTTCACTTACGCTAAGTTAGGCAAGATCATTCCAGTTGATCCAGAAGGAAACCCAATTCCAGATGCGCCAACGCCACAATATCCAAATGATCCAACAGATCCAACCAAGGGTGGAAAAACGCCAGTACCTGATATCCCAGGATGGCATGTCGTGCCAAATCAAGATACACCAGGTTTGACACCAGATGGTAACGCGGTCGTTCCAAATAAACCAGGTGAAGATACACCAGTTAAATACGAAAAAGACGAAGTTGCCAAGTATAGCTTAGTTGAAAAATTTGTTGACGAAGATGGTAAAGAACTAGCACCAAACGTAACAAAGGGTACGGATTATGAAGCAGGATCTGCTTACGATGTAACAGGTGACGCTAAAGTGATCGATGGCTACTACTTGAAGACTGTTTCCGATAACGCTAAAGGGACATTTGGTAAGGATAACGTAACTGTAACGTTCACTTACGCTAAGTTAGGCAAGATCATTCCAGTTGATCCAGAAGGAAACCCAATTCCAGATGCGCCAACGCCACAATATCCAAATGATCCAACAGATCCAAGTAAGACGACACCAGACCAACCAGTACCAGAGATCCCAGGAATGACACCAGAAGTACCAAGTGTCACACCAACAGATCCGGGTAAGGATACAGAGGTCGTTTACAACTATGATGATCAAAAAGCAACGATCAACTATATCGATGAAACGACGGGTCAAACGATCACGTCTGATAATGTGACAGGTAAGAGTTCAACTAAGATCGCTTATTCGACGGCAGCTAAGATCAAAGAATTGACTGACAAGGGTTATGTCTTGGTAAGTGATGGTTTCCCAGCTGATGCAACATTTGATAACGATAAGAACACTGACCAAGTCTTTGACGTTATCTTAAAGCACGGTGAAAAACCAGTTGGTCCAACAGACCCACATGAACCAGACACACCGATCAATCCTAATGATCCAGATGGTCCAAAATGGCCAGCTAAAGATCAATACAGTAAGGATTACACATCAACGATCACATATGTTGATGATAAAGGTAATAAAGTTGCTGATGACAATGTTCAAACATCTACTTGGACACGGACATTGCTTGTTGATACAGTAACTGGTGAAGTTAAGAATCCTAATGAAGCTTGGACAGCGGATAAGGCACAATACGATGCTGTAAAATCACCACTTGTAGATGGTTATTATGCTGATAAGGCAACTGTTGCAGCTAAGGATACAAAACAAGAAAACTTGACTGAAGAAGTTGTTTACCGTCCATTAGGCAAGATCATTCCAGTTGATCCAGAAGGAAATCCAATTCCAGATGCACCAACGCCACAATATCCAAATGATCCAACAGATCCAACCAAGGGTGGAAAAACGCCAGTACCAGAGATCCCAGGATGGCATGTCGTACCAAATCAAGATACACCAGGTTTGACACCAGATGGTAACACGGTCGTTCCAAATAAACCAGGTGAAGATACACCAGTTAAATACGAAAAAGACGAAGTTGCCAAGTATAGCTTAGTTGAAAAATTTGTTGACGAAGATGGTAAAGAACTAGCACCAAACGTAACAAAGGGTACGGATTATGAAGCAGGATCTGCTTACGATGTAACAGGCGACGCTAAAGTGATCGATGGCTACTACTTGAAGACTGTTTCCGATAACGCTAAAGGGACATTTGGTAAGGATAACGTAACTGTAACGTTCACTTACGCTAAGTTAGGTAAGATCATTCCAGTTGATCCAGAAGGAAACCCAATTCCAGATGCGCCAACACCACAGTATCCAAATGATCCAACAGATCCAGGTAAGACGACACCAGATCAACCAGTACCAGAGATCCCAGGCTACCGTCCAGAAGTACCAAGTGTGACACCAACAGATCCAGGTAAAGACACACCAGTCAAATATGTACCGATCGAAAACGCTAAGTACACCTTGACTGAACGTTTCGTAGATGAAGATGGAAACGAGATCTCACCATCAGTCATCAAGGGTACAGACTACGAAGAAGGGTCTGAATACGATGTAACAGGCGACGCTAAAGTGATCGATGGTTACTATTTGAAAGAAACTTCAAATACAACAGGTAAGTTTGGTAAGGGCGACATGACAGCAACGTTCACTTACGCTAAGTTAGGTAAGATCATTCCAGTTGATCCAGAAGGAAACCCAATTCCAGATGCACCAACACCACAGTATCCAAATGATCCAACAGATCCAGGTAAGACGACACCAGATCAACCAGTACCAGAGATCCCAGGCTACCGTCCAGAAGTACCAAGTGTGACACCAACAGATCCAGGTAAAGACACACCAGTCAAATATGTACCGATCGAAAACGCTAAGTACACCTTGACTGAACGTTTCGTAGATGAAGATGGAAACGAGATCTCACCATCAGTCATCAAGGGTACAGACTACGAAGAAGGGTCTGAATACGATGTAACAGGCGACGCTAAAGTGATCGATGGTTACTATTTGAAAGAAACTTCAAATACAACAGGTAAGTTTGGTAAGGGCGACATGACAGCAACGTTCACTTACGCTAAGTTAGGTAAGATCATTCCAGTTGATCCAGAAGGAAACCCAATTCCAGATGCACCAACACCACAGTATCCAAATGATCCAACAGATCCAGGTAAGACGACACCAGATCAACCAGTACCAGAGATCCCAGGCTACCGTCCAGAAGTACCAAGTGTGACACCAACAGATCCAGGTAAAGACACACCAGTCAAATATGTACCGATCGAAAACGCTAAGTACACCTTGACTGAACGTTTCGTAGATGAAGATGGAAACGAGATCTCACCATCAGTCATCAAGGGTACAGACTACGAAGAAGGTTCTGAATATGATGTAACAGGCGACGCTAAAGTGATCGATGGTTACTATTTGAAAGAAACTTCAAATACAACAGGTAAGTTTGGTAAGGGCGACATGACAGCAACGTTCACTTACGCTAAGTTAGGTAAGATCATTCCGGTCGACCCAGAAGGAAACCCAATTCCAGATGCACCAACACCACAGTATCCAAATGATCCAACAGATCCAGGTAAGACGACACCAGATCAACCAGTACCAGAGATCCCAGGCTACCGTCCAGAAGTACCAAGTGTGACACCAACAGATCCAGGTAAAGACACACCAGTCAAATATGTACCGATCGAAAACGCTAAGTACACCTTGACTGAACGTTTCGTAGATGAAGAAGGTAATGAAATTTCACCATCAGTCGTTAAGGGTACAGACTATGAAGAAGGTTCTGAATATGATGTAACAGGCGACGCTAAAGTGATCGACGGTTACTATTTGAAAGAAACTTCAAATACAACAGGTAAGTTTGGTAAGGGCGACATGACAGCAACATTCACTTACGCTAAGTTAGGTAAGATCATTCCGGTCGACCCAGAAGGAAACCCAATTCCAGATGCACCAACACCACAGTATCCAAATGATCCAACAGATCCAGGTAAGACGACACCAGATCAACCAGTACCAGAGATCCCAGGCTACCGTCCAGAAGTACCAAGTGTGACACCAACAGATCCAGGTGAAGATACACCAGTTAAATATGTTCCAGTAACACCTGAAAAGCATGTGCAAACAGCTAAGATCGTTTATGTTGATACTAAGACAGGCACAACGATCGAATCTGATTCCGTGACAGGTAATGTTGGTGACAAGATCGATTACTCGACTACATCTCGGATCACTGAATTGACCAAGAAGGGCTATGTCTTGATCGAAGATGGGTTTACTAATGCTGGTACTCCAGTCTACAATGACAACGGAACAGAACAAGTCTTTGTTGTTAAATTAGGTCATGGTACTGAACCAGTTGGGCCAAATAACCCACATGAACCAGGTACACCGATCAATCCAGATGATCCAAATGGTCCAAAATGGCCAACTAAGGATGATTACACGAAACAATATACTTCAACTGTTCACTTTGTTGACGGTAACGGTAATAAGTTACGTGATGATGACATCCAAACATCTACTTGGACACGCACATTGATCGTTGATAAGGTAACTGGCGAAGTCTTGAATCCAAGTGAACCATGGAAGTCTGATATCGATGACTATGCAACAGTCAAAGTTCCAGTTATCGAAGGCTACTATGCAGATCGTGCAACTGTACCTGGTGAAACTGCACAACAACGTGATCTTGAGACAACAGTGACCTACAACAAGATCGGTAAGATCGTTCCAGTTGATCCAAATGGAAATCCAATTCCAAATGTTCCAACACCTCAATACAGAAACGATCCAAACGATCCAACTAAGGTGATCGTGACAGATACACCTGATATTCCTGGTATGATCCCTGAAACAAGAAGTGTGACACCGGGTGAACCAGGTGTTGATACTCCTGTGGTCTACCACAAGGTCGAAACACCGGAACAAAAACCAGAACAACCAGCGCAACCAGAAGTGACACCAGTGGTCAATAATCCAGTTCAAACCCCAGCAACTGAATTACCACAAACTGGTGATAAGCAAGGCAATGCGTTAGCAGCTGTCGGAGCTTCGATCGTTGCAGGTATGTTAGGTTTGATGGGCTTTACAAAGAAAAAGAAAGATGAAAAAGATTTCTAATCTAGTAAGGTAAAAAAGAAGAGTCGTTAAGGCTCTTCTTTTTTGTATATTTAAAACTTTCGCCAAAGTTAATGTCGGAGAGTTTTTGCGTTGTGCAATGGATTTCTCGGTTCATCTAGTGGTCAGCGTATCTTGATTTTAGTATAATTAGAACATGAGAGAGTGCTCGTTGATCAAAGAAGATCTTAAAGTTGATGGGCGTTTATATTGCGATAAAGATAAATTTGGAAAGGAAAAAGAAAATGTCGTCAGAAAAGATCGTGATCGTGGGAGCAAACCACGCTGGTTTAGCGGTGGCTAGGAATTTGATAGATAGCGGAAAAGAATTTGAGATCACAATGATCGATAAGAGTGATGATCTAGGATATCTCAGCTGTGGTACACCGTTATTATTAGGTAATGAAGTCAATTCATATCGAAATTTTTTCTACATTAAAAATGATGAGTTACGTAAGCAGATCGCAGCGCTACACACTAAAGCGCAAGTCAAATCGATCGATTTTAGAAATAAAAAAGTGATCTTTAGGGATAAACAAGGGTTACAGGGAGTTAAGTATGATAAGCTAGTGTTAGCAACGGGAGCGTCGCAAGTTAGTTTAGGGATCAGTGGTAGTGATCTGCGTGGGATCTATCGTATCAAGAATTTAAATGAAGCCCTTGAAGTAAATCAACGTTTGGATCTAAACAATGTAAAAAATGTTGCGATCATTGGTGGTGGATATATCGGGATCGAAGTGGCTGAAGCGATCCAAAAACGTGGCAAGCATGTAACGATCTACGATGCTAATCCGTATCTGATGTCAGCCCATTATGATGAGCAATTTGGGCATTTGGTAGAAGAGCGTTTACGTGAAAAAGGGATCGACCTTTGTTTGGCAGAAGAAGTTCAAAGTTATGTCGGTAAAGCTGGCAAGATTGCCCAGATCATTACTGATCGAGGCAAATATTTGACAGATATGGTCATTTTAACGATGGGCTTTTTACCAAATACGTCACTGGGACGATTTCATTTAGAGTTATACACTAACGGAGCCTATATCGTAAATGAATATCAACAAACGTCGGACCCTGATGTTTATGCAGTTGGTGATTGTTCAACATCATATTCAAATATTTTAAAAGAATTAGTCGTTAATTTTTCTGTCTCAGATGCGATGCGTGGAGCCTACGTGGCTGCTAAAAATATCGCAGGTGAGACTATTTCATCTAATGGAACGCAGACGTCAAATGCAGTCCAAGTTTTTGGCTTAAATTTATTTTCAACGGGAATAACCGTTAACCAGGCTGAACGGTATAATATTCCATGTGAGTATGTTGATTATGAAACTTGGCAAAGACCAAAGTTCATGCTTAAAAACGATCGCGTAAAGTTGCGCTTGGTGTATCATAAACAAACGCATCGGCTCTTAGGAGCGCAGATAGCAACTGAGTCAGATCAAGCGGGTACGTTACACATGCTTTCATTAGCGATCCAAAAAGAAGTTACGATAGATGAATTGAAGGTTTCGGATTTCTTCTTTTATCCGTATTTCAATCAACCAGAAAACTTTGTGATTGAAGCGACACGCAAAATGAAAAAAGAAAGTGGTGGAAGTGTTGACTGAGCAAAAAACGACAGAATTTTTAGCAGCTTTAGATGATTTTGTAGCTGATATAGCAGATCAAACTAAAGCATTAAGATTCTACACTTGTTTAGGAAATGTCAAACTGTATGTTCTTTTGGAATATGGTTACCCTAAAGTGAAGATAAATGGTGATAAAAAAGAGCTTTTAGTTTATACTTCAGAACCAACTGAGCTACTAAAAGTAGATGGATTAAGTACAGTTGCCCTAGGGCTAGACCGTTTGGCGCAAGAATTAAAAAATTTAGCTGCGAGTGGCTTATTAGTTGATGAAGCGACTCGCAATATAAGTATTCCGGCGGACAACGTTTTTTATGTCCAAAATTTGCAAAAAAAGGCGGCTACTTTTAAGCTGAAAACGCTACCTGAACAAGGGACGCTGATACTAGAAAATGAGATCAGACGGATCGTAAAGGCGCATCCAGAAGTCACTAGTGCTTGGCTTTTAGGAATATTATTGCCAGGAAAAAATAATTATCAATATATGGTCACTTTGGAATATTCTTTGACGGCAACTAATGAAGTCAAGCAAGTAACACCAAAACAAATTGCTGAAAATGTCACGCCGCTGTTAGCGGATGGACAAGAGCTATTTATCGGTACGACAGAAGAATTGGCAGGAAAAAAAGCTAAACAAGAATTTGCTCCATTTTATATCAAGTTGAATTTTTAGTGAGGTGCTAAATACTAATGAAAAAATTTTTAAAGTATTGTCTGATAGTAGTTTTGTTGGTGGTCGGCTTAGCTTTGATCTTTAACCAACAGATCAAAAATGCCTTAGTCGATCATATGACTAATTCAGCTGTCAGCACGACAGTTGTTAAAGCTGATCAAAACTCCAAAAAGGCAAATTTTGATTTTAAAAAGATCAAAGCTGTTGATAGTCAAATGGTTGTTAGTGCAGCCACGAGTGCAAAAAATGCTGCTATCGGGAAAATCGCGATGCCAAGTGTTGGGTTAAAACTTCCGATTTTTGAGGGATTAAATAATGAAGATCTCGTACGAGGCGCTGGTACGATGAAGAAAGGCGAACAGATGGGAGCTGAAGGTAATTATGCCTTAGCTGGTCACCATATGAAAGACGCCAAATTGCTTTTTGGTCCACTAGCTGATGCCAAGCTAGGCGATAAGATCTATGTGACCGATGAAAAAAAGGTCTATGTTTATACGACGACGCTCAAAACAGTCGTTAATAAAAGTGAAGTTCAATATATTTATGATGAACCAGGCAAAAAGATGATAACTTTGGTGACCTGTGCTTCAGGTGAAGATGGAGAAGTCGACCGAACGATCATCCAAGGTGAACTAGCTGAGGTTTTAGATGCAACAAAGGAAAATCTTAAGTATTTCAACTAATTGACAGCAACATACTTTACTGATAGAGTTATAATGATAAAGATCTAAGGAGTAAAAGAATGTCGAAGAAAAAAGTGGCACTTGCTTGCTCAGAATGTGGTTCACGAAACTATTCGATCACCGAAAATGTTAACCGCGCAGAACGCTTAGAAGTTAAAAAGTTTTGCAAGTACTGTGGCAAACATACGATCCATCGTGAGACCAAGTAGTTCATGGAGGCGTAATATAAGATGAAATTCATTAAAAGTGTTATCAAAACAATGAAGGATACGACTTGGTTGACAGCTAAGGAGACAAGACGTGATACGACCACAGTAGTAGTCATGTCGTTAGCATTTGCGGTCTTCTTTGGGTTAGTTGATTATGCGGCTCAAGCTGTGATCAATTTGTTAGTCTAATTTTTAAAAGGCTGGTATTATCGGCCTTTTTTTGTTACAATTAGTTAAGGACAGGGCCTTCGAACATATTCGGGGGTTTTTATTTTGCAGTTTAAATGATAAGCATAATTAAGGAGAAAAACATGGCAGAATCATTTGAAAAGAAATGGTATGTATTACACACATACGCAGGTTATGAAAATAAAGTCAAAACTAACTTGGAATCACGGGCACAATCAATGGGGATGGAAGACTACATTTTCCGCGTAGTCGTTCCAGAAGAAGAAAAAGTTGAAACAACTAAGACGGGTAAAGAAAAAGTTGAAACTTTAAAAACTTTCCCAGGCTATGTGTTAGTTGAAATGGTGATGACTGATCAATCATGGTACGTTGTACGTAATACACCAGGCGTAACCGGCTTTGTTGGTTCACATGGTGCTGGTAGTAAGCCAGCTCCATTGCTTGATGAAGAGATCGATCACATTTTGAACCAACTTCAAGGTAGTCAACACCAAGCTGATTTTGATGCTGAAGTGGGCGATGCCGTGACGATCATCGATGGTGCGTTTGCAAGCATGGTCGGTAAGATCACTGAGATCGATGCTGAAAAGTCAAAAGTCAAAGTTATGATCGATATGTTTGGTCGTGAAACAATGGCTGAATTGAACTTTGACCAAGTTGAGCGTCTAGTTTAGGATCTAGGACTACAGTGTGATACTGTAGTCTTTTTTAAATGAGGTGAATGCGATATGCTTAAAGATGCTAATAAATTGGTCCAGACAACGGTTCTAGCGGCTAGCGGGTTAGCTTTGGGAGTGGCACTTGAGTGGTATAAATTAGCAGAACCGAGTAAAAATCGCGAAGTGACGCTCCAAAATCAGGTCCCGACATTATTTATTCATGGATACGCTGGGACTCGCTTGTCTTCGGGCTTGATGATCAAACGGTTTGAACACTACGGATGGGGGCAAAAAAGCACAGTGATCGTGGTGAAAGCTGACGGCCGTTTGAAGATCAAGGGTGACCCTGGTATCCCTGGTGGGTTTATCCAAGTATTATTTGATAAGAATCGGATGTCGATCATCCATCAGACTGACTGGTTATGGCGTTTGATGAGTTATTTGAAAAATAACTATGATATCGAAAAGATAAATATCATTGCGCATTCGATGGGAGGTGTGACCGTCTTGAACTTTTTGAGCAAGTTTGGGATCGCAGATCGTGTTCCCCATGTAGAAAAAGTCGTGACTTTAGGGGTACCATTCAACGATACCGAAGTTGGCAAAGATGGTAAAGAGATCGAATATCGCCCCTTGACGCAGTACGGACCGCTTACGATGGCACCACTATTTAGTAAGATCAAAAAGCACCGCTATATCATCTCACCTGATACGAAATTTTTGAATATTGCTGGTGATCTGGAAAATGGGACGGCTTCAGATGGCTCAGTCTCGTTAGATTCGGTCTTGAGTTTACGCTATTTGTTGCCACGTCAAGTCTACCATGAAGTGATCGTGAAAGATAAAAAGGCATCGCATTCACGGCTTCATGAAAATCGCCAAGTTGATAAGATGATTGGTCAATTTTTATTTGGTAAGCAAGCCTTGCAGGCATTTACGGATATGTAGATCTCAGCTCAGAAAAAATTTCGGGCAAAATATTGTTTTTTGAAAAAAAGCGTGTTATATTGTATAAGTATGCTTTTAGCATATTGAAGTGGGAGGTCAAATATGCTGACCATCCGTACCACACACGGAATAAGGAGGAATGACCCGTGGCAAAAAACGTAATCAACGTTGTTAAATTACAAATTCCTGCTGGTAAAGCAACTCCAGCTCCACCTGTAGGTCCTGCTTTAGGTCAAGCAGGTATCAACATCATGGGATTCACAAAGGAATTCAATGCTCGTACAGCTGACCAAGCTGGTATGATCATCCCAGTTGTTATCAGTGTTTATGAAGATCGTTCATTTGACTTCATTACAAAGACACCGCCTGCTGCAGTTTTACTTAAGAAAGCTGCTGGTGTAGAAAAAGGCTCCGGCGAACCTAACACAAACAAAGTTGCTACAGTTACAAAAGCACAAGTTAAGGAAATCGCTGAATCAAAAATGCAAGATCTAAACGCTGCAGACGTAGAAGCTGCTATGCGCATGATTGAAGGTACTGCACGAAGCATGGGCTTTGTTGTAGAAGACTAATTTTCTACGGCCATGCTTCTCAGACGGACACTTCTGTGAAAGCAGATCTGTCAAGTGGGAGGTATATCCGATAGACCACATTTTGCAAGGAGGAACTCACTAATGGCTAAAAAGAAAAGCAAGAAATATTTAGAAGCTGCTAAAAAAGTCGAAGCAGACAAAGCTTACACAGCTAACGAAGCGGTTGCTTTGGTTAAAGAAATCGACTTTGCAAACTTCGACGCAACAGTTGAAGTTGCATTTAACTTAAACTTAGATACAAAACAAGCAGACCAACAATTACGTGGTGCTTTAGTTTTACCAAACGGTACAGGTAAAGAACAAACAGTTGTTGTCTTTGCTAAAGGTCCTAAAGCTCAAGAAGCTAAGGATGCAGGTGCAGACGTTGTCGGTGACGATGACTTAGTTGCACGTATCCAAGATGGCTGGTTGGACTTTGACGTTGCGATCGCAACACCAGACATGATGGCACAAGTTGGTCGTTTAGGTCGTGTACTTGGACCTAAAGGCTTAATGCCAAACCCTAAGACTGGTACAGTTACAATGGACGTTGCTAAAGCTGTTTCTGACGCTAAGAGCGGTCAAGTAACATACCGTACAGACCGTGACGGTAACGTACACGTGCCAGTTGGTAAAGTATCATTTGACGAAGCTGCTTTAGTTGGCAACTTCCAAGCGATCTACGATACAATTGCTAAATTACGTCCAGCTGCTGTTAAAGGAACATACATCAAGCATGTTTCCTTGGCATCAACATTTGGACCAAGTGTTACACTTGATACAAACTCATTATAAGAATAAGTTTGTCGCTTAAAAGCCATGGTCATTGACCATGGCTTTTTTGTAGCGATAAATATATAATTTATTTTGCAAAAGTACTTGACGTATATTTGATAGCATGATAATATACTAAAGGTCAATATATGATTCTACCTAAGACTCAGGTGGCGTTTGCCTTAATATCCTGCCGAGGAGTAATTGTTACGGTTATTCTCTCTGTGTCTTGGTGGACATGGAGCTTTTTTATTTTAAAAGAGTTTCGACACAATGACTAGGAGGTGAATCAATTGAGTAAAGAAATTATCGCTAAAAAAGCTGCGATCGTTGAAGAAGTTGTTGAAAAATTTGAAAAGGCAAGTTCTGTTGTCGTAGTTGACTACCGTGGTCTAACAGTTGAAGAAGTAACTAACTTACGTAAAGAATTACGTGAAGCTGGCGTTGAAATGCGTGTTATCAAGAACACATACTTGAAGCGTGCTGCTGATAAGGCTGGTTACGAAGGTCTTGATGAAACATTCTCAGGTCCTACAGCTGTTGCTTTTGCTGATGAAGATGTTACAGCTCCTGCTCGTATCTTATCTAAATTCGCAGAAGATCATGAAGCTTTGGAAATCAAGGGTGGTATGATCGAAGGCAAGGTCGTTTCCTTGGAAGAGATCCACGCTCTTGCAAAATTACCAAACCGCGAAGGTATGCTTTCTATGTTGCTTTCTGTATTGCAAGCACCAGTTCGCAACTTCGCATACGCTGTCAAGGCAGTTGCCGACAGCAAAGAAGAAGATGCAGCTTAATGCGCGCATCCTGATTGCTTAATTAAAATATATAATTATTATCTATAAAATGGAGGATTTTAAAATGGCCTTAGATACAGAAAAGATCATTGCTGACTTAAAAGAAGCTAGCATTCTTGAATTAAACGACTTAGTAAAAGCTATCGAAGAAGAATTCGGTGTTTCCGCTGCTGCTCCAGTTGCAGCTGCAGGTGCTGCTGCAGGCGCTGCAGAAGAAAAGAGCGAATTTGATGTTGAATTAACAGATCCAGGTGCTGGTAAAGTTAAAGTTATCAAAGCAGTTAAGGATATCACAGGTCTTGGCTTGAAAGATGCTAAGGGCTTAGTTGATGGCGCTCCTTCCGTTATCAAAGAAGGCGTTGCTAAAGAAGAAGCAGAAGAAATCCAAGCTAAACTTGAAGAAGTTGGCGCTAAAGTTACTCTTAAATAATAAGGGTACGCAATTACATTGCGAAATCCCAGCATAGCAAGGTTTTTGCAATGTCGAAGAGCGAAAATAAGGTGGAAAATGTTTTCATTCCCCACCAACACCCCACCAAACGAAAGTTTGGTGGGGTGTTTTTTATTTTCTTAAAAAACATGATATAATAGAAAAAATATTTTGGGTAAGGGACCCTTAGTGTATTACTATGTAATATACTAACACCATCAGTCCCTTACTGATCAATAGAGAAAAGGGATTTTTAAAATGACTTTTGATAATCTAATTTCACAAATCAATGAAGTGGCTGAAACACAACGAGATAGAGGAACTTATTTTGAATGTTTAGTTAAGGCATATCTAAAAAATGAGCCAACTTATCAAAATGAGTTTACAAATGTTTGGTTGTTATCTGAAGTACCTGAAGAATTTGGTATTCCAAAAGCTGACATTGGAGTTGATCTTGTTGCAGAGAAAACAACAGGAGAGTTAGTTGCCGTCCAAGCTAAGTTTCATAACCATGCCATCCAAAAATCTAATATTGATTCATTTTTGAGTGAACTTGGTAAGGATTATTACGAATCAGGTATCATTATAGCTTCTACTGATAAATGGGGGAAAAATGCCGAAAAAGCATTAGCAAATCGTTCAGATGTTATTCGCATAGGTTTATCCGATTTAAGGCATTCTCAAATTGACTGGGAGCAGTTTTCATTTGATAGACCAGATTCAGTTGTTATCAAGAAAAAGAAAATACCGAGATACTATCAAAAAGATGTTATCAAAAGTGCTTTAGACCATTTTAGAGAGAATGACCGTGGTCAATTAGTCATGGCACCTGGTACAGGTAAGACGTTTACGAGCTTGAAAGTTACTGAAGCACTAGC
The DNA here is from genome assembly GCF_003288115.1 of Ligilactobacillus murinus. Lineage (NCBI taxonomy): Bacteria > Bacillati > Bacillota > Bacilli > Lactobacillales > Lactobacillaceae > Ligilactobacillus > Ligilactobacillus murinus. The sequence goes on along the minus strand of NZ_CP023565.1, from coordinate 1,354,935 downwards.
TAAAGAATCCAATAAAGAACAGTATATTGTCCTTTATCTTGTGCCAAGCATTCAATTACTCACTCAAACTTTGCGTGGTTGGAATAACGACACCGAAATGACAATGTCATCTATGGCAGTCACAAGTGACAGAAATGCTAGTAGGAATAGCGTCAAGCAAGATGAATCAAATTTTGTTGTAAAGGCAAGTGATATCGGTTATCCTGCTACAACTTCTGCTAAAAAAGTGGTTGAAAATTATCAAGAGTTGATGACGCAACCCAAAAAAGAGTTGCTGGTTGTGTTTAGTACTTATCAATCTATCGATGTCCTTGGAAAGGCTCAAAAAGACGGTTTTCCTGAGTTTGACCTTATTATTGGAGACGAGGCTCATCGAACAACAGGGGCTAAGGCACTAGGAGAGGAAGTTTCTGTTTTTACTAAAGTACATAGCAATTTAAATGTTAAGGGCAAAAAGCGACTTTATCAAACAGCGACTCCAAAACTATATGGTATGGATGCTAAGAAAAAAGCTAAAGATAATTCAATAGTTATTTCAAGTATGGATGATGAGAGCTTATATGGTAAAGTTTTTTATCGTTTAGGGTTTGGTGATGCTATCAGTCATGATATTTTGACAGATTATAAACTAATGGTGTTAGCCGTAGATGAAACAGTTGTCCAAAAAGATATGCAAAAATCATTAGCTGACTCAGAAAATGGTTTAAATATTGATGATGTCGGTCGTATTATTGGTGTTTGGAATGGAATGATTAAGCGAGAAAGTTTTACAAATAAAGTTTCTGGTGAACCTATGAAGCGTGCCATTGCTTTCTCACGCACTATCAAGGATAGTCAACGTCTTTCTGAGCAGTTTGAAAGTGTTGTGAATGATTATCTTGATAGTGAAGAAGGTTATTCTGTAAATGTTCGGCATGTTGACGGTGGTATGAATGCACTTGAAAAAAATGAAGCATTAGACTGGTTGGCAAGCGATGATATCCCAGAAAATTCAGCACGCATTTTATCGAATGTACGTTTCTTAACCGAAGGGATTGATGTTCCTAATCTAGATGCTATTATTTTCCTATCACCACGCAAATCACAAGTTGATATTGTTCAAGCCGTCGGTCGTATTATTCGCAAATTTGAAGGTAAAGAATATGGCTATATTATTCTTCCAATTGTAGTTCCTGCGGGAGAAACAGCAGAAACGATCTTGGACAACAATAAATCGTATGATGTCGTTTGGCAAGTTCTTAATGCCTTGCGTTCAGTAGATGAACGTTTTGAAGCTACTATTAATAAGTTGGAATTGAACAAGTCTAAGCCTAAAAATATCCAAGTTATTGGGGTTGGTGGTGCACCTGATGATCCTGAGTTTAATATAAATGGTGATGGAACGGTTATTGAAGAATCATTTAAACCTTATCAAACTGAATTAGAACTAGAATGGGAAGCTGTAGAAGGTGCTATTTACGGTAAAATTGTTCAAAAAGTGGGTGATAGACGTTATCTGGAAGACTGGTCTAAAGATGTTGCTGATATTGCACGCCGCCACATTCAGGGAATTAAGATTATTTTAGAGCAAAACCCAGATAGCAAGGTAGCTTTTGAGCGTTTTCTACGTAGTTTACAGCATAATATCAATGAATCCATTGACCAAGAACAAGCTATTGAAATGTTGGCTCAACACTTGATTACCTTACCAGTATTTGATGCTTTATTTGGTGAGTATAGTTTTGTTAAGAATAATCCTGTTAGCTCAGCCATGGAAAAAATTATTGACGAACTCTCTCAATATGGCTTTGAGAAAGAACAAAAAGAATTGCAACCATTTTATGAATCTGTTCGTTTACGTGCTGAAGGGATTGATAATGCACAAGCTAAACAAAAAATTATTATCACTCTTTATGATAAATTCTTTTCTACTGGTTTCAAGTCAACAACAGAACGTCTAGGAATTGTCTTTACACCAGTTGAAGTAGTTGATTTTATCGTTAGATCTGTTGATGTAGTCTTACGTAAACATTTTGGTAAAACATTAGCAAGCGAAAGTGTTCATATTCTTGATCCATTTACAGGAACAGGTACTTTTATTACGCGCACGCTACAATATCTTAAAACTCTTATGGATAAGGGTGAAATCACTTATAGTGATATTCTAAGAAAATATACGCAAGAACTTCACGCGAATGAAATAGTTCTTTTAAGTTATTATATCGCTGCTATCAATATCGAGGCGGTATTTGATGATATTAATGGCGAGGAACCATATGCACCATTTGAAGGAATTGTCCTTACAGATACCTTTGAATCTACAGAACAAGAAGACACACTTGATGATTCGTTCTTTGGGACAAATGATGAGCGTCTCAAACGCCAACAAGAAAAGCCGATTACAGCGATTATTGGTAACCCTCCCTACTCTATTGGTCAAAGCAGTCAGAATGATAATAATCAAAATATTTCTTATCCGAAGTTGGATAAACGCTTGGCGGATACCTATGTGGCAAAATCAAATGCAGGATCAACAAGAGGGCTTTATGATTCATATGTAAAAGCTTTCCGTTGGGCGTCTGACCGACTCAAAGACAACGGAGTGATTGGTTTTGTAACCAATGGTAATTATTTGAATACCAACTCAGCAGACGGCTTACGTGCTGGGCTTTATGAAGAATTTAACCATCTCTATATCTTTAACCTTCGTGGTGACCAACGCACTCTTGGTGAACAATCTCGAAGGGAAGGTGGAAAAATATTTGGCTCAGGTAGTCGAACACCAGTAGCCATTTCTATTCTTGTTAAAGATGGTTCTGACAGCCATGAACTTCACTATCATGATATTGGCGACTACTTATCACAGAAGGAAAAACTCAACATTATTTCTGATTTTGGGGACATTTCAGCTATTGATTGGCAAGAGATTACACCTGATAACAATAACGACTGGCTTAATCAACGAGATCCGAATTATCAGAAGTATGCTGTTCTAGCTGGTGAGCGGGATTCTGTTTTCTTAAAGAATTCTATGGGTATTTTAACAAGTCGTGATTCATGGGTGTATGGTTACTCAAAGGAAAGAGTAACTAAAAATACAGAAAGACTTGTTCAAAATTATAATAGCGAGTTGAAAAGATTAGAGAATATATCTGGTGACGAAAGGAAAGAACTGTTAAATAGAGATAACTCTTATGTTAATTGGTCTTTTAGACTTGAAGAAAGGATTAGACAAAACAAAGATATTGTATTTAATAGTTCAAAAATCGTTAAGTCACTTTATAGACCATTTACTAAAAAGTGGCTTTACTATGATGATCCAGTAATTGAAAGGACTCGTCTTTACTACAATAAATTCGGTCAAGATAATCTTGTTATCAATACAACTGGACGTGGAGTATCAAGAGATTTCTCAGTTCTTGTGAGTAATCTAATACCAAATCAGCATACAATGGATACAGGTCAAGGTTTCATGCGTTATGATAATGAAATCGATGAAACAGCACTTTTTCAGTCTAATGATAATATGAATCAAGCTTTTGCTGCTAAGCTTGGATTAAGTTTAGATGATACTTTTGCCTATGTTTATGGTCTGCTTAATTCTCGTGAATATCAGGAAAAATATGCTAATGATTTAAAAAAAGACTTAGCACGTATTCCGATTGTCAAAAACAAAGAAAAATATGTTGAAATTGGTAGAGCACTCATGGATTTGCATCTCAACTATGAGGAAGTTCCAGTTTATAAAGGTGTGGATATTCAATTATCAGAGCAGACATCTTATAAGGTAACTAAGATGAAATTTGCTAAAAAACGTGATAAGAACGGTAAATCAGTCAATGACAGTTCAACTATTATTTATAATAGTGATATTACTATCAGCAATATTCCAGAAAAAGCTTACCAATATGTTGTTAATGGACGTTCAGCAATTGAATGGATTATGGATCAGTATCAAGTCAAGACAGACAAAAAATCAGGTATTATTGATGATCCAAATGATTATAGTAATGATGAAAAATATATCTTTAATCTATTGTTAAGAATTATTAACGTCTCAATTCAAACGATCGATCTAATCAACAGCTTACCAAAATTTGAAGTAGAGGATTAATATGTATGCCCTTATTTAATTTTGAAAAAGAACTTATCGGATCCCTCTCAACTTGCTGTAAGAATTTCCGAAAAGCAACTAGTTTTAGATAGGGAGATATTACTCAATTTGTTAAGAATTTAACTAAGGAAATGAAACAGGAAAAATTAATCAAAAGTTAGTTGATTCATTGAATGAAAAGATTGATGAATTAGTCATATAAATATTTATTGTGTGCGATTTTTGTTGACAGTTTGTGATGTGTGGGCTAAAATATACAAAAAATATTTTAGGATAAGCTGTGATGTATTTATAAATGGAACAAAAAGTATGGTTAGTGACGGGGCTTCTAAGGGGATCGGGCTTCAGATCGTACTTGCGACTCTTAAAGAGGGAAATATAGTCGTTGGGACTTCACGCGATGCCCAAAAAGTATCTCAAGCCGTGGCGACAGAGCTTGGAAAAACAAGTAAAAACTTCTGGGCAGTTGAGATGGCTTTGATGAAACGAGTATTGATACGACTGTAGCGCAAGTTATTGCAAAGTATGGTCGCATAGATGTGTTAGTCAATAATGCTGGTTATGCATTGTTAGGTGCGGTCGAAGAAGTTGAGTTGTCAGCGGTCAAAAAAACTTTGATGTTAATTTCTTTGGCTTACTCAGTATGACGCAAGCCGTGTTACCTCAGATGCGAAAGCAAAAGGCAGGAAACATCATCAACCTAGCTTCGATCTCAGGTACAGTTACGGGGCCAACGCAAGGGATCTATTCGGCAACTAAGGCAGGAGTGATCATGTTAAGTGAAGCTTTGGCAGCTGAAGTAGAACCATTTGGGATCAAAGTGACAGCGATCGCTCCAGGGGGCGTTAGAACAGACTTTTTAGACCAAACCTCATTGAGAGAGCCAGCTAAAACGACTAGTGATTATCAAGTCGTACGTGACACGATGGCTGGTCTAAAACGCCTCAATCACAACCAAAGTGGCGCTCCTAAACGGGTAGCCGAAGCGATCGTTAAAGTCGCTCAAATGAAACGACCACCGGTGCGCTTATATTTGGGGAGTGGAGCGATTCAAGCACTGCAAGCTAAGTTAAATGAGGTCGTAACTGAAGTAAATGCACACCTAGATCTGAGTCAAAGTACAGATTTTAGAGACTAAGCAAATAAGTTAAGCATTTGTCGAGAAAAGGCTACAATAAGACTATGAGTGAAGAAAAGAGGTCAAAATATGGGTACTTTAGTTAACGGTAAATGGACACAAAAAAGTTTAGCCCAACTGCGAGCTGAGGGAAAAGATATTCAAGTCGATCCTGGTTTTCGTAATTGGATCACGCCAGATGGCTCAGCCGGCCCAACTGGCAAAGGTGGTTTCAAGGCTGAGAAGGGTCGCTACCATCTGTATGTCTCTTACGGTTGTCCGTGGGCAAATCGGGCTTTATTGATGCGTGGTCTCAAGGGTTTACAAGACTATATCGGCCTATCAGTCGTTGATCCGGTATTGGGGGCTGATGGGTGGCAATTCAGTGATTTTCCAGGTACGATCGCTGATCCGATCTTTGGTGCCAGATCATTGCCAGAAGTTTATACCAAAGCAAAAGCTGATTATACTGGGATCGCTAGTGTACCGGTCTTATTTGATAAACAGACGGGGCAGATCGTCAATAATGAATCAGCGGACATCATGCGGATGCTAGAGTCTGCTTTTGATGAACTGACGGGAGATCACACCGCTTACTATCCTAAGGCTTTACGTGCCCAGATCGATGAATTAAATGTTTACTGCGATTCATTTTATGCTAAGGTCAATGCGACTAAAGATGCTAAAACCCAAGCTGAATATGAAAAAGCAGTCGCACAAGTGTTTACGATGCTAGATGATTTAGAACAGCGCTTAAAAGACCAGGCGTATTTACTGGGTGATGCACCCGTTGAGACTGACTGGAAACTCTTTACTTTCTTAGTACGCTTTGATATCGTCTTTTATGGGCTATACAAATGTAACCTCAAACTTTTGAGTGCTTATCCTAATTTATGGCGCTATGTTCGGCAATTGTATAATACACCAGGCGTAGCAGAGACAGTTAACTTTGAGCATATCAAAGTTCATCATTATCGCGGACAATTAGACTTAAATCCATCGGGGATCGTACCGATAGGACCAAAAGAAGACTGGAGTTTATAACTTCTCAAGGTCACCTGTTATGGGTGGCCTTTTTTTAGTGGGGCATATGGTATAATTAAGAAAGTATAAATTACAAGGGGGTCTTACAAAAATGAAGCAAGCATTTCAGCAGGTGAAAAGCTTCGTTGAAAAAAGAGCAACTATTCTGAAATTAATTTTTGTCCTTTCAGTATTGATTTTTGTAACTTTTGAAATCGGAAAAATTTTTCGCGAGGTCGATTGGTATCAAGTAAAACAAGGGCTCGCAGATCAATCATTGTTTAGCATTATTTTAATGCTTGGTGCTGGTATTATTGCGGTCAGTCCTATGCTGTTGTATGATTTTTCGATCGTTAAATTTTTACCAGATAAATACAGTCCGTGGTATATCTTACGCAGTGGGTGGATCACCAATACCGCGACAAACATTGCTGGCTTTGGTGGCTTTTTAGGAGCAGCTTTACGGGCTGATTTTTATCACAAAAATGCTAGTAAAAAGCAGGTCATCTATGCATTATCTAAGATCGCCTTATTTTTATTAGCAGGTCTATCGCTATACTGTTGGGTCTCACTAGGCTTGATCTTTTGGTTTGATCTAGGACCACATTTAAAGGGATATTGGCCTTGGCTGATCGGTGGTGGCTTGTATTTTCCGCTCTTGTTTTTAACGACTAAATTCAAGCAAGGTGATTTCTTTAAGGATCTGACTTTAAAAAGAGAACTGATCTTGATCTTAGCTTCATTATTAGAATGGGGTTTTGCAGCGTTATTTTTCATCTTTATCGGTGAACAACTCGGAATACATGCGAATTATGCTGCTGTCTTAGCGTTGTATTTTACAGGATCGGTATTAGGGATCATCTCTATGGTGCCAGGGGGCCTAGGCTCATTTGATGTTTTCATGATGATCGGATTACTACCATTTGGCGTCACGACGGAACAAGCCGTGATCTGGCTCTTGTTTTTCCGTTTGTTTTATTACATCATTCCTTTTGGGATCGGCTTGAGCTTTTTTGTCCACTATGCAGGCAGTCAAGTCAATCATAAGTTAAATGGGATCCCTAAGTTGATCTTGCAAAAGACGGCCCATATGTTATTGACCGCTTTTTTATATGTTTCTGGGATCTTATTATTATTAGAAGCAGCTATTCCTAATTGGGCATATTCAAATTCATTTTTAGCAAAACTATATCCGTACACCTTTTTATTTATTAACCAGTTGACTGATATCGTATTTGCATTTGCCTTGATCGGGATGGCGCGTGGGATCGAAGCTAAGGTCAAAAAAGCATATTGGCCGACCTTGATCGTTTTAGTGATCGGGATCGTTAATACTTTGTGGCGCGTTTATACCCCAACTTTAGCTATTTTTTTAGGTGTGATCTTAGTGATGGTCGCCTTGTCACGTAAAGAGCTCTACCGTAAGCAACTACGCTATTCGATCACTAAAAAGATCGTGGACGGCTCGATCTTTGCTGGGATCTTTTTCTTGTATGCGATCGTTGGGTTTATCAACTCACCAAGTTATATCAATCATCATCGTGTGCCAACGATCTTTTTATTTCCGGCGCAAAGTATCTGGCTTTCTGGCTTTTTAGGTCTTTTACTTGCAGCGTGTGTTTTATTATTGATCAGTAACTATTTGTGCAGTGGGAAAGATATTTTTGCAAATGTTGGTTTTGATAAAAAACGGGTGCGTGCGGTGATCGAAAAATTTGGCGGTAATGAAGTTAGTCACCTAGCCTTTTTGCAGGATAAAGAGTTATATTTTTACACAGAAGACGGCGAAGATAAACTCTTTTTCATGTACCGGATCAAGACCGATAAATTGATCATCATGGGTGAACCGGTGGGAGATCATGCTTATCTCCAAGAAGCTGTTCAAGCGTTCATGCAAGAAGCGGATAATTATGACTATCAGTTGGTCTTTTATGAGATCAATGAGAGCTTTACGATGTTATTACATGAATACGGCTTTGACTTTATCAAGACGGGTGAAGAAGGCTTAGTCAAGCTCAGTGAATTTACGCTCCAAGGTAAAAAACGGCGGGCGCAACGTGCTTTGATGAACAAATTTGAACGTGAAGGCTATGAATTTAGCTTTATTGAACCACCATTTACTGATGAGTTGATGGCTGAACTTCAAGCTGTCTCGGATAGTTGGTTAGGTAAACAAGTAGAAAAGGGCTTTTCACTAGGCTTCTTTGATGAAGATTATTTGAATGAAGCTCCAGTCTGTTTGATCCGTGATGCTTCAGGTAAACTGGTCGCATTTGCGTCGATGATGCCAATGGATGAAAAGACATTATCGATCGATCTGATGCGTCACAGTCAAGATGCACCCTCTGGGATCATGGATAAGATCTTTATCAGTTTATTCGAGTATGGAAAAGAACAGGGCTATGAATACTTTGATATGGGGATGGCGCCGTTATCAAATGTTGGTGAATCACGCTTTAGCTTTATCGGTGAACGAGTTGCGCGCTTTGTCTTTGAATATGGTGATCGTTTCTATGCTTTTCAAGGTTTACGTTCCTATAAGAACAAATATGTTACGAAATGGAGCGCCAAATATACGGCTTATCGGAAACGGACTTCGCTAGTCGATGCGATGATCTTGGTGACGATGACTGTCAACCAAAAACATCTCAAAAAGGACAACAGACGTAATTTGCTCTTACCGAGATTTTTACAATAGACATTGAGCATTCAGGTGTATGCCTGGATGTTTTTTACTTTTGGTGATAATTGCAAATTACAGTAAATAACAAAGTTCCCATCATGAGGCGTAGTTTCACCTCATGATGGGAACTTTGTTATTTATAGGGTATTAAAATTCATAGTCACTGTCTTGCATAGCTTCAACGTTACCAAGTAAGTAACCATTACCAACTTGGGAGAAGAAGTCATGATTGGAAGTCGAAGTTGAGATCCCGTTCATAACGACAGGATTAACATCTTCGGCGGTATCAGGGAAGAGCGGATCCATCCCTAGATTCATCAAAGCCTTATTAGCATTGTAACGTAAAAAGACCAAAACATCATCGCTCCAGCCGACTTGATCATAGAGTAAATGGGTGTATTTTTCTTCATTTTCGTAGAGATCATACAAAAGTTCATACATCCAGCCTTTGAATTCTTCTTGTTCTTCTTCGGATAATTCGTTAAAGCCCAATTGGAACTTGTAGCCGATATAAGTTCCGTGTACAGATTCGTCACGCAAGATCAACTTGATGATCTCCGCTACGTTAGCGAGTTTATTATGCCCTAACCAGTAGAGTGGAGTGTAGAAACCAGAGTAAAAGAGAAATGTTTCCAAGAATACGGAAGCAACTTTCTTTTGTAAAGGTGTTCCGTTTTGATAGATATCATTGATCTTTTGTGCTTTGTATTGCAAGATCTCATTTGAATCAGTCCAAGCAAAGATCTCTGCGATCTCTTTAGGCGTATTCAAAGTTGAAAAGATCGAGGAGTAACTCTTAGCGTGCACTGATTCCATAAATTCGATATTGTTGAAGACGGCTTCTTCTTGTTGCGTCCGGATATCTTTTTTAAGCGCTGCGATCCCATCTTGAGATTGCAAAGTATCTAATAATGTTAAGCCCCCAAAGACTTTAGCCACAACATCTTTATCAGCAGCGGAAAATTCCCGCCAATCGGCTAAGTCATTTGAAAGAGGGATCCGAGTATCTAACCAAAATTGTTCGGTCAATTTTTCCCAAGTTGCTTTATCGATCTGGTCTTCTAAATTGTTCCAGTTGATTGCCTTATAGTTTTCCATTTTTCAAATACCTCACTAAATTACACAGCTTTCGCATTCGTTGACTCCGACTTCATCTTGTGTATCAGTGAACGTGCGGACATAATAGATCGACTTGATCTGTTTATGGTGAGCATAGTTACGAAGGATCGAGAGGTCACGAGTCGTCATCTTATCAGTTCGGCCATCTTTCCATTCATAGAGTCCAGCTGGGATCGAAGAACGCATAAAGAGCGTTAAACTCATTCCTTGATCAACATGTTGTTGTGCGGATGCATAAGTATCGATCACTTTACGCATGTCTAGATCGTAAGCCGAAGTGTAGTATGGTAAAGTCTCGTTTGAAAGATATGGTGCAGGATAATAAATCTTACCGATCTTTCTTTCCTGGCGTTCTTCGATCTTGTTGATGATCGGTTGAAGGGATGCAGTCGTATCATTGATATATGAGATCGAACCATTTGGTGCTACGGCTAAGCGGTTTTGATGGTAGAGTCCATCTTGTTTGACTGCTTGACTCAATTTTTCCCAATCGGCTTTAGTTGGAATGAAGATATCTTTGAAGAGTGCTTTGACTTTTTCAAAATGTGGTGTAAAGTCTTTTGTCAAATACTTAGTGAAGTATTTACCATTAGCATAATCACTTTCTTCAAAACCAACAAAGCTAGTTTGGCGTTCTTTGGCGAGCTTGTTGGAAGCAACTAAGGTCCAGTAGTTGAGCAACATAAAGTATAAGCTGGTAAATTCCAAAGCTTCTGGTGAACCATAGTGCATTTGATTTTTAGCTAAAAAGGCATGTAAGCCCATAGCGCCTAGACCGATCGTGTGAGCTTGGCGGTTGCCGTGTTGCACAGATGGGACAACATCGATATCTGAATGATCGGTCACAAAGGTCAAAGCGCGTGTCATGGCTTCGACAGAGCGCCCAAAATCAGGGGAGTCCATCAAATTAGTGATATTAGTCGAGCCCAAGTTACAGCTGATATCAGTTCCTAAGACATCATAGCCTTGTTGATTATTAACTAAAGATGGTGTTTGAACTTGCAAGATCTCAGAGCAAAGATTGCTGGTGATGATCTTACCTTTGATCGGGTTGGCTTTATTAGCTGTATCGACATTGACGATATAAGGATAGCCAGATTCTTGTTGTAATTTTGAGATCTCTTCTTCGAGCAAGCGAGCAGAGATCTTCTTTTTAGCGATATCAGGGTCGTTGACTAAGTTATCGTATTGCGCTGTAATATCGACATAAGAGAAAGGTGTGCCATATTTTCTTTCGACATCGTATGGATCAAAGAGATACATATCAGCATTTTGCTTGGCTAATTCGTAGAACTTATCGGGTACAAGCACCCCTAAAGATAATGTCTTGACCCGGATCTTTTCATCGGCATTTTCTTTTTTAGAAGCTAAAAAGTCGATGATATCGGGATGGAAAACATTTAGATAAACGACACCAGCCCCTTGACGTTGGCCTAACTGATTGGAGTAAGAAAAACTATCTTCGAGTAATTTCATGACAGGCACGACCCCAGAAGCAGCCCCCTTGATCCCTTTGATCGGTGCTCCAGCTGAACGAAGATTACTCAAGGTGATCCCGACGCCACCTCCGATCCGTGAGAGTTGAAGTGCGGAGTTGATCACTCGGCCGATCGAATTCATATCATCGGTAACTTGTAAAACAAAACAAGAAACTAATTCACCACGTCTGGCCCGCCCAGCATTCAAAAAGCTTGGAGTTGCTGGTTGATAACGTTGGTGAACGATCTCATCAGCTAGTTGAAGTGCTAAGCTTTCATCACCGTCAGCAAAGTACAAAGCATTGATCGCAGCTCGGTCGATGAAACTTTCCAAGTAATAACTACCATCATCGGTTTTTAGCGCATATTGGGTATAAAACTTGTAAGCTGCCATAAAGGTCTTGAAACGAAAATCAGCTGCTTCTAACTGCGCATAGAGCTTTTCAATAAAGGCAAAATCGTATTTTTGGATAAATTGTGTTTCAAGATAGTTATTGTCTAGCAAATAGTCAAAGCGTTCCTTAAGTGAAGCAAAGGTCATCGTATTAGGAATGACATTTTCCTTGAAAAAGGCGCTTAAAGCTGCTTTGTCTTGGTCGAGTTGGATCTGACCGTTTAAGGGAATGTTGACCCGGTTGTTTAGATCGTAGTACGTAACGTTGTTGATATCGATATCTTTAAGACTCAAGTTTATTCACCGCTTCCTTGAAATTTTGGACATCTGTGGGTGTTCCATTGAATTCAAATGAATAGAGCACAGGAACATTAAATTTTTTAGCCAAGTTTTTAGCTGTAAAAATAAATAACTCTGCAAAATTACGGTTGCCGGTCCCGACGATCCCTTTTAATGATGCAGCGTTATTTGCGTATTCTAAAAATTCAGTTACAGGGTAAGTGATCTCATCTTCATAGGTCGGTACGATCAAGACGAAAGGTTCATTTACCATAAAAAGTGGGTCCACCGGATCGATCTCAGTGGCATCGACGGTAGGTCCAAGTTTTTTGATGAAGCGTCGGGTCTGCCCGGTGACGCTAAAATAAATTATTTTCATTGAGCTGCCAGCTTCTTTAAGAGATCAGGCCGGAAACCATTGATGATCGGTGCATGATCTTGTTCTAAAACTGGAACTGTGCGTAAACCTTTTTCTTTTAGGTAGTTGATATATTCTGGATGATCGGAGATATTATGTTCTCCAAATTCAATATTATTCTCCATTAAAAACTTCTTGGTCATCTTGCATTGGATGCAGTTATCTTTTGTATATAGATCTAAAGCCATCAGAATAAAACCCCTTCTAATTTGATTGTGATATCAGTATACCACAATTTACACAACATGTAGTATAAATTTTACTCTGCTAATCGCTAGATATTGTGTTATTGGCTTAACCACGCAAAAAACGGACTCAAAATTTTTTTGAGTCCGTAAAGTTATATTTAACTGATATTAGTACCAGCCGTTAGCAAGCCAAAATGACTTAGCTGCTTGCCAAGAACCGTAACGATTGGCAACATAGTTATCGGCTACACGTTCTTGGTTTTCTGGGGAGTAATCTCCGCCAAGGTAAGAATTAGTCAATTGATACTTACCGTAGTAACGGCCGTTTTGAGCGGTATAAGAACCACCTGATTCAACGTTAGCGATCCAAGCTTTAGCACTTGCTTCAGCATCGTTTACTGGCGTTTGTGGAGTCGTTGTTTGCACTTGTTGTGTTTGTTGTTGTGCAGGTTGTGCTTCTTGGACTTGAGTTTGAGCTTGTGGAGCTGCTTGTGCAGGTTGAGCTTGTTGTTGTGCAGCTTGTGAAGCTTCAGCTAAAACGTTGCTACCAACTTCTAAGCGTTGACCAACGAAGATCAAGTTTACATCTTGTAATTTGTTAGCTTGTTGGATCGCATCGATCGTTGTGTTGTATTTAAGGGCTAATTCAGATACTGTATCGCCGGCTTTAACGACAACTTCATCAGCATTTGCTGTTTGGCCCAATGCAACTAAACCAGATAACGCGGCAGCTCCCGTAATAACTTTCTTCATTTCCATAAGTAAACTCTCCTTAAAAAAATATTTAATATTTACTTGTTTTTCATTTATCTACACTAGCAGTATACATTTTTTATATAACATACATATTCCGATAAAATTACAATTTGTCACGTTTATGTAACAAACAGATTAATTATTGTCAAATTCCACAAAAATAGAATACATATAGGAAAATAAAGTATCTTTTTGAATTTTACTTTTTAAGTTATACTTAAAAGTATCGGAGGTGCGCAGAAATGCCAAAAATTTTGTTAATGAATGCCGGAAGTTCATCAGTTAAATGGAAATTATTTGAATTGACCGATGAATCAGTCGTCGCTAAAGGCTTAGTGGAGCGAATGTTAGCCCCAGGTTCAAAGTTTGAGATCAAATATGGAGATCAGACGTATCAAGAAACACAAGATGGCCTATCTTATGAAAAAGCAGCTGAAATGATCATTGAAAAGATCCAAGAGTTAAAGATCACCTCTTTAGCTGATATTAAATGTGTTGGGCATCGTGTCGTAGCTGGGGGAACTAAATTCACGCAAGCTACTAAGATGGATCAAGCAGCGATCAAAGAAGTCTTAGCCTTGAGTGACCATGCTCCATTACATAATCCAATGGAAGCAAAATACATCGAATTGATGCAACAAGTCATGCCGGATACCCCACAATATGCGGTCTTTGACAGCCAGTTCTTTACCCAAATGCCAGAAGAAAATGCGATCTTTAGTTTACCATATGAGCTAACGCAAAAATATGGGATCAGACGCTATGGCGAACACGGGATCAGTCATGAATATTTAGCGCAAAAGACAGCTGAGCTTTTGGAAAAACCATTGGCTGACCTCAAATTGATCACTTTGCACTTGGGTAGTGGGTCATCTGTTTCAGCGGTCAAAGATGGAAAATCTTTTGCCAGTTCAATGGGCTTTACGCCTTTGACAGGCCTAACGATGGGGACTCGGGCTGGTGATGTTGATCCTTCGATCGTGCCATTTTTAATGAAGAAACTCGATAAAACAGCTGATGAAGTTCTTGAGCTCTTTAACCAAAAGTCAGGACTATTAGGCTTGTCAGGCTATTCGGATGATATGCGTGATATCAAAGCTAATCAAGCCGATCAACGTTGCAAGTTAGCCTTAGATGTTTATTTAAATAAGATCGTGTCCTATGTCGGAAGTTATTTTGCCCAATTAGGTGGCGCCGATGTGTTGGTCTTTGCCGGTGGGATCGGGGAAAACAACCCGTGGTTACGGGCTGATGTTTGCCAACGCTTAGCTTGTTTAGGTGTTCAATTAGACCAAGAGCTAAATGAAGCTGGCCATGAAGGTGTGATCTCAACTGAAAACTCAAAAGTCAAAGTGATGTTAGTGCCAACTAACGAAGAACTCGCAATGGTCCAACAGATCAAGGTCCAACTAGACTGATAATTATGTTATAAGATAGCTAACCCTTGTTATATCGCCTTTTTGACGGTTTAAAAGGCTTTTTAGGGTCTCCCTTTAAAGTAACGTGTCTAAAAAGCGATTAAAAATGATTTAAAAGAGACCCTGAGAGAGACCCCGGAAGAGTCGGGCTAGGTGGTTTAGAATAGTGCAAGATGTCAAGCGTTGGAAGTTCCAGCGCTTTTTTATTTTTACTTGGGTATGATATACTGAAAACAATCAAACAAGGCTAGCCAATTCCTAGATCGTCTACGGGCGCTAGGAAGCTTTTTTATTTTCTGATATATGCTATAATGTTGTTAGGGTTTCTCAATCGATTATAAATTTACCAATGTTTATAAAACAGTTCTTTGACGTCTTGCGATCATGCAAGGCGTTTTTATTTGCACCGTTGGGATGTGATCGCCCACAATTGGACAACGTGCATCCCTGAAACGTGATATAATACGTTTAACATGAGTTCCAAAGGTGGAACTTGCTAAGAAGTCTCTTGCAATCGTGCAGGGGGCTTTTTGCTTATTTGGGAAAGCGTTCGGCTAGTTTCTCATTAGCAAATGTGATCAACGCTTCTAAGTCTTCCTTGGTGGCTACTCTGCAGTAACTGCGTGCCATGGATCTTTTAGCAAGATAGTATTTGCGTGCTTTGTTCTTTTCGTTCCAGCGGTTGGAAGCGTCAAGCTGTGCTTTGCTGGTCTTCTTTTTCTCTGTCATTGGTGTAACTCCTTACTTGTAACGTTCGTCTGCGTCTTTGGTCATCTTATAGCCTATATAGGTCGTAAAACCTGAGTAGATGAGCAAGCCTATAAATGCGATCAGTTCAAATAAACTCATTTTATCACTTCCTTACTTGCGTTCTTATATTAAATATAATATACTTAGATACGAATAAGGGACTGATAGCCACCAACTACCAGCCCCCGAACGTGGATATTGAAACAGTGTTTTAGCTAGTCGCTACTTACGGCGATTAGCTTTTTTTATTGCCTTGTATGCTTCGGTACTTGCTAGGATAATCTTATCCAGCTTGTACGCTAGCACTAAGAGCAACGAAAGCAAAACGCTGTTCCTTTCTGTATTGAATTCCATAAACTCACCGCCTAACGTGTATTGATTAGTTGAATAGGCGTGCTTTATGTTTCAATACTCCACTAGACCAATTCAAAAGGTAGCTAGCCTTTATCCTTGACCATGTCCATATTATGTATTAAATTTCATATAAAAACAAGTATTTTATAGCATTTTTTTCAAACGATTTCATCATATAGCCATTCAGTAGAATGATCAATAAGGGATGTACCAGCAACTAAGCTAGTGCATCCCTTTTAATGTATTTAGATAGCTTCCAGCACTTTGAATAATAGCCAAAGTATCCCGATCATGATAAATGGCTCTGCAAAGTCTAACAACTCAGTTAGTAGCTCGGCTACCTTGTCCCGTAACTGTTCAACTGGTGACTTATCTTTCATCGTCTAACTCCTCAAGTCTTTTATCGATCATCAAGCTAAGGCGTTGCAAGTCGTGCCTGCTGGATAGATGCATGATGTAAAACCTAGAATACCAATGACGGCGTTTTAAATAAACGTTGATCGCTGTAACAATCGCAAGAATGATAATAAATTTTAACAAGTGGGATCACTCCTAATCTTTGTAGGCTGTGAGCCGTGTGCCTGCTGTCATGTCCATGGTTTGAGCAAATAGGGCACAGGCTTTTCTAATCCTATTTTGCGTTTGAGAATGTCCAAAACCTAAGCGTTCTTCAATTTGCCACGCTTGTAACTTCTTGATGTATCGTGCTTCTAAAAAAGGTTTATAATCGCCTAGACTGTTAATCACGGCTTCCACGAACTCTAAAACTTGCTTGGCGTTGGCTCGGGTAACTGTTAAATCTTCGATCCCGTTAGCGTGTACGGTACTCTTTGGGGCTAGGCTCATTCTAACGCTGGAAATCTCCGGGATGTTTGCCAATCTCTGATACTTGCTATACTCTGTATCAAACCAGTTAGTAACGTTATTGCGTGTTTTGCTGTAGTCTACTTCTCTGTTATCTGGTGGGTCAAGTCTCATCATGTCCAACGCTCCTAACTGTATCAAGCTGTTACAAGCTCTATAATTTGGGGTATTACTCTATCACGCTATAAAAAGCGTTCTAAGGCGTTTAATACTATTCTAGTACAATTCTACTGATTATATCAAATGGAGCTTATAACATGCTTAAAATAGCTTTTACTGTGGTTATAAGTTAAGGTCGTTTAGAACGACCCAAAGCAATTTAAAAAACAGGTCGTTCAGAACGACTTGTTAAAAACAAGTGATTTTAAACCACCTGTTTTGTGGTCAATCTGGTTGACTCACTTTTAAGCTGGTGTCCTAGTCGTTTGAAACGACCACGGATAATTTGCCGTTTCGCTATCATTTTGAACGACTGCGGACTAAAACGGGGGCTATTGCAGATCATGCAACTGCCACAATGTGGATCTATTTATTTACTCGTGAGACGCTTACACAAGCCACTCTGTGAGTTTTTAAATGCTGTCTAGTGTAATTATACTCGGGCGGTATTTGATGTCTGTAAACTGTGTCTGTGTGCTTATTTTTGACGCTTGAAATCGATCGTGTGGGATGTTATACGAAAAAGGGACGCCTTGAGCATCCCTAAGGTTGGTTATTCCATTTCATCAAGTCTAACTTGGATCATCTCAGATAATTCTTTTAGGTCGTCAGCCGTTGCGATGTCTCTAACGTACTTGCGAGCATAAGACCTATAGCGGTAAATGCGTTGTTTGTCTTTGTTCTTGTCGCCCCATTTCTTTGTTGCTCTATTTTGGGCGTCTGTCGTTTTCTTCTCTGTCATCGTGTCAGCTCCCTACTTACCTAGTAACTTTAAAATTAATTCCAGTAATAGCCAAAGAGTAGCAATAACACCAACGATCGCAAAAGTAGCTTTGTTAAGCTTTGCTAGTTTTTTATTAAACTTTTCCACTTTATTCATGACTTTCATTCCTTTCTTGGTTATACTGAAATAAAGGGGCAACCACCCCCTTTATAATTTCAGCTTTTAGAACCGTCCTAGCGACTTGATAAATCTTATAAGGTACTCAATACCTGAGGCGATTGCTCCGAACTCTGCTAAAATTCTAGCAATTGCTTTGATTATCGACCACGCTAACGGTTCTTTTTTGTGGTCTTCCTTTCTTGGTCTCACTGTTTCACCTCCTTAACTTTATATATTTATTATACATTATTAACCTATATAAATCAACTGTTTTTACTAGAAAAATGCTACTTTTTCGACAATAAATAATCAATAAACCAGCCAGTATTATAGGTTTCTTGGTCAATTGGCGTCAATACTTCATCGATAAGCACCCAATATCCTGTATTTGGCGTCAATATAGGTTTTTATTCCGACAAATTCCGACAATTTACCTAATCACTTCCGAACAATCAAGGCGGACCAAGTTTGTAATACACCTTGAAAGAATTCCACCGTTTTTTTAGTAGTTGTTGTAATGGTTATTGTTATATTTGCAGGAACTTATATATTTTTCAACAATCAGGGTTAACAAAAGTTAACATTTTCCGACTTCATAAAATCACGCTCGCAATTAGTCAGATAACCACCACTAAGCCCAGCTATAGTAATGAATAGGGGCTAGGGATGTCATTGCTATTTAAAGTGTGTTTCCTGCAATTTTCTGCAATTCTAGCAACCGGAGGGAACAATTACCCCCAATCAGTCTAAAATACCACCACGGCGCTTATATTAGCTTATTTCAGCAATCGAAAAAGTAGCCATTTACTCCGATTTTCTCCGATAGTTAGGAAGTAAACTAGTTATAGCGCCAATCGTGGCGCTGGCTAACAAGCGTAACTATAACTACGGTTGTGATTTGCTGTGTAACTGAAATTTCATAGCTCTATACTTTCTACGACGTTGCCACTTGTGGTAAAGAAAGACGTTAGCAAATGCTAGCATTTGACCTCAGCAATTCTCAGCATTTTATGTCAGCATTTGTCAGCAATTCACCTTAACAATTCTTAGCATTTTATCTTAGGTTTTCTTAGGTTTTTTGCACCTTTCCCGTCACTCTAATAGGTTTTAGAATGGCGTTTTTTTGCTTTAAAAAGGTGTGCATACAAAAAGCCAAAAAGGGTGCACACAAAAACTTAAAAAGTACGCACACTTTTTGGCGTAATACCTAGTATATTGCTAGTGGCTAATAACTTTTTGATGTTACCATTTGCTACCATTTGACCTGAGCAAATCTGAGCAATTTACTCCAACAATTTGGGATAGGTCCACGTTTGAATTTTCGGCGCTTGCATGAGTGTAGTTATAACTACGCCCTTAATGTGTGCAACCGTAGTTACGGTCATCTTTGGCGATCGTTCCCATTTGTGGGATCGTGACTTTTTCGCTATAAACTAAAAGGGATGCCAGCATTTCGCCAGTGCATCCCTTGCGTTCTATTTGATTGGTGCTATTACTGATTTGATGTATTCAATCACCGTCAAGCATTCGATTTTGAGCATATTACGCAACGCCTTAAGACTTGGATAGCCTTTAAATGTGATGTTTCCACTCAAGCGGTTCATGTAATAGATCGTATACGGATCAACGGTGTGTCCGTTCGCTAACGATTCTAGCCGGTGGCTCATGATCGTTCTAAAACCGTGGCGATTTACTAGCATGACGGACGGCAATAATTTTACTTTCTTAGCGAATTTACCGTTATATTTTTCATTCAAGGCAAACTCTAGCCCCGTTTTGGCTACTTCTGCACACTCACGATCAAAGTAGTAGCCTAGCTGGTCCATCTCAAGTAAAAATAGATCGTTGATGATCTTATTAGCAGCGTTGATCTTATCTTCTGTTGATCCTTTCACGCCGTCATATACTGAAATAAATGCGGTGTAGGCTTCTAGTTGGATCTGATACGATCGCAAACGTGATGGGCTTGCGTGTCTGATGTCTTCCTTGAGATCGTTTAAGTTTGTGGGTATTACATTCATGTTTGAACTTCCTTTCTGGGATGTCTATTTAAAATCTTTGGCTAGTTGCTCCGTGATGTCTTGTATCATGATAAATTGGTAGTCATTAAGCCCGTACTTGTCCAAGTCCTCGGCTGTGAGCTTATCCATTTGAACAAGTAAGCCCCTTAATCGCTCGCCAATCTCATGTCTGAGCATTTTGCGAGTTTCTAGCATTTGGTTGTATTGTCTCACTGCTTGGGTCTGTTCTTTCATTTTCGAGATAGCAAGCGGACCGCCTACAAAAGTTTTATTTAATTCTTTATCTGTCATCACCGCCATTTTTCTCAGTCCCGTTTTGAATAGGTGAAATGGTGCGAGATCTTGGGCTTCTTGGGTCGTATATACACCGTCTAAGGCGTACGGCTTCTTATTTGTTGGCAATTCGTCAAGCTCTTTATATAATTTGTCTGATGTCTTGCCGATTTCTAGTAATAAAGTATCGTACTTGTTTAATTCGGTGATTGCGTCTAGGATATGGTTTAATTGTAAATGCGGTGCGTCTGTGATATTCATTTTAAACTTCCTTTCTGTTATCAGTGATGTGGGTTATTTAGCTTCTTCGATGGCCTTGCGTAATCTGTCACCAATGTCTTTAGTGATCTTATAACCATAGTCAGCAAGTAAAGCAACTGATGCAGTTAGATCATAACCACTCCGCTTAGCGATCGCGTTTAAGTTCTCATCTGTCAATTTTGGTAAGTGTGAGTTTACCGTTTGCGGTTTTTCCTCGTTGTCCGATTTAGACAATTGCGTCATATCAACGTTTTTAGAG
Organism: Ligilactobacillus murinus; assembly: GCF_003288115.1. Classification (NCBI taxonomy): domain Bacteria; kingdom Bacillati; phylum Bacillota; class Bacilli; order Lactobacillales; family Lactobacillaceae; genus Ligilactobacillus; species Ligilactobacillus murinus. Next base: position 1,334,145 of record NZ_CP023565.1, on the reverse strand, counting down.
TGCTTTGAGTCAGTTTTTCCGTCATCAGTAACATCATCTTGCAAGGGGGTAGGGTCTAGAAATGTTGATTTATCAGCATTTCCACCACTAACCCCCTTGGCATCACTACTGTTACTATTTACACTAGTATAGATAGCTGTAGTATTATTCTTATCTAATCTATTCTTATCTAATCTATTCTGCGTTAACGGTTTGTTAACAGGTTGTTTACACGATGTTAACGGTTTGTTAACAGATTCGGCGTTTTTGTTAACATCTTGTATTTTTTTGGTACTACCACTTGTTAACGCTTTGTCACAATCTGTTAACGAATGGTCAACCAAAGTAGATTGTAAACTTCCTTCTTTGACTTGGTATACATTAACTTCATCAATTTCAACCATTGATAAAAATTTTTGATGTATCGTTGACTTGTATCGATCACCTTGGATCTTATTGTTATTTACACGCCAATGACGTATCAAGTAGGTAGTAGGGTTCTTAAACTCGATAAGGAAACCGTTTGTTATAAGTTCTCTGATTTCGTCAATACTGCCACCTAGCGCCCTGGAAGTCATTAAAACACGATCTGTGAACCCGTCATCATCTGCCGTCATATTGATGTGCATGTATAGCGCTTGGGCTTTGACCGACAATGTATAAAAAGCATCAGACTCAACGACTGCCTGCGCTAGCATTCTTTTATTTGCCATTTTTACCGCCTCCTTAGCGCAAGTAGTAGCGCTTGTTGTTTAGCCCAAGTTTTGCCAGTTCTTCGCCGTGTATCGTTGGTTTATAACGATCTTTGCGGATCGTGTTATTTATCAGCCAATCAGTGAGTACATAGAGTTTTTTGCTCTCCGAGATTTTGAGTAAGTAGCCTCGATTGATGAGTGCATCAATGTCGTTGATATCTGCACCTAAGTAATTTGCTAGCGAATGTACCCGATCCACTACGCCGTCATCGTCTGCGATCATCCCAAGATGAAAGTAAAGCGCTTGGGCGGTTAGTGGTAGATTATGGAACTTGATTTCTTCTGTGATACTTGGCGAGAAACTTCTTTTTTTAGTCATGGTTTGGCTTCCTTTCTGTCTTATGAGTCTTGCTGTATTGATTGCAATGCTACTCCTGTAACCATTCCCGTTTAATGCACTTGGATCACGATTGATAAAATAAGCAAGTAGCTTTACTTGCGAATTTTGAATTATAGGCAGATTATCGAACCACTTCGCCACTGTCTGCGGATCGTTAGACGCTGTTAAATAGCTCTGGTCTTTGATAGGGCGCTTAGTATTTGGAACTAGTGGGAAAACCTTATAACCACGCTTCACAAGCTCTAAGGTGTATTGTTTCGGTGTCATTTGTGAACCCCCTTAAATGATCCCTCGTGCGTTTGCAACTGGTTATACAACTCAGGTTCAAAAAGTTTAATAGTTGGACCAAAGTTCTTTAAAATTACTTGGATCTCATTCAACGTAATAAGTTCCTGTTTGATCCTAATCTTTGTAGCTTCCATGATTACATAGGTGCTAGCTAGACTACTGAGATCAGAATATAAGTCGGGATCTGTTTTGGATAATTTTTTACCGTACACTTTTTCTAAAAGGTGAGCTGTTTCAGGTTTAAGATCGTTACTCTTGATCATGCTTGTTAGCCCCGATTTTAAATTTTCAAATGAAGCTAATTTTTCTTGATTTTTGATTGTGCTTTCGTGTAACATGTAATTACTTCCTTTCATGATTAATCTTTGCGGTTTTGTCGTGATTGGGATGTGGGTGGACCACTGATAGGGATGTCAGTGGTCTTTTTCTTTACCCTCGATCTCGATCGTAACCACTCAATGACAAACGGTGTAACTAGCCCAGCAACTCCAAAGATCAACGTAAATACTCCGATCGCCAATAAATACATAGTCATTGCATATTTAACGCCGTCTTTGTCGGATCGTTCTTCTTCAAACAAGTAGCAAGCGTCTAATTTGATCTGTTCTAACATTATGCGTACACTCCTTTGATCATTTGATTTTTTACTTTGATGACGTCACCGATATTCAAGATGTGCCAGTCTGTTACTTCGTACTTACAAAAGCCGATACTTTGAACGATAGGGACGATGTAACCCAATTTATTCAAGCGTTCCAGGTCCTTAGCCACTCCATCAGTCAAACCACCTAGGATATAAACAAGGTGCGTACCGTTTGCCACAACTCCCGATGTGCTAGCCTGCATACATAACAAGCCATAAAGCTGTTTTTGTTCAAACGTCAACTTGTCGGCTTGCATCACTCTAGGCGGGATATAGATGTCGTCCTCTCCTGCGATGACTCGTTCCAAGCAAGTATTTAATTGCGATCGCTCTTTCTTGGTAAATGTCTTCATGTCGTCAATTCCTTTCTTGTGATCCATAAAGCTGACCTTTAAACCACCTAGCCCAGTGCTTATTTATCGTTATAGCTCTATGGATCGTGTGCATTATTCTGTTGTCTCGTGTTCTGCTAGCCAATCAATAAGCGTTTGCCGTTTGATGAGTAGATTCATCCCGTCGATCTTAACAACTGGCAAGCCTTTCTTTATCCATTTATCAACTGATGTCACTGACTTAAGCCCCATGAACCTAGCCACTTCGCTTTTAGTCATGTATGGAGCACTAGGGATGTTAGTAGCAGCTTTTAGCATAGTTACCAGTTGGCCAACGCTTTTAAAATCTTCTGCCAAAGTCATGTCTTCGGTGTCTAGTGTGATCGTTACTTTAGCCATTGTCTTGATCTCCTTTGCTTAGATATTCCAGCCAATCGGTGCGGATCTGTGCAAACATTAGCGCTCGATTTCTTAAGGCTAACTGTTTGATCTCGTTCTTGAGTGGCTCGGTCGCTCTGATAAGTTCGTCTTGATCAGTTGCGATATAATAGCCAGTCTTTGCGCCATTTCGTACGCCTACGATCGGTACACCGTGAGCAATTACTAGATCACGAATAACCTTTCTTACTGATCGCTTGCTTAGGGATGTCATACTTGCTAGATAAGCAGTAGGGCGGGTGTTATCTGCTCCATAGCCTAGAAGTGATAAGATTGTCCGCTCGTCTGATGTTAGCTGTCTTCGTTTCATTAGTGCACCTCCTGTTGATTTTGAGCTAATGAGTTGCTGACGCCTGCCATACCGTCACAAATAAAGTCTAGGCTATCTGTAATGAGTGGCATTACTGTAGTAACTAAGTAAAGCTTGTCTGCTGGTTTCATCTCGCCGTTTTCTGATACGTATGCTTTTAGCAACTCGTTTAATGTCCGTGCTCTGATTTGTAGTTCATCTAATTTATTGATCTCTGTTTCATTTGTATATTGCATTGTGCTCACTCCTATTAATCTTCTGGACAAACGGTGTCCGATAATTTGTATAGATCCTTGCTGTGGCTACTCAAAGCATCCCTTAGCTTTGGAAGTAGTTTAATCAAGTAAGCTTGTGCGGTAGGTTCGCCACGTCTTAGATCCATGATATAGGCGTCTAAAAGATCAGCGTACAAGTCAGCTTGATTTGCTAACTCGCCTAATTCTATTGAGATATCTAATAGCTTTTCTTGTTCTTCTGTCATGTTAAAGATCTCCTTTGGTGTATTTTGGGTTTGGGATGTGGGTTGACCATTGGCGGGGTGTTTAAGTTGGGATGATCGCATCCCGTTAGCTTGTTTCTGTAATTATTTAACTTCTCTCCATTCTGTAACTTGTAATGTGCCACCGTTTAACATTGCTTTGATCTGGCTAAAGGTCATTTGTGCCAATAAATAGCCAATTACACGAGTTTCAAGTTTCTTATACTGTTCTTGTTCTTCACTTGTTAAAACGTCAAGGGATGCCTTAGATTGCGGGTTTCTAGCTTTTTTAAGCTGTTTGGCGTTCATCCCTGTAACTGCTTTATATAGCAAGTTTGAAATATGGTTATAGCTCCAGTCGGTTCGGTGTTCCCATTCTTTTACTGCGTCCGTCAATGTCTTTCGCAACGGTTTTTCTTCAATACGGTTGATTTTTCGCTTGGTTAGTTCATCTCTCATCTTAAAGAACTCAGAGACTAGGGCTACTTTGAAAGCTTTAACCTGTGGTGTGTTATCTAAAAACGTAATAAGTGTTGTTGCTTGTTGCTCGTTCAAGTGATAAATCTTTTTAGGTCGTCCACCTTTTTTACTGGTAGGTTTTACGATTTCAAATCGCAAAACTCCAAAGTACTCTAAGTCTGCTTTATTACGTCTGATCAGATCCGAAATGCTACGGTATTCAATTCCTGTATGTTCTGCAATGATTTCGGGTGTCGTATACGGTTCATCTTTCAACGATTGTAAAAATACTAGTTCTTGCATGATCCGTGCTCCTTTCTATTTGCTAACTTGCTTGTGTGCCTCCATAAATTCGATGATGTCGCTCTTTTTGATACGCTTGGACTTGCCGACAATGTAGACGGGTAAACCTGCATCGATGTAGCGGTATAGCGTGTTGTGTGTCTTTAGGCCTAAAAAGTCCATAGCGTCTTTATAACTCAAATATTCTGGTTGTTTTTTCATAAAAACCACCTTTCTTTTTTTGATTATTGTTAAATATTAGTCAGTTAACTAACAATTAACAATTTACACTAATCTATTTTTACTGTCAATAAATTGTTATATATTTTTGTAAGTTGTTATTTTTAACAATAGACTGTAAAATATGGTTGAGGTGAATAGAATGTTAAAAAGTAATTTAGCTGTCCTTATGGCAGAAAGAGGCTTAAAAATTGCGGATGTTTATGAGCAAACCGGTATATCAAAAACCACTCTGATGTCTTTGGCGGATAATAAAAGCAAGGGTGTTCAATTTGAAACAATTGATAAATTATGTAATTTTTTTGGTATAGATGTGAGCCAGTTTTTTGTATATTCTCCGTATTTAATAAAATATATTGATAAAGTTGATGGACAAGTTATGCGGATAACTTCAGGGGGAGAAGTAAATAATTTTTATTTTCGATATTTTGAAATTTCAAGCGATGAAGATTTAACGGATGACGATAAATTTGGAGATCCTCAAAAAGAATACGATTATTATATTTCTATAATGTTGGATACGCTTGGGGAATATGATAACTTTGATAAAATCTATAATAATTTAAATATTTGGTTTCAAAAAAATGTTACAGAAGAACTTTTTAAAAGAACAATAGATATTTTTAAAGAGGGCCACCAATCAAAAAAAGGTAAATATTTATGTGCTTTTAACATAGGTGTAAACAGAAAATGCGTATACAGAGAAAAAGAGATACAAGTTTAGCAAATATTAGCGCCACGCCTAAAAATGTAGGGTTTTGTTGGGTAGTAGCCATTTTGACGTCGATATAGGATTTTAGTTCAGGTTTTCTCAGGTTTTCGCCACAAGTGGAGAAAGTAGTATTTTGTAGTACTTCGGTTGTGGTTGGTGGCTAAAATTCCTACATTTTCCACCATTTTTACAGCATGAGCGATCTGAGCCAGTGCATCCCTAAGCATTCCAATTCTAGGGATGTTATAGATCCCATACATATACAATCGAATAGATACCAGTGATAAAGCTGTCCTATCGTGCATTACTTTAAGCCACCTAGCCCGTGCAATAAAGATAAAGGACTGATAAACATGGCTAAAATTACAGAGTATCAAACGAGCAAAGGGAAGTTTTACCGCTTCCGTGTATATGCTGGGATCGATGAGACGACTGGCAAAAAGAAATATATCAAGCGTGCAGGTTTCAAGACTAAGGCAGAGGCTAAAAAAGAACTGGTCAAGTTAGAGTATGATGTTTCAAGTGGCAATTACTTCAAGCCGTCCGAGATTAAAACCGTTAGGGATGTCTATAAACTGTGGTTTGAACAGCATAGTTTAACGGTCAAAGGCTCGACGTGTTACCTGATAAAAGGTTATTTCAATAACCATATACTACCGCTTATCGGATCTTATAACGTTGATAGCCTAACACTTGCGATCTGCCAACGTGCTGTAAATGAGTGGTATAAAACACGTCCTAGCAGTTACAAGAATACACTTGCTTACGCTTCGGCAGTAGTAGAATACGCAATAAAATTAGAGCTTACAAACGTCAATTACTTCAAACTGGTAAATAGACCTAAGAGCAAGCCAAAGCGCTCAGAGCGTAATTATTTAGACGTTGACGAGCTAAAACGGTTCTTAGCGATTGCAGAAAAAAAGAGCCTACAACGTTATACATTGTTTAGGGTTCTGGCTTATAGCGGTATGCGAATAGGTGAACTTTTAGCCTTGACCTGGGATGATGTCAGCTTTTCAGATAACACGATCAGCATTAATAAGACACTGTCTAAGAATGTAAAAGGTAGCCCCGCTATATATGATCCTAAGACCGAAACAAGTAAAAGGGTGTTAGATATGGATAGCGAAACAATGCAGGTCTTGAGACGTTGGCAAGTCCAACAAGCCAGTTACTTGTTAAAGCGTGGTATCAATGCAATGGCTGGCGATCAACTAGTTTTTAGTAATCGAGCTAACGACTTGATGCGTTTGGAAGTTATTCGCGAATGGTGTTATAGAATTTTAAAGGCGGGTAATTTGCCTAATGTAACACTCCACGGCTTCAGACACACACACGCCACGTTATTATTTTCTGGCGGTGCTAGCGTCAAGGAAGTTCAGACCCGTTTAGGTCATAGCAAAGTACAAACAACGCTTGATATTTACACTCACTTGACTAAGCAAGATCAAAAGGAAACAATTAATAAATTTGTACGTCTAATGGGATGAGAGAGACCCTAAGAGAGACCCTGAGAGTGTTAATAGCTTAAAAAGTCTTTATTATCAAGGGATTTAGCGTGGATATGATAATTATGTTATAATCAACATATACTGTGTCTCTAATAATCAAGCTGAACGGTAATTAGACAAAATCTGGAGGAATTTATGGAAAAGATGCAAGAAAATGCAAATATCAAATTATTTGCATTAAATTCCAATCAAGCGTTGGCACAAAAAATCGCAGCTGAACTGGGGATCAAGTTATGTGATGCTTCAGTCAAACATTTCAGTGATGGTGAGATCCAAATCAACATCAATGAAAGTGTGCGAGGAGATGATGTGTTCATCGTGCAATCAGTCGCTGATCCGGTCAATGAAAACTTTATGGAATTGATGGTCATGATGGACGCGTTACGACGCTCCAGTGCTGGTTCGATCAATGCAGTTATTCCTTATTATGGTTATGCACGTGCTGACCGTAAAGCACGTTCGCGTGAACCGATCACAGCTAAGATGATCGCTAATTTCATCACATTAGCTGGGGCAGATCGAGTTGTGACAATGGACCTACATGCAGGTCAGTTACAAGGTTTCTTTGACATCCCAGTGGATCATTTATTAGCGATCTACGAACAAGCCGCTTACTTTAAGCAAAAGGGCATTTGTGAAGATGTCGTTGTTGTAGCGCCTGACCATAATAGTGTTAAAGGGGCAAGAAATCTAGCTGATCTCTTGAAAGCACCGATCGCGATCGTTGATAAACGCGATGATACTCGGTTAGATATCGAAAATTCTTCGATCATTGGTGATGTCAGTGGGCATAACTGCATCGTCTTTGATGATATGATCGATACTGGGGGCAAGATGGCTGATGCAGCGGCCGCTTTGGACAAGGCAGGCGCACGTGAGATCTATGCTTGTGCAACGCATCCGGTCTTTTCAGGAAGTGCCGTCGAAGAGTTAGAGGAATCACCATATAAAGAAGTTGTGGTGACAGATACGATCGCGATCCCAGAAAACAAGCAATTCTCCAAGCTAAAAGTTTTATCGATCGCACCGATCTTTGCTAAAGCAATTTCTTTGATCTATCACAATCGTTCGGTAGATAGTTTGTTCAATAACAACGATAATATTTAAAGTAAAGAGGTTCTGTTGAAGTGAACCCATAAAGTTGGACACTCTATTTAGACTATATTTCTTAAGGCAAGATGTCGGTATTCTACCGGTGTCTTGCCTTTTAATTTGACCTTTATCCGTTCGTTATTGTAATAGCTGATCCAGCTGATCATTGCGTTGACCAACTCTTCTTGTGTTGTATATTCTTTATTGTGATATAGCTCTACTTTCATTGTGTGGAAAAAACTTTCCATGGGTGCATTATCTAAGCACGTTGCCCTACGAGACATGCTTTGAAAGATCCTATTTTCTTTTAGCTTCTTTCGCCATTGGACACTCTGATATTGGACACCTTGATCGCTATGGAGAGTCATACGATAGTTTAATTTAGGTCTAAGTTTTATCAATGCATCCAACGGTTTTACCACGAAGTCTGTTGTTGGATGCTTACTGATACTATAGCTCACTATTTCATCTGTACATAGATCTTTGATAGGTGAAAGATAGACACGTTCTTCTTGTGTCTTATTTCCATACCTAAATTCACTTACGTCAGTCACCATTTTTTGAAATGGTAAATGTGTATCAAAACGTCGATGTAATAAGTTCTTAGCTTTCTTACCTTGTGGTCCAAGGGCAGAATTATATTTTCGCCTTTGTTTATTATACATATGCGCTGATAGGTCATTTTCTCGCATGATGCGACTAACACGCTTATGATTTACTTTTATGCCTTGAGATCGTAATTTCAGTGTTACTGTACGATAACCAAAACACGGGTGCTTTGATTTGACCTCCTTTATAAGCTTTAATAGCTCCTCATCTTTATTTTTTCGCCTGTTTATTCGTTGGGCTTGATAGTAAAATGTACTACGTTTAAGACTAGTGTAAGGTAGTATTTCATCCAATGTATATTTAAATTCCTGCCTTAATTCTTGGATGATTTGATATTTTTCTTGCGATGTCCGCGCTTCTGAACCAAGGCATCGAGTTTTTTTAAGTATTCATTTTCAACCCGTAAAGCACGATTCTCAGCTCGTAAACGTTCTAATTCAGATAATTCTGATTTTTCTGCTTGTTTATTATTGTTGGTCGTCATGTGTTTAGCCCGTCCTCTTCTAGTAAATAAGGCATCAACACCTTTAGTATCCAATTTACGTTGCCAAGTCGCGATCGTCCCAGGATTACTTATATCAAACTGAAGTGCTGTTTGCGGATAGGAAGCCTTATGTCTTTTTCTCCAGTTTAAAACGTTGAGCTTAAAATTTCCATCGTAATCGTATTTAGGGTAGCGAACTTTTAACCCATCAATACCATATTTTTGATATCGTTTGACCCACATAAGGATATTTGAGTGATTCTTCACTTTATAAACTTTAGCTACTGTGTTACTTCCATAGCCTCTTAGATACATATTTACAGCCCGCAACTTATCCTCAAAAGAAAATTTAGTCATAGTAAAACCCCCTAAGTTAGATTCCTTTGTCCAACTTAGGGGGTTCACTTCATGTTTTAAACAGAGCCTTTTTTGTTTTGCTTTGATATAATTGGTGTAAATTACATTTAGGAAGGGAAAAAAGTTATGAGTTTGAAATTTGTGCTAGGCACAGCGGCTAAAGACCATCAAGCGTCATTGTTAGAGCAGATAAAAACTATCAGTCAAACAGACCCGCAAGCCAAAATATATTATATCGTCCCCAATCATATAAAGTTTGCGACTGAAGTTTCTGTCTTAGATCACTTACGAAAAAGTAGTGGCCAAGACTTATTGGCTGCTACGGACATCCAAGTCCTGTCTTTTTCACGGTTAGCTTGGTATTTTATGAAAAATGAGCCTAGCTATCAGTTACCGCGGCTATCGGCAGCTGGGGCTAATATGTTGGTCCATAAGATCTTGCGGACTAAAAATGATGAATTGACGATCTTTAAAAGTGAGCAGACCCAGCCAGGCTTTGTGTCACAATTAGCTGGGCAATTGGTCGAATTGAGTTTAGCTTTGATCACAAGCGCTGATCTGTGGCATAGTTATGAAATGTTAGAACAGAGTAAAGATACCGATCTAGTAGCTAAGTTACACGATCTAAGCATCGTTTATCGAGAATTTGAGCAACATATCCAAGGAAAATACCTAGGCACAGCTAATATGTTAGAAGCCTTGGCTAAAAAGTTGGCACAAAGTGATCTTAGTCACAGTTATTTTATCTTGGATGGTTTTTCACAGTTCAACGCTGGCGAATATCAGATCATTACTAGTTTGTTGCAAACGGCAAAACAAGTGACCGTTTCTTTAGTCTTAGATCGCCCGTATGTCCATCATGCTCCAGAAGCAAGTGAGCTTTTTTATCGCTCAGGGCAAGTGTATTATCGCTTGTATCAATTAGCACGGCACGAACATGTTAAAGTTTTAGTCGATAGCTTTGCTAAACAAGATCGTGTCAGTGCTGACTTAGTTACGTTAGAAAACTATTGGATCGCTTCAAATGATCTAAAACCATTTACGTTGACCGCTAAGTTGCAAGGTGATCTACAAGTCATCGAGGCCACTGATCGTTTAGAAGAGGTTAAATGTTTAGCAACTAAGATCCGCCAGATGGTTTTGCTTGAAGGATATCGTTACCAAGATTTTCTATTATTGACACGTCATTTAGATCCGTATAAAAATATTTTGCAACCGACATTTGAGCAATTTGAGATCCCATTTTTTACCGACCTGCAAAAAAAGATGTCCGATCATCCCCTAGTTGAATTGATCCAAGCACTATTTTTGGTCGATCAGCGTAACTATCGCTATGAAGATATGATGCGCTTGTTAAAGACAGAGTTGTTATTACCAAAACATGAAGGTGAATTCATGCCATTAGCTGAGTATCGCCAAGCCCTTGATCTAGCCGAAAATCAAGTCCTTAAATTTGGTTATCGTAAAAAAGGCTGGCTAGGTGAAGCTTGGGTCTATTATCGGTTTGGAACTAGTGATTTTGGAGCTCGAACTAAAAATGAAGATGCGATCACAGTAAAGATCAATTTGATCAAAAATTATGTAAAAGAACTCTTGCCACCATTTTATGAAAAGCTTGCTAAAGCTAATACCGGAAAAGCAGCGGCTAGCTTATTGTATGAATTTTTAGTCGCTGCAGGGGTGGTCGAACAGTTAGATGCTTGGCGTAAACAAGCTTTAAAAGTAGGGGCTGTCGATGCTTCAACGCGGGAAGAACAGGTCTGGGGGACTTTTTGTGATCTTTTAGATGAGTATGTAGAGATCTTAGGGGAGCAGCCATTTGAGCCCCAAGATTTCTTAGATCTACTTCAAGCCGGTTTTGAGGGGGCGACCTATAGTCAGGTGCCAACGACTTTAGATCAAGTTGTCATCTCTGAAAGCGGGATGGTCCAACCAAATGACAAAAAAATCGTCATGCTTTTAGGTGCTACAGACTTAGTGATGCCTGATGTTGCTGTTAGTGAAGGCTTATTTTCCGATCATGATAAGGAAATGTTGCAGCCAACCCTAAGCGAAAAAAGTTATCTTCCCGATGATACTGAACATGTTTTAGCCAATGAGCCTTTTTTGAATTACCTTGCTTTTTTGACGCCGACTCAAAAGCTCTTTTTGAGCTATCCGCGTAGTGATAATGATCAGCTCGAGCTTAAATGTTCACCATATGTTGAGCGGCTCAAACAAGCTTTAGCGCTTCCGTTAAGCTATGCCCATAAAAATGATGGGGCAAGTGATGCTTTGAATTATATCGGTACTAAACGGACCACAATGAGCGAACTTATCAAGGTCGAACGCCAAGCGCTCACTGAACAACAAGAGTTGCCAACAGTTTGGGATCATCTATTTCAAAGGTTTCAACAAGATCCTGCAACTAAACCGTTATTTGAGCAGTTAAATCAGAGTTTGGACTATAAAAACATTCCTGAACAACTGACCCCTGAAAGTGTTAAAGGCTTGTATGGCAAAGAATTAAAGACTTCGATCTCACGGCTAGAAGATTTTTATGCTAATCCGTATGAATATTTCCTAAAATATGGTTTGGGCTTAAAAGAACGTGAGATATTTGAAATGAATGCGGCCAATACAGGGGAATACTTCCATACTTTGCTTGATACATTTTTCAAATTGCTCTTAAAAAATGGCCAAGATCTCAAATTATTGAAGGGTCCCGAATTTGATGCCTACTTTAAAGAAAGTGTCGAGTTGACTAAACGTTTGCCGCAATTTAAGATCTTGGATAGTTCTAACCGAATGCGTTTTTTGGCGCGACAGTTAAATGCAGCTGCTAAACAAGTTGGGGGAGCGATCCACAAACAGCGACAATTTAACAATTTAAAGACGATCCAAACCGAAGCTTTATTTGGACACGTGGGCGAATTGTCTGGTCTAGCTGGGTTGCAATTCACAACGCCAAATGATCGTTTAGTGACAGTACGCGGTAAGATCGATCGGATCGACGAATTAGTTTTAGGAGATAAACATTATCTAAGTTTGGTCGATTACAAGTCAAGTGCAAAGAAGTTTGATCATGTAAAAGCTTATTTTGGCTTAGCCCTACAATTGTTGACGTATTTGGATGCTTTACTTAAAAATAAGACGACTTTAGTTAAAGGTGCGACTAAAGAGCAGATCGCTACAGCTGGAGCGATGTATATGCATCTTTACAATCCAACATTCAAACAAAAAGAGATCTATCAGACGATCTATGCAGATGAAGTACTCAAAAAGAACAAATATAATGGGTTATTGTTAGATCAGGCCGATGTTTTAGAGGGGCTAGATGAAAGTTTGCGTGAAAGTTCAGGAAATTCATTGATCTATCCGTTTAGACGAAACAAAAATGGTAGTTATAAAGCATCAGGCGCCCAATTAGTGACAGAAGCTCAGTTGGAAGCGTTGTTGTTACACAATGAAGAATTGATCAAACAAGCAACGGATATGATCTTTAGTGGACGGATCGACTTGATGCCAGCCTTGTTCAAAGATGGCTCGGCGTTACAATACACACCATATGAAGCGATCATGCAGTTTGATCCGATGTTGCCCGAAAATAATTATTACCGGCTTCCAGCAGAAAAGCCAGCCGATATTTTAAAACTTTTACAGGTTAAGGAGGAAAAATAATGGCTGAGATCGAATTTACACCTGGTCAGCTCCAGGCGATCAATGATGAAGGCAAAAATATTTTGGTTGCTGCTTCAGCCGGCTCGGGGAAGACCCGGGTGTTGGTCGAACGTGTTATCAGAAAAATCAAAGAAAAAACCGCAGTAGACGAGATGTTGATCTTGACCTTTACTGAAGCAGCAGCGCGGGAAATGAAAGAACGGATCCAAGGCGCTTTACGCCAAGCGATCAATGCTGAATCTGAGCCTGAGACTAAGCGATTTTACCTACAACAACTGACAAAACTCAATGTTGCCGATATCAGTACGATCGATGCATTTTGTTTGCGCATGGTCCAAAAATATTACTATTTAGCCCAGATCGATCCTGATTTTCGATTGTTGACTGATGAAACTGAGCGGGCTTTACTACGCGAAAGTGTTTGGGAAGATCTCCGAGAAGAACTTTATGGGAAGTTAGATCCCTTGTTTGAACAACTGACATTGAATTTTTCTAATGACCGCAGTGATGATGGTCTGACTGAACTTGTGATGGAATTATTTGATTTTGCAAATGTCAATCCTGATCCTAAAGCTTGGCTTGAAAATTTGGCTAAAAATTATCATTTGGAAGCTGGAAATTTAGAACAAAGTGAGTTTTATCGCACTGAATTTCTTCCGTATATCAATGAGCAATTGCAAAAATTCGCTGACTATATGGAGCAAGCAACGCTGAACTTAGAGGATATCGCTGATCCAGAAGATAAGTTAGCCAAATTAAAAGCTCTCTATCGCACAGAAGCAAAAGAGTTGTGTCAACTAGCTAAACTTGATCTGACAAAGATCTCCTATAATGAGCTAAAAGTGACTTTAGAGGCAGTAAAATTCAAACGCGCCCCTGCAGCACGCTTAGATGATGAGCAAAAAGTGCTAAAAAATCAAGCTCAAGCTCTGCGTGATGAGACGAAAAAACAGTTGAACGAACTTTTAGTCAATTATTTTAATGCCCAAGAAAGTGAGGTCATTGAGCTATTTAAACAAGCTGAGATCTTAGCTAAGAAGGCAGCTGAAGTGGTCTTACGCTTCATGCGTCGCTATCAAGCGGAGAAAAAGCGCCGACATGTCTTAGAATTTAGTGATTTAGAACACCTGACTTTAAAGATCTTACGTCAACAAGAAGATACAAGTGTCAAAGAACTCTTAAAAGCGCGCTACCAAGAGATCATGGTCGACGAGTATCAAGATACTAATCAGCTTCAAGAAGCGATCTTGACGACTTTGGCGCAGGATAATATGTTTATGGTAGGGGATGTCAAGCAGTCGATCTATGCGTTTCGGTTGGCCGATCCGACACTGTTTTTAGGTAAATATCATAAATTTGGACGCTCAGATGATCCAAATGAACGGATCATCTTAGCGGAGAATTTCCGCTCGGCTGAAAATATCACAGCAACGACGAACTTTATCTTTTCACAGATCATGGATCAAAAGATCGGGGAAATGGATTATGATAAAAATGCACAGTTAGTTTATGGAGCTAAAGATTATCCTAAAATGTCGCTTGTAACCGAGATCTTGTTATACACCTCGGAAGCAGATCCTTTAAATGATCCTGCTAAAAAACCATTAAAAATGCGGTGGGATCAAGAACCAGAAGCGATGGGACCTGATTTTGAGATCAATTCCAACCAAGAAGGTCAGATCGCTTTAGTGGCAAAGAAGATCAAAGAATTGTATGACCAAAAGTTTGGGATCTATGACCGTGGATCAGGCCAGATGCGTCCGATCACATACGGCGATATTGCTATTTTATCAGAGACACGAACCAATCATTTATTATTATCTGAAGAGTTAAAGCGCCTAGGGATCCCATTTTATGTGCAAAAGTCGCAAAATTATTTTCAAACGACAGAATTGCGGATCATGTTGGCACTTTTAGCTTTGATCGACAATCCTTATCAAGATATCGAGTTGGCTGCAGTTTTGCGTTCGCCGATCGTGGGGCTAAAGGAAAATGAGTTAGCTTATCTGCGGATCAATGACAAGAGTGGTGATTATTTCCAAGCGTTAGAAAAATTCTATCAAGACTCAAGCAATCAGAGAAAAGAACCATTTGTTCAAGCACTCTATGCTAAGATCACACGTTTTATGGAGCAGCTGCAAGGTTTTAGAGATCTCGCGCATCAAAATGAATTAGCTACCTTGATCCTGGCGATCTATGAACAGACTGGCTTTTTAGATTATGTCGGGGGTATGCCTGGGGGAGCACAACGGCAAGCCAATCTGCACGCACTTTATGAAAGAGCTGCGATGTATGAACAAAGTAGTTTTAAGGGGCTATTTCAGTTCATTGGTTTTATCAAAAAGATGCAAGAAAAACAAGATGATCTCTCAGAGGCTGTCTTAAAGACAAGTGATGATACGGTCAATATCATGACGATCCACGGCAGTAAGGGGCTCGAGTTTCCGGTCGTGTTTTTGATTGATGCGGCTAAAAAATTCAATATGCGCTCATTAGATAAAAAGTATATTTTAAGTGAAAAAGCTGGTCTAGCGATGAATTACTTAGATCAAGAGCGCCGGATCGAACATGAAACGTTGGTCAAAAATCTTGCTAAACAAACCGCTAGAAATAAGAGTGCTGCTGAAAAGATGCGCTTATTGTATGTTGCCTTGACACGGGCTAAAGAAAAACTCTTTATCGTAGCAGGCTATGATTCACGTGAACAGGTGGAAAAATTGGTGAATAAGGCTCAAACTTCTGAATTGTTATTACCAGATGATGTGCGCGCAAATGCCAAAAACTTCATGGATTGGATCTTGCCAGCAGTTGCACGTCGAAAAAATATTGCTCAAGCATTTGAGCTCTTAGTAAACCCACCTGCAACTTTAGATGAGATACCAGCAGAATTTGAAGTGAATTTTGCTAATTACAACGATATTTTTGATGAACAACGGTTAGCGCAAGTAGATCTAACTAAGTGGTTTGATGAGCAAACAACAGCTCAAGTCAAACTTACCCCTGAGATGGTAACTAAGATCGATCAGATCCTAGCAGGAAAGTATCAACATGAAGCAGCAACTAGAACGGCTGCCTATCAAGCCGTTTCAGATATCAAGCGTTTGTTTGACGATCCTGACCTTGAGAAAATGGCCAAGATCACGCCAGAGACGACCGCTAATCGTGAAGTCGGCGATTTTAGAAAACCGCGCTTTATGACCGAAGAAGTGCGGGTGACACCTGCTGCCATCGGGACAGCTGTTCACTTGCTCTTCCAAGAATTGGATCTGACTCAGACGCCAACGGTCACGCTGATAGATGATTTATTACAACGTTTGATCGCTGATGATCTGATCACACCTGAAGTAGCTAAACAGATCGATGTTACTAAGCTCGTAGCCTTTTATGCGTCACCGTTAGGCAAAGATCTCTTAAAAAATCATATGCGAGCCAAGCGTGAAGTAGCTTTCTCAATGGTTTTGCCAGCGGGTAAAGTCTTTGACGACTTGGATGACACATTGAATGATCCGATCTTAGTCCACGGGATCATGGATGGTTATTTTATCACTGAAAATGATGAGGTCATTCTCTTTGATTACAAGACTGATCATATTTATGGTGAAGATGGGGTCGAAAAGATCAAGCAGCGCTATCAGGGACAGTTAAATTTATATCAAACGGCTTTAGAACAGATCTTAAATAAGCCTGTGACCCATAAATATCTTTATTTAGTTGAACTTGATCAAGCGATCGAATTACCGTGATGTAACAAAAGAAAAGCGCCTAATGTAGTCAGCGCTAGATAAATAACAAGGGACCTACTATGATACATATTTGCATCATAATAGGTCCCTTGTTTGCCTCATTTCTATGTCTTGATAATGTCGTGTCCAAAAGCGGATCTAGTAAATAATAAAACCCCAAGCTAGCTGCAAAAACGCATCTAACTTGAGGTTTTGTTATTTATTGAGTGCTAGCGTTTTTCTACGCTTAGATCAGTCTTTGTAGATGAATTTTCTTTGGAAGAACTTCACAACTTCGACGATGATGATCATTAAAGAACCAGCGCCTAAAACGATCCCCCATTGTTCTAACGCAAGTGTTGTAACATGGAAGGTGCTGTTAAAGGCTGGTACAAAAATCGTCATTGCTAATAACACAGCTGAAGCCAGGACAGCAATGTTGAAGTATTTGTTGTTGAATGTCTCCTTGGAAAAGATCGTTCCGTGGATCGATTTGGAGTTAAAGGCATGGAACAATTGGATCACACCTAGAGTTGCATACGCCATGGTCAACGCATCAGCATGGATCAGAGCTGACGATTCATGGAATGGATAGTTGATCGCGATCCAATAGACCCCAAGCGTTAGAACACCTTCTAAGATACCTTGGTAAATGATGCTTGAACCGACCCCATTAGAGAGAAAGTTCGAGCGACTACCGCGTGGTTTCTTTTTCATGATGTCTTTTTCGCCTTTTTCGATCCCTAAAGCGATCG
This sequence comes from Ligilactobacillus murinus, assembly GCF_003288115.1. Taxonomy (NCBI): domain Bacteria; kingdom Bacillati; phylum Bacillota; class Bacilli; order Lactobacillales; family Lactobacillaceae; genus Ligilactobacillus; species Ligilactobacillus murinus. The sequence continues at coordinate 1,316,699 of NZ_CP023565.1, read as the reverse complement.
CAGGGAAAGTATCTGTGACTAAGTTGATCCATAAGATCTGTACCGGAGCAAAGATCGACCAGTTGAGCATGGTCATCATAAAGAGTGTCAAGACTTCACCTAAGTTAGCAGACAAGAGGTATTGGATCGCTTTTTGGATGTTAGAAAAGACCTTTCTACCTTCACGAACAGCTAAAATGATCGTGGCAAAGTTATCATCAGCTAAGACGATATCAGAAGCATTCTTAGATACTTCAGTTCCAGTGATCCCCATACCGACCCCGATATCCGCGGTCTTTAAGGCTGGCGCATCGTTAACACCGTCACCAGTCATCGCTACGATCTTGCCATGTGCTTGCCAAGCTTTAACTATCCGCACTTTATGTTCAGGCGCAACCCGAGCATAAACTGAGTATTTAGCAACATTTTGCTTCAATTCTTCATCAGACATTGCATCTAGATCACGCCCAGTGATCACGCCACTTTCATCGTCTGGTTGGATGATACCTAGGCGGATCGCGATCGCTCTAGCTGTATCTTTGTGGTCACCGGTGATCATAAGTGGACGGATACCAGCTGATTTAGCTTCAGCGACTGCATCTTTGACTTCGGGTCTTTGGGGATCGATCATCCCGATCATTCCGGCAAAGATCAAGTCATTTTCAAAATTATCAGATGTTGCTTCGCGCTTTTCTTCTTCTTCAGTCAAAGGCTTATAGGCAAAGCCTAAAACACGTAAAGCTTCAAGCGCTAATTCTTGATTAGTGTTTAAGATCTTATCTTTATCAGCTTGAGTGATCGGTCTTATTTCACCGTTATCTTCGATCCTAGTCGTTCGTTGCAAGATCTCATCAACGGCCCCTTTGGTCATCAAATAACGTTGGCCAGCATGAGAAACGATCGCTGACATCATTTTACGTTCAGAGTCAAAGGGGATCGAGTTGGTTCGCAAAAAATCATTTTGGACTTGCTTAACGTCCATTTGACGATCCAAATAATATTGGATCAAGGCCGTTTCAGTCGGATCACCTACTAAGCCATCAGGTGTTTCTTGACTATCGTTAGCTAAGATCATGATCTGGGCTAGCCGTTTTTTGGGTGAGACTTGAAAAGCATCGGCCGATATCAAGTTATGATCAGTATAGAGCTGTTCAACTGTCATCTTATTTTGGGTCAAAGTCCCAGTCTTATCGGAGGCAATGATCTCAGTTGTTCCTAAAGTTTCGACTGCGGGTAATTTACGGACCAGCGCATTGCGTTTGGCCATCGTCTGAGTACCTAAGGCAAGCGTGATCGTTACGATCGCAGGTAGGCCTTCAGGGATCGCAGCTACAGCAAGTGAGATCGCTGTTAATAACATATCTAAGACGGATTCACGCCCCGTCATGACCCCAAAGACAAAGATCACGACCGCGATGATCAAGATCAAAACAGTCAAGACCTTGCTCAAATGGGTGATATTTTTTTGCAGGGGAGTTACGGAGTTGTCAACTTCATCTAACATGGTAGCGATATGCCCAACTTGAGTCTGCATGCCTGTGGCAAAGACGACTGCTTCAGCGGTACCATATGTGACGCTAGTGTTCATAAAGCACAAGTTGCTTTGCTCGCCTAAAGGAGGTTCTTTTTCATTCAAGACGTTACTGTCCTTTTCGACGGGAACTGATTCACCCGTTAAAGCAGCTTCTTCGATCTTGAGCGAAGAAGATTCGAGGATCCGCATATCGGCTGGGACGATATCGCCAGCTTCGAGCAAGACGATATCTCCTAAAACGATCTCATCACTTTTAACTTGCATGACCACACCATTGCGTTTGACACGTGAATAAGGGGTCGTCATTTCTTGTAAAGCATCGATCGCATTTTCAGCCTTGGCTTCTTGAAAGACCCCAAAGACCGCATTTAAGATCACCACTAAAAAGATGATCAAAGCATCGGATACTTCACCTGCAAGCATGGCAACTAGGGCAGCGACCATCAAGATCACGATCATCAAGTCTTTGAATTGAGCGATGAACTTTTGAAGTAAAGTTGTATGCTTCTTTGATTCTAAAACGTTAGGACCGTATTTTTCTTGACGTATTTTGACTTCAGCATCAGTCAAACCATTAGCTGAACTGTTTAATTCAGCAAGTGCCTGTTCTCCAGTAAGTTGATAATATTTCGTTTTCAATCACGAAATTCCTCCTTTGATATGATTATTAGGTTACAGGCTTATCGTATCACACTTACTCATTAAAAAGAAATTATCCGCTAGTAAATTAATTGTAAATTTTATGTAAAATATTATAAATTAGGGCAAAATAAATCCACATGTGCACACCTGACAGGGGCCCATGTGGAGCTATTTGTATTCAATTAATTGAACTTTTCCCGGGTTATCAGCAAAATCTCGCGAGTGATCCTGCAGTTAAGATATCCCGGTCAGAGCTCCACTAGTATGTCATGTGGTGCTCAATTATTTAGCAGCTTTTTCAGCTTCTTCGCGTTCCTTTAAGAAACTCAATACAGCTTGATGTTCTGCACGACGCTTCTTAACGTTTTTGTTGTTAACTGGGCGGCGGTCGTTACCAACGCCTACGTGTGTATTTTGTGACATGGTAGTCCCTCCCTTCATTACTCATGCAACTTTATATTTTAGCGAAAAACTTCTTAAATATCAAGGGTAAATTATAGTAGTTCTTTAAAAATAAGGGTTCTATGGTATAATTAGCGAAAGATTTGAGTAGAAAGAATGAATTGAAATGAGTATTTTAGAAGTAACAGATCTCTCGATGAGTTATGCAGATAAACAACTTTATGATCAAGCTTCATTTGTCTTGAACAAAGAAGATCATATGGGAGTTATCGGCCAAAACGGTGCCGGGAAATCGACCTTGATCCGTTTGATAACAGGTCAGACACTACCAGATGCATGCCAGATCAAATGGCAACGTGGCAAAAAGATCGGTTATCTCGATCAATATGCTGAATCAGCGCATGATCTGACTATTGGGGCCTTTTTGCAAAGTGCTTTTAAGAAATTATACGAGATCGAAGCTAAACAAGCTAAGTGCTATGCTGATTATGCCACTACTTTGGATGATGCTTTATTGACTAAAGCAGGTAAATATCAAGAACAGTTAGAAGCTGCTGATTTTTATGGCTTAGATGTCAAGATCGATCAAGTCATGACCGGACTAGGGATCGATGTCTTGGGAAAAGAGCGTCAAGTCAGCAGTTGTTCTGGCGGGCAACGTTCTAAGATAATTTTAGCTAAATTATTATTGGAAGAACCGGATGTCTTGTTACTAGACGAACCGACAAACTATTTGGATACGGAACATATCGAATGGTTGATCGGTTATCTAAATGAATTTTCTGGCTGCTTTATGGTCATCTCCCACGATTATGACTTTTTAGAAGCGATCACCAATACGATCATTGATGTAGCATTTGGCAAGATCACGAAATATACAGGTAGTTTCCAAGCTGCGATCAAACAAAAAGAAGTCAAAAAAGAAGTTCAGCTCAAAGCGTATGAAAAACAACGGCGACAGATCGAAAAAGATGAAGCGTATATTCGTAAAAATAAAGCGGGAACACGAGCTGCAATGGCCAAGTCACGGCAAAAAAGACTAGATAAATTAGAGCGCTTGACGCCACCAAGTGATAATCTCCAAGCTCATTTCAACTTCCCATATCTAGAACTGCTTTCAAGTGCGACTTTGCGAGTCAAAAAATTATCAGTGGGGTATAACAAACCATTGCTCGAACCAGTGACATTTTCAATGAGTCACGGGGAAAAAGTCGTGCTTAAGGGATTTAATGGGGTCGGAAAATCAACGTTGATCAAATCGATCTTAGGCAAGATCAAAACTTTTGGCGGGACAGCTCAATTTGTTGACGCTGCTGTGATCAATTATTTTACTCAGGAATTAACATGGCAAGATCCAAACCAAACTCCGCTCCAAGTCTTACAAGATGCCTATCCTAAGCTTGAGCCCAAAACGATCCGGCAACGCTTAGCTCGTGCAGGGATCAATGCAGCTAATACACTCAAACCGATGAAATTGTTGAGTGGAGGCGAACAGACCAAGGTCAAACTGTGTTTATTGGAATTAAAGCCAAGTAATTTCTTGATCTTAGATGAACCGACAAACCACCTTGATGATGAGACGAAGCAAGCGTTGAAACAAGCCTTGATGAATTTCCCAGGAAATGTTTTGCTAGTTACCCACGAAGCTTCATTTTATGCTGGCTGGGTCGATAAGATATTTGATGTGGAAAATATTCAACTAAAGCGCTGATAAAGTTGACATTTTACAGGCTTATCCTTATATTGAATTAAGGTCAATTAGTTAAGAAAGGATCACTTTAAATTATGAAAAAAGCAAGTTGGATCCATTGGGCAGTTGCAATTATTTTAGTTGGACTTGCGGGATATAGTGCGGTATATATTCACCGTGCCGAAGAAAAAAACGCGCTAAAAGTTGAGCGTCAAGCAAAACTTGATAAGCAAGAAGAAAAACGAAAAAAAGAGCTTTTACGGGAACAAAAAAAGCATATGCAAACACCGATCGATTGGCAAAAGCCTTCAGAGACGCTGCCATATCCTGAGGTGAGTCAAGCTATCAAATCTAAAAAGCTCGATCAAAAGATCTGGCTATTGGTCTCACCAAATAAACAACGCGTTTACGTGCGTCAGGGGCCATATACTTTATACACGATGTATGCTTCGATCGGGAAAAATTTTGAAAATGTTAAGAATTATCAGGAAACACCGACTGGGGATTTTAAGCTCCAAAAGGAACGCGGTGAAGAATTCTACGATGCAACGAAGGGCTATGGGGCTAAATACTGGACATCATTTAGAGGACATGGTGCCTATCGCTTTGAGTCAGTACCGTTTGATCAGGCGGGGAAAGTTATTGAAAGTCAAGCTAAATTGTTAGGCCAAAAGGTGACCAAAAAACACAATATCAAAGCGTATGGGAGTATTCGTTTGAGTGTAGCTGATGCTAAATGGATCATGGATAATCTTCCGGCTAAAACAAAAGTCGTGGTCGAAGATAATGAGCCCAAGCATGATGCCTGGGAGTATATGAAAGATCAATAAATTTGATATATTTAGTTAGATCGATCTGAGATCTGGTAGCTAAAAAGAGGCTAACATCGATATTTTTTCGATGTTAGCCTCTTTTATTAGCCGTTGATCACGACTTTAGTACCAGTTTTTAAGTTTTCTGACATCCATTTTGAATCAGGCACGCTCAGACGAATACAACCGTGTGAAGCTGCCGTTTTCCCTAGCTTTTTAGCTTCCTTGACATTGTAATTGCCTGAAGCATCGGTTGGGACCGAATGGAAGAGATAGATCCCATGGTCTTTAAAAGAGACCCAATTATTAGCTCCTTCATTTAGAGATGCATTGTAAAATGAATCGCCCCGCTCTGGTTCGATGTAAAAAGTTCCAGTCGGAGTGTAGCTTTCGTATTTGCCAGTTTCTTCATCATGATGATAGCTTCCACCAGACGAATACATTGTGTAGATCACTTTATCGCCTGACATTAGGTAAGTCCGATTCTTTTTGAGATCGACTTTGACCCAAAAATCATTGACTTGATCCAGATCAGGATAAGGTTTGGTTTCAGAAGACTTTTGCCAATCGATCGGAGTTTGCATGGTCGTACTCTCAGAATCAGTTGTTTTTTTGGCAGTTGTAGCTTTAGTTGCTTGATTTTTTTCAGTTATTTGTGCTTGAGTCGTTGTTGAAGCAGGGGCTTGCTTAGTTACACGGTAGATCAAAAAGGCATCGCAGATGATCACTGCAATAGCAAGGCTCAAATAAAAGCGAGAACTTTGTGGTTTCATAGTTTAGTCTATCCTATTCTTTAGTAAGTATTGTCATTGTCTATTATACTGGTTTCTTTAATTAAATGTAGTAGCATTAGGAAAATTTAAGGTGTAAACTTTTAAAGTGTCAGGAAGGATATGATAAATTATGAATGAACAAGCATGTACGACGATCTTAGTAGGAAAGAAGGCCACGATCGATGGGTCGACGATGATCGCGCGTAATGACGATACGTTTTTACCACTGACACCACAGCGCTTTATCATGCAGAAAGCAGTGCATGGACGTCATGAAATGTGGCGCTCAACGCAAAATGGGTTTGAAGCTCCACTGCCAGCTGATGGTTATCGGACGACGATGACACCAAATGTTGATGTTAAAGGTTTAGGCTATTTTGGTGAAAGTTCGATCAATGAAAAAAATGTTGCAATGTCAGCGACTGAGTCTGTCTATGGCAACCCGCTAGCTCTAGCCCACGATCCTTTTGTCGTAGATGGTCTAGCGGAGGATTCTTTACAATCAATGGTCGCACCATTTATCACTTCAGCTAGGGAAGGTGTTTTATATTTAGGCGAATTGATCAAAAAATATGGTTCACCTGAAGGAAACGGCGTCTTGTTCGCTGATAAAGATGAAGTTTGGTACATGGAGATCGTAACGGGACATCATTGGGCAGCCACGAGGATCCCTGATGATGCATATGCGATCGCTGCTAATCAAGTTGCACAAGATTACATAGATTTTAATGATCCACAAAACTATTTGTGGTCAGAAGGCTTACAAGAATTTGTGGAAAAATACCACTTGAATCCTGATAAGTCGACGTTTAATTTCAGAAAGATCTTTGGGACTGACAATGAAAAAGATCGGCATTACAATACGCCCCGTGTATGGTATGGGCAACGTTATTTTAACCCAGAGATCCAACAAGATCCACGATCAAGTGACTTACCATTTATCTGCCGTTCTAAGCGCTTATTGAAAGTTGAGGATCTGACATACGTTTTGGCTTCACACTATAATGAAACTAAATACGATCCTTTGGGGCACGGAAGTCAAGCCGACAAGCTCAAATTTCGGCCGATCTCATTGAATCGGACCCAAAATTCGCATGTTTTACAGATCAGAAATGATGTTTTCACTAAGAATGCAGCGTTGATGTGGATCTGCTTTGGGGTGCCAACCTTTACCCCATATGTGCCATTCTATACGAATGCGACTGATACTGATCCAAGTTGGAGTCAAACGCCATTGGAGTATGATATCACCAGTGCTTATTGGATGTATCGAACGTTATCGATGCTGACTGAATCACATTATGCCCAATTCGTGCAAAAAAATCGTGATTATTTGATCAAAACACGTGAAGTTTTACACCGTTTGATCAGTGAGATCGACAATGGAGTAGCCGATCTGAATGGAGAAGAAGCAACGGCATATTTGACCAAAGAAAATTACCGGATCGTAGCTCAGATGCGAGAGTTGACGATGGAAGCGATCGCTGATTGCGTTACTGGTGGTTTAGAATTATCGAAACTTACTTTCGATATGGATAAGAATCTTTAAAGTCGTGATATAAAATTTTGTAATTTGTGGATTTTTTGTGTAGAATGTTCACTAAGATTTAATTGGGATGTGAAATAATGGAAATCAAGGTCAGTGATTTTATCACAGCAGTCACAGAAGAAAAATTTAATCGAGATACGATCTTAGCCACACTTGCACAAGTTGAAGATCTAGGAATTGCAGATAGTTTAGCTCCGATCATGGAAAAAATGATGGATGCGATCAAGCAAGATCAACTAAAACAAGCAGAGCTCTCGATCGAAGGTAGTGACGAACCGATCCAGATCCGGCTTGAGACTGGGATCATCAATTTACCATTTGAAAATATCAATCGGGTCGCTAATTTCTTTGATGAACTTGAAGACAGTGTACCAGTAAATGTCTATTTGGTAGTCGTATCACCTGATTTGAATGCTTCCGGGCTACATATCATGCAGATCTGTCCAGCCAGTGATTTTGTCCGTGGACAAGGGCAAGATGCAGTGCTAGTCGCTGTAGCTGAAAGCTTGAAAAAGATCCAAGAAAATGAAGCACAAAAAGAAAAAGTGACAGCTAAATAAATCAAAGTTCCAAACTTCGAGCGGAGTTTGGAACTTTTTGATATAAAAGTAATTTAATAATAAAGTATCAGTTAGGTTAGTTTTTTATAATTTTTTTTGGGTAAAAAAGTCAGTATTAGTAGTGGTTCTAGCGGATAGATAAATATTTATCAAAAAAATATTAAAAAATTTATTGACAAATTAAAGAAATAAAGATAATATCAAAGCAACAAAGATAACCAAATATTTAAAGACGTTGATGAGAAGAGTAGTCTGTTGGAGTAGATAGACAGAGACCCTCGGTTGCTGAAAAGGGGGATCGAAAGAGGAGATGAAGATGAGTTCGGAGTCTGATCGTTGGTGCAAGCTTGCGGTCCGTTTTAATGCGATATAATTTGAGACTACTGATTTAGAGTTAGTAGTTGATGAGTCTACTTTTGTGAAGAAGTGGAAAAATAAGGTGGTACCGCGAGTTTTCGTCCTTTTAGGGATGGAAGCTTTTTTTTTACCCTAATTTTAAAATTAACGATGAGAAAGTAGTGATCAAATGATTGAATTTAAGCAAGTTTCAAAGACTTTTGCGACCGCCAGTGGTCAAGTTGCTGCAGTCAAAAATGTTGATCTGACCATCAACGCGGGTGAAGTTTATGGGATCGTCGGTTTTTCTGGCGCTGGTAAAAGTACTTTAGTCCGCATGTTAAATGGCTTAGAGACACCGACTAGCGGTGAAGTGATCATCAATGGTAAGCGGATCGATAATTTAAAAGGCAAAGAGTTACGTGATCAAAGAAAGAAGATCGGTATTATTTTTCAACATTTTAACCTCTTGTGGTCACGGACTGTTTTAGAAAATATTGAATTTCCGCTAGAATTAGTAGGGGTCGCTAAAGAAGAACGGCGCAAGAAAGCTAAGCACTTAGCAGAATTAGTTGGTTTAGGTGAACGGATCAATGCCTATCCGTCCCAGCTTTCTGGGGGTCAAAAGCAGCGAGTCGGGATCGCCCGTGCTTTAGCGACTGATCCAGATATTTTGATCTCAGATGAAGCGACCAGCGCACTTGATCCCCAAACGACAGATGAAGTTTTAGATCTGTTAGATGAGATCAACGAAAAACTTAATTTGACGATCGTGATCATCACCCATGAAATGCATGTTATTCGCCGCTTAGCTGATAAAGTTGCAGTGATGGAAAATGGCCAAGTGATCGAAGAAGGTCCGGTATCAGAGGTCTTCACGCATCCAAAAGAAGAGTTGACTAAACGCTTTGTCAGTGCGGAAGTCGATACCAAACAAACAACTGATGTCAAACAAGTTGTTACCAACTTACTTGAGAAAAATCCACAAGGCAAGTTAGTTGAGCTCAAGTTCCATGGTCAACAAGTTGAACGTCCCGTGATCAATGAATTGAGTAAAAGTTTCCCTGAATTAGAGATCAGCATCTTAGAAGGCTCGATCCACCAATTAGCGGACAAGGGGACGATCGGATCATTGTTCGTTCAACTAGTGGGACCAGTTGAACAACTCAAAGAAGCATTGACTTTATTAGAAAAACTCCAAGTAGAAGCGAAGGTGATCGAACATGGATAGTCGAGGTTTAGCATCATATTTTGAATTTAAAAATGTGAACTGGCCCAATCTTTGGGCAGCCACTTGGGAAACAGTTTGGATGACCGTTGTTTCAGTGGCGATCGTAGCAGTTTTAGGATTACTATTAGGTTTGTTACTTTATGAAACATCAGATAGTAAGAGTTTTGCAGTTAGAGCTTTAAATTGGATCGTAGCATTGTTCGTCAATGTTTTCCGCTCGATCCCCTTTATCATCTTGATCGTCTTGTTACTACCAGTTACCCAAGTAATTGTTGGGGCGATCACAGGTGCTAAAGCTGCGATCCCATCGTTAGTCATTTCAGCAGCTCCATTTTATGCTCGGCTAGTTGAATTAGCCTTCCATGAAGTTGATGGGGGCGTGATCGAAGCGGCTGATGCGATGGGCGCAACCAAATGGCAGATCGTTTATAAAGTTTTGATCCCCGAAAGTTTACCAGCTTTAGTTTCTGGGATCACAGTTACAGCGATCTCATTGATCGGATATACGGCCATGGCTGGGGCGATCGGAGCTGGTGGTTTGGGACAGTTGGCCTATACTGATGGGTTCCAATCTTACAACAATGCGATCACTTTAGTTGCCACAGCAGTGATCGTGGTCATCGTCTTTGTATTCCAATATCTAGGCGACTTTTCAGTTCGCAAGATCGACAAGCGTTAGTTAGTAATTATAAAAAATAATCATTTATGGAGGAGATCACTATGAAAAAAAGTATCAAACGTTTATTAGGTGTTACAGTTGCAGCGACAGCCTTGCTTTTAGGAGCGGCTAATACAGCTAAAGCCGACACGACTTTGACTGTCGGGGCTTCAGCTGAACCACATGCTAAGATCTTAGAACATGTGAAGCCAGAATTGAAAAAACAAGGCGTTGATCTAAAAGTTAAAGTTTTTAATGACTATATCTTGCCAAACAAGGCTTTAGCTAATAAAGAATTGGATGCAAATTACTTCCAACACGTACCATTTTTAGATAACTGGAACAAGAAAAATAATGGCTCTTTGATCAATGTTGGTGGTGTTCACCTCGAACCGATTGGGGTCTATTCCAAGAAATATAAGAGTCTAAAGGACTTACCAAAGAACGCGACAGTTTATGTTTCAAGTAACGTTGCTGACTATGGGCGTGTATTAAAGATCTTTAAAGACGCTGGGTTGATCACCTTGAAGAAAGGAACCAACTTGACGAATGCAACTTTTGAAGATATCAAAACTAACAAGAAAAACATCAAATTCAAACACACATTTGAAGCTAAATTGATGCCTAAACTTTATGAATCAAACGAAGCTGATGCAACAGTCATCAATGCTAATTATGCAGTTCAAGCCGGGATCGATCCTACTAAAAAGGCGATCGCATTAGAAAAGAAGAATTCACCTTATGTAAATATCATTGCTGTTCGTAAGAGTGAAAAGAACAACAAAGCGATCAAGAAATTAGTCAAAGTCCTTCAATCCAAATCAACTCAAAAATGGATCGAAAAAGAATTTGATGGCGCTGTGATCCCCGCAATTAAATAATTGCTCTAAAGCACCTAGGCTTATGCGTCTAGGTGCTTTTTGCTCAAAAAAATGATATGATTGTCTATAGTAGAAACGAGACTGGACTTTGACGGTTACTGTGATAGAGCTATGAGTGCCAGAATCAATAAGATAACTATTTTTGAATGGAGATGGAGTTAATATGTCTAGTGGTCAGGCGATAACGAATCTGATCATCATCTTAATTGTTTTTTATTTTGCTGCTTTCTTTGTCGCGGCAGAGTTTGCGATCGTATCGGTACGTAAAAGTGCGATCGAAAGTGCGTTAGAAAACGAGGAAGGTAACCAACGAAAGCTAAAATTAGCCTTGAAGATGGTCACCAACATGAATGAGTATCTTTCAACGACTCAGGTAGGGATCTCGACGACAGGGATCATTTTAGGTTGGATCGGGGCTGATACTTTGACCAAGATCTTGACGGATGTTTTAGGCTTTATGCCGATCAACCATGCGACAACGGTGGCGATCAGTGCGGTCTTGGGGGTCGTGATCTTAACGTATCTTGAAGTGGTCGTAACGGAGATCGTACCTAAAAATATCAGTATCGATATGCCATTAAAAGTGATGATGTTTATTGTAACGCCATTGCATTACTTCCACGTGGCATTTTACCCATTTGTATGGTTGCTAAATGCCTCGGCATCTGGGATCGTGCGCTTAGTCGGTTTAAAACCAGCGGGTGAAGGCCAAGATGTCTTATCGCAAAGTGAGATCTTGAGTATTTCACGCAATGCAGTGACTGGTGGTGCGATCGATAAAGATGATTTTGTATATATGCAACGCGCTTTTGAGTTCAACGATAAGGTCGCTAAAGATATCATGGTCGACCGAACGAGTTTAGAGGTCGTTGATATCACAGATACAGTGCATGATGTGATCGAAAAGTATCTACACAAAAAGTATACGCGCTATCCGGTAGTGGCAAATAACGATAAAGATAAGATCTTGGGCTATGTTTATATCTATGATATGATCCGCCAAGCCCAAGTTGATGATACAGTTCGGGTAAGCAAATTGATGCGAACGATCATCACAGTCCCAGAGGTTACTCCGATTCAAAAATTACTTCAAAGTATGGTCCAAAAGCAAACGCCGATCGTGGTCGTGTTAGATGAATACGGTGGAACTAGTGGGATCGTAACTGATCGTGACATCTATGAAGAATTATTTGGCACTGTGCGTGATGAAGCTGATGATGTTATCCAAGAAGATATCGTGGATAATCATGATGGGACCTATCGTGTTTCAGGTAAAACGACCCTTTATGATTTCCAACGCTTCTTTGATTTTTATACCAACGATTTCCAAGAAGCTGAGAGTGTAACGATCGCAGGTTATCTTTTGGAAAATTATAAAGTTGAATTGGGGACAGTCATCACTTTGGGCGACTTCGATATCAAAGTTACTGATTTTAGCCGAAACTATATCGAATGGATGGAAGTCAGTCCACATCAAGACACTGAAGTAAAAACTGAGAGTTAAACAATTAGAAGAGATCAAGGGTGCAACTTGGTTTCTTCTTTTTTAAAACTTAAAAAGTTGTTCAAAATATAATTTAATGAGGTGATCCAATGATAAAAGTAGCAGCTGCTGTGATCGTTTCGGATGGTAAGATCTTAGCTGCCAAACGAAAAAATGAACGCCTTGGCGGAGGCTTTTGGGAATTTCCTGGTGGTAAACTCGAGCCAGGTGAAACACCTAAACAAGCTTGTCAAAGAGAGGTTGCCGAAGAGTTGGGCGATCAATGTGAAGTGCTGGAGCGAATCGAGGTCTCACGGCATTTTACGACGCCGTATGGTGAATTAGAGATCGATTTTTTTTGGACCAAACTAAAGACATATAATTTAAAATTAGTGGCAGCTAGTGAGTACCGGTGGTTGACACCCGAGCAACTAGCAAGTGTTACGTGGCTCAAGCCCTCTGAACCAGTTTTAGAGGTCATCAAACAAACAGATCTGAGGAAATTTGAATGAGTGAAGAATTTAAAAATGCGATCTTAGCTGGCTTATATGATAGCAAATATGCACCTAAGTTAGAGGGACCAGCGCCTAAATTATTGACTAATCAGCCAACCGAGACTTTATGGAGTCACTTACAACAAGAATTATTGACGTGTGATCATTTTGTCCTAGCACCAGCATTTTTGACCGTTGACATGCTAGTGCCATTAAAGGCCATTTTGGCACGCATAGCCAAAAAAGGTGTGACAGGAACGATCTTAACGGCTGATTATTTGAATTTCAATACGCCTGCCGTATTTACAGAGCTGTTAAAATTACCTAATGTTAAGACTAAGATCGTGACTAAAGAAGCCTTCCATATGAAAGGGTATTTCTTTTGGCATGGATCACAACAAACGGCTTACGTAGGAAGCGCTAATTTTACGCGAAATGCTTTGTTGAAAAACTGTGAATTGACGTTGCGGGTGACTAGCGAAGAACAAGCCAATCTTACCCAACAACTAGCGCTGATCTTGAAACATCTAGCTGAAGATGCACTTACTTTGACGACTGACTGGATCAAAGCTTATCAAGCACGCTACCGACCACCAGTGAGCACAGCTGCGCCTAAAAATAACAAACTGCTACCTAATCGAATGCAAAAAGAGGCATTACAGCAATTAGCTAACTTACGAGCCCAGGGAAATACTAAGGGGTTAGTGGTCTCAGCTACAGGGACAGGGAAAACTTATTTAGGGGCTTTTGATGTTAAAGCTTATGCTCCTAAGCGCTTTTTATACATCGTTCATCGTGAACAGATCTTAGAAAAGACTAAAGCTAGTTTTCAAAAAGTTATTGGTGGTCCGGCTAGTGATTTTGGGACGTACTCGGGTAAAAAGCATGAAACCAAGGCTAAATATTTATTTGCGACAGTCCAATCACTGGCTAAAGATGAGGCTTTGGAACAATTTTTGCCGACTGAGTTTGATTACATTTTGTTTGATGAAGCCCACCATTTAGGGGCGCCAATTTTTCAAAAAGTAATGGCTCATTTTTCACCGGCTTTTTGTTTAGGAATGACAGCAACGCCAGAACGAATGGACGATTTTAATGTGTATCGTAGCTTTGATTACAACCTAGCTTATGAGATCTCCTTAGACGAAGCTTTGACGACTGAATTATTATGTCCGTTTGATTATGTAGGTGTGATCGATTATGAGTTTGAAGGAGAAATGATCACGGAAAAAACACCGCTCAAACAGTTAACTGCTCCTGAGCGCGTTACCCATATTCTAAAGCAATTAGAATATTATGGTAGCACTAAAAGTCGAGGTGGCTTAGTTTTTTGTAGTCGCCAACAAGAAGCAAAGGCACTGGCGAAAGCTTTTACAGCTGCTGGGTATCCCAGTCAAGCTTTGACCAATGAAGATAGTGTTATCAAAAGAGAAGAAGCAGTTGCACGTTTAGAAAGCGGAGTCTTAAAATATTTGATCTCAGTCGATATCTTTAATGAAGGGATCGATATCCCGTGTGTTGATCAGATAATTTTGTTACGCGATACTCGTTCAAAGATCGTTTTTACTCAACAATTAGGCCGAGGATTAAGATTATTTCCCGGGAAAACGAGCACCTTGATCTTAGATTTTATCGGTAACTACCAAAATAACTATCTGATCCCCCAAGCTCTGACCAATGACCGTTCTTTGAATAAAGATCGTTTGGTCGCTGACTTAAAAGAGCAGGTCGTCTATGGCTTATCAACGATCAATTTTGATGAGATCGCCTATCAAAAGATCTTAGCTGTGATCGCCAGAACTAAACTTGATTCCCTCAAGCATCTAAAAGAAGCCTATCTTGAATTATCACAAAAATTAGGGCGCATACCGATGCGACGCGATTTTTATCGCAATAGTCAATTAGATCCGCGGATCTTTACCCAGGGAAATACCTTAGTCAGCTATGCTGATTTTTTAGATAAGCTAGGAGTAAGTCAAGAGCTATCCCGCTATGCTACGCAAGTTATTGCTTTTTTAGAAAAAGAATTGATGAATGGGATGCGTAAACATGAACTATTGCTGTTACAACAACTATTGTTGGCTGAAATAACGCAAGAAGACTATCGCAAGCTCTTAGCTAAAGCAGGGTGTTATGTGAATGATGAAGTCTTGGCTTCGGTAAATTCGATCTTGTCATTGCGCTTTTTTGAAGTCAAAGCAGGCAAGAAATTACGTTCCGAAACGTATGGGGCTAAACCTTTGATCACATTTGAGCAGGGAAAATATCGGCTAAATACCGCATTTAGTATGGCTTTATCCCAGCTAGCATTTAGACAACACGTTGAAGATATTATTGAAACGGGGCTGTTGTTGAGTAAAGAGTATCAACCTCAAAAACGCTTTACGCTATATCAAAAATATACGCGTAAAGACGTATGCCGCTTGTTAGATTGGCCTAAAGATATCAGTGCCCCGCTCTATGGATATCGTGTGGTCGATGATGTGTGTCCGATTTTTATCACTTACCAAAAGGAAAAAAAGAGTTATCAAAATACATTGACAGCTGACTGTGCGATCCGCTGGTATACGCGAAGTCCTCGATCATTAGCGTCAAAAGAAGTGACAGAACTTTTGGCAGGTGTTAAGACCGGGACACCGTATGTCAAATTGCCACTCTTTATCAAACCAAGTGATGCTTTTGGGGCTGAATTTTACTATGTTGGGGAAGCCAAGATCATCGCCGAAAGCGTGCATGAAGTTGAACTAGGTGCTAAAAATAAACCTAAAAAAGCAGTTGCAATGGATCTGCTCTTTGAACAGCCACTTTCATTTGAAATAATGGAAAAACTTCAGGGGTTTTCGGCAGATTCCGAAGATTAGAAAAAAATTTCGGTAAAATTAAAGATTTTTCCAAAAAATAAGGTGAGAAAAACTTGCAATTATAAAGATTTTTTTGTAAATTATAATACAATATAATAGTTTAAAACAAAGGAGAGTTTACGATGTCCAATTGGGATACTAAGTTTACAAAAAAAGGTTTAACGTTTGATGACGTGTTATTGATACCGGCGGAAAGTAATGTTTTGCCAAATGAGGTCGATTTGAGTGTTCAGCTCGCAAAAAATTTGAAATTAAATATCCCAATCATCAGTGCTGGTATGGATACAGTTACTGAATCTTCAATGGCGATCGCAATGGCACGCCAAGGTGGTTTAGGTGTTATCCATAAAAATATGACGATCGAGCAACAAGCCGATGAAGTCAACAAGGTAAAGCGTTCTGAAAGTGGCGTTATCATTGATCCATTCTTCTTGACTCCAAAGCACACTGTTGCTGAAGCTGAAAGATTGATGACTAAATATCGTATCAGCGGAGTGCCGATCGTTGAATCCATGGATAGTCGTAAATTCTGTGGGATCATCACAAATCGTGACATTCGTTTTGTGTCTGATCACAATATAGAGATCGGAGAAGTTATGACCAAGGATAACTTGATCACTGCACCAGAAG
Source organism: Ligilactobacillus murinus (assembly GCF_003288115.1). NCBI lineage: Bacteria > Bacillati > Bacillota > Bacilli > Lactobacillales > Lactobacillaceae > Ligilactobacillus > Ligilactobacillus murinus. The sequence goes on along the minus strand of NZ_CP023565.1, from coordinate 1,300,184 downwards.
GCACATCTTTAGAAAAAGCTGAAGCGATCTTACAACAACACAAGATCGAAAAATTACCGATCGTCAATGAAGCTGGCGAATTAACAGGTTTGATCACGATCAAGGATATCGAAAAAGTGGTTGAATTCCCAGCTGCGGCTAAAGATGAACATGGGCGCTTGTTAGTTGCTGCTGCTGTGGGGGTAACAAGTGATACCTTTGAACGGGCAACTGCATTATTGAACGCAGGAGCTGATGCTTTAGTCATTGATACAGCTCATGGACATTCAGCCGGTGTTATCCGCAAGATAAAAGAGATCAGAGAGCATTTTCCAGATGCAACTTTGATCGCCGGAAACGTAGCCACAGCTGAAGCTACACGTGCTTTGTTTGATGTGGGCGTTGATGTGGTCAAAGTTGGTATCGGACCAGGTTCTATCTGTACGACTCGTATCGTGGCTGGGGTCGGTGTTCCACAATTAACAGCGATCTATGATGCTGCTAGTGTAGCTCGTGAATATGGTAAAGCGATCATCGCTGATGGTGGGATCAAGTATTCAGGTGAGATCGTCAAAGCGATCGCAGCTGGCGGGAATGCTGTTATGTTAGGTTCAATGTTAGCTGGTACTGATGAAGCACCAGGTGAAACGATCATCTACGAAGGACGTCGTTTCAAGACATATCGTGGTATGGGGAGTTTAGGTGCAATGGATTCAACCCACGGTTCATCTGATCGTTACTTCCAAAGTGGGGTCAATGAAGCTAACAAGTTAGTTCCAGAAGGTATCGAAGGTCGTGTTGCTTACAAAGGTAGCGTAGCAGACATCATCTACCAAATGGATGGTGGTCTACGCGCGGGTATGGGTTATGTAGGTGCAGCTAACTTGAAAGATCTAAATGACAATGCTCAATTTGTTCAGATCACAGGTGCTGGGTTACGTGAATCACATCCACATGATGTACAGATCACAAAAGAAGCGCCAAACTATTCAACTCGTTAATGCAAGAAATAAGCTAATGCGGAACTCACTAGGATGCGTATTTTGCATCGCAGTGAGTTCCGCATTTTTACGTGGCATTTAATTGTCGTAGCTATTATTTTAAAGCCTAAAAAAACGCCGTTATTGGCGTTTTTTAGTTATTTTTTTTGGACTAATTGTCCGTCTGTTAGCTCGTAGATCTTGTCAGCTTGTTCGATCAAGCGAAGATCATGCGTCACAGTAATGACAGCTTTATTTTGTTGCTTGGCTAAGACTTGTAAGATCGTCCCAACTTTTTTGACGCGCTGACTATCTAACGCTGCTGTTGGCTCATCGGCTAAAATGATCTCAGGATCAGTATATAAAGCACGTGCGATCGCGGCGCGTTGACTTTGACCACCGGAAAGTTCATTGGGATATTTATCTTTAAGTTCAGCGATCTCAAGGTGAGCTAATAGCCGTTCAAGATCAGCTGAACTTAGATTGCCTGTCTTTTTGACCCGATCGACCAGTTCAAATTGTTCTTTGAGCGTTAAGTAAGGGACGAGATTATGAGCTTGTAAAACAAACCCGATCTGCTCCAAGCGAAGTTGTTCTCTTTCTTTGTTGCTATAAGTGGCGATCTCTTTACCATTGATCAAAACAGAGCCACTGCTAGGACTTAAAATATTGCCGGCAATTGTTAAAAAGGTACTTTTGCCAGAACCAGAAGGCCCCAAGATCAAGACAAATTCACCTTTATCAGCTGAAAAATTGATATCTTTAAGGGCATGGACTTTAGCTGAACCACTACCAAAATATTTATTAACATTTTTAAATTCGATAACTGACATAAAATCAACCTCCGATCGCTTGGGCTGGATTGATCCGCAAGATCGCTCTGACTGGGATCAAGGAACCTAAAACTGATGTTAGCACGAGTCCAACAGAAACTAGACTCAAAAATTTCAGATCAAAAGTCATCGGAACATTTGCTGGGATCACCAAAGCAGTAGCTAAAGTCAGTAAAGCGCCAATGATCAAACCGGTGATGACTAAGATAAAAGATTGCCCGATCGTATTTTGGATCAAGACTTTGTTAGCGATCCCTTGGACACGTAAGACTGCATAGTTAGGTAGTTTTTGGATCGTGATGATATATAAGAAAACAGCGATCACGATCAAAGAGATGATCATCAAAAAAGCGATCATAAAAGTAAAAGTACTATTTTGGGCACTATAGCCAGGTAATTTATCGATCAAAGCTTTTTGTGTGGTCACTTGCAGTTTTGGATCAGTGACTTTAAAATCAGGATCTTTGGATAAAACACCACTAGCAGCAAAGTTAGGACCAACATTTTTTAGTTCAGCCCAAGCAGTGAGTGAACCATAAACAACGGGTAAGACATTTAATTTAGCATTTTTTATAAAGCCGGTGATCGTGTAAGGTGTTGTTTGAGAGTTGAAATATACTTTATCGCCGAGTTTATAGCCATCATTTTTGAAGCTATCATCGACGACGACTTCTTGTTTAGTTTGGGGAAGTTGCCCCGAGCTTAGTTTTAATTGTTGGTAGACGAATTGGGATCTTTCAAGCCCAACAAATGTAGCCGAGAGCTTTTGGCGCCCTTTTTCTTTGACAATGATCGGTGCTTGTCCGATCAAGGCTTCATTTTTAGTTAATTTAAGTTCGTTTATCTGATCTGTAGTGAGTAGTGATTGCCGCAAATTGACATCGGCATCACGATTCAAGGCGATCCGCTTAAAATCCCAACTTTCGATCGCATAAGTATTTTCGCGAGCCAGTCCAAGCGCAAGACTGGTCAGGATAAAGACGAGATAGCTGATCAAAACGACCATTGCAATGATCAATGAATAACGGACTTTTTCATGTTTGATCTCTTTTAAAGCTAGATACATGGTAAAACTTCCTTTCCTAATTGTCGCTTAGCTCAAGTTGGGTAATACTTTGTTCTAAGCGCGTAAGATAAAGCTCTTTATTTTTAGGATCATTTAGGGCTTCTTTTAAAGTCTGATGGCTCAAAGTTGCCAATACCCAACGCGTAGTAGAAAGGTTAGGGTCGGCAAAAGCTAAAGGTAATTCATTTACGGTCAAATGTAACTTGAGAAGATCGTAATAGGGACTTTTTAGTGAAGCGGTGATAAAATCGCGCGTTGCTTTGAGTATTTCTTGCGGTGAACTTGACTTAAGATCTGCATGGATATCAACTAGTGCTAAGTGATAAATATAGTCATAAGCTTCGTTTAAGTCAGTAAAATATTTGTAAAATGCTCCGCGCGCGATCTGAGCATCTTTGACGATCCGCGCGACTTGGGCGTCCTTTAAGGGATAGGTAGAAAATTCCGTCAAAAGGGCAGCAGTGATGCGCTCTTTTTTTAGGGGGGCAAGATTTTTAAATGTCTGTGAAACCATAGCGCTCGCTCCTTAAAAGTATAAAAGTAATTTACATTCTAAGCATAGCAATAAAGTGACACGGTGTCAACATTAGGTAAAAGAAAAAAGCTATGTTACAACATAACTTTTAAAAACTAGATCCCAAATGTCCCACCATGAACTTTAACAACGTTTGAAGCGATGATAAAAGCATCGGGATCAATATCATGGATCGCAGCTAGTAATGGACCGTAGCTTTGATTGTCGATAACTGCCATCAATAATTCTTTTTCATTTGCTGAATAGCCACCGCGAACATCGAAGATCGTCATCGCATGGTCTTCAGATTCGAGCATTTTTTTGATCTCAGGAAGTTTAGTTTGACTCATTACCTGGATCTGATATTTATGGTCAAGACCAGCCTCGGTATAGCGCATGACGATCGAAGTGATGACTAATGAAAATGAAGCCATGAAAAAGGCATTTAAACCGGAAACAAAGATATTAAAAAAAGTGACCAACATATCGAGCGCTAAAAGCGAAAAAGCAGGATCAATATGGAAGTACTTTTTAAAGATCAGCGGTGGAACAGTTGTCCCGCCACTAGAGGCGTTGATCCGATAAAGTGCAGCTACCCCGATCGCAAAGACTGCTCCGCCAACGATCACGGCTAATAGATCATCTTCAATTATCTTTTGACTAGGTGTGATATACATTAGCAGTGGTAAAAGAAAACTACCGTAGACGATATTTTTAACAGTCTTTTTATCTAGCAATAACCAAGCAGCGAGGATCATCAGTAAATTAATGAGCAAAACTGTCAACGAGCGGTTGATCCCAAAAGCGGCATCTAACAAGATCGCCAGTCCTGTTGCCCCACCAGCTGCAATATTGATCGGGGCATAAAAGAAGTTGACCGAAATAGCGATCAGTTCTAGCGCGATGACTAAAACGAGCCAATAGAACCAAGGTGTTTGGACTAATCTTTTTTTCACGAATATTTCCCCCGCATTTATTTAGATAATATAAGTTTAACGTATTCAAGAAAAAAGAGCTATATTTTTTAAAATATAAATTTTTGTTGCTTTATCTCGAGTAACAAGTCACCCGGTGAAAAGGTAAATGTCTCTCCATTGACTTGGACTATCTGGGGAGTAGTGGTGGTCAATTTAAGCTTTGTGGTTGTATAAAAGCTAAGTGAGCGTGCTCGAAGATGATAAGCTCCTGGTAAAAGCATCAATAAAAAAACGCTTAAAAAGTCCAATGAAGTGAACCCATAAAGTTGGACACTCTATTTAGACTATATTTCTTAAGGCAAGATGTCGGTATTCTACCGGTGTCTTGCCTTTTAGTTTGACCTTTATCCGTTCGTTATTGTAATAGCTGATCCAGCTGATCATTGCTTTGACCAACTCTTCTTGTGTTGTATATTCTTTATTGTGATATAGCTCTACTTTCATTGTGTGGAAAAAACTTTCCATGGGTGCATTATCTAAGCACGTTGCCCTACGAGACATGCTTTGAAAGATCCTATTTTCTTTTAGCTTCTTTCGCCATTGGACACTCTGATATTGGACACCTTGATCGCTATGGAGAGTCATACGATAGTTTAATTTAGGTCTAAGTTTTATCAATGCATCCAACGGTTTTACCACGAAGTCTGTTGTTGGATGCTTACTGATACTATAGCTTACTATTTCATCTGTACATAGATCTTTGATAGGTGAAAGATAGACACGTTCTTCTTGTGTCTTATTTCCATACCTAAATTCACTTACGTCGGTCACCATTTTTTGAAATGGTAAATGTGTATCAAAACGTCGATGTAATAAGTTCTTAGCTTTCTTACCTTGTGGTCCAAGGGCAGAATTATATTTTCGCCTTTGTTTATTATACATATGCGCTGATAGATCATTTTCTCGCATGATGCGACTAACACGCTTATGATTTACTTTTATGCCTTGAGATCGTAATTTCAGTGTTACTGTACGATAACCAAAACACGGGTGCTTTGATTTGACCTCCTTTATAAGCTTTAATAGCTCCTCATCTTTATTTTTTCGCCTGTTTATTCGTTGGGCTTGATAGTAAAATGTACTACGTTTAAGACTAGTGTAAGGTAGTATTTCATCCAATGTATATTTAAATTTTTGCCTTAGTTCTTGGATGATTTGATATTTTTCTTGCGATGTCCGCGCTTCTGAACCAAGGCATCGAGTTTTTTTAAGTATTCATTTTCAACCCGTAAAGCACGATTCTCAGCTCGTAAACGTTCTAATTCAGATAATTCTGATTTTTCTGCTTGTTTATTATTGTTGGTCGTCATGTGTTTAGCCCGTCCTCTTCTAGTAAATAAGGCATCAACACCTTTAGTATCCAATTTACGTTGCCAAGTCGCGATCGTCCCAGGATTACTTATATCAAACTGAAGTGCCGTTTCCGGATAGGAAGCCTTATGCCTTTTTCTCCAGTTTAAAACGTTGAGCTTAAAATTTCCATCGTAATCGTATTTAGGGTAGCGAACTTTTAACCCATCAATACCATATTTTTGATATCGTTTGACCCACATAAGGATATTTGAGTGATTCTTCACTTTATAAACTTTAGCTACTGTGTTACTTCCATATCCTCTTAGATACATATTTACAGCCCGCAACTTATCCTCAAAAGAAAATTTAGTCATAGTAAAACCCCCTAAGTTAGATTCCTTTGTCCAACTTAGGGGGTTCACTTCACCAATAAGTTCTTTTTTTCGATCACTACAAGGGTAAGTTTTCCGTCGTCTAGTCGTGCTTTGGGGAAAAGGGCAACGCCCCCGCCAAAATATGGTTGATCAGTGATCGTACATAAAAATGCGTGTGAAAAATTTTTAGGTGGAAAATTTGGCAAAGTCACTGTCAATGTAAATGGCTTTTGTTGGCTGAGTGCTTTGAAAAAGCAAGTAGCATAGGCGAATTTACCTAAGTGCAATTTGTTTAGCTGATTTTTTAACTGTGAATTATTCGTTATTTCAACGATCTGGGCATCAAAGCCAAGCCCTAAGTTATTTGAGAAGACCCCAGCACGATCTGAAGTTTTAAAGTACCCTAGATCAAGGGTGCGTGGGGCTTTTTGGGCCAAGAGCTGAGCTAAGGCTTTGTTGGGATCAGTAGAGATCTGGGCAGCTTTAGCAAAATCATTACCGGAACCACAAGGGATGTATCCTAAAATGACATCTAATTTAGTGGGAAAAGCTATGGCATTTAAGGCATGATAAAGCGTACCATCCCCACCTAAGATCACAAAGATCGTTTTAGGCGTGAGTTTTGCTTGCTGGCGTAGGTGTTGTTTTAAATCTGTACTCGATGTAGTCAAATAGTAGCTATACTTTAAATTTAATTGGCATAATTTCTTTTGTATTTTAGTCCAACTTTTTTGAGCGCGCCCATTGCCTGCGCTGGGGTTGATGATAAAATGATACATAAAAAGCCTCCAAATTAAGGTTCTTAATAAGTATACCTTAATTTGGAGGGGCAAGGCTTATTTTTTATCTTTCAATAAATCACGAATTTCAGATAAAAGTTCGATCTCTGGTTCAGGACCAGCATCTTCGACTTCTTCTTCAACTTTCTTAGGCATAACTTTATTGACAGCTTTGACGATCAAGAAGACCACAAAAGCAATGATCAAGAAGTTGATCACGGCGTTTAAGAAGACCCCAAATTTAAAGGTCGTTCCGCCGATCGCAAGCTGAAGATCAGAAAGATCGATCTTACCGAGGAATAACCCGATAAACGGATTGATCAAGTTAGTAACAAGTGAGTTAACGATCGCAGTAAATGCGCTACCGATGATGACCCCAACAGCTAAGTCTAAAACATTACCGCGGCCAATAAATTCCTTAAATTCTTTTAACATTAATTTCACCTCCAGTAAAAATTGGTTGCAATCAAGATAATCTTAAGTTTAGCTAATATATCTAAATAAAACAAGCTAAAAGCTTTGAAAAAATTAAGTTTTTTTGAAAAATTCAAATTTTGTTCGGGGTTTGGTTATTTATAGATACAAAATTATAACAAAGAGGTTTTAAACTTTAATATGAGTTTAATTTGGAGGATAGGACTTGAATTTTAAATATACATTAGGGTAGAATTAAAAATATAATTTGATCAGCAGAAAGTCAAACGTAGATGCCACCAAAAACTACGATCTTTAAGAAAGGAAAAGCTATTAAAGTCTTTCGAAATACAGTAATTGTATTTTTCTACGTTTATTTAATAGTAGGGATAAGAGATGGGATATGTCGATGAAGTTTTAGCGCGTGTAGCAAAGCAAAACCCAGAACAAGCCGAGTTCAAGCAAGCGGTTGAAGAGGTTTTAGGATCACTTCGTCCAGTGATCGAGCGTGATGAAGAAAAGTATCGTAAGCAAGCTATTTTGGAACGTTTGACGACTCCTGACCGGCAAATACTCTTTCGGGTCGCTTGGGTCGATGATGCAGGTCAAACACAAGTCAATAATGCATATCGAGTTCAATTCAATAATGCGATCGGGCCATATAAGGGTGGTTTACGGTTGCATCCTTCAGTTGATTTAAGTATCATCAAGTTTTTGGGCTTTGAACAGATCTTTAAAAATGCTTTGACTGGCTTACCAATTGGTGGAGGGAAAGGTGGTTGTGATTTTGATCCTAAAGGAAAATCAGACCGCGAGATCATGGCATTTTGTCAAAGCTTTATGACTGAACTGGCTAAGTATATCGGAGCCGATATGGATGTGCCAGCCGGTGATATCGGAACTGGGGCGCGTGAGATCGGTTATCTTTTCGGACAATATAAACGTTTAAAGGGTGTCTATGAAGGTGTCTTGACTGGCAAAGGACTCGAATACGGTGGCTCTTTAGTCCGAACAGAAGCGACCGGTTACGGGTTATTGTATTTGGTCGATGAGTTGTTAAAAGATCATGCTCAAAGTTTGCGTGGCAAAACTGTAACTGTTTCAGGAGCTGGTAATGTGGCGATCTATGCGATCAAGAAAGCCCAAGAACTTGGCGCTAAAGTTGTAACTTGTTCAGATTCGACCGGTTGGGTCTATGATCCAGCGGGGATCGATGTAGCTTTATTACAAGAAGTAAAAGAAGTTAAACGTGCGCGTTTGACGGAATACGTGGCCAAGCGTGCTTCGTCTAAATATTATGAGGGACACGGTGTTTGGAGCGTTAAAACTGACATAGCATTGCCATGTGCGACACAAAATGAATTACATTTAGCTGACGCAAAACAGTTGGTCGAAAATGGTGTTCTAGCTGTGGCAGAAGGAGCCAACATGCCAACGACCTTAGAAGCAACAAAATATTTACAAGAGCATGGTGTTTTATTTGTTCCTGGTAAAGCGGCTAATGCTGGTGGAGTCGCTGTTTCAGCGCTAGAAATGAGTCAAAACTCAGAACGCTTGAGTTGGACTTTTGAACAGACAGATGAAAAATTAAAAGAGATCATGCAAAAGATCTATCAAAATATCAAACAAGCAGCTAAAGAATATGGCTTTGAAGATGATTTTGTTTTAGGAGCTAATATTGCAGGCTTCAAAAAAGTTGCTGCAGCGATGGAAGCACAAGGTATCTATTAGTATGAAACAATAGTTCAAATACGTCTTTGAGCTATAAATGCAGTCATCTAGTGAAAACGAAGGGCTCAACACGATGTAAAATATGCATTGTGTTGAGCCCTTCGTCATTCATACGATTTTTTATACTTGTTTATTTACTCTTGTGTAGTTGCTTTTGCTGCTTCTATATCGGCTTGAGTGATCGAGATCGTAGCTAGATTGCTACCATCAGGATTGTCATATTTTACCAAGACTTTAACATCAGGGGCAATGGCTTTAGCCTCATTTACTAAAGGCTCAACTTCTGGGATCAAAACTTGTTTTAGAGCTTCATTATCAAGATTGATATCTTGTGGTTGAGCAAAAGTATAGGTGTAAATGACGGTACTATCTTCACCTTCATCGATCGCAATGTCTTTGAAAGTGTTATTCTCACCATTGAGCTGAGCTTTCAGGGCTGGGATCTGACTTTGAGCAGTTTTGATCATTAAAGCAAAATTTGCTGAGTTACCTTTAGTTGATTTAGCACGTGAAAGTGAGTTTTTACTGGTAGAACTTGTTTTACTACTTGAACTTTTAGCGCTACTAGAGGAACTGCTTGCAGTATCCTTTGTCTTATCGTTAGAACAGGCTGTTAGACCAAAAAGGAAAAATACACTTAAAAATGCAATAAAAAATTTGTTTTTCATTAAAAAACCTACTTTCTTCTAAGATATATTTTTATTATATAGAGGGATAATAGCTAGTACAAATCTAAAAAAATCGATATACACCCTTCAGGGGGAGAGAGTTACAAATATAACTATATTATTTTAAATGTTATTTCAGAGATAATATCTAGTGGTATAGTAAAAGTGTTTTTGTAAGTTTCTACCTATAATATGTAAGTTATACTAGATAGATATTTTGAGTAACTGGAACTTTCTTAAATTAATTGTTAAACTTAAACTAAAGAAAGATAAGGTAGGGGAAGCGAGATGACTGAGTTACACATTAGAAATCGTAAATTATTATATTGTTTAAGTAGTTTAGGTATCGTTTTGGCAGCGGTACTGATCTATGTTATTTTTAAAAATAATGAAACGCAGTATTTACAATTTTTAGATCCTAAACATGATAAGAGCGTTTTGATGCATACCTTTCGTGATCGAGGGCCTAAAGATGCCCTATTGTTGATCTTGTTGACGGCGATCACTTCGGCTGTGCCAGCACTTTCCAGTTCAGTTATCTGTATTTTTAATGGTGTTTGCTTTGGGCCAGTTATCGGATTATTGATGAATATTACAGGTAACTCACTAGGAAATGCACTAGTAGCTGGCTTTTTTACTAAGTTTGACGAAGAACATGATTTTAGTAAAGAAACTAAGCGCCCTAATCGGATCTTAGAACACTTGGCACATTTTAAGAACAAAATGGTTGCGTTGATCTTGGGTTATATGATTCCGATCATCCCCTCGTTTTTAGTCAATTATATGGGTGTTCGCCTGAAGATGGATTTTAAAAAGCAGTTCTTATGTATCGTGATCGGTGTTCTCCCGACCTCGTTTTTATATGCCTTTGGTGGGGATGCTATTTTTAAGGGAAATGATTTAAGGTTGATCATTAGTACTTTGTGCATTATTTTACTGGTAGTGGGTGGTGTTACTTTCTATCGTAAAAAGCACGATGCTAAAAAAACTAATTAATATATAGTAGTAAAATCAGGTAGCAGGTCAGACCACTACCTGATTTTTTATATTTTACGCTAAATGACGCATTTTTGTCATAAATATTTGGTAACGAATGGAATTTAATTGATAAAATATCTCTAAAATACGAACTTATGTTTGATAAGGGTGTTACACTATTTCATGAATGTAACAAGGATGGCTAAAAAAGCGGAATTTTCGAAAAAATAATCGTTTTTTAGCCATTGAAAAAATTTTTTTCGAATTTTTCCAAAAAAATTTAGTCAAAATTGGTAAAAAAGAGGCGTTTTTTGTCATAAAACTTATAAAAGGTAAGAACAGCGAGATTGCGGGCTTTAGTTTAGATAGATGGGATTTTAGTATAAAAGAATTGTTACTAAATATTACGAAATGTAACAAACATTACACAACTTCCATTTTAGGTAAAGATTTTGGTACTTTAATGTCACAATCAATCCGTATACTATTCATTGTTAGCTCGCAAGGAGCTAAAAAGCTTTGAGCTTTTGGATGTTATTAGAAAAATAGATATTTGAATTTGAAAACATATAAGTAGAAGAATTTTACAGGAGTGAATATATTTTATGAATTTAAATAAAGTTTTATTATCAGCTGCAACAGTCGTAGGTTTTACCGCTGCTACAGTAGCTACTGCAAATGCAGATACAGTGACAGTTAATGCAGGTGATACACTTTCACACATTGCATTACGTAATAATACAACAGTTGAAGCTCTTCAACAATTAAACAACTTAGAAAACATCAACTTGATCTTCCCAGGTCAAAAGATCGAAGTTGGCGGTCAAACACAAACAGTTGAACAAACACCAGTTGTAGTTGCTCAACCAGCACAAACAGCACAAGCTGATCAAACTCAACAAGTGGCGCAAGCCCAAGCAAAAGCAGCAGTTGAAGCTCAACAAGCAGCCCAAGCAGCCGCAGTTCAACAAGCAGCTCAAGGTCAAAGTTACACAGTTACTCAACAACCAACGACAAGTACAGCAGGTAACGGTGACGAAACAGCTGCTCGTGAATGGATCGCAGGTAAAGAATCTGGTGGTTCTTACACGGTAACAAACGGTCAATACATCGGTAAATACCAATTATCTGCTTCATACTTGAACGGTGACTATTCAGCAGAAAACCAAGAACGTGTTGCTAACAACTACGTATCTTCACGTTACGGTTCTTGGACAAACGCTAAGCAACACTGGTTACAAAACGGTTGGTACTAAGATAAGATAATTATAAATTTTGAAAGACTAGGGTCGTCCTAGTCTTTTTGTGTTATTTTTAAAGTTTCACTAAATGAGCTTAATTTTCATGAAAATCAATATGGAAAGTATTATAATTTTAAATGATGAAATATTTAGTAACTTGAGGTGAGAATATGCGGCTTTCAACAACGCTAATTATTATGTTGGTATGTTTGTTTGGGCTGTTGATGATCATTAGTGCGGTCAATATGCACGAAAAAGAGTCGATCATAATGAAAGTTATCTTATTTGTTATTGGTGTTTTGGCACTGCTGGTCGGTGGATATCTTTTGATTCGCGGAGTTTTATTAGGGTAAGATAAAACAAATTATTTGGTCTATAAAGTACAATGTGGTAGTGTTAGTGTGAAAGGCGAATTATTAATTTGGAGGGATCTGTATGGAAAAAGAATTTGATTTGACACAATTAGCACAATATGACGGGCAAGATGGACGTCCGGCTTATGTTGCGATCGATGGCATTGTCTATGATGTTACTGCAGTGCCTGCTTGGAAAGGTGGCAAGCACCACGGGAATACAGCTGGTAACGACCTCAGTGCTGTGATCACACATGCTCCCCATGAAAAAGCAGTCCTAACTAAATTACCTAAAGTCGGTACGCTAAAATAATACTAAAAAAGGAAGGTTTTAGGCCTTCCTTTTTTAGTATTGAAATTAAGCCCAATCACCATTTCTAAAGATCGGGGCTTTTGTACCATCAGCGCGGATACCGTCAATATTCATATCGGCTGAGCCCATCATGAAATCAACGTGGATCTGACTGAGATTTAATCCAGCAGCCGCTAAAGCTTCATCATCCATCGTAGTTCCGTCTTGGATACTGAAAGGATAGGCACTTCCTAACGCTAAGTGGTTGCTGGCATTTTCATCAAATAAGGTGTTGAAAAAGACGATCCCTGAACGTGAGATCGGTGAGGGATCAGGGACAAGCGCTACTTCGCCAAGAGAGCTAGCGCCAGCATCAGTTGCGATCAAGTGCTCTAAGATATCTTGGCCTGATCTAGCTTCGATCTTAGTTACATGACCAGCCTTAAAAGTGAACTTGATGTCTTCTAAGATATTGCCCGCGTAGCTAAGTGGTTTAGTCGAAGTGACATACCCGTCGATGTGATCTTTATCAGCCGCAGTGAAAACTTCTTCAGTTGGCATATTAGCCATAAATTCGATCCCATCACTACTAAAGCTGCCAGCACCTTCCCAAATATGATTTTTAGGTAATCCAATAGTTAAGTCGGTCTTGGAAGAAGTGTAGTGAAGAGCTACGAATTGTTCATCATTGAGCCATTTAGCCTTATTACGCAAGGTTTGATCGTGTTCTTGCCAAGCTTTGATCGGGTCTTTTTGATCGATCCGACAAGTCTTAAAGATCTTCTCCCAAAGTCGGTCGACAGCTTCGGTATCACTTAGGTCAGGGAAAACTTTTTTAGCCCAAGCTACGTCTGAAGCAGCAACGACAGTCCAGGTAAGGTCGTTGTTTTGGGTCGCTTTACGTACATTTAAAAGGGCTTTTCCCATCGCAGCCTGATTTTTAGCGATCCGTTTGGTATCGATCCCACTAAAAGCATCGGGATCTTCGGAGATCACTGAGATCCGTGCGGCATGCTTAGAAACGATATAATCTGCTTCAGCATTTACATATGCGGGAATATTTTCGAGGCGTTCTTCTGAAGCGTGGGCTAAAAATTGGCGACTAGTGAAGGTATCATTCCATTTAACGATAACTTCATTTGCTCCGGCGGCATAAGCCTCTTTGATGATCAAATGAGCTAATTTTTGTTGAGTTACTGATATATATAGGACAACAGTTTGTCCAGGCTGAATGTTGACGCCTGTTTTTATGATCAAGTGAGCATATTGGGCGAGTTTATGTTCGAAATTTGCAATGGTCATAAAAATTCCTCCTTATTTTTATCTATAATACCATAAGTAGCTTGGATTAAGGTATAATTAAATTTTTGTTTGAGTTTAACTATTGTTATAATTGAGATGAAATACAAACTTTTTAGGAAGTGATATGCGTGAAAAAACTTAAAGTGATGCTGGTTTTTGGAACTCGTCCAGAAGCGATCAAGATGGCACCACTGATTTTAGAATTAAAAAAACGTGCGGCTGAGTTTGAGACTGTTGTCACTGTGACAGCCCAACACCGCGAAATGTTAGATCAAGTGCTTGCGGTCTTTGAGATCACCCCTGACTATGACCTTGATGTGATGCAACCAAATCAGACGATCACAACGATCACGACTAATGTGATGAATCGTTTAGAAGAAGTGATCCAAGCAGAAAAACCAGATATTATCTTGGTCCATGGTGATACAACAACGACCTTTGCTGCTAGTTTGGCGGCTTTTTACAATAAAACTGCGATCGGTCATGTTGAAGCTGGTCTACGGACTTGGAATAAGTACTCACCTTATCCCGAAGAGATGAATCGGCAGTTGACCGATGTTTTGAGTGATCTGTATTTTGCACCGACTTTGCAAAGTAAAGAAAATTTATTACAAGAAAATCATCCCGTAGATCAAGTTTATGTGACGGGAAATACGGCGATCGACGCCTTAAAGCAAACGGTTGCTCAAGATTATCAACATGATATCTTGGAAAAAGTTGATTTTTCTAAAAAAGTTATTCTAGTAACAATGCATCGTCGGGAAAATCAAGGTAAACCGATGGAACAAGTCTTTAAGGCGATGAAAGATGTTGTGAATAAACATCCTGATACCGAGATCATTTATCCTGTCCACCTCAGTCCGACTGTACAAAAATTAGCCCATGCTGCGTTTGATGGTATCGAGCGGGTCCATTTGATCGCACCGTTAGATGTTGTTGACTTTCACAATTTGGCGGCACGGTGTCATTTTATCATGAGTGATTCGGGTGGAGTCCAAGAAGAAGCCCCATCATTAGGTAAGCCAGTTTTAGTCTTGCGCGATACGACCGAACGTCCAGAAGGGATCGCAGCTGGAACGCTCAAATTAGTCGGGACTGAATACGAAAATGTCAAGCAAGAAATGACAGTATTGCTAGAAGATGAAACACAGTACCAACAAATGGCGCAAGCTAAAAACCCATATGGTGACGGGCAAGCTAGTCGCCGGATCTTAGATGCGATTGCCTATCACTTTGGGCAGTTGGCTGACCGCCCACAGGATTTTAGTTGATAAAAAGGCTATGCTAAGTGAATAATAAAGGACCTATCGTGCTCATTATCACGATAGGTCCTTTATTATTTATCCGGTCAGTGTATTCGTTTATTTTTTAGAAATGTAAAAAGCCCTAAGCTAGCATATAATAAAAGCCCTAGTACTGATAGTAAAGCTCCAAGTTTAAGACCAGGTAAGTGGTAAGTAAAGGTCACCTGATGTTTTCCTTTACTTAAGGTCGTACCGATAAAAGCTTGGTTAGTCTTGATGACGGTACGTTTTTTACCATCGACTGTAACTTCCCAACCTTTAGAGTAAGGGATCGAAGACGTCAAGATCCCTTTTTGGGAGGTAGTGATATTACCGCTAACACCATTTTTAGTTAATTTGACATCTTGTAAAGCTTGTCTTTGGAGTTGTTGGACTTGCTTATCATAGCTAGTTCCCAGCTTTTCAACGTAGATCTTTAATTTGAAACTATATGTCCCAAGTTTTGAGGGCGTCAAAGTCAAACTTGAAGGTAATTCTTTGAAATAGCCACTGTTCAAAGTACCTTGAGTAACAGTTTTATAAAATGACAAAGCGTTTTGTTTAGGCTGGAAGAGTTTTTCTTGCCCAAGGTCGGAAGTTACACTAAGTGAAAAACTGTTGTCTGGTGAACCTTGTAGGATATGGTAACGGAAATATTTATAGGAACTTAGAAGTTCATTTTTCGCTAAGATCCCCTGGGTCAGATCATTTGTTTGCTTGCGTTTTTCCAAAGCTAGTTGCTCACTAAAAGTGAAAGGTGTGTATTTGATCTGAGAAAAGGAAAAATGTAATTCACCGGCACCGTACTTTTCGGGTTCTTCTAACACGATCTGATAGGTCTCATCGCTATCTTGTTTTACAAGGTCTTTGGGTGAGACTACTGTTCCGCGACTTGAGATCAAACGATAAGGGATCTCAACGACTTCAGAAGTGACGGTTGCTGTAGGATAATTTTTAGCTAGTTTATCATCAACAACGACACCTAAAGCTAAGGCCCGTTCACGTTGTGTAGGATTTAATTGCTCAGCGCGCGAAGCAGCTATTGCTTTAGATTGCAAATATAGCAAGGGAAAAGCATTTTTTGTTTGGTAAAGCAAAGTTTGTTGATCTTTTTTACTATTTCCATTTGGATCAGTGATCTTTTGGGTCGTCTTGGAAAGCTCATAACCATAAGGCACTTTATTGGCGTTAGGGTAGTTGAGCAAAGCAAAAAGATAGCGTACGCCTAAGAAATTGTTCAATACCGTGCGGTCAGAAACTTGCCCCAAAGGAATATTAGCTTCATACTGTGAGTTTTGCATCACATTTGAAAAATCGCCTAAGGATTTAGTTTGAAGTGAGTAGTAGGAATTGATCGAATAGAGTTTAGAATCTAAAACATTGTAAAGATGGTAATCTGAACCCAATTCATAATTCTTGCTCAAAGTCGAGATCCGATAAAAATCACTTTGGGGATCGGGCAACGCTTTATCTAAACCAAAGAAACGCTCATTTTTTAAGGTCTTATATGCACCAGCAGGTAACATTTCTGTCGCATAGCCACCGTTGTAAGGCGCTTCAAAGTAGACTGCATTAAAGCAGACGTTAGCGATCAAGGCCCATAGTAATAGGTGCGCTGGTAATTTTGAACGGATATTTTGCATATTTGAAGCGATCAAAATACTCCAAAAGATAAATAAAAAGACGATCGGGATAAAGAGTTTTTCATCATTTTGGAATAGATAAGTCACGCTAATATATGCTACATAAAGTAGTAGGCCATACGTAAAACTTTTCAAGGTTTTTTGGGTGAGTTTGTGGCTATTTTTTATCAAGCAACAAACTGCTAGGGCCATCGGTAAGCACGTTAGTAGAGTCCAGCGATTCGAAGGTGCAAGCATCCCATTAAAAACAGCGCCGAAAAATGGAAAGAGCAACATGATAAAACTTAGCAAAAAGCTTCCAAATAATAGGGGATATTTTTTGCGTTCACTTACTATATAAACGAGCGCAAAAAAAGCTAAGCTCGCAAAACCAAGTGCGCTCCAAAAGTAAAAATCACGGTTAGCTCCATTGATCAGCTGACTTGGTAGCGCTAAGTAGTAATATGGCGGATAAAGAGTCAGTCCATTAGCAAATGCGCCCCCTGAACGAGTCGAATTTTTAACAGCTAAGATCTCAGGGATAAGCATGATGCTGGCACATAGCAAACTAGTCAGCGTCGCTATCCCTAAATTGAAGATGACTTGGAAAATATCTTTAGGATAATAGAGCTGACGATAGTGTGTTAAAAAGCGTAATCCTAAGTAGATCATAGCGCCGATCCCTAAGACGTAGGCAAAGTAAAAGCTACTGATCAGCATCCAAGTAAAAACTAGGATCAAAGGTAAGTAAGAACGTTTTTGTAAAACAGCCTCTAAAGCCACGATTATCAACGGAAAGAGGATGAACGGGGTCGTAAAGAAGGGCTGAGCGACATTTGAATAGAGCAAAAAGGCATTAAAGAGATAGACCAATGCTCCAGCAACGATCGCCAAACGTCCAAAGTCAAAATGCTTAGCTAGATAACAAAAGGCTAATCCTGCACAGTATAACCGCAAGATAATCGTCAATTGAAAAGCTAAAGCCAGCTGACTTTTAGGGAAAAGTAAAGCGATATAGGTAAAAATATCTCCAATGTTATAGTAGGAATATACCTGAAAAGCATCACTTCCCAAACCAAAGTTCCATGCCCACTGGGTCATTCCCTGACTGGGGGCCTTGAAAAAGTTTAAGACGAGCTGGCGATACTGTTCCAATAAGGGCAGATGCTGATTAGCACCATCTAAATGCCAGATCAAGGCGTGTCCAGTTATCAAATAAGTTCCATAGACAAAAAATGAAACCAGTAAGAAGGCTAAAGTATAGGTCAGATATAGATGTTTTAACTGTTTTTTCTCAAAAGAAAAATTCAAAGCAGTCACCTCAGATCAGTTTTTTGTCATGGATCTAACTTTAAGCATTGACAGCCTTTACTAAAGCTTTGGCAAAATCATCCAAGTGTTTGATATCTTCATCACTATCAGGTGCTAAATTGATCTTAACGTTTTGTGCGCCCTGTTTAGCTCCAGCATTTGCTAAAGCTTGTCCAAATTTATCGACTGCTAAGCCGAAATATTCGCCGTAGAAAGTATCGCCAGAGCCAGCCACACCGTAAACTTTGCCAGTTAGATCGACATCAGCTAGTTCTTCATAAAAATCGATCCCTTCATCAGGAAGTGACCCTTCATCGTAAGTATATGGGCAAACTACACAGAGATCGACTTCTTCAAAATCAGCCGGATCAGCTTGTGAGATCTCTTCGACTTCTACGTCCATTCCATTTTCTTCAAGTGTTTGTGCGATAATATCTGCAATATCTTCATTGTTGCCAGTGATCGTGGCAAAGACAACTTTAGCTGTAGCCATAAAATTATCCTTCTTTCATATTTAATGTTTAGTTACAAGGACTATTATACCAAAATTGATGACAAATATTTTCCCAGAAATGATAAGATATTTAAAAACTCAAATGATAAAGGTATAATGGAAGGGTCAAAGAATTTTATGAAGGGAATTTAGATATATATGATCACATTAAAATCACCACGCGAGATCGAAGCAATGGCAAAATCTGGTGCGATCCTTGCTGGGATGCATGTAGGTTTGCGCGACATCATCAAACCAGGGATCTCGAGTTGGGATATTGAAGAATTTGCTAGAAAGTATTTTAAAGAGCATGATGCAGTTGCTGCTCAGATCGGCTTTGAAGGCTATGAATATGCAACTTGTGTCAGTGTTAATGATGAGATCTGTCATGGTTTCCCACGAAAGAATCTGATCTTAAAAGAAGGCGATCTCGTCAAAGTCGATACAGTAGTAGACTATCATGGAGCTTTTAGTGATTCTTGCTGGAGCTATGTAGTGGGCAAAGCAAACCCAGAAGTTGAACGCTTGATGGAAGTGACAAAAAAAGCGATGTATCTTGGGATCGACCAAGCAAAAGTCGGTAATCGGATCGGCGACATCGGGGCTGCGATCCAAAAATACGTCGAAGAGGAAAATGGTTATGGCGATGTTCGTGAATTTATCGGCCACGGGATCGGGCCAACAATGCATGAAAGCCCTAATGTACCACATTATGGTGAAGCTGGTAAGGGCGTTAGATTGCGTGAAGGGATGACGATCACAATCGAACCAATGGTCAATGTTGGTGACTGGCGTGCTGATATGAGCGATCCAGATGGATGGGTCGCCCGTACTGCGGATGGGAGTTTGTCTTGTCAATATGAGCATACGATCGTGATCACTAAAGACGGTCCTAAGATCTTGACCTCGCAAGACCCAGATATTGATGCAAAATATTTATACCGTCCATAGTGAGAGGTCAAATGATACAGTAGAAAGAATGAGCCGCAATTTTTCGCACTGTGGTTATAGTCGTGCTACAAATTGCAACTCCTAGGAAATAACAACAAGCAAACTTCGAGGCAAAAGACGCCTCAAAATTTGCTAGCAGTTATTTCTACGGAGTAAAACGCAATTTTTCGCACTGTGGTTATAGTCGTGCTACAAATTGCAACTCCTAGGAAATAACAACAAGCAAACTTCGCGGCAAAAGACGCCTCAAAATTTGCTAGCAGTTATTTCTACGGAGTAAAACGCAATTTTTCGCACTGTGGTTATAGTCGTGCTACAAATTGCAACTCCTAGGAAATAACAACAAGCAAACTTCGAGGCAAAAGACGCCTCAAAATTTGCTAGCAGTTATTTCTACGGAGTAAGGCGCAATTTTTCGCACTGTGGTTATAGCTTGTAAATCTGGGTAACACTGGTATAATTAGATTTGGAATGCTCAAGCGTTACCACTGTGGTTATAGTGGGGCGTAGAAAATTTTAAAGAGGTATTATTAGATGAAAGTAAGAAAAGCAGTTATTCCTGCCGCTGGTTTAGGGACACGATTTTTGCCTGCAACTAAGGCTTTGGCTAAAGAAATGCTGCCAATTATCGATAAACCAACGATTCAATATATCATTGAAGAAGCTAAAAAATCTGGGATCGAGGATATCTTGGTCGTAACAGGTAAAGGTAAACGTCCGATCGAAGACCACTTCGATTCAGTTCCTGAATTGGAACAAAACTTAAAAGAAAAGGGTAAGACGGATCTGTTACGTCTGGTCGAACAAACGACTGATATCAACTTGTACTTTATCCGCCAATCCCACCCACGTGGTTTGGGTGATGCAGTTTTAATGGCCAAAGACTTTGTGGGCAATGAACCATTTGTGGTCATGCTTGGTGATGACATCATGGAAGACAAAGTACCATTGACAAAGCAATTGATGAATCGCTACGAGGAAACACATGCTTCAACGTTAGCTGTAATGAAAGTGCCACATGAAGAAGTTAATAAGTATGGTGTCATCGATCCAACTTCTGAAACTAAACCTGGCTTATATGATGTTAAACAATTCGTTGAAAAACCAGATGTTGATAAAGCCCCATCTGATTTGGCGATCATTGGGCGTTATCTATTGACGCCAGAGGTCTTTACGATGCTTGAAACACAAGAACCAGGCGCTGGTAATGAGATCCAATTGACCGATGCGATCGATCGCTTGAACAAGATCCAACGTGTATTTGCACATGAGTTCAAGGGTCAACGTTACGATGTTGGTTACAAGTTTGGCTATCTTAAGACTTCGATCCAATTTGGTTTGCGTCACCCAGAAGTGCAAGCTGAATTGAAAGAATATATCAAAGAATTAGGCAAGACACTTAAATAGTCGAAAAAGCTGGGATCGATCCCAGCTTTTTTGATTTCAGCTGAGGGGAGGAATTTTAGATGACACGTAAACATCATCACGGCAAACACAGTCGACGTGGTCTAGCGTTGAAAATAGGGGCAACTATGTTAGTTGTATTATTGGTATGTATTGTTGCATGGAAAAACGAGACGATCCACAGTAGATTAGTTAGTGCTTTTGGCGATAATGAAAGATTGCAAAAAGTAGAATATGACAAGCAACGAGCCCTAGCTGCTAAAAAATATGGTTCTTCAACAAAAGAGGTGCCAAAAGCATCAGCTAAGACTGATAAAGCGTCTGTCAAAGCAAATACAAGTCAAAGTTCAACTGTGACAAATAGTGCAAGTGAGCGTTCAAGTTCTAAGTATGGCACGTATACGGTCCAGGAAGGTGACTATCTCTCGACGATCGCAACTAAATACAATACAACGGTCCAAGAACTGATGGAGTTAAATGCTCTTGAGAGTTCACGGGTAGCTGCGGGAGAAACGCTTAAAGTCCCAATAAAAGATCAACAACAAACGTCAACGCGTAGTGCCGAAACAGAGTAATGAGGATGTAATGGAATTTAAGACAGTTAGACAAGAGTTGGATGCTTTCTACAAAATTGCGAGTAAAAATTTTAAACGCGCTAATATCAGTAATACTGCGATCGTGATCGCCTATTATACTTTAGTTGCGATTTTTCCGATGGTCATTTTTATCGGAAATATTTTGCCATTATTGCATATCAAAGCTAGTGAAATCTTGCCTTATTTAGAGATGGCAGTTCCAAAAGCTGTTTATACCACCCTCGAACCCTTATTAGAAACTTTTTTGAGCAATGGTTCTTCAGGGGGAGTCGCCTCAGTCAGTGGGATCATCTCCGTTTGGGCAGCTAGTCGGGGAATAAATGCCTTAAAGAAAGCTTTCAATGAAGCCTTTGGAGTTGGAAATGATCAAGGGATCTTCACCCAGCGGATCTTATCATTTTTGATCACGATCTTCATCGGTGCGCTGTTGGTGATCGCTTTTGTCGTATATAGTTTTGGGCAACTAGTTTTAGAATACTTCATACCGATCTTTAGCTTGCCCTTAGATTGGCTGACGACCTTTACTCAATTAAAATGGCCAACGACACTTTTAGGGATCTTTTTGATCATGTGCTTATTGTACTTGTTAGTTCCCAATGCAAAGGTCCATTTACGCTCTCTTTGGGTCGGCGCTTTATTTTCGACGCTAGGCTGGATGCTTTTGACCCAAGGCTTTAGTTTTTATGTCCGTTATTTTGCTCGGTCGGTGTTGAGTTATGGAACGATCGGGACATTTATCGTATTGCTATTTTGGATGAACTATAGTGCTTTGGTGATCATGGTCGGCGCAGTTATTAATGCGACTTTAGAAGAGCGCAAATACGGTACGATCCGTTCTAAACGAACCTTAGACCACTTTAATGATAGTTCAGTCAAGCGTTTTTTTAATTGGAAACATAGATCTAAATAAATTAAATGCCAGCTGCTAAAACGGCTGGCATTTAGTTTATTCTGTGGTGATCTCAGCTAGATAACGTTCGATCTCACTCAAGGAAAAGCCTTTACGGTAAAGTGCTTGCTTTAATTTGAAGAAACATTCTGGTTGGGGATAACGTTGATAGCGGCGTAAAAGTTTAGCGCCTTGTTCACGGAGAGCCTCAAGTTGAAGCGTATCATCTTTTTTAAGGGCTAATTCTTCGAGGACCAAACTGATCGTCTCGCTGCTAAAGCCTTTAGTGGCAAGATGCTGATAGAGTTTATTTTTCAAAGCTTGAAAGGCCAGTTTTTTATTTTTGGCAACAAATTTTTCGGCCAACTTAAGTGCAGTCTGGACTTGTTGCTCAAGGCTAAATTCAATGAGAGCTTCATTGATAAATTCTTCAGCGACGCCTTTTTGTTTGAGCTTTTGAGCGATCACAAATGGTCCTTTATCAGTTGTCTTAGCCGCTGTGCGGACGTAACTTTTAGCATAAGCCAAGTCATCTAAGAGATTTAATTCGACTAATTTAGAAATGATCTGGTTTTGATCATTTTCAGGAACTTCAAGTTTAGTTAAATAGATCTTGATCTCTTTTTTAGTCCGTAATTGATAGCTGAGATGATCTAAAGCTTTATTGTAGGCCTTAGAGAGCAGGTCGGCTTGCTGTAAGTGTTCGATCATTTCTTCATCAAGTTCGAGGCCCTTAGCGAGACGATATTTGATCAAAACGTCTTCGCTGACCGAAAAGGCGTACTTACCGTCTAAATAGATATTGAAACGCCCGGCTTTTTTTTGCGTCGCGATCGCAGTGATTTTTTTAGCCATCAATTTTCCTCTTTTCTAATGATGTTACTACTATCTTAGCTTAATGTGTTATAATTTCAAAGATAAAAAATGGAAGGAATTTTAGAGTGAAACGAGTAAAGCCCAAAATGGCCTCTGGGGTCAGATTGAAAAAAGACCAAAAAATTGTTGTGACGATCAAGCGTTTAGGCATAAATGGTGAAGGTATCGGATATTATAAGCGAAAGATCGTCTTTATTCCTAAAGCTTTACCAGGCGAAGTCGTCTTAGCCAGTGTGACAGAAGCTAAAGAAAAATATGCCAAGGCGCGTTTGTTAAAGATCAAACAAGAAAGTCCAGCTCGAGTTCAACCAGTCGATAAATATGATGTTGGTGGGATCGAACTTGAACATTTAGCTTATCCAGCTCAATTGGAATTTAAGCAAGATGTGATCGCACAGGCTTTAGCTAAGTATCGCCCAGCTGGGTATAAAGAATATGAGCTACGCCCGACTTTGGGAATGGCTGATCCTTATCACTACCGCAATAAAGCTCAATTTCAGGTGCGTAAAAATAAAGCAGGGCAAGTTATTGCCGGCTTATATAAAGAAAATAGCCATATTTTAGTCGATCTACCGACTTTTGCGACACAGCGCGACTTGACGATGAAAGTAATAAATACGGTCCGAAAGTTACTAGAAAAATGGCAAGTTTCGATCTACGATGAACGTAAGGATCAGGGAGCAGTTAAAACTTTAGTTGTCCGGGAATCCTTTGCAACGAAAGAAGTTCAGCTTGTTTTCATAACACGAACGGCGCAATTGCCCCGCAAAAATGAAATGTTGACTGAGATCAAGCAGTTATTACCTGAAGTTGTGTCAGTGATGCAAAATATCAATCCCCAGAAGACATCTTTGATCTGGGGCGAAGAAACGCAATTATTGATGGGAAAAGAAAGTATCACTGAAAGATTAGGTGATGTAAGTTTTGAATTGTCAGCGCGCGCCTTTTTCCAAATGAATCCACTCCAAACTAAGGTCTTATACGATGAGGTCAAAAAAGCTTTAGAACTATCGCCAAACGAGACTTTAGTCGATGCTTATTGTGGAGTAGGTACGATCGGATTATATGTGGGTAAGGAGGCAAAAGAGATCCGTGGAATGGATATCGTGGCCGAAGCCGTGGCTGATGCAAAAATAAATGCCAAAAAAGCTGGGCGCAATGCCATTTATACGACGGGTAAAGCGGAAACAGTCATTTTAAAGTGGCTCAAAGAAGGATTTAGCTTTGATGCCTTAGTCGTTGATCCCCCACGCACAGGTTTAGATGAAGCTTTGATCAAGGCAATCTTAAAATATCGCCCAGCTAAGTTTGTCTATGTTTCATGTAATCCTTCGACTTTGGCCCGTGATCTAGTTGCGTTGACCAAAGCCTATCGCGTTGAATATATTCGCTCTGTCGATATGTTTCCGCAAACAGCGCGGGTTGAAGCAGTCGTTAAGTTAGTTAGACGCGTCTAGTAAAAATAGTGCTCAAAGAATTATGGTCCCAGTTATATTGTCATAGGCATTTTCTGTAATCTTTGGTATAATTAAAATGATATTGGTGTAACTACACCCTTGTTTATAGAAAGCAGGAAGTTATATGCGTCATTCAAATGGGCCAAAGGAAGGCGAGTTTATTACGATCAAGAGTTATAAACACGATGGTAGCCTACATCGGACATGGCGCGATACGATGGTACTTAAGACAAGTGAAAATGCTTTGATCGGATGTAATGATCACACTTTAGTTACAGAAGCTGATGGAAGGCGTTGGGTCACCCGTGAACCAGCTCTGGTTTATTTCCATAAGCACTACTGGTTTAACATTGTGGCGATGATTCGTGATAACGGGGTCTCCTACTACTGTAATCTAGCCTCACCAATGGTTTTAGATAAGGAAGCTCTCAAATATATAGATTACGATCTGGATGTAAAAGTATTTCCTAATGGCGAAAAACGTTTGCTCGATGTAGATGAGTATGCTGAGCACAGTGCTAAATGGAAATATCCGGCTAAAACAGATTTGATATTAAAGCATAATGTTAAGACACTAGTCGATTGGATCGAACACGGCAAGGGACCGTTCTCAAAAGAATATGTCGAGATTTGGTATAATCGCTATTTAGAATTGTCGCGCCGGCAGTAATTGCCTGTTTATAACCATTTGGGGCTGTGATAGAAGTCGCAGTCCCTTTTTTTATATTCAAAGGTGAGGAAGACCAAAAGAAACAGAAAGGAAAAGTTATGTTTAATAAAAAAAGACGTTATCGTTTGATGTATTGGTCACTTGAGTTGTTGTTGGTCGCATTGTTGATCTTTGTTTGTACCCAGATAGGTTTCATTTTCGAACCGATCGGGATATTCATTTCAACGATCTTTGCGCCAGTATTGATCGCAGGTTTCTTATTTTATGCGCTGAATCCCTTGGTCAATTTGCTTACTAAAGTCCAGTATAAAAGGTTTAAGATCGGGCGCACTTGGGCAGTGACGCTCGTCTTTCTCTTGTTCTTTGCTTTGATCGGTTTGGCAGTTGCTTATTTAGTCCCTAAATTAACGACCCAGGTCGAACAATTAGTCGCACGGACACCTAAGTATTTAAGTGAGCTTCAAGCATACTTAACTGAACTAGCACGGAATTCTAAACGACCAGATTGGGCCGATAAGATCGATCTGACTGAATACATCAATAATATCAAGGGCTCAGTCAATGGTATCTTGAAGAACTTTATGGGCTCATTGACCTCAAGTTTGGGTTCAATGATCGGTGCGGTGACAAGTATCACAATGACGATCGTAACGGTTCCTTTCGTACTCTTTTATATGTTGAAGGACGGACCAAAACTTTTGCCAAATATAAAACGCATGTTACCTGACAAACAAGCTGATGTTATCGGTGATCTATTGGTAAAAATGAGTGATACGATCGCCAAATACATTTCAGGTCAAGTGATCGAGTGTTTGTTTGTCGGAACATTTTCAGCGATCGGTTATGGCTTGGTCGGGATCCCATATGCGCTTTTGATCGGAATGTTTGCCGGGATCACGAACATCATTCCGTATCTTGGACCTTATATCGGACTGGTACCCGCGATCTTTATCGCACTTTCAATGTCATTTAAAGAGGTTATCTTAGTGATCGTTGTCTGTGTGGTCGTCCAACAGATCGATGGTAACCTAGTTTATCCAAACGTGATCGGCAAAACATTAGATATCCATCCGTTGACGATCATCATGATCTTATTAGCGGCTGGTAACATTGCAGGACTCTTAGGAATGATCTTGGCGATCCCACTTTATGCGGTCTCAAAGGTCGTTGTGACTTATGTTTACGACATTATCAAACTCCAAAATAGCGATACGGATGCTTAAGTGTCTAAGTTGCCAGTGACCACGATTTGTGGTATTTTGAAATTGTATTGAAAATATCTTATAAATAGGGATGTATATTTTATGACAAAAAAAATAGCAGTATTAGGTGCCGGTTCGTGGGGTAGTACACTTGCGAGCGTTTTAATTGAAAATGGACATGATGTCACACTTTACACAAACGTTGTCGAACAGGCGGCAGAGCTTAATGAAGAGCATACAAATGAACAATATATGCCTGGCTTTAAGTATTCAGAAAAACTACGGGCAACGACAGACTTGGAAGAAGCTTTAACTGATACCGATGCAATTTTATTTGTTGTACCAACTAAAGTAACACGTTTGGTGGCTAAACAAGTCAAAGAAGTTTTAGCTAAATTAAAACAGCGTCCACTGGTGATCCATGCCAGCAAGGGACTAGAGATCGGGACTCATAAACGGATCTCAGAGATCATTCACGAAGAATTGACCGATCAGTATTGCTCAAGCATCGTCGTCTTGTCTGGTCCTAGTCACGCCGAAGAAGTAGCGCGGCATGACATCACGCTGATCACAGCTGCTAGCGAAGAAGAAAAAGCCGCTAAGCAAGTCCAAGACATGTTTACTAATAACTACTTACGGATCTATACCAATACCGATGTAGTTGGCGTCGAAACAGGGGCTGCTTTTAAGAACGTCATCGCGATCGGCGCTGGTATCTTACATGGTTTAGGTTATGGTGATGATGCTAAAGCAGCTTTGATGACACGTGGGTTAGCCGAAGTTGCACGTTTAGGTATGGCTTATGGAGCTAGTCCGTTGACCTTTATGGGTCTTTCTGGTGTCGGTGACTTGATCGTCACATGTACATCAGTGCATTCTAGAAACTGGCGCTGTGGTGATCAACTTGGCCAAGGTAAGCCACTTGATGAAGTTATTGAAGATATGGGCATGGTCATTGAAGGGATCAATACCGCTAAAGCAGCCTATGATCTTTCACGTGAAGAACACATTGAAATGCCGATCACAGAAGCTATCTACAATGTTTTATACAATAAAGCTGATATCAAAGAAGAGATCAGTAGTTTGATGACCCGCGATAGTAAATCTGAAGTTATCGGAAAACGTAAATAAACTTAAAAGATCCGCTCTAACATTCAGGGTGAAGTGAACCCATAAAGTTGGACACTCTATTTAGACTATATTTCTTAAGGCAAGATGTCGGTATTCTACCGGTGTCTTGCCTTTTAGTTTGACCTTTATCCGTTCGTTATTGTAATAGCTGATCCAGCTGATCATTGCTTTGACCAACTCTTCTTGTGTTGTATATTCTTTATTGTGATATAGCTCTACTTTCATTGTGTGGAAAAAACTTTCCATGGGTGCATTATCTAAGCACGTTGCCCTACGAGACATGCTTTGAAAGATCCTATTTTCTTTTAGCTTCTTTCGCCATTGGACACTCTGATATTGGACACCTTGATCGCTATGGAGAGTCATACGATAGTTTAATTTAGGTCTAAGTTTTATCAATGCATCCAACGGTTTTACCACGAAGTCTGTTGTTGGATGCTTACTGATACTATAGCTTACTATTTCATCTGTACATAGATCTTTGATAGGTGAAAGATAGACACGTTCTTCTTGTGTCTTATTTCCATACCTAAATTCACTTACGTCGGTCACCATTTTTTGAAATGGTAAATGTGTATCAAAACGTCGATGTAATAAGTTCTTAGCTTTCTTACCTTGTGGTCCAAGGGCAGAATTATATTTTCGCCTTTGTTTATTATACATATGCGCTGATAGATCATTTTCTCGCATGATGCGACTAACACGCTTATGATTTACTTTTATGCCTTGAGATCGTAATTTCAGTGTTACTGTACGATAACCAAAACACGGGTGCTTTGATTTGACCTCCTTTATAAGCTTTAATAGCTCCTCATCTTTATTTTTTCGCCTGTTTATTCGTTGGGCTTGATAGTAAAATGTACTACGTTTAAGACTAGTGTAAGGTAGTATTTCATCCAATGTATATTTAAATTTTTGCCTTAGTTCTTGGATGATTTGATATTTTTCTTGCGATGTCCGCGCTTCTGAACCAAGGCATCGAGTTTTTTTAAGTATTCATTTTCAACCCGTAAAGCACGATTCTCAGCTCGTAAACGTTCTAATTCAGATAATTCTGATTTTTCTGCTTGTTTATTATTGTTGGTCGTCATGTGTTTAGCCCGTCCTCTTCTAGTAAATAAGGCATCAACACCTTTAGTATCCAATTTACGTTGCCAAGTCGCGATCGTCCCAGGATTACTTATATCAAACTGAAGTGCCGTTTCCGGATAGGAAGCCTTATGCCTTTTTCTCCAGTTTAAAACGTTGAGCTTAAAATTTCCATCGTAATCGTATTTAGGGTAGCGAACTTTTAACCCATCAATACCATATTTTTGATATCGTTTGACCCACATAAGGATATTTGAGTGATTCTTCACTTTATAAACTTTAGCTACTGTGTTACTTCCATATCCTCTTAGATACATATTTACAGCCCGCAACTTATCCTCAAAAGAAAATTTAGTCATAGTAAAACCCCCTAAGTTAGATTCCTTTGTCCAACTTAGGGGGTTCACTTCAGGGCGGATCTTTTAGTATAGCTTAGTTATTCTTCACTAGTTTCTTTTGGCAAGATCTTAGCGGTCGTTTTGAAGATGAACCACTTACTAAAGAAGTAATTCAAGATACCACAGATGAGTTGGTCGAGTATTTTGGCGAGATCTTTATAGAGGGCTAAGAGTTGCACACCGGTAAACATCAGCCCAATATCCAAGATAAATGAGAAGAGCCGAACATTACAAAATGAAGCAAATTCTTGGAGGGTCTGTTTAAAGGGCGTATTTTTAGAAGCAAAGACCCAATGTTTATTGGTCACGAAAGTAAAAATGATTGCAACGATATAAGCTAAGCCGTTAGCTATCAAGTAGTTAAAACCAAGATCTTTTTCCAAAATATGGAATAAGACAACATTGATAGCACTAGCTAAGGTCCCAAAGAAAGTATAAGCAAAGAAGTTTTGATATTTACGATAGAATTTTTTCAAGTTGGCAAAGCTACTATATCGGATCTAGTCAAATACAGCTTTTCCTTTCTTAAGTTTGTTTACTACCGTCTACATTAGTTTTAGATCAGAGTTGCGTAAAATAGCAACTAACCTTAATATTATAGTAGAAACACATGTTTTAGTGCAAATTTTGGATTCGATCAGCTTTCTAGTTGACGCTAGGAAGGCAATTTTGTACTATTGAAACTAGCTTAATTTGATAAGGTAATTGGTGAGAGAGTATGGCAAAAATAGAAATCAAATATATTACTAAGAGCGTGCCGTTGCTCCTAGATAAAAAAGAAAAACACGATACGAAAAACTTTTGGGAATTACGCGGGATCGATCTGGCTGTAAATGCCGGTGAAGCAGTCGGGGTGATCGGTGATAACGGCTCAGGCAAAGCAGCCTTGATGAAGATCTTAGGACAAAAAGACAGACAAACAACGGGCTTTATCACGACTAAGGCCAAAAGATCTTATGCTTCGTGTACGAGTTTAGATCCAGAAAAGACCGGACTTGAAAATATTCGCCAAGCAATCGCACAAGCTGACATTGATGAATTCAAGGGTAACCATTATACGAACGGGATCATCAATTTTTCTGAGGTCGGTGAATTATTGTATCGTCCCGTTAAAGAGTATTCAACGGGGATGTATGCGCGGTTAGCTTTGAGTATCGTATTGTTAATTGATCCAGAATTAGTCATTTTAGATGAAGTTTTATCGCCAGTTGACCGAAACTTTTACTTTAAAGCTGTTCAAAAGATCCAACAGTTAAAGGATACAGGTGTTACGTTTATCGTTTCTGAAGTGCGTCCAGTTATTATCGAGACGCTCTGTGAACGTACGGCTCTGCTACAATTTGGTGTCTTACAAGATTTTGGAGCCACAACAGAAGTGATCAGACAGTATGAATATGCTTGTGAATGGGTCGCTAATTTGACTTTACCTGAAAAAAATGACTATTTAGCAGAAAAGCAAGCTGAACAGGTCAATTTTGATATCAATAAAGTTTATGAAGTGTTCAAGAGTGAACAATTTAAGCATGGTTATACCCGTAAAGATGAACCACGGATGCGTAAAGAATTTTTTGTTGAACGCGGTAATGATCCAGTGCAACGCGAAAAGACTACACAGACAAATAAACCAGCTAAACGTGTCGATTCTAAAGTGATCCTTGCTCTATTAACACTAGTAGCGCTTGTCTTTTTGGGCGGTTTTTGGTATCAAAAGACCCAAGCTTCTAATGCAACGAAAGCTAAGGAAAATTCAGCAAGTATCGCTAAGGTCAACTCACAAAAAAAAGCTTCTTCTTTAAGTCAAAGTAAAACTAAAGCGTTAAGCGCTAAAGAAGCCAGCCAAAAAGCCGCCAGTGAGAGTGCTCAAAAAGCGGCAGAAGAAAGTCAACGTAAGCAAGAAGAGGCAAGTAAACAAGCTGTAGCTAGTTCAGAAAGTGCAGCTAAGGCAAGTAGTGAGAGCGCAGCTAAAGCAAGTAGCGAAAGTGCTGCCAGTTTGTCTTCGGCTCAAGCTGATGCGCAAACGATCAATGTGGCTGATGGTGATACGCTTGAGTCATTAGCTGCAAAATACGCAACTACAGTCGAAAAAATTCAAGAGTTGAATAATTTAGGTTCAAGTGTCGATCTAACAGCTGGTGAAACACTTTATGTACCGAAATAAAATTAATTAAGAAAAGGTGATTTATGTATGGGATCAGCTCCTGGACAGCCCCTGTTATGGGCAATGAGCGCATTGATCGCAGTCGTTTTATTTAGCTTGAATGTAATTGGGGAGCAGGCATTACGTCAAAGTACGGAGGCGCAAAAAGAAAGCCTAAATTATCGGGCTAACGGTTGGATCGCAGCCTATTTTAGCAAAATCGCATTTGGTTTCTTAGCCATGGCTAGTATCACACAGATCGTCAGTGGTACTTGGAAGCTCGTGGCCTTGATCGTCTTAGTCGTGGCCTTGATCGGATCAGAATTTGGCTTAGCTAGCAAAGTGACGGTCGAAAATAGTGGTTTATTGTGCCAAAAGTTAGGGTGGTTACTAAAACTTGAAAATGTGATCTTATGGCCACTTACTAAGGTAGTCACGTTAGTTCAGCAAAAAGGCCAGATCGCTGGACCAACGGAGATGTCATTTGAAACGATCGTGGAAAACATTCAACGACAACGTAAAGAAAGTGAATTGGATACGGCTGACTTTGAGATGATAAATGGTGTCTTATCTTTACACGATAAGACGGCACGAGAAGTTATGGTACCACGGATCGACGCATTTATGATCGATATTACAAATGATAATGATCGTAATATCGACAGTATTTTAGAAATGGACTATTCGCGGATCCCAGTCTATCATGAAGACAAAGATAATATCGTCGGGATCGTGCATATCAAAAATGTTTTGAAGCGTGCGCGCCGTTATGGCTTTGAACGTCTGACGATCCGGCAGGTGATGCATCCAGCGTTTTTTGTCCCTGAAACGATGCCAGTCGATGAGCTGCTCTTGCAGATGCAAAAAACACAAAACCAAATGGCTATCCTATTAGACGAATATGGTGGGGTCGTAGGTTTGACGACTTTGGAAGATATTTTAGAAGAGATCGTCGGTGAGATCGAAGATGAATCTGATGAGCCAGCCAAATTGATCGAGCAAGTAGCTGAAAATGAATTTATCGTTCAAGGGAAAATGACTTTGACAGAATTTAATGATGAATTTGGGACTAAGCTTGAAATGGATGATATCGATACCGTTGCTGGTTATATTATTGCTAAAACAGGTAAGATCCCGGACGACGATGAAGTGTTGACTGTTACAAAAGATGATGGTCTAGTGTTGAAAACAGTTGAGATCGTTGATGATGCTCGGATCACTAAAGTTTTAGCAGTGATCCCACCTGAACTTTCAGGGTGGCGTAAACTTAGAACATTGGATCCAAAAGAAGATCAAAAAAATTGATTATAGAGTAAAGGTCGGTCTTAACTAAGTGTTGAAACCGACCTTTTTTTAAAGTAAGATAATATGTGACATTTAGAGAAGTTAGCCAAAAGCTGATATAAAATTTAATTGTGAGGTAAGTATGAAAACAAATGAATTAAAACAAGCCGTTGAAAAAAGACGGACCTTTGCGATCATTTCTCACCCTGACGCGGGTAAGACAACGATCACAGAACAATTGCTTTTATTTGGGGGCGTCGTTCGTCAAGCTGGGACAGTTAAAGCCAAAAAAAGTGGTAATTTTGCTAAATCTGACTGGATGGAGATCGAAAAGAAACGTGGGATCTCAGTTACGAGTTCGGTCATGCAATTTGACTATGCCGGCAAGCGCGTTAATATCCTTGATACCCCTGGGCACGAAGACTTTTCCGAAGATACGTATCGTACATTGATGGCAGTCGATTCAGCGGTGATGGTGATCGACTCGGCTAAAGGGATCGAGCCGCAAACTAAAAAACTTTTCCAAATTTGTAAAATGCGTGGGATCCCGATCTTTACATTTATCAATAAATTAGACCGTGATGGCCGTGAGCCTTTGGAATTGACAGCCGAACTTGAAGAAGTTTTGGGGATCGATGCCTATGCGATGAATTGGCCGATCGGGATGGGGAAAGGTCTCAAGGGGATCTATGATATCTATAATGATCGGATCGAACTTTACCGCTCGGAAGCTGATGGTCAAAAATTCCTCGAACTTGATGAAAATGGCGAGATCAAGGGTGATGATCCGTTAAAAGAAGATAGTATCTATCAACAAGTTTTAGAAGAAGTTGAATTGGTCAAGGCTGCAGGTAATGAATTTGACGAAGAAAAGATCGCAAATGGTCAATTGACACCGGTCTTCTTTGGCTCGGCTTTGACGAACTTTGGGGTCAAAACATTTTTAGATGCCTATCTCCAGTTTGCACCATCCCCAACAGCCCATAAGACGCAAGCTGGTGGTGAGATAAAACCGGCTGATCCAACTTTCTCAGGTTTTATTTTTAAGATCCAAGCTAATATGAACCCTAACCACCGTGACCGGATCGCCTTTGTCCGGATCTGTTCGGGTGAATTTGACCGTGGAATGGATGTCTTTTTGAACCGAACAGGTAAAAAGATCCGCCTTTCTAATTCGACTCAATTTATGGCTGATACACGTGAAACAGTTGAAACTGCTGTTGCTGGCGATATTATTGGATTGTATGACACGGGGAATTTCCAGATCGGGGATACGATCTACACGGGTAAAAAAGCGATCGAATTTGAAAAATTACCACAATTTACGCCAGAATTATTTGCACGTGTTACGGCTAAGAACGTGATGAAGCAAAAGTCATTCCACAAAGGGATCCAACAATTAGTGCAAGAAGGGGCAGTTCAGCTTTATCAAAGTTATAGTACCGGTGACTATATTTTAGGTGCAGTTGGTCAATTGCAGTTTGAAGTTTTCCAATTTAGAATGGCAAATGAATACAATTCTGAAGTTGTTATGACGCCAATGGGCAATAAGATCGCACGTTGGATCGATCCAGAACAATTAGATGAAAAGATGTCGAGTTCAAGAAACTTACTTGTTAAAGATCGGCAAGGTGCACCACTATTTCTGTTTGAAAATGAATTTTCAGAAAGATGGTTCAAAGATAAATATCCTGATGTAAAATTAACGGCAAAACTGTGATCAATAGGCGCTAGTTAATAACAAAAGCTCAGAACTGACAGTTAAGAGATCTATGTCTCAACTGTCAGTTCTGAGCTTTTTGGTATATATGATCACGGGTCCAAGTTTAGGTATTCGCGGATCGTCCAACCAAGTCCATTGACCTCAAACCAAAGCATCCCTTCAACTCTGATCCGTCCTGTCAAAGTTACGATCTGTCCATTTTTGATCAGTCCGACTTTTTGCCCAAACGGTTTATCGTATAAGACAAGTTCACCATCGGGGATAAAGTCGATCATTGCATTATGGCGAAGGTCGATCGAGTGTGGTAGATCGATCTCAAGGGTATCATGCTCACTGATCACAGCTGGTTTTTTATCCAACATTGTCATCAATTCGGCATCATATTTGATCCAAATGCTACCGCCTAAGCAATACCAACGTTGATCGTTAGTAGTAATGATCGTTTCAAAAGTTTGCCAAATAGTATTTTTAGCCAAGATCACATCGGTAACTTGCCCATCAGGAGCATCTAAGCAAGGTAGGGACTGCTTGAATTTTAGATAGTGTGGGGTATAATCAACATCTTTCCAACTGTCCCGACGATAAAAATAGGTCACAGCTTGTTGATCATAAGTAAAGATCCCATGTGTCAAACCACGAGCCCGTAAGAGAGTGTAGTTGCGGATCGCAGGTGATGAAAGAGAAAACTCATCCCCGACTTTTCCTTTAATAAAAGTTGGTTTTTGTAAAAAACGGCGATCATCGATATCTTGACAAAAGATCCAAATGTTACCAGCATCTTTTTTACGATAGGTAAAAGTGATCGCAGCGTAAGGCAAGACAAAATCACGCGTAAAGCCATCGACTTGGATCAAATTATAACCTTCAAAATCTTTGAATCTGAATTTGATCGGTTCGTGGCGCTTACCCGAAATGATCTGCGGTGAAGCTAAGAATTTCTTGTCTTCATCTTGGAAGATCAAGATGACAGTCGAATCCTGGGTAGTGGCTTTTTTCTTGAGCTCATTTTTAGTCGTGACCGCTTGTTTTTGGTCTAATACGATCTCTGCTTCTTTTTTTAGTGGTGGCGCCGGGGCGATAGGTTGCTGAGCTGGCGCAGTTTTTTCGATCTCGATCTCTGGTTGTTCCTCGAGCAATGCTTCTTTGATTGGAGCTATTTCGATTTTAGAACGCTTAGCAAAGCGCGACCGGTGTTTTTTATTATTTGGATGTTTTGTCTTTTTTTGTCTTTTCGGTGCCAACTTGAACTCGCCTCCCTCGTATCGGTATCACGTCAATTATAACGTATCTCTAAAATGATTGCACAAAATTATTACTAGATAGCTTAAATTTTTTAGTACTTAATAATAAAAAACCCCGTAAGGTAGCTTACGAGGTTTCTAGGTATTAGTTCTCCAAATTTATTTCCACTAAGTTTCCTTGAGCAGTAACAGTCGCAGCGTCGGCACGGTCTTTTAAAAGCTTAGTTTTAACAAATTCAATTTCTTTAGGGGTGATCTGACGAATTTTGTTTGAGATGACGATCTCAGAAAAAGCATGCTTTTTCTTATAGACGACTTTTGAATTCCCTAGGGTATACACTTTGATGAAATGAACTGGTGATTTAACTAATTCATGTTGGATCATGCGAGAGTAACTATTGGTAACATCGATCAGTTGCATGTTGATTTCCTCCTTTGCTAAATATAGTAAAATGTTTGAAGTAAAATGCATGCTTCAAATTACCAATTCTATATAACTATTATAAACTATCTGATAGAAATGTTGAAAATAAAAAACTGGGAAGTTGGTAAAAAAACTCCCAGTTTGTTGAATTATTCAGTAACGTTTGCTTCACTGATCACGATCGTATCGTCACTTAGATCAGCGTAAAAGTTTTTAACTTGGGGATGATCAAGGTAAAAGTCAGTTACTTTGTCTTCGATCTGGTCTTGGATCGTCCGGCGTAGTGGACGCGCCCCCATCTTAGGATCATAGCCTAATTCGACTAATTTTTGGCGGGCCTTAGTTGAAACTTTAAGTGACATTCCGTTTTCTTGTAGCGTTTGGTCGACTTTTTCGAGCATCAACGAAACGATCTGGTCAAGATTTTCTTTAGTCAAAGCATTGAACTCGATAATATCATCAAAACGGTTCAAAAATTCTGGCTTGAAGTATTTAGTCAATTTATCGACCACAGAATTAGGGGTGCTCTTGGTCGTGCCAAAGCCAACGTTGACGATCGGATCACCTGAACCGGCATTACTTGTCATGATGATGATCGTATCTTTAAAGCTGACAGTCTTGCCTTGTGAATCAGTCAAGCGCCCATCATCTAAGATCTGCAAGAACATATGCATGACATCGGGATGAGCTTTTTCGATCTCGTCTAATAAGATCAAGCTATATGGATGTCGCCGAACTTGTTCGGTTAACTGGCCCGCTTCTTCATATCCAACGTAACCCGGAGGCGAACCGATCAATTTAGAGACAGAGAATTTTTCCATGTATTCACTCATATCAAAGCGGATCATGGCCTCGGTCGTTCCAAATAGTTCTAAAGCAAGTTGTTTAGCTGCTTCCGTTTTCCCGACTCCTGTAGGACCGACAAAAAGAAATGAACCGATCGGTCGACCTGACTTGTTAAAGCCGATCCGATTGCGCCGGATCGAGCGGGCAACTTTATCAACGGCACGGTCTTGGCCGATAACGTTTTGCTTGAGTGTTTGGGCTAGAGTTTGTAATTGTGCTTGTTCTTTTTGTTTGAGTTCACCGACAGGGATAGAAGTCATTTCCTCGACGATCTTTTCCATATCTTGGGCGGTAACTTCGCTTTTGACTTGAGGTTTAGCTGTTAAATGTTCTTCTAGTTTAGCGATTTGATCGCGATAAAAGGCGGCTTTTTCATAATCTTCTTGGTCTAAAGCAGCTTTTTTATTTGTCTGTGCTTGAGCTATCTTAGCTTTGACTTCGCTTGGGTCAAAAGCTTGTAAAGCTAAATTCTTACGCGAGCCGGCTTCATCTAAGAGATCGATCGCTTTATCCGGCAAATAGCGGTCCTGAATGTAGCGAGTCGAAAGTTGGATCGCACTTTCAAGAGCTTCATCGGTATAGGCGACTTGATGGTAGCTTTCATATTTAGCACGTAGGCCGTGTAAGATCGCTAAAGCCTCTTCTTTAGAAGGTTCTTCAACTTGGACGGGTTGTAAACGCCGCGCTAAGGCCGCATCTTTTTCGATCGTACGAAATTCGTTTAAAGTAGTAGCCCCGACAAGTTGGAACTCACCGCGAGCTAGAGCTGGTTTTAAAACGTTGCCAGCATCCATGCCTCCCTCAGCGTTTCCAGCCCCAACGATCTCATGGATCTCATCGATAAAGAGGATGATATCTTGTTTTTGTTTCAATTCATCCATTAATTCCTGCATGCGTTGCTCAAATTGACCACGGATCCCGGTCCCTTGGACTAAGGAAACAACGTCTAAGCGGATAACTTTTTTATTTAATAGTTTTTGTGGAACATCGCCGTCAACGATCTTTTGAGCAAGACCTTCGACAACTGCTGTTTTCCCGACTCCGGCTTCACCAGTAAGGACAGGATTGTTCTTAGTGCGCCGATTCAAGATCTCAGTTACACGTTTTATCTCGCGGTCACGCCCGATAACTGGGTCGATCTGGCCCGCTTTGGCTTGGGCAGTGAGATCAAGCCCATATTTATCTAAAATGCCTTCGTTATCACCATTATCTCCGCCTTTTGTTTGGGGACCTTGCGCTGGTGTGGGACGCTGTTGGCTTTGGCGTTTGATCTCTTTAAAGAAATCAGCGAATGGATCACTACCCAATGGATCTTGGAAGATACCATCCAAGGAAGGTGGTAGTTGACTTTGATTTTTCAAAGCTCGATAGCAGTTAGGACAAAGGTCGATCGAAGTTTGGCGACCGTT
This sequence comes from Ligilactobacillus murinus, assembly GCF_003288115.1. Taxonomy (NCBI): domain Bacteria; kingdom Bacillati; phylum Bacillota; class Bacilli; order Lactobacillales; family Lactobacillaceae; genus Ligilactobacillus; species Ligilactobacillus murinus. Next base: position 1,261,974 of record NZ_CP023565.1, on the reverse strand, counting down.
GATGTTTGTTGTTAAATGTAGCGTAGCGTGGTTTTGCTGACAATTTTGGCATAACATAGCAATTCGCGACCTTTCCGGTTAAATTTAATGTCAAAATCAGTTTGACCAACTTTGACCTTTGTAGCTTTATTATACAAATTTTTATCTTAAGTGCAAGCAAAAAAATTGGAGATGGTATAATTTTAAAATGTGTGAGAGGGGGTAGCAGGATGGAAAAGGATTATCAAACATTATTAGATCGCTTGCATGCAGGTGAGATAACAGAATTTGAGATCGAAACAGCTGAATTTATGGATTTTCAAAAGATTTTACTAAATTATAATTATCGGAAAAATGTGGTCGGTACAGCTAAACGTGGTGGCGGAGTTATCTATCATTATCACAAAAATGATAAATAAATTTTTTTTGACATATTATCAAAATGTTTAAGAGTGATACCTTGTCTTGATAAATAATTCATGGTATTATTCTTTATAGCAGGTGCAACACTTAGTGTAACCGCTAATGTAAACGAATTCTTTTACAGCTGTGATCAATTTGTTTACTAATTGTTGCACAAATCTTATTTATATTTAAAGGAGCATGATCCACAATGGAAAAGAAAGAATTTCACGTAATCGCAGAAACAGGTATTCACGCACGTCCAGCTACACTTTTGGTGCAAGCAGCAAGCAAATTTAACTCAGATATTACATTAGAATATCAAGGTAAATCAGTAAACTTGAAATCTATCATGGGTGTTATGTCATTAGGTGTAGGTCAAAACGCTGATGTTGTGATCTCTGCTGATGGTGCTGATGAAGCAGAAGCGATCGCAGCTATCGCAGAAACAATGACAAAGGAAGGACTTGCTGAATAATGACGAAAATGTTGAAGGGTATCGCAGCTAGTGACGGAATTGCAGCCGCAAAAGCCTACATGCTTGTGCAACCTGACCTTTCATTTTCTGAAACCAGTATCTCTGATCCAGAAGCTGAGATCAAGCGCTTGGATGATGCTGTAGCAGCCTCCAAGAGTGAGCTTGAAGCTATCAAGCAAAAAGCTACCCAAAACTTAGGGGCTGAAGAAGCTGAAGTTTTTGAGGCGCACTTAACGATCTTGGCTGACCCTGAAATGATTGGTCAAATCGAAAATCAGATCAAAAATGAAAAAGTTAATGCCGAAGCTGCGTTGAAGAGCGTAACAGACATGTTTATTTCCATGTTTGAAGGCATGACAGACAATGCTTACATGCAAGAACGTGCAGGCGATATTCGCGACGTAACTAAGCGTGTCATGAGTCATTTATTAGGTGTAACTTTACCTAACCCAGCTTTGATCGACGAAGAAGTTGTGATCGTAGCACATGACTTGACACCATCTGATACAGCGCAATTAGACCGCAATTTTGTTAAGGGCTTTATCACTGATATCGGTGGTCGGACATCGCACTCTGCTATCATGTCAAGAACCCTTGAGATCCCTGCAGTCGTAGGCTCTGGCTCAGCAACAACTGAGATCAAAGAAGGCGATATGGTCATTATCGATGGTATTGCTGGGGATGCAGTTATTGATCCAACGGCTGATCAATTAGCTGAATATGAACAAAAAGCTGCTGATTTCAAGGCTCAAAAAGCTGAATGGCAACAATTAAAAGATGCTAGATCTGTCTCAAAAGACGGCAAACAAGTTATCTTAGGGGCTAATATCGGTACCCCTAAAGATGTTACGGGTGCTGTTGATAATGGGGCCGAAGCTGTTGGCTTGTTCCGTTCTGAATTCTTGTACATGGATGCAAGTGAGCTTCCAACAGAAGAAGAACAATTCAAAGCTTACAAAGAAGCAGTTGAAGGTATGGATGGCAAACAAGTTGTCGTACGTACAATGGATATTGGTGGGGATAAGGATCTACCTTATCTACCACTACCAGAAGAAGAAAATCCATTCTTGGGTTACCGTGCGATCCGCATCTCATTAGATCGTCAAGATATCTTCCGTACTCAATTGCGTGCATTGTTACGTGCTTCACACTATGGACGCTTGGCTATCATGTTCCCAATGATCGCTACTGTCAAGGAATTCAAAGATGCTAAGGCGATCTTTGAAGAAGAAAAAGCTAAGTTAGTTAAAGAAGGTATCCCTGTTTCTGACGATATTGAAGTCGGAATGATGATGGAGATCCCTGCTGCTGCAATGATCGCAGATAAGTTAGCTAAGTATGCTGATTTCTTTAGTATCGGAACCAATGACTTGATCCAATACTCTATGGCAGCTGATCGTGGTAACGAACGTGTATCTTACCTTTACCAACCATATAACCCATCTATCTTGCGTTTGATCAAGAACATCATTGATGCTTCACATAAAGAAGGTAAGTGGACTGGTATGTGTGGTGAAATGGCTGGTGATCAAGTTGCTGTGCCATTGTTGCTTGGTTTAGGTCTAGATGAATTCTCAATGAGTGCAACTTCGATCTTGAAGACACGTAGCTTGTTGAAGAAACTTGATTCAGTTAAGATGCAAGAATTAGCTCAAAAAGCAGTTGAAGATTGCGAAACAACTGAAGAAGTTGAAGCTTTAGTAGCTGAATACACGAAGTAATATTCGATCAACTTATCTTAAAAAGAGACCGGAAAGAGATTTCTGGTCTCTTTTTGTCTAAAATCAGTTGGAAAATGTTAAAATATTAAGAATAGTATTTTTTTGCTCTTCGTATCAGTGAGAGCATTGCAAAGGAATAGTTAAAACCATATAATTAAAACTGATAAAAAGTTGAGGAGGAAAGGTGCTTGTGAATATCGGCATATTTACAGATACGTATTTTCCGCAAGTTAGCGGGGTTGCGACATCGATCGATACTTTGCGTTCACAATTAGAACAAAAAGGACATACGGTCTATATTTTTACGACTACCGATCCTGATGTCGAGAAAAATGTCTATGAGCGCAATGTGTTTCGCTTTGCTAGCATTCCATTTATTTCTTTTACCGATAGACGCATCGCTGTTAGGGGGCTATTTCAGTCTTATCAAGTAGCTAAAGAATTAAATCTAGATATTGTTCATACGCAAACTGAATTTTCAATGGGATTGATCGGGAAGTTTGTAGCTAAAGCGCTAAAGATCCCGTGTGTTCATACTTACCATACGATGTATGAAGATTATTTACATTATGTGGCCAAAGGAAAATTATTGAAACCCTCCCATGTACGTTTGATGACCTGTTCATTTTGCGAAAAAATGAGTGGGATCGTGGCGCCAAGTGCCCGTGTTTTAGCGACTTTGACTCGGTATGGGGTCAAAGAACCGATCACCGTTATTCCGACGGGAGTTGATTTGACACGGTTTAAAGTCGTTAATGAAAATAACGTTCGAAAACACTACGGAATAGCTGAAAATGCGCCGTTATTATTAACATTGAGTCGCTTGGCTTTTGAAAAAGATATCGATCGCATGGTGGCTAGTTTTCCGGCGATCAAAACCAAAGTTCCAGGGGTCAAATTGTTGATCGTAGGGGATGGTCCAGCTAAAGAGTCATTGCAAGAGCAAGTAAAAGAACTCGGATTGACCGAAGATATCATCTTTACAGGTGAAGTTGACAATACTCAAGTGAGTGAATTTTATCATGCAGCTGATCTCTTTGTTTCAACGTCGATCTCAGAGTCACAAGGCTTGACTTATATCGAAGCATTGGCAGCAGGGACTAAAGTAGTTTCCTCGAAAAGCCCATATACGGCTGAACTTTTAAGTGATCGGGCGATCGGGGCAAATTTTGAGACTTTAGAAGAATTTGTTGAGTTAGTAGTTGAATATTTGACGAAACCAGCCAAATATCAAGATCCTAAGCCGCTACAACAAAAGTTAAAAGAGATCTCAGCTGATGAGTTTGGTGAAAAGATCTTACAATTTTATGAACGCAGTAAGGAACACTATCTAGAGTTGAATCAAACCACTTACTCAAAAGAACACAGCTAAAAGGAGTTTTCTGATGTTAAATGTTCACATGTATTCGTCGGCAACCAAGGTCAAAGGCCAAGGGGTGGGCAGTGCATACACCGAACTGATAAAGTTGCTAGAAAAATACTATCCTGAGCAGTTGGCGATCACGATCAATGAGTTTAGCCCAGCTGATATCAGTCACTATCATACGATCGACTTAAAGTTTTTCTTTTCGACTTTTTCCAAACGTCGAGGGAAAAAAGTGGGTTACGTCCACTTCTTACCAGAAACACTGGAGGGAAGTCTTAAGTTACCGTGGATCGCACGTAAAGTATTGTATCGGTATGTGATCGCTTTTTATAAGCGAATGGATGCCTTGGTCGTTGTTAATCCGACTTTTATTCCAAAACTAGAAGCTTATGGGATCGCTCGTGAAAAAATAACTTATATTCCTAATTTTGTATCTAAAAAGGAATTTCATCCAATCGCTAGTGAGGAAAAAAAGCAGTTACGGGTGAAAAAAAAGTTGCCTACCGCTAAATTTTTGATCGTTGGTGTGGGACAGATCCAGGAAAGAAAAGGTGTCTTTGATTTTATCGAGTTAGCTAAGCGCAATCCTGAATTCGAATTCGTTTGGGTCGGAGGCTTTTCGTTTGGAGTGATCACTGACGGCTATGCCGAGTTAAAAAAGGTCGTTGATGATCCACCTGAAAATTTACATTTCCCTGGGATCGTTGAACGGACTGAGATGTGTGAGTACTACAACTTAGCTGATGTTTTCTTGTTACCATCATATAATGAGCTTTTTCCGATGAGTGTGCTTGAAGCGTTTAGTTGTGAGACGCCCGTTGTTTTACGTGAACTTGAACTTTACGAAGGCGTTATCGCGGGTTATTATGCTGGTTGTGCTGATATAGATGAGATGGAAAAAAAGCTCAAAGAGTTAGCTAAAGACCCAGCTGTATTAGCCAAATTACGTGAGCGGGCTAAAGCAGCAGCAAAGTTTTATTCAGAAGATCGCTTGGCCTTGATCTGGTTGGACTACTATAAAAAACAAGCGGGGAAAGTGTGATGTCAAAGAAAAATAAATTAGCCCTCTTGCTAATGATATTGATCGGAGTCGGGATCTTTTTTTATTCTGTTCAAGGGATCTCATATCATGACTTGGTCGGTGATATCATGCATCTTAATTGGTGGTGGATCGCAGTGGCTGTCTTATGTATGGCATTGTCGATCGTTTGCGAGGGTTTTGTGGTCAAGGAATTACTAAAAAGACAGTTTCCAACTTATTCTTTTAAGGATTCATTGCGGATCCCCTTGATCGAAGCTTTATTCAATGGGATCACCCCGTTTGCTTCAGGTGGGCAACCGGCACAGTTATTTGCCTTATTGCAATCCGGGGTAGATGCTGGCCGGGCGACTTCGATCTTATTGATGAAATTTGTGGTATATCAATCGATGATCGTTTTAAATTTCATCGTTTGCTTATTTTTAGGATTTCATTTGATCGCCGATAAATTGCATGTTATGGGATTGCTGTTGATCTTTGGTTTTTTGATCCATTTGGCAGTGATCTTAGGTTTGTTATTGATAATGTATTGGTATGGCTTTACTAAAAAGATGACTAATCTATGCTTGCGCCCTTTTAAACGCTTGTTAGCTCCAGAACGTTATGAAAAATACGATAAGTTACTCAATGAGAAGATCGATAACTTTTATCGGGAGAGTTTACAGTTAAAGGCGAACTACCGCTTATTGTTCAAAGTTAGTTTGATCACTTTGATCCAACTATTTTTCTATTACATCATCCCATTTTTTATTTTGTTAGCTTTACGAGTCGAGCATGCTGAATTATTGACAGTAATGACGCTTCACGTTTTGATCGTGATGGTGATCTCACTATTTCCGATCCCTGGGGGTGCTGGTGGGGCCGAATATAGTTTTTCGCTGATTTTTTCGACCTTTGTTAACAGTGGAAGTAAACTGGTCTTGGCGATGATAATTTGGCGGATCATTACTTACTATTTAGGGATGTTTGGTGGCATGGTAGCTTTGGTGATCAAACCAGATAAATATTCAAAACAAGATTAAAGAGAAGATCATCTTAAAATCTTCAATTTTTTTGAATTGTTTCATTATATTTGGTGTGTTAGTATATAATTTGCTAAGGTATATCAAAAGTAGGTCCATGATCTACTTGAATGAAGAGGAGATTTATATCTATGGAAAATTCACAACTTGTGGCAATTATCGAAAGACTAGATGCGATGATGAAAGCAGACACAAATGAAGTTCAATCACGTCGCTTTGAGCGTGAAGGACAAGAAAGAGGATTTGTAACCTACGATCCAGCAACACAAACTTTTGAATTAGAAGAACTAGCAACACATCAAAAGTTCGATTTTGATGATATCGATCTAGCAGCGATGGAGATCTACGACTTGCTAAACGACTAATTTTAAAATATTTTTAAGTCTTGTGGAATAACTATCTTTTTCACGCAGTTTGTAAAATTAAGTTAGAAAAATAAAAAGCCATTTGTGATAGACTTTTGAGTACCAACAAACAAAAGTAAAGGAAAATCACAAATGACCTATAATCATCTTACCATAAGCGAACTGTCCTTCATACAAAATTTTTGGAATCAAGGTGTTAAAGCCTATATTGTAGCTAAAACCTTAAAACGTAGTGCTGAAACTATTTATCGAGTATATCGTTTTTTAGATGCTGGGAATTCGATCTCTGAATACTATGAAAACTATCGGGCTAATAAATCTAAATCCGGCCGTAAACTCATCGTATTACCTAATGATGAGCTTGAGTACATCAAGGAAAAAGTTAGTCTAGGTTGGACTCCTGATACGATCATCGGACGTAATGAAAAACATATCAGTTGCTCAATGCGTACGCTTTATCGCATCTTCAAGCGTTCTAACGTTTTAGATGTGACCTCGCTCCCAATGAAAGGAAAAAGACATCCAAATGGTTACGTTGAACGCCGTGGAAAAGCTGGACGACTAGGTCGGGCTCTTTCAGAGCGGCATCAGGACTATCCCAACTACCATAATGAATTTGGACATCTTGAAGCTGATACGATCCAAGGTAAAAAACATCGTGGTGCAGTAATGACATTAGTTGAACGAAAGTCTAAGGCTGTCATCATTTTGAATACACGCCATAAGACGGATAAAGCTATCTTTGAGAAACTTGATGCTTTACTTTCTGTTACTCCTAAAGGACTCTTTAAATCGATCACTTTTGATAATGGTAAGGAATTTTCTAAGTGGAAAGATATCGCTAATAAGCATGATATCAGTACCTACTTTGCCGATGTAGGTGCTCCTAACCAACGTGCACTAAATGAACATACGAATGGATTACTTAGGAAAGACGGACTAGGAAAAGATATGAATCTCAGTGATCTCCCCACTGACTATGTCCAACAAGTAGCTAGCTATAGAAACAATATTCCACGTAAAAGTTTAAACTACAAAACCCCACTAGAAGTATTCATGAAGTACATTACAAATGAGCATGTAGTTTTTTTCTAACTTAATTTGACAATTCAGGTCATAGGATATTAAACTATAATTTGACGCATAGACAATTAAATACTACTTATTATTGGAGGCAATTAGATGCGTTCAGTGCTAAAGAAAGTCCATGATGGGCTGAATACGCGCACAGGGTTTTTTATTTTAACTCTGGTATTACTTTGGATTAAAACGTATGCTGTTTATGTTAATAAGTTTAGCTTAGGGATCAATGACAGCATGCAACGCTTCTTGCTCTTGTTAAATCCGCTCCCAACAGGTTTATTACTTTTAGGGATCGCCCTTTATTTTAGAGGTAAGAAGTCCTATTGGATCATGATGATCGTCGATTTGATCGCCTCATTATGGCTTTTTGCTAATATTTTGTACTATCGGGAGTTTTCTGATTTCCTATCAATGGGGATCATTAAGTCTTCGGGATCAGTTTCAAATAATTTATCGTTAAGTATTGGCGAGATCTTGCATCTCAGTGACTTATGGGTCTTTGTAGATGTGATCATTTTGACATTACTATTGGTATTTAAGGTCATCAAAATCGATACACGCCCTGTAAAGTTCCGCTATCCGGTCGGGGTCACACTGTTATCATGTGTTTTGTTTGCAGCTAATCTAGGTTTAGCCGAAAAGAATCGCCCACAACTGCTGACACGTACATTTGACAATAACTATATTGTTAAATATTTAGGTATTAACTTCTATGCTGCTTATAACGCTTACCAAACGTATAAGGAAAGTGCTACAAGAGCTAGTGCAAGTAGTAGTGATATGGATCAGGTCTTGAAGTTTTTGAAAAAAAACAAAACAACGGTCAATCCAGAATACTATGGTAAAGCAAAAGGTAAGAATGTTTTTGTTTTCCATTTGGAAAGTTTCCAACAATTTATGATCAACTATAAAGTTAATGGTAAGGAAGTAACGCCAAATATCAATCAATTTTATAGCGATCAAAGCACGATCTCCTTTGATAATTTCTACCACCAAGTAGGACAAGGGAAGACTTCTGATGCTGAAACGATGTTAGAAACATCACTCTTTGGTCTACCATCAGGGTCAGTTATGACATCTTATGGTACCAATAATACCTTCCAAGCAATGCCAGCTATTATGGACCAACAAGGTTATACAACGGCGGCATTTCACGGAGATGTTGGTAGTTTTTGGAATCGCGATAATACCTATAAATCTTGGGGATATCAATATTTCTTTAGTGAAGACTACTACAAGAATAAATCCAACTATAGTATTGGCTATGGTTTGAAAGATAAGCTATTTTTACAACAGTCAGTCAAGTACATCGAACAGTTACCGCAACCGTTCTATGCAAAATTGATCACGGTCACAAACCATTATCCATACGAACTTGATAAGCAAAATCAAACGATCGAAAAGACGACAACAGGTGATAGTACTGTTGATGGATATGTTCAAACTGCTAAGTATTTAGACGATGCTTTTGGTGAATTTATCAGTTATTTGAAAAAAGCAGGTCTATATGATAATTCGATGATCGTTGTTTATGGTGATCATTACGGTATTTCAAATAACCATAAAAAGGCGATCGCACAATTACTTGGTAAAAAGAGCGTAGATAGTTATGATCTAGCACAATTCCAAAAGGTTCCATTTATGATCCATGTTAATGGCATCAAAGGTGGGATAGATCACACTTATGGTGGTGAGATCGACGTTATGCCGACCTTATTAGATCTTTTGGGGATCAAGAATACGGATACGATCCAATTAGGGAACGACTTGTTAGCTAAGGATCGAAACCAGACAGTTGCCTTTAGAAATGGTGACTTTGTTTCACCTACATTTACCAAGATCGGAAGTACGATCTATAATGACAAAGGTGAAGATGTTACAAATAGTTTGACGGCCGAACAAAAGGCGCAAGTTAAAGCGCAGACAGAATACGTTGATGAAGAGTTATCGCTTTCTGATAAGATCATCACAGGTGATCTGTTGCGTTTCTACACGCCTGAAGGCTTTAAAGCGACTGAT
>NZ_CP023565.1:1177500-1247500 GCF_003288115.1 Ligilactobacillus murinus | reverse complement strand
ATAACAGGCTTATCTCCCCCAAGAGTCCACATCGACGGGGAGGTTTGGCACCTCGATGTCGGCTCATCGCATCCTGGGGCTGTAGTCGGTCCCAAGGGTTGGGCTGTTCGCCCATTAAAGCGGTACGCGAGCTGGGTTCAGAACGTCGTGAGACAGTTCGGTCCCTATCCGTCGCGGGCGTAGGAAATTTGTGAGGATCTGTCCTTAGTACGAGAGGACCGGGATGGACATACCGCTGGTGTACCAGTTGTTCTGCCAAGGGCATCGCTGGGTAGCTATGTATGGATGAGATAAACGCTGAAAGCATCTAAGTGCGAAACTCACCTCGAGATAAGATTTCCCATTCCTTTATGGAAGTAAGACCCCTGAGAGATGATCAGGTAGATAGGATGGAAGTGGAAGTACGGTGACGTATGGAGCGGACCATTACTAATCGGTCGAGGACTTAACCAAGTCAAAAACGTAGCGTTTTCGGAAATAAAGATATTGTCTAGTTTTGAGAGAACAAGGTTCTCACAAAAAAGTGTGGTGGCGATAGCACAAAGGCTACACCTGTTCCCATTCCGAACACAGAAGTTAAGCTTTGTAACGCCGATAGTAGTTAGGGGATCGCCCCTTGCGAGGATAGGAAGTTGCCACGCGTTATTCCGGCATAGCTCAGTTGGTAGAGCACCTGACTGTTAATCAGGCTGTCGACGGTTCGAGTCCGCCTGCCGGAGTTGATTTTAATGGAGAGTTGTCCGAGTTGGCCGAAGGAGCATGATTGGAAATCATGTAAACGGGTAATGACCTGTTTCAAGGGTTCGAATCCCTTACTCTCCGTTTTAAAATTATGGCCCGTTGGTCAAGTGGTTAAGACACCGCCCTTTCACGGCGGTAACATGGGTTCAAATCCCGTACGGGTCACTTATGGAGGATTAGCTCAGTTGGGAGAGCGTCTGCCTTACAAGCAGAGGGTCACAGGTTCGAGCCCTGTATCCTCCATTATAATTATGGTCCTATGGTGTAGGGGTTATCACGCCTGCCTGTCACGCAGGAGATCACCGGTTCAAATCCGGTTAGGACCGTTGCAATAAAAATTGCATATATTGTGGCTCGGTAGCTCAGTTGGTAGAGCAAAGGATTGAAGCTCCTTGTGTCGGCGGTTCGATTCCGTCCCGCGCCACCATGGAAGGGTAGCGAAGTCTGGCTAAACGCGGCGGACTGTAAATCCGCTCCTTCGGGTTCGGTGGTTCGAATCCACTCCCTTCCATTTTTCATGATAGGGATATAGTTTAAAGGTAGAACTACGGTCTCCAAAACCGTCGGTGTGGGTTCAATTCCTACTATCCCTGCCATGATGGCGATAGTGGCGAAGTGGTTAACGCACCGGATTGTGGCTCCGGCACGCGTGGGTTCGATTCCCACCTATCGCCCTTTGATTGGGGTATAGCCAAGCGGTAAGGCAAGGGACTTTGACTCCCTCATGCGCTGGTTCGAATCCAGCTACCCCAGTTAAGGATTTGTTCCTTGGAGATGGCGGTATAGCCAAGTGGTAAGGCAGAGGTCTGCAAAACCTTTATCACCGGTTCAAATCCGGTTACCGCCTTTGTCGTTTATAAAGGCAACCTAATTAAAATGCCGGTGTGGCGGAATTGGCAGACGCGCTGGACTCAAAATCCAGTGTCCGTTGAGGACGTATCGGTTCGACCCCGATCACCGGTATAATAAATGTTGGCTCTTTGTCAACCACTGTGTAAAGAGTAAATATTTTTAGAGAAGCTCTGTGAGAATAGCTTAGGCTGTTTTCACAGAGCTTCTCGTATCTTTACCAAGATATGTTTGGAGATAGATACGAGCTTTGAGATGTTCAAAATTACGATAACCATAGGCTGTTCTTTGGATCTGTTTTATTTTACGATTTATCCCCTCTAAAGAGGCCCATTAGTATAGAGCCTAAATGTTTAAGGCTAGATTAAGTTCTAGCCTTTTTTAGTGCAAAAAAATCACTTATAAGTTATTATATTAATTGTTAAATGCTTATTTGTTTTTATTGTGTAAAACCTTTAACTATAGGTTTTATCAAAAAAACAATACAAGATATCTAATATATACAATAAATATTTTTAGGAGTGATTTTATTGCAAATGCTAAAAACGCGTTCCTTTTGGAATGCAGCTGTTTTAACTTTAGCTTGTGCCTTATTAGGGGTACTTTTAGCTAAGTTGCCATATTTAGAACTGGTCGGAACTTTAGTGATCGCTTTAGTGCTAGGAATGGCACTTCAAGTAAAACCAAATTGGGTCGAAGCTTCCAAACCAGGAGTAGGTTTTATTTCAAATAAGTTTTTGCGACTTGGGATCATTTTACTAGGCTTTAGGCTCAATTTGATGAAGTTAGCCGATGCTGGGATAAAAACGATCTTGATCGCGATCTTCTTAGTTACGGTGACGATCTATCTGACCTATTATTTATGCGAACGCTTTGGGGCTGAAAGTGATCTGTCGATCTTGACCGCAGCTGGTTGTGGTGTTTGTGGAGCTGCAGCGGTTATGGGTGTCTCACCACAGATCAAAAATGATGGTGTCGATGAAGAAATAAAACGTGAAAATGAAGTACTTGCAATCGCAGTTGTCTGTGTCATGGGGACTTTATTTACACTGATCGAGATCGGATTAAGACCGCTCCTTCACATGACTGATTCACAATTTGGGGTCATGGCAGGTGGTTCATTACACGAGATCGCTCATGCTGTGGCAGCTGGTAGTGCTGGTGGCACGATCAGTTTAGATGACGCTTTGATCATGAAACTATCACGTGTCTTGTTATTAGCCCCAGTTGCCTTAGTGATCGGTATCTGGTATCAAAAACATTTAGCTAAAAAAGGACAGTTAAAACAAAGTACGGGTGAAAAGAATAAATTACCGATCCCGTGGTTTATGGCAGGATTCCTGATCTCAAGTGTTATTGGAACGTTTATCCCACTACCGACCATTTTGCTCGATTCATTAGTCCAAGCTGCCTATATCTTTTTAGGAATGGCGATGGCTGCATTAGGGATGTCGGTCAACTTCCATGTGATCGCTAAACGAGGTAAAAGCGTATTTACAGCATCTTTGATCTCTTCGGTCGTATTATTGATCTTAGCCGCTGGTGCTGCTAAATTATTCTTTTAGTTAATGGCGTACTATCTGCTGATAGTACGCTATTTTTATAGGTCTTTGTTTGAAATGAAAGCGGAATTATGCTATTTTTAAATTGTAATTGAAAATGATTCTCAATTAGGATCGGGGGTGAGATAATGCAAAAATTATCTGAAGTAATGACGCGGGGCAAATATGTCGTAGCTCAAGTAACGGCTGAACATCAATTGAAAAAACGTCTCAGTGAGATGGGAATGGTGCGGGGAAAAGTCTTGACTGTGATCACTCAAAATATGCATGCCAATGGGGCGATGATCCATTTTCAAGGGCAACGTCTAGCTTTGAGTGATAGTATTGCGAGTTGCATTGAAGTTTTAAGTGTTAATGAGCTAGCGGAGCAAGATTTAAAACCACTTTCCCAGTTGAACTTAAAACAAAGCTGTTTAGTTGCCAAGATAGGTGGTAAAAAAGAATTAAAGCGGCGTCTGATGGATATGGGCTTGACGCAAAATACTTTAGTTACCCTAGTAAATACAGCACCATTAGGCGACCCACTCGAAATCTTGTTACGAGGCTATAAGCTGACCTTACGTCGATCTGAAGCTGAGTTGATCATGGTAAGGGAGATAAGCATATGAAAGAAATAGCACTAGCTGGAAATGCTAATAGTGGTAAAACGACTTTATTCAATTATTTGACCGGAGCTAATCAGCGCGTTGGAAATTGGCCGGGAGTTACAGTCGAGCGCAAGGCAGGATATTTAAAAAAGGATAAGGCAATCTTATTGCAAGATCTACCTGGGATCTATTCACTATCACCATATACACCAGAAGAATTAGTAACACGCAAGTATTTATTGGAAAAACGACCAGATAAGATCGTCGATGTGGTTGATGCGACCAATATTGAGCGCAATTTATACTTAACTTTGCAATTATTAGAAACTAAGATACCACTTATAGTGGCTTTAAATATGGCTGATCTCTTAAAAAAACAGGGTCGACGGATCAACACGAAAAAATTGGCTTATCTTTTAGGGATCCCAGTGATCAAGATCAGTGCACTCAAACGAAAAAATATCGATACATTAGTTGGTGAGATGCAAAAAAACAAGCCACACCAGAGATCATTCCCAAATATGATCCACGGTTAGAATCAGCCTTAGCTCAAATAGCCAAACAGTTACAGGGAATCGTAGCCAAAGATGAGTTGCGGTTTTATGCGATCAAATTGTTTGAACGCGATGAGCAGATCCAAGCTGAATTGAAGTTAGATGCTAAACGTCAAGAAACGATCGCTTGCTTGATCCAAACAGCAGAAAAAATTTTTGATGATGAGAGTAGCAGTATTATCATTAATGCCCGCTATGACTTTATTTCACGGGTCATGGACCAATGTGTGATCGATGAAGGTGATTTTTCCCTGAGTATCTCTGATCGGATCGATCTTATCGTGACGAACCGTTTTTTGGCGTTACCGATCTTTTTTGGAGTCATGTGGGTCGTTTATTATTTATCGATCCAAGTTATTGGAACAGCTGGCTCGGATTGGCTAAATGACGTTTTATTTGGGAAGTATGTTCCAAACTTTACTGCAGAACTGCTTAGATCTTGGCATGTAGCGCCATTTATGCAAGGTCTGATCATTGATGGGATCATCGGAGGGGTCGGAGCGGTGCTTGGCTTTTTACCGCAGATCATGATGCTTTTTTTATGTTTAGGGATCTTAGAGGATTGTGGCTATATGTCGCGGATCGCTTTTGTGATGGATCGGATCTTTCGGCGTTTCAACTTGTCAGGTAAATCGTTTATTCCGTTATTAGTCTCTACGGGCTGTGGCGTTCCGGGGATCATGGCGACGCGGACGATCGAAGCAGAAAAAGATCGTAAGATGACGATCATGTTAACGACTTTTATGCCATGTTCAGCTAAATTGACCGTGATCGCTTTGATCGCTGGGACTTTTTTTAAAGGTCAGAGTTTAGCTGCTCCAGCGGCTTATTTTTTAGGGATCATAGCTGTGATCGGGTCGGGGATCTATTTGAAAAAAACTGCTTTATTTGCTGGTGATCCCCAACCATTTGTAATGGAGTTGCCCGCTTATCATCTCCCAAAGTTAGATAATATCGTGCGGTATGTTTGGTTAAAGAGCAAAGGTTTTGTTCAAAAAGCGGGAACGATCATTTTTGCTTCGATGGTCGTGATCTGGTTTTTATCAAACTTCAATTTTAGATTAGAACAAGTTCCAGAAGAAGGAAGTATGCTAAAGGGCATCGGAAGCTTGTTAGCTCCAGTATTTGTGCCTCTTGGTTTTGGAGATTGGCGTGCCGTCTCAGCTGTTTTAACTGGCTTGATCGCTAAAGAAAATTGTGTGGCGACACTTCAAGTAGCTTTTGGCAATCCACCCCAAGCGCGGTTCGATCAGCTTTTGATAGCAGCCTACACGCCAATGGCAGCTTATGCCTTTTTGGCGTTCAATCTCTTATGTGCGCCGTGTTTTGCTGCGATCGGAGCAATGCATAAAGAATACGGTGATGCGAGTTGGACCTGGCGTGCTATCGGTTATCAAACATTTTTAGCTTATTTAGTAGCTATGTTGATCTATCAGATCTCAGTACTTGCAAGCGGTAATTATTCCATCTATAATGTGGTACTTGTTTTATTAGGGATCACATTGATCGTTTACGGTTTGTTTATCAAAAAAAGTAAACCGCAACCGTTAGAACAAGCAATAGAAATGAGGGATTCAGAATGGTCGCAACGGTGATCTTGGGTTTGGTGATCTTGGGGCTAGTAGCATGGGTCGTGTATACTAGGATCATTAAGCAAAAAAACAGCGAATGTGGTTCGTGCCATAATGTTGGCTGCCCATTGATCGATGTCCAAAAGATCGATAAAAAAGAACATTTATAGTTTTAAAAGAGTGAGAAGGAAATTCTTACTCTTTTTTTAAGGTGTAAAATTTAACTATTTTGATACGATCTGTGCTAAACTATTCTTGTTAATGTAAGTGCTTTAATTGTTATTTTTAAAGCTTTCTTAAATATTTAGAGAATGGGGTGTAGAGGAAGATGAGTACACGTGAAAGATTTGAAATGACTGAGATAAATGGACGTAATCGCTTGTTTTCAACAACTAAAACGATCATTGAGACTGCCTTTTATGGAAATAATGTTCAGGCGGTAACTGACCTAAAAATGGCATATGAGTTAGCTAAAAAAAGTCCCAAAACGATCGTGACCGATCAACCGATCAAACATACCAGTGAACTAGGCTTACCTAAAGATGCTGTGATGTTAGTCGATAATCATGGGCGCGTTGTAGGTAGGACAGCAGCTGCAAGGAGGATCTTAGGTCGCCCTGGAGTAGATAATGCTGAATTAGAAGCTGTTTTACGTGAAGCAGTCTATCAAGGTGAAGCACGTCAGTTTTATCAAGCACAAGCGATCGTAGGTTTGGATGAAGAGTTCATGTTAAAAGCTCATTTAATGGTACCACAGGGCTATGAGCTCAATTTGCTATCGTATTTACTGAATTTTCAGATCCTTAATGCAGAGTATGCTAAGCGCTATGCCACTTCTAAACCGTACAGTGAAGACGATATCTATCTCTACTGTGATCCTGAATGGCATGATTCCCAATATCCAAACGGCTTAGCGCTATTTGACCCTGAACATAATGTGGCTGCGATCCTAGGCTTACGTTATTTTGGTGAGTTAAAGAAGGCAACTTTGACACTGGCTTGGGCAACAGCGCATCGTAATGGCTATACCGCTTGTCATGGAGGCGAAAAGACATTTCATTTCAAAGACAAACAAGATAAAGTCTTTGCTTTCTATGGCCTTTCAGGTTCAGGAAAATCGACCTTGACCCATGCTAAACATGCTGGAAAGTTTGATGATATCACGATCTTACATGATGACGCTTTTATTATCGACCGTAAGAATGGGAGTTCGATCGCCCTTGAGCCAGCGTATTTTGACAAGACAAGTGATTATTTACCTGGGTCAAAGGAAATGGAGTACTTCACTACGGTAATGAATGTCGGAGTCACCCAGGATATGCAGGGGAAAAAGACCTTGGTGACAGATGATCTGCGCAATGGTAATGGTCGGACGATCAAATCGCGTTATTCAGCTAAAAATCGGGTCGATCGTGAACAAGCACCATTAGATTCGATCTTTTGGATCATGAAAGATGATAGTTTACCACCAGTCGTTAAATTATCAGATCCAGTGATCGCAGCAACGTTTGGACTGACTTTAGCAACTAAACGTTCAACTGCGGAAAATGTTATCGGTGAATCTCGGGATAAGTTAGTGATCGAACCTTTTGCCAATCCATTTAGAGTTTATCCATTGACTGAAGATTACCACGACTTCAAGGAGCTTTTTGAAAAACAACAGGCTAATTGTTATATCATCAATACGGATTCGTATAATGGCAAAAATATCGACAAAGATACGACTTTGGGTATTTTAGAAGCGATCGCCAACGAAAATGCTGACTGGACTGGATTCGGTGCTTTACCACAGATGAGTTATCTAAGTATTCCGGGGTATGAAGTTGATCTAAATGATGCCACTTATGCTAAAAAATTACGCCAACGTTTGCAAGACCGGCTAGTTTGGGTAAATAATTACACTAAGACACATCCTAAAGAAGAATTACCAGTCGAGATCACCACAAAATTAGAAGAATTGATCACGAAATTGAACTAAAAAAAGAGCATTCGAAATTTTTAAAATTTCGAATGCTCTTTTTTTATCAGTGTGTCAGGTCACCAAGCTAATTTGCCATAGTAAGCTTTATTTTTAGCTTTTAGGTCAAGACGTGCCCAGTAATCGAGGATCGCAGCAATACAAAAACATAGCGGTTCATCGGCCTGTTCAGCAATATGAAATTCTAAGGCATTCCCAGTAGCTGTTTGAACTTCTGAGATCGTCATAATACATTGGCGTCCATGGTAGACTTTATAGTTAAATGTCATCAAATTACCGATGATAAACCAATTGAGCCCTTTGACAAAGAGCATTTCATGGCTGATACCATAATAACGTCGCAAAGAACCAACATGGTGGCGTCTGTCATAGAGATCAAACTTTGGAAAAAAGCCAAGAGTCCGCTGTTTGATCTCAGCTAGTCGTTCACCAGTAACGTTATAGACTGATAAGACGCCAGGTGAAAGACCCCACTTGCCAACTAATAGGTAGATCAGGCGACCAGAACTATCTTTGATGCGGATGGTCCCACGATTGGATAGTTCGGTGCGTCGAGTATATAGATTGCGCACATTAAGCACCTCGCTCTTGCTAGCACTGATTGACTTTAATTTTTCTTAGCCAAAACTTCTTCGATCGCGATCCCGGCGCCATCTTCGGTGTTAGGAGCAGTGATGTATTTAGCCAACATCTTCACTTCATCACTGCCGTTACCCATAGCATAACTGATCCCAGCGGCTTTGAGCATTGAGACGTCATTGTTGTTATCACCAATTGCCATTACATTGTCCATTGGGATATTCAAGCTATCCGCATAAGCTTGGAGTGCGACACCTTTTTGGGCATTGACGTGGTTGATCTCAATATTTCCAGGGCCCGAGGAGGTTATCACAAGATTGTCATTTTTAGAAAGTTCATCTTTGATCGGTCCTAAAACTTTTTGCCCTTCAGGACTAAAGACCACGATCTTGCCGATGACAGTTTTAGGATCATCAACTAGGTCCATATAGTTGTCAACATAATTGATATTCATAAGTTCCATTCGAGCTGAAGCTAAAGTCACCGCTAACTTATAAGGTGTATCAGGACTAATGCTAGCTAATAATTCAGCAAAGTTTTCGATCCGTTTAGCCTTATTATCAGAGCAAACGCCTTTAGCTGTGATCACTTCAAAGTAGAGCCCATTTTTCTTCAAAGTCAACATGATCTTTTTGGCAATGGAGTCTGGGATCGGAGCAGCGCTGATCTCTTTGCCGTTTTCGTCTAAAACAAAGGCACCATTCAAAGTGATCATTGGGCAGTTAAAGCCTGCTTCAGTGATCAACGGCTTAACTTCATCATAAGCACGCCCAGTTGAAACGATAAAATGGATGCCTTGTTTTTGTGCTTCCTTGACTGCAGCAGCATTTCGTTTGGAAATGACCATTTTGTCGTTTAACAATGTTCCGTCCATGTCAGACGCAATAATTTGAACCATAGTATAAAATCCCACCTTAATTTATCTAATGACTTCATTCTAACATGAAAGTAAAAATTTTACACACTCAGCACTTGTAAGCGCTAACGATGTTATTATTTTTAAGTTATGGTAAAATTAATGCGAGGTGTAATATATTGAAAGAATTGATTCATAATGATTGGCAGCAAGTTTTAGCGCCAGTGTTCGAATCGGAAAACTATGCCAAATTGCATAACTTTTTAAAATATGAATATGGTCATTACGTGATCCATCCGGATATGTACCACATCTTCGAGGCCTTTGAATGGACGCCTTTTTCACAAGTCAAAGTGGTGATCTTAGGCCAAGACCCGTATCATGGACCCAAACAAGCTCATGGATTGAGTTTTTCAGTGTTACCTGGAGTCAAGATCCCACCGTCACTGCAAAATATCTATAAAGAATTGCAAAGCGACTTAGGGATCGCACCGGTAAACCATGGTTATCTAAAAAAGTGGGCTAAACAAGGTGTATTATTGCTCAATTCGGTCTTAACTGTTCGGGATGGGCAAGCATTTTCTCATCGTGGTCAAGGTTGGGAAGCTTTAACGGATCTAGCTATCCAAGAATTATCCAAGCGACCTATGCCAGTTGTATTTATCTTGTGGGGAAAAGCAGCCCAAAATAAGCTGGCTTTGATCGATCAGAGTAAAAATGTAGTCATCATGTCACCACATCCGAGTCCATTATCGGCAAGTCGGGGATTTTTTGGGTCAAAACCATTTTCAAAAACGAATGCAGCCTTAGAGGCAATGGGGGAAACACCGATCGACTGGCAATTGCCACAGACCGTAAACGTGTCACAAAAAGGAGGATTTTAAATGGAGATCTTAGAAACATTAAAGCAAAAAGTAAGTAAGCAACCCCTGACGTTGGTCTTTCCAGAAGGAGATGATAGTCGGGTCGTAAATGCGGCTGTTCGCTTAGCAAAAGAAGAATTATTGACACCGATCGTGTTAGGCTCTAAAGAACAAGTCCAAGCGCATAGCCGTGAGCCTTTACCACAAAATTTACAGGTTTTAGATCCAGAAACTTATCCTAAAGAAGAATTTGATAAGTTAGTTGCAGCTTTTGTGGAGCGTCGCAAGGGAAAAAATACGCCAGAGCAAGCTGCTGAGATGTTAAAAGACGTAAATTATTTTGGCACGATGCTGGTTTATTTAGGTCAAGCAGATGGAATGGTCTCAGGTGCGATCCATTCAACTGGGGCGACCGTTCGCCCAGCTTTACAGATCATCAAGACAAAACCAAATGTTAGACGGACGAGTGGGGCTTTCTTGATGTTACGTGGCGATGAAAAATATATTTTCTCAGATTGTGCGATCAATATCGATCCCGATGCTCAAGATCTAGCTGAGATCGCACTTGAAAGTGCTAAAACCGCGCGCTTATTTGATATTGAACCACGGATCGCTTTGATGAGTTTTTCGACTAAGGGTTCGGCTAAGGCACCATTAGTTGAAAAAGTGGTCGAAGCGACTAAGATCGCGCAAAAATTAGCTCCTGAAGAAGCGATCGATGGCGAATTACAATTTGACGCTGCTTTTGTGCCAGGGGTCGCTGCCAAAAAAGCACCTGAATCACCGGTAGCTGGGAAAGCCAATGTCTTTGTCTTTCCGGAATTGCAATCAGGTAATATCGGATATAAGATCGCACAACGTCTAGGTGGCTTTGAAGCCGTCGGTCCGATCTTACAAGGGTTAAATCGCCCAGTTTCAGACTTATCACGGGGATGTGACGAAGAAGAAGTCTATAAAGTATCATTGATCACCGCCGCACAGGCAGCAGATGGGAAGTAACATGGAATTTCAAGTAAGTAATGCAGAACAGACACAAGCACTTGCGCAAAAATTGGCCACATATTTAAAGCCACAAGATCTTATCTTGTTAGATGGTGATCTTGGAGCGGGAAAGACGACTTTTACCAAGGGGTTAGCTAAGGGCCTTGGGATCAAAAAAAATGTCAAAAGTCCGACTTTTACTTTGATCCGTGAATACCATGAAGGACGTTTACCGCTGTATCATATGGACGTTTATCGTTTAGAAGATACTGGTGGGGCTGATTTGGGGTTAGAAGAATATTTTGATGGTGAAGGTGTCAGTGTAGTTGAGTGGTCACAATTTGTCGCCGATGAACTTCCAGCACAATATTTGGTCGTCAAGCTGTTAAAAGATGAAACAGATGATGATAAGCGCACATTAGTCTTTGAACCCCATGGTGCTCACTATGAACAGCTGATAGCTAACTTATAGCTGGTAGCAAGGCTGTGACATAAGACGCTATCTGGGCTTTAAAATAATAGTTTTGTTTGCTAATACAACAGTAAGGGACCTATCATGATGTTTGATCGTGATAGGTCCCTTACTATTTATCTGGTGTTGACCACATTGGGGCTTTTGTTATTTATTGTATTGACGCACAAAAGGCTTTAATTTTGTTGGACCAAATTCTTTGACTTGGTGTAATAAGATCTCAGCACAAGCATGACTATCAAAAAGCGCATTGTGGTGATGTTTTAGGTCGATCCCTAAACTATCACAAACGGTGTTTAACTTGTGATCAGGTAGATCTTGATAAAATTGCTTACTAGTTTTGACGGTATCTAAAACCATAAAGCTCGGTGTTGCTAGACCATAAGTAGCTAGCGTTTTATTTAAAACACTACAGTCAAATGGTGCATTATGGGCTACCACTAATTGATCTGGGGTAAAAAAGCTACTGATGTGAGGCCAAAGTTCTGCAAATGTTGGGGCATTGGCGACATCTTTGGCTGTAATACCGTGGATCTTGGTGTTAAAGCTCGAAAAGTTAGTCTGTGGATCGATCAAAGAATAAAGCTCATCAACGATCTGACCATCGCGGACAACAGAAAGTGCTAATGAGCAGGCACTACTTCGTTTAGCATTAGCAGTTTCGAAATCAAAAGCAATAAAATTCATTGATAACTTCCTTTCATATCATAACGAATTCAATTTAGTTCATCGGTTTCCAGTAATATTGGACAGTGATCAGAACCTAAGATCTCAGGTAGGAGCTGGCTGTCTTTTACTTGGGGAAGTAAAGCATTGGAGCAGATGAAATAATCGATCCGCCAGCCAGCATTGCGTGATCTAGCATTGAAACGATAGCTCCACCACGAGTAAGCCCCAGTTTTATCAGGGTAGAAGTGTCTAAAAGTATCGGTGAAGCCCCGCGCTAATAAAGCAGTCATTGCTTGGCGTTCTTGGATACTAAAACCAGCATTTTTTTGATTTGGCTTAGGATTTTTGAGATCGATCTCATTATGAGCAACATTTAGGTCACCACATAAGATAATTGGTTTTTGGGATGCTAAGTCGGTTAGATAGTCACTAAAAGCCGCTTCCCATTGAAGGCGAAAATCCAAGCGCTTTAATTTATCTTGCGAATTAGGAGTATAACAGTTTACAAGATAAAAATCTTCATACTCTAGCGTTAAAACACGACCTTCTTGATCGAATTCAGTGATCCCAAGACCTTTGGACACAGTTAGTGGTTTTTTCTTGGTAAAGATCGCTGTACCTGAATAGCCCTTTTTTTGCGCATAGTTCCAATATTGATAGTAATTAGGGAGATCTAGGGCAACTTGACCTGCTTGGAGTTTGGTTTCTTGTAAGCAGAAGAATTCAGCATCTAGAGCGGTAAAAACTTCTAAAAAATTTTTCTTTAGCACAGCTCGTAAGCCATTCACATTCCATGAAATAAATTTCATCAGCACGCCTCACTATTAAATAAACTTATTTACCTAAGGATAAGACAAGGACTATCGCAAGTCAAAATAAAAAATGTTAAAATTAAGAAGATAAAAGAGATTTAAAGGTGTAAAATATGACAATAACAATAAATGAAAAAATCATAAATGAATTTCCTGAGATCAAGATCCGTTTAGCTGAACCGTTATCCTTGTACACCAACACAAAAACAGGTGGACCAGCGGATATCGTGGCATTCCCGAAAACGAGCAAACAAGCTCAAGCTTTAGTTTTATTTGCTAAGGAAAATGACCTGCCTTTGACTGTGATCGGTAATGCTAGCAATTTGATCGTACAAGATGGTGGTATCCGTGGGCTAGTAATGATCTTAACTGAATTAAATGAGATCTGGTGTGAAGGGAGCAAAGTACATGCTACTGCGGGGGCCTCTTTGATCGAAACGACCGAAGTAGCGTATCGATACGGCTTGACTGGTTTAGAATTTGCAGCTGGTATTCCAGGTTCGATCGGAGGGGCGGTCTTTATGAATGCCGGAGCTTACGGTGGTGAGATCAAAGATGTCTTAGCTAACGTTACGGTGGTGACGCCTCGAGGTGAGCTAAAAACTTACACTAACGAAGAATTAAACTTTGGTTATCGGATGAGCCGTTTACAGGCTGAAGACGATATCGTATTAGAGGCCGTTTTTGAATTGGCAACAGGTGACAAACAACAGATCCGGCAACGTATGGATGAACTCAATTTCTTGCGGGCATCTAAACAACCGTTGGAGTATCCATCATGTGGGAGTGTCTTTAAGCGCCCAGTTGGCCATTTTACGGGGAAATTGATCCATGACGCAGGGCTTCAAGGTTTTACGATCGGAGGGGCGCAAGTATCTAAAAAACATGCGGGCTTTATCGTAAATATCGGTGGGGCAACAGCGACAGATTATTTGGCTGTGATCAAGCATATTCAAGCTGTGATCTTAAAAGAATTCGATGTACGCTTGGAGACTGAAGTTCGGATCATCGGTGAAGAAAAATAAAAGATAAGGCTGTAGCAAAAGACCCATCATGACTTTGCATCGTGATGGGTCTTTTGCTATCTGTATAGCACTACTGATTGCATTAGTTCGCATACTTTATGTTAGAGAAGCTTATTTTGACTGTCATACTGGTTGATCAACTGGCGGCCAATAGCGATCGCAGCCCAAATAATGAGTTGAATGATCGTCATAAAGATCACAAAGATCAACATGCGTGGGTTCCACATCGCAATGAGTTGCTTGATGACGGCATCAGGCTCGATAAAAAGATAGGCTGTGTGAAGTCGTAAAAAACGCCCCACATAGATCCCGATCGAAGCGGCTAAAGTCAAGATCAAAGCAAGCGATGTGCGCGGGATCCAGCCCCGTAATTTGAAACGGGCTTGAAGTGTTTGAGCAACATGCTCTAAACTCCAGATCCCCATCAGCGCACAACCAAAAGCGCTGGCGACTAGATTGGTAAAATTGAGCCACATGTGAAGATCAAAGCTCATTAAGCCATTAGTGGGATCATACGGATCCATCCGCGCTAAGTGAAAAAGATCGGTGATCACATAAGGGGCATTGGGATAGAATAAAAGCCACAGTAAAAATAACCCCCAGTAGATCAGTTTAGGTTGTGTTTTGTGCATATGCATGGCGATCTCGATCGGAATATAGCCGAGGAATGTATTTAGCAAAAGAAAGCTGTAAAACGATCCTTGCCGATAAACGGTCAAATAAACATAGAGCATATATAGCCAAAACGTGATCCTAACGATCCAAGTCAATTTTTTTGTCATAAAAATCACCTGCCATTATTGCCCTCTATTGTAGCAAAAAACAGGGACGATGAGTAATCTTTGACTCGATTTAGCGAAATCTTAAATTATTGGGTGAATAAGTATTCCCTGCCCCAAAGTTTGTGATCCATGCTATAATACAAATTGTTGAAATGTAGCAGAGGGGGGAAATTATGTCTATTGATTGGAGCAATCTATTTTCATGGCAGAATCTAGTTAGTTTACTAGATGTTCTAGTCGTTTGGTATGTGATCTACATGCTAATGATGCTCTTACGTGGAACTAAAGCGGTCCAGCTTTTTCGTGGGATCGTAGTTATCATCTTTATCAAGTTAGCGAGTTGGTATATCGGGCTTGAGACTGTTTCTTGGATCATGGACCAAGTGATCAATTGGGGGATCATCGCGATCATCGTGATCTTCCAGCCCGAGATCAGGCGGGGCTTAGAGCATCTAGGCCGCGGATCGTTGTTTGCCAATTACAATAGGAAAGAAAATGAAGCTGAGATAAAATTGGTCGATGCGCTTGATCAAGCGATCCAATACATGTCAAAACGGCGGATCGGGGCCTTGATCACAGTACAAATGAATACAGGGCTAGATGATTATATCGAAACCGGGATCCCACTTGATGCCGATGTCAGCGGGGCATTATTGATCAATATCTTTATCCCTAATACTCCGTTACACGATGGAGCGGTCATCATTAAAGATAATCGGATCGCCGTTGCTGCGGCTTACTTACCTTTATCTGAGAGTAATTTGATCCCAAAGGAATTAGGTACCCGGCACCGCGCCGCTGTTGGTATCAGTGAAGTGACTGATGCATTGACGATCGTTGTCTCTGAAGAAACTGGTGGTGTGACGATCACTAAAAATAATGAATTGATCCGTGATCTAACGCAACAAGATTATCGTAAGCTCTTGTATAATGAATTAGTACCAACACAAGAAGAAAAAACGAATGCCGTTGCGCGCTTTTTTACTGAGATCTTTGGTAAGAGGGGGCAAAAACATTGAAATTTGACAAACTTTTAGGTACTAAAAACATGTATCGGTTGCTCTCGCTATTTTTTGCGCTACTCTTATTTTTCTATGTTAGCTATCAAAGGCTAGGAACAACGCGAGTCTCGGATAAAGAGGTTGCTAATTCAAAATTGACAACGACTAAGACGTTATCCCTTAAAGTTCCGTTGACATTAAATGTTGACAACAGTAAGTATTACGTTACAGGTTATCCCGAAGAAGTCAAAGTCGACATTTCAGGGCCTAGTGCGCTAGTTACGACATTGGACAATACCCGTAATTTTGAAGTTTACGCTGATCTATCGGATCTAAAGTCAGGTACACACACCGTTAGATTAAAGACAAGTGGTTTCAATAAAGAATTGAGTGTAGCTTTGTCACCTGAAAAGATCAAAGTCAAGATCGCACCTAAAAAGACGGCCAAGATGCCGATCCAGGTCAGATATGATACTAGTTTGATCCAAAATGGTTATGTGGCGGGAAGTCCGTCTCTAAGCACCCAAACAGTTGATGTGACTGGGGCTAAAGCTGATATCGATAAGCTAGATAGTGTAGTAGCTAATCTCAATTTACCTGAAAATAGTCACGGTGATTATGGTCGTACCGTTTTATTACAGGCGTTAGATAAAGAAGGGCATGCCTTACCCGTCAGCTTATCGCCAGAAACGGTCAAAGTCAATTTGCCGATCAGCCAAGCGACCGCAACTAAGGAAGTCAAATTGGAACTAGTGACTGAGAATAATGGCGTTCCTGGCAAAACATATCAGCTTTCAACTGAAATTAAGACGGTCAAATTGCGGGGAACTAAGAGTGCTTTGGATAAGCTAAATAGTTTGCGGGTCCCGGTCTCTGTTACTGGAGTCAATGAATCAACAACTAAGACGGTCAGCTTGAGTCCGACAAAAGCGGGAGTCGCTAGTGTTACGCCAGCTTCGATCGTCGTTCAAATAACAGTTGATGATGAGCAAGACCAAGATTCGCTTGAAAGGGCACTACCAACGAGTTCGAGTTCAAGTAAGGTAGCGGAAAGTACAAGTTCAAGCCAGCAAAGTTCAACGGATGAGCTAAAAAATGATACGTCTGAAACTTCTAGTGCAACAAGTGGTTCAGAAGTTTCAAGTGATCGAACTACTAATTAAAAATGAGTATATAAAGAAATGAGGATTTAAGATGAAATATTTTGGGACTGATGGTGTCAGAGGAATTGCAAATCAAACATTAACACCAGAATTAGCATTTAAATTAGGACGCTGTGGGGGTTATGTTTTGACGCAACATGCTAAAAATAGTGAACAACCACCACGGGTCTTAGTCGCACGTGATACTCGGATCTCAGGCCAAATGTTAGAACAGGCATTGATCGCGGGGCTTCTTTCAGTCGGGATCGAAGTCTTCTCACTGGGTGTGATCACAACGCCTGGTGTTGCCTACTTAGTTCGTTTACAAGCAGCTGATGCAGGTGTTATGATCTCTGCTTCGCATAATCCAGTTCAAGATAATGGGATCAAGTTCTTCGGGGGCGACGGTTATAAATTATCTGATGACCAAGAAGAAGAGATCGAAGCGCTACTTGAAAAAGATGAAGATATTTTACCGCGTCCAGCAGCTGAAGGCTTAGGAACTTTGAATAATTATCGTGAAGGTGCATTGAAGTATACGCAATTCTTGGAACAAACGATCCCCGATGACCTTAGTGGAATGCGGATCGCTGTTGATGGGGCTAATGGGGCAACTAGTGCTTTAGTTTCACGTTTGTTTGCTGATCTTGGGGCTGAATTTGAAACAATGGCTACAAGTCCAGATGGTCTAAATATCAATGCTGGTGTCGGGTCTACTCATCCTGAAGCTTTAGCTAAATTTGTTTTAGAGACTAAAGCTCAAGTCGGAGTAGCATTTGATGGTGATGGCGATCGCTGTATTGCAGTCGATGAATTAGGAAATATTATCGATGGTGACAAGATCATGTATATTTGTGGAAAATATATGAGTGAACGTGGTCGCTTGAAAAAAGATACGATCGTAACGACTGTCATGAGTAATATTGGCCTTTATAAGGCAATGCAACAACATGAATTGAATTCCGTCAAGACTAAGGTCGGTGACCGGTATGTGGTCGAAGAAATGCGCAAGAGTGGCTACAACGTTGGTGGTGAACAATCAGGACACGTAGTCTTTTTAGATTTCAACACGACTGGTGATGGAATGTTGACCGCACTTCAATTATTAAATGTGATCAAACAAACTGGCAAGCCACTTTCAGAGTTGGCTGCCGAAGTGACGACTTACCCACAAGAATTAGTCAATGTTCGCGTGACAGATAAGAAGTTAGCCCTTGAAAATCAAGCCATCAAGGATATTATTGCCCAAGTTGAAGAACAAATGGGCACTGAAGGACGCGTGCTAGTTCGTCCTAGTGGTACAGAAGATCTCTTGCGTGTAATGGCAGAAGCGCCAACTAAAGAATTGGTACACGACTATGTGATGCAGATCGTAGATGTTGTTAAGGCTGAAATGGGTATCGAAGAATAGTCTCAAAAAAAGCAGGTGCACACACCTGCTTTTTTTGATATCTCACTTTATCTAAATAAATTGATTATGTAATTTAAGATCCTAAATGCCAAGTAGATACAGCTAGTTACGATGAAAAAATAGAGTAGGGCAAATAATATCGGAACAAACCAAGCATTGGTATGAAACAATACTAACATAGTCTGAAGTTCAGCCTTAGCGCTTTTTGTTTGATCTAAGAGTAAAAAAATTAGACGAATAAGCGAAATGAAGCATCCTAAGTAAAGGCTTGCTTTAAATTGAGTACGATTGATCATGAATAGTAGCCAGGCTATCTGCGTTAGCTTAAATAGCGAATCCTTTCTTTATCTATTACTAAAACGTTTAGACTAGCGAAGCCTAAAGTGTTAGAACTATAGATTTATTATAATATGGATAAGCTGACTTGAGTAGGGATTTTTTGAGGGACAATAAAAATTTAAAAGTTTGAGGGTTAAAGTTTGACATCGCTTTCAAAAAGGTATATCGTGAGAGTGTAAGGTATGATTAATTACCTTCTAATCAATTCTCTTTCTCTCTTATGCCACCGCTGTAGTCTTACTAGAAGCTACAGCGGTTTTTGTGTATAATGAATGGGACTTTTGATAAAAGAGAGGATGCCGTTATATGAAAAGTAATGAAACTTTGAATTTGATCGAAGAGATCACACGTAAAGATGGCACTAAGTATTACGAGATCTCCAATATCCCACAAAACGGTCGGGCCGAGTTAGCTGCTGTCCGGGGATTTATTGAGCGTGTTAGGATCTTACAACTGAATATCCCACGTTCAAGTAGTTTGATCAAGTACGAAAAATACATCAACGAGAATTTTGAAATGCCAGCTGAAGATTTTGATCATTTTGAAGAATGGGTAAAAACCCCCGAAATGCAAGAAGTCGTAAATACGATCTTGCGGGAAAATCATATTGCATAATTATATATAAAAACCAGAGTTAAGAGATAATATTCTCCTGAAGTGAACCCATAAAGTTGGACACTCTATTTAGACTATATTTCTTAAGGCAAGATGTCGGTATTCTACCGGTGTCTTGCCTTTTAGTTTGACCTTTATCCGTTCGTTATTGTAATAGCTGATCCAGCTGATCATTGCTTTGACCAACTCTTCTTGTGTTGTATATTCTTTATTGTGATATAGCTCTACTTTCATTGTGTGGAAAAAACTTTCCATGGGTGCATTATCTAAGCACGTTGCCCTACGAGACATGCTTTGAAAGATCCTATTTTCTTTTAGCTTCTTTCGCCATTGGACACTCTGATATTGGACACCTTGATCGCTATGGAGAGTCATACGATAGTTTAATTTAGGTCTAAGTTTTATCAATGCATCCAACGGTTTTACCACGAAGTCTGTTGTTGGATGCTTACTGATACTATAGCTTACTATTTCATCTGTACATAGATCTTTGATAGGTGAAAGATAGACACGTTCTTCTTGTGTCTTATTTCCATACCTAAATTCACTTACGTCGGTCACCATTTTTTGAAATGGTAAATGTGTATCAAAACGTCGATGTAATAAGTTCTTAGCTTTCTTACCTTGTGGTCCAAGGGCAGAATTATATTTTCGCCTTTGTTTATTATACATATGCGCTGATAGATCATTTTCTCGCATGATGCGACTAACACGCTTATGATTTACTTTTATGCCTTGAGATCGTAATTTCAGTGTTACTGTACGATAACCAAAACACGGGTGCTTTGATTTGACCTCCTTTATAAGCTTTAATAGCTCCTCATCTTTATTTTTTCGCCTGTTTATTCGTTGGGCTTGATAGTAAAATGTACTACGTTTAAGACTAGTGTAAGGTAGTATTTCATCCAATGTATATTTAAATTTTTGCCTTAGTTCTTGGATGATTTGATATTTTTCTTGCGATGTCCGCGCTTCTGAACCAAGGCATCGAGTTTTTTTAAGTATTCATTTTCAACCCGTAAAGCACGATTCTCAGCTCGTAAACGTTCTAATTCAGATAATTCTGATTTTTCTGCTTGTTTATTATTGTTGGTCGTCATGTGTTTAGCCCGTCCTCTTCTAGTAAATAAGGCATCAACACCTTTAGTATCCAATTTACGTTGCCAAGTCGCGATCGTCCCAGGATTACTTATATCAAACTGAAGTGCCGTTTCCGGATAGGAAGCCTTATGCCTTTTTCTCCAGTTTAAAACGTTGAGCTTAAAATTTCCATCGTAATCGTATTTAGGGTAGCGAACTTTTAACCCATCAATACCATATTTTTGATATCGTTTGACCCACATAAGGATATTTGAGTGATTCTTCACTTTATAAACTTTAGCTACTGTGTTACTTCCATATCCTCTTAGATACATATTTACAGCCCGCAACTTATCCTCAAAAGAAAATTTAGTCATAGTAAAACCCCCTAAGTTAGATTCCTTTGTCCAACTTAGGGGGTTCACTTCATCCAAACTCTGGTTTTTATTTTATCTTTAATATTTTATATATTAGTAAAACGTTAACTAAAGGCTTAATTAATTCTTAAAATTTAATTATACACCTTGAAGGAGTAAGTATCAAACAAAAACCTTTGTAAAAATATAGATATTTTGAAATATCGTAATAGAATATTATATATTTTTGTGTTAAAAATACAGGGTATATTTCTAATGTTTTTTAAATTGATATGTTATTATGTATATAGGATATGTGTTAATTATTTTGATAAGGAGGAAAGAGAAATGACCGCTGGTTTTGATTTGTCTCAGGAAATGGAAACGTTTGCCCGAGGCGAAAATTTTCATGCACAAACTTTTTTGGGGGCACATCCAGCTGCAAAAGCGGGATATGTCTTTCGTGTGTGGGCCCCAAAAGCTCAACAAATTTGGCTAGTTGGTGAGTTTAATGATTGGCAAGAAGATCTGCCAATGAAGTTGGGAGATCATGGTATTTGGAGTGTGGTGGCGCCAAATGCTAAACATGGACAAATGTACAAATTTAAAGTCAAACAACATGATGGTCGTATCGTATATAAGATCGATCCTTTTGCCTTTCGCTTTGAAGAGCGTCCAAATGATGCATCGATCATCTATGACATTCCAGAATATAAATGGCATGATGGTTTATGGCGCGGACGTCATAAACGTTCGAATTACTTTGAACGTCCAATGAACATTTATGAGATCCATCCGGGTTCGTGGAAGTCACATGCTGATGGTACTTTGTATACAATCGGGGATCTGACAAAAGAATTGATCCCATACTTAAAGAAAATGAATTATACCCACGTTGAATTTATGCCTTTGATGGAACATCCTTTAGGTGCTTCTTGGGGGTATCAATTGATCGGGTATTTTGCGGTCAGTTCAGCTTATGGAACTCCAGAAGAATTTCAAGCGTTCGTTGATGCGTGTCATAAAGAAAATATTGGAGTGATCGTGGATTGGGTCCCAGGTCATTTTTGTATCAATGATGATACCTTACCATATTACGATGGGACTCCGACTTTTGAATATGAAGATCCAGATCGAGCTAAAAATATCGGCTGGGGTTCGCAAAACTTTGACTTGGGTAAACCAGAAGTTCAATCTTTCTTGCTTTCAAGTGCTTTTTTTTGGATCGAAAAATTCCATTTGGATGGTTTACGGGTCGATGCAGTCTCCAATATGATCTATTTGGATTATGATGAAGGTCCTTGGAAACCAAATATTTATGGTGGGAACCGAAATTTAGAAGGATGGCATTTTTTACGCAAATTAAACAAAGAAGTCAAGTTTGCTCATCCTAAAGTGGTCTTGATCGCTGAAGAAAGTTCGGCTGGGACCAAAGTGACGGGCATGTTAGAAGAAGATTCATTAGGCTTTGACTACAAGTGGAATATGGGTTGGATGAATGACGTCTTGAACTTTTATCAAATGGATCCACTCTTTAGAGGCGATCACTTGGATATGTTGACCTTTTCTTGGATGTATCGTTTATCGGAGAATTACATTTTGCCATTATCTCATGATGAAGTCGTCCATGGTAAGAAGAGCCTGTTGCACAAAATGTGGGGCGGGGATCGCTACAAGCAATTTGCCCAACTTAGGAATTTACTCACTTATCAAATAACACACCCTGGGAAAAAATTACTCTTTATGGGGGGCGAATTTGGACAATTCATCGAATGGCGTTACTACGAAGGTTTGACTTGGGACAGTTTAGATGACGAACTAAATAAGAAAATGCAACATTTTACAGCTAAACTCAATGAATTTTATCGTGAACACCGTGCGCTATGGGAATTAGAGGATAAAGAAGAAAGTTTAGAAGTGATCGATGCTAATAACAAGACGGTGACTATCTTGAGTTTTATCCGGCATGGTAAGCGGAAAAAAGACTTCTTAGTGGTAGTCATGAATCTCACTACGATCGAGCAGCAAAACTTCGAGATCGGCGTGCCTTATCCAGGAAGTTATCGTGAAGTTTGGAATACTGAAATGGAAGAGTTTGGTGGAACTTGGACCAAGCATAATCCGTTGGCTAAGACTAAAGAAAAAGTCTTTAAGAACTACGATCAAGTGCTCAGCTTGACCGTTCCGGCCCTAGGTGTCGTGATCTTAAAACCAGAAGATGTGAATTTACGTTACGTCAACAAGAAATATCTCGAATCTAAAAAGGCAAAGAAAGTTAAAGCAAAAGCAGTCACTAAAAAGCAAAAACAACAAGCTAAGGGAGGTAAAGGACGTCAAGAAAAGCGTCTGGAAAAATAATGAAAAACGAAATGTTAGCAATGATCTTAGCTGGTGGTAAGGGGACCAGACTAGGGAAATTAACGCAAAATATCGCTAAACCCGCTGTACCGTTTGGGGGACGGTATCGTATCATCGATTTTACTTTAAGTAACTGTGTCAATTCAGGGATCAAAAATATTGGAGTCGTAACCCAATATCAACCACTTGTTTTAAATAATCATATCGGTAATGGGGCTAGTTGGGGCTTGGATCGTTTGGATTCTGGGGTCACGATCTTACAACCTTATTCAAATAATGAGGGTTCTAAGTGGTTTGAGGGTACTTCACATGCCATCTATCAAAATATCGACTACATTGAGTCAATGGATCCAGAGTATCTTTTAGTTCTTTCAGGTGATCATATCTACAAGATGGATTATGAAGATATGCTAGCTAAACACAAGAAGAGCAATGCCGCGCTTAGTGTAGCCGTGATCGATGTTCCTTGGGATGAGGCTAGTCGTTTTGGGATCATGAATACCGATGAAAATGACCGGATCATTGAATTTGAAGAAAAGCCAGAAAAACCAAAGAGCAACCACGCTTCGATGGGGATCTATATCTTTACTTGGGCCCGATTGCGTGATGTGTTATTGAATAGTTTCAAAAAAGACGTTGATATGTATGATTTTGGTAAAAATGTTATTCCATTTTACATTAAGAGTGGGGATAATGTGCAGGCTTATCACTTCTCGGGCTACTGGAAAGATGTTGGGACGATCGATTCTTTATGGACAACGAATATGGAATTTATCGACAATGAAGGTGATCTGAATGTGCGCGATAAAACATGGCCGATCTACTCGAAAAATCCGATCGCACCACCACAATTTATTACTAATACTGCCCGCGTTAAAAATTCAATGATCGTGGATGGTTGCTTTATTTCAGGTAGGATCGAACACAGTATTTTAGCAGCAAACGTTCAGGTCAAAGAAGGTTCAGTCGTGAAGGATAGTGTTGTGATGACGGGCGCTTCGATCGGTAAAAATGTAATTATCAACCGTGCGATCATCGGGGAAAATGCAATTATTGGTGATGGTGCTGTGATCGATGGAACAGATGAGATCGCAGTAGTTGGCAATTCAGAAGTATTAGGGGTGACAATTAATGAAGGCTAATAAGATGTGTGCGATTTTAGGTAATGAGCATGAATATAACGGGTTATTGCCATTAACGGCAAATCGCCCACTCTCTACACTTTATTTTGATTGTAAATATCGGATCATGGATTTTGCATTATCAAGTGCTGTCAATGCCAATATCAGGACTGTTTATATGATCTTGAATGAAGGGCGCTTTAAGTCAGTTTTTGATCATTTAGGTGGCAGTCGTGAATGGGGCTTGGATAGTATCGGGAGTTACCAATATCTTGGCTTTTATCAAGATATCTTGCGTAAAAAAGCTGAGGGTAAGCCATATTTTAGCGATATGATCGGCTTTTTAAAGAAATCAAAATCAGAATATACGGTTTTCTTTGGCAATAAGATGTTGTGTAATGTTGACTTGCGTTCGATCTTAGATGTTCATCAAGCCCATGATAGCAAGATCACAGTTGTCTTTAAACGGGTACCTAAAGAAAAAATAGCACCTGATGATTGCATTTTGACGCTCGAAGACGATAATAGAGTTAAGCAAACGGATATTTTCAGTGAGCTTGATGAAGCTTTAGACCTTTACAACTTATCGATGAGCATCTTTTTAGTCAAAACTGATTGGTTGATCGATCTTTTACACAAGGGACAAAATGCAGGTGCGCCAGCAAGTGTGCAAGAATTATTGAACCGGGAAATGACACGGACCAACACACGCGCTTACGAATATACGGGTTACTTGAGCAATATTTATGACATCAAGAGCTACTATGATGCCAACATGGATATGCTTGATCCCGAGCATTTCAACACTTTATTATTCTCCAGTCAACGTGTGATCACGCGGACTAAAAACGAAGTGGCGACCCATTTTTATGATTCTTCTGATGTCAACTCCAGTCAAATTGCGACTGGTTGTGTCATCAAAGGGAAAGTTGATCGCAGTTTAGTTTCACGGCGGACTACGATCGAAGAGGGCGCCCGTGTCAAGGATTCTGTGATCATGAGTAATGCTCAGATCAAACGCGGAGCTAAGTTGCAATATGCGATCTTAGATAAAAATGTTGAAGTCGAAGCTGGCGTCACGATTCAAGGAACACCTGAAAATCCAGTTGTGATCACAAAGAATAGTCATATTGTGGCAGATATCTATGGGGGCGAAAATTAGTGAAGATCTTATTTACCGCAGCGGAATGCGCACCATTTTTTAAAACGGGAGGTCTTGGCGATGTTGCTGGGGCGTTACCTAAGAGCATGGCTAAAAAGGGAAATGAAGTTAAAGTCGTTTTGCCTTTTTACACAAAAATGCCAGAAAAATATCAGTCACAGTTGACCGATCTCTTTAATTTTTATGTTGCTGTTGGTTGGCGCAATGAGTATTGTGGTGTCAAAGTTTTAGAGTTAGACGGTGTGGAATATTATTTCTTAGATAACAAGTATTATTTTGATCGCCCTGATCTTTACGGCTATTACGATGATGGCGAGCGTTTTGCCTTTTTCCAACAAGCCGTGATCGAATTGATGGAGCGGATCGATTATATTCCTGACATCTTACATGTCAATGACTATCATACTGCCTTTATTCCTTTCTTATTACGGGAAAAATACGGTTGGATCAAAGCTTTTGGTCATATTGCAACTGTGCTTACGATCCACAACCTTGAATTTCAGGGGCAGTATGGGCGGGAAGTCTTACCTGAACTCTTTGGTATGTCGACTAAACGCTATGATGATGGGACGATCCAAATGGGGACGGCTGTGAACTTTATGAAAGCCGGTATTTTTTACGCCGATCGGGTCAATACAGTCAGCCCTACTTATGCTGCTGAGATCCAGACACCTGAATTTGGGTGTGGCTTAGATGAAGTTTTACGGATGGTCAATTATAAACTTTCCGGTATCTTGAACGGGATCGATTATGATACTTTTGATCCTCAGACTGATAAAGCATTACCGTATAAATTCGATCGCAAGAATTTAAAGGGCAAAGCTAAAAATAAGGCTGCTTTGCAAAAGAAATTTGGTTTGCCAGTCAGAAAAGACGTCCCGTTGATCGGGGTCGTCAGTCGTTTGACCTATCAAAAGGGCTTTCAGTTAGTGGTCCAAGAGATGGCAAATTTGATGCAATTTGACGTCCAATTTGTTTTATTGGGCACCGGATATGAGAATTTTGAGCATGACTTTACTTATTTTGCAGGACGTTATCCAGATAAATGTAGCGTCAGCATCAACTTCGATGTTGATTTAGCTCAGCAGATCTATGCTGGCTGTGACATGTTCTTGATGCCCTCTGCTTTTGAACCGTGTGGATTATCACAGTTGATCTCTATGCGTTACGGTACTTTGCCGATCGTTCATCAGATCGGTGGGTTACGTGATAGTGTGTGGGCTTACAATCCAATTGAACAGGTCGGGACTGGCTTTGGTTTTGAGGAATTTTCTTCATTTTGGATGATGGAAGAGATCAAGTTGGCGCTTAGCGTTTACAATGATCAACCAAGGGTCTGGCAGAAGATGATGCGTATTGCAATGGAATCAGATTTTAGTTGGGATAGTGCAAGTCAAAATTATTTAGACTTGTATGCACAAATTTTAAGATAGTCACAAGGAGTTTGTCAGCTATCGGGTTTATAAGGGAGGATACTTAATGAAAATCACACAGGAGCGTTTTGTACACGAGTTTAAGAAGCGGTTGGCAGAGAAGTTTGCGCTGGATGTCAAAGATGCTGCTCCGATCGAGTTGTACCAGACTTTAGTTTCAGTGGTCAAATCCGGTTATTCCGAAATTTGGCGCAATACTTGGAAGAGTTATGTCAAAAATGATCAAAAGCAAGTTTATTATTTTTCGATCGAATTTTTACCAGGGCGGTTATTAAAGAGCAATCTTTTGAACATGGGTTGGTACGATGTGGTCGATAAGGGCTTAAAGCAAATGGGACTTAGCTTGGATAAGATCTCAGAGTCCGAAGTTGATATGGCACTTGGTAATGGGGGCTTAGGTCGTTTAGCTTCTTGTTTTATGGATGCTTTAGCTTCAGATGGCTTACCAGGTAATGGAAATGGTATCCGCTACAAATATGGTTTGTTCAAGCAAAAATTTGTTGATGGTTACCAGATCGAGTTGCCAAATGAATGGTTGACTGATGGTAACAATTGGGCTGTCGCGCGTAAAAGTAAAGCGGTCGATGTTTTGATGGGTGGTCAAGTTCATTTGATCGATAATGGTAAATATTTAGAAGCGATCTATGAAGGCGCCGATGTGATCAAGGCTGTGCCTTATGACACGGGGATCGTTGGTTATCGCAATGATCATGTTAATACAATGCGTCTTTGGGATGCTCAGATCCCAGCTTCAGAAGAAGTTAAATATCCAACGATCGAGGACCGACGTCGGGTCGAGGATCTGACCTCAGTGCTTTATCCTGATGATTCGAACTATGAAGGCCGTATTTTACGCTTAAAGCAAGAATATTTCTTTACGTCGGCTGGGATCCAAAGCATCACTCGGCACTATAAGAAATATGATCGTCCGTTAAATGAGATCAGTGAACATATTGCGATCCATATCAATGATACGCACCCTGCTATGTGTGTGGCTGAATTTATGCGGATCTTACTTGATAAAGAGCATATGGACTGGGATGAAGCTTGGCAACAAACAGTCAAGACGATGAGTTATACTAATCACACGATCATGGCTGAAGCTCTGGAAAAATGGCCTGTTGAAATGTTGGCAAAAGTCCAACCGCGTATCTTGCAGATCATCCAAGAGATCGACCGGCGCTATGCTTTAGAACTTGAAGGTAAAAAAGATCATGACTTCATCGAACGGACACGGATCATCAAAGACGGCATGGTCAAGATGGCTCATTTAGCAATTATTGGTTCACATAGTACTAATGGTGTAGCTAAGTTGCATACAGAATTGTTGGAAAATGATGTTTTACGTGATTTCTACGAATTGTACCCTGAACGTTTCAATAATAAGACAAATGGGATCACAGTTCGGCGTTGGCTCCAAGTAGCTAACCCTGAACTAGCTAAGACGATCGATCAAGCTATTGGAACGGCTTGGCGGTTTGATGCTAAGAAATTGCATGAACTAAAAAATCATGTTGGTGATAAAAAGTTACTAGAAAAGATCGGTAAAGCTAAACTCGATAATAAGAAGAAGTTAGCCGCCTTTATCAAAGAAGATACTGGCATCGAAGTTTCACCGCATGCGATCTTTGATGTTCAGATCAAGCGCCTGCATGCCTATAAACGGCAATTGCTCAACTTGTTACACATTGTTAAATTGTATCTAGATCTTAAAGATGATCCAAACCGCGATGTTGAACCACGGGTATTTATTTTTGGGGCAAAAGCTGCACCAAGTTACCACTATGCTAAAGCGATCATCAAGTGTATCAATGAAGTTGCCAATATGATCAATAATGATAAGACGATCAATGATAAGTTAAAGGTCGTCTTCTTGGAAAACTATGGTGTTTCATTGGCTGAAAAGATCATTCCGGCTGCTGATGTTGGCGAACAGATCTCAACGGCAACTAAGGAAGCTTCAGGGACCTCTAATATGAAATTGATGTTAAATGGTGCTTTGACAGTAGCGACCTTAGATGGAGCTAATATCGAGATCAAAGACTATGTTGGTGAAGATAATATCTTTATCTTTGGTTTAACAAAAGATGAAGTTTTAGAATACGAGAAAAACCATCATTACCGTGCTGCTGAATACTACGATAACGATCCGGTCATCAAACGTGTCTTGGATGCTTTCGTTGATGGGACAATCCCAAATATTGAAGTTGAGGGGCATGAGATCTATGATTCCTTATTGCGGGTCAATGATGAATACTTTGTTTTACGTGATTTTGCTTCCTATGTCCAAGTTCAAGAAGCTGTTAGTGAAGCTTACAAAGATAAGCAAAACTGGAACAAGATGTGTTTGGTAAATATTGCCAATGCCGGCTATTTCTCAGCCGATGATACGGTTGAAAAATATGCTAAAGAGATTTGGAATATCAAACCAAACGCAACTGAAATGAAGGGAAAAGCAAAAGATGTATATCCACTTTGATTCGTGGCAAGAAAAGTATAAAAAACCGTTTGGAGCGATCAAAGTTGATCGACCGGTAGAATTCATGCTTGAGGCCTATGACGTTGATGTTACTAGTGTTGAACTTTACGTCTATGCCGATGGAAAGTTGATCCCAGAGATCGTCGGAATGGAAAATAAGAGTTCAGGGCGTTATTATGCAACCTATATCCCGAGAAAAAGTGGCTTGTATTTCTATTATTTCAAACTGGTGATCCGGCAACATGAACATGAACTTGTACGCTATTACTGTGCTAATGGTGGTGGGCAAGGTCAGTTGATCGAGAATAGCGAAGTATTGGAAAATAATTCTTACCAGCTGACCTGTTATGATAAAACCGTTAATGCACCTGAATGGTATCAAAAGGGGATCTGTTATCAGATCTTTCCTGACCGTTTTTATAATGGAAATCTAGATGGTTATATCGAAGGTAAAAAGCGGGATACCTTTATCTATGCAACGATCCAAGATGATCCAATGTACATCAGAAATCACGACGGCAGTATTGCCCGCTGGGATTTCTATGGTGGAAATCTCAAAGGGATCATCAAAAAGATCCCATATCTAAAAAAATTAGGTATTTCGATCATTTATTTGAATCCGATCTTTGAAGCGGCAAGTAATCACCGTTATGATACTAGCGATTATTTCAAGATCGATCCGATGTTGGGCAATGAAAAAGTTTTTAAAGAATTATTGACTAAGTTGCATAAAGCTGGGATCCATTTGATCTTAGATGGAGTCTTCTCCCATGTGGGGCGTAACAGTAAGTACTTTAACTTTAACGGCAACTACGGCAAACATGCTGGAGCTGCGCGAGATAAGAATAGCGAGTATTATCCGTGGTTTAGTTTTGAACGCTATCCAGATAAATATCGTTGTTGGTGGGGCAATGCAGATCTCCCAGTTGTAGATAAGAACAATCCCCAATTTCAACAGTTCATCTACGGTGAAAAGAACAGTGTTTTAGCTAAATGGAATCAATTAGGCGTAGATGGTTGGCGCTTAGATGTCGCAGACGAGTTACCTGATCCATTTATTGCTAAGATCCGTAAGAATTTAGACGGTTATCGTGAGCGCTTGTTATTAGGTGAAGTTTGGGAAGATGCTTCTAATAAAGTTGCTTATAGTCAACGGCGCCACTATGTCAAGGGAGACGAGTTAGACGGTGTCATGAACTATCCTTTGCGTGAAGCGATCTTAGACTTATTGGCACAAAAGCGTTCTGCTGAAACGATCGCTAAAGAGATGATGAAATTACGGGAAAATTATCCATTGGACTTTTATCTAAATTCGCTCAATAATATCGGGACTCATGATACAAAGCGGGTCTTGACCGCTTTGGGGGGCGATGTGAATAAAGTCAAGCGTGCTTTTGAACTACTTTTCATGTTCCCAGGGGTACCATGTATTTATTATGGTGATGAAGTCGGTTTGTCTGGTGGAACTGATCCAGATAATAGACGCTTTTATCCTTGGGGGCGTGAAGATCACGGCCTTTTGGAGCACGTACGTTCATTGACGGCTAAACGTCAAGCTGAACCTGCTTTGATCAAAGGAGAATTGACTTTGCTAGCTGGTGAAGGTTTCTTTGGAGTTGGGCGCTATCAAGCAGGACGCAAAGTAGTCTATCTGTTGAATGCTAGTGAAAAACCAAATGAATTTTATGCTGATAAATTGCAACAATTTCATGATGAATGGAATCTGCGGGCCATGATGACTAAGGCTAATGGTAAAGAATTTGGACCGTTTGAGAGTATCATGTTAACATCTGATAATTGTTAAGCTAATAGTGTTTAGAGGAGTGATCTTCTAGACACTATTTTTTTTGTGAGCGCGGTGTTTTTTTACATAATCTTTACATAACGACCTACATGTTTTTACAAAAAAGGCATAAAATTAGAGGTGTAATTAACTCTAATATTTTAGGAGAATTCAGGATGAAAAAAGCAATTGTTAGTTTTGTAATACTTTTGATGGCAGTCTTTTTTCTTGCGGGCTGTGCAGGACAAAAAAATGATAAACAAAATATTACGATCGTTGGTTCAACAGCTTTACAGCCTATGGTAGAAATGGCAGCTGAAGAATATCAGCGTGATCACAGTGATGTAAGTATCACAGTCCAAGGTGGTGGTTCAGGTACAGGTTTGAGTCAGGTTCAAGCTGGGGCGGTCACGATCGGTAATTCAGATGTATTTGCTCGGGAATTACCCGGGATCAAACCTAAAGAACTAGTCGATCATACTGTAGCAGTTTTAGGTTTAGCCCCAGTTGTCAATAAAGATAGTGGCGTAAAACAAGTAACAATGGCGCAATTACGTGGCATCTTTACCGGTAAATACACAAACTGGAAACAATTGGGCGGTAAAGATCAAAAGATCATGGTCATCAATCGTGCCCAAGGTAGTGGGACACGTGTTGCTTTTGAGAATAACGTGATGCAGGGGCAAAAAATGTTGAAAGCTCAAGAACAAGAATCAAATGGTACGGTACAACGTATGGTCGCAAGTACGCCTGGTGCGATCAGTTATTTGTCATTTTCATACATCAATAAAGATATGACGGCGCTAAAAGTGGATGGGGTCAAACCAACTGCTGAAAATGTCAAAGATAATTCTTGGAAGATCTGGGCGTATGAACATATGTATACGAAGGGCAAACCAGATAAAATGACAAAACGCTTTTTAGATTATATGTACTCAGATGTCGTACAAAAGAATTTGGTGACAGCATTAGGTTACATTCCGATCAATGAGATGAAGGTACAAAAAGATGCTAATAACCAAGTAACACCAATTATCACAGATGAGGTGAAACAAGATGGATCCAATTAGAGAAAAAATTTTAAAACCGTCTAAGGAGACACGTCAAGACTTCGTGGGTAAAACACTGAGTTATGCCAGCATTTTCTTGATCGTCGGTGTTGTGTTAGCGATCTTTTTATTTGTTGCTTCAAAGGGGATCGCGACTTTTACGCAAAATAAAGCTAGTTTAGTGGAATTTTTAACGGGAAGTGAATGGAATCCAGGCGCTAATGGACCAAATGGGCGGCCACTAGTTGGGGCTTTACCAATGATCTTAGGATCTTTTGGGGTAACCTTATTGGCTGCGCTATTCGCGACCCCATTTGCGATCGGGACAGCGCTTTACATGACTGAACTTTCGTCTAAAAGAAGTCAAAAGTTCATGCAAAGTGTCATCGAATTATTAGTTGGGATCCCATCAGTTGTTTACGGTTTTATCGGCTTGACGGTCGTTGTTCCTTTTGTGCGTGATCATTTTGGCGGTTCAGGTTATGGGATCTTGTCTGGGTCGTTTGTGCTCTTTGTGATGGTCTTACCAACGATCACTTCGATGACAGTTGATAGTTTGCGCGCTGTACCCAAGTATTATAAATCAGCTTCGCTAGCTTTAGGGGCAACTGAATGGCAAACGATCTATCGTGTCTTATTACGTGCAGCTTTGCCAGGAATCATGACTGCGATCGTTTTTGGGATGGCACGAGCTTTTGGTGAAGCGTTAGCCGTCCAAATGGTCATCGGTAATGCGACCCTGTTACCAGAAAGTTTATTGGCTCCGGCTTCGACCTTGACCAGTGTCTTGACGATGGGGATCGGTAATACAGTTATGGGAACTGTTTCCAACAACGCTTTATGGTCATTAGCGTTAGTCCTCTTGTTGATGTCACTATTCTTCAACATTGCAGTGCGCTTTATCAGTCGGAAAGGAAAGATGTAATCTATGAATACGAAAAAAGTAAATAAACTTGCTTTAGGTGTGATCAAATTGATCGCCGGGATCGTGGTCTTGATCTTAGCCTTTTTGATCGGACAGATCTTATTAAACGGTCTTCCCCATGTTTCGTGGCATTTCTTGACGACACCTTCACGTTCCTTTACTGCTGGTGGCGGGATCGGGATCCAGTTGTTCAACTCCTTTTATCTATTGGTCTTGACACTATTGATCTCATTTCCACTTTCTTTGGGTGCAGGGATCTATCTAGCTGAATATGCACCTAAGAATCGTGTGACTGAAACGGTGAGAATGGCGATCGAAGTTTTGAGTTCTTTACCGTCAGTGGTTGTTGGGCTGTTTGGCTTTCTGCTCTTTGTGGTCCAATTCAAGATGGGCTTTTCGATCATCTCAGGTGCGATCGCCTTAACATTTTTCAACTTACCGTTATTGACGCGTAATGTTGAAGATTCATTAAATAACGTTCCTAAATTACAACGTGAAGCTGGCTTAGCTTTAGGGTTATCCAAATGGCATACAGTCACGAAGATCATTTTGCCTGAAGCTTTACCAGGGATCATTACTGGGATCGTGCTTTGTGCCGGCCGTGTTTTTGGTGAAGCAGC
Organism: Ligilactobacillus murinus; assembly: GCF_003288115.1. Lineage (NCBI taxonomy): Bacteria > Bacillati > Bacillota > Bacilli > Lactobacillales > Lactobacillaceae > Ligilactobacillus > Ligilactobacillus murinus. The sequence goes on along the minus strand of NZ_CP023565.1, from coordinate 1,213,745 downwards.
TGCTTTGATCTATACTGCTGGTCAAAGTGCAACTAATATCGATTTTATGAATTGGAATCCATTTAGTGAATCAAGTCCGCTAAATCTTTTCCGACCAGCGGAAACTTTGGCGGTGCATATCTGGAAGATCAACTCCGAAGGGATCATGCCAGATGCTGAACAGATCTCAGCTGGTGCGTCAGCTGTTTTGATCGTAGCGGTCTTGATCTTTAATTTATCGGCGCGTTATTTGGGCAATCGCTTGTACAAACGCTTGACTGCAAGTAAATAGATGAGGAAGATGATAATGAATGTAGGTAAATATGATTTAAATGAGACATCGATCTTAAAATTTGATCCAAAAGTTCAAGAAGTTGCGCTCTCGACCCATGATCTGCAAGTTTATTATGGTAACAAACATGCTTTTTTTGATGGCAACCTTCAATTTGAGCGCTATAAGATCACAGCTTTAGTTGGGGCCTCTGGATCTGGGAAATCGACGTTCTTGCGTTCCTTGAACCGAATGAACGATGACGTAGCGACCGTGACAGGAGAGATCATGTATCGCGGGATCGATATCAACTCCAAAAAGATCAACCTCTATGAGATGCGTAAACAGATCGGGATGGTTTTTCAACGGCCCAATCCATTTTCTAAATCGATCAAAGAAAACATTACGTTTGCTCTTAAAGAAAATGGGATCAAAGATAAGCAAAAATTAGATGAGATCGTAGAAAAGAGCTTACGCGGGGCTGCATTGTGGGATGAAGTCAAAGATGACTTGAATAAGAGTGCTTTGGCTTTATCTGGGGGGCAACAACAACGCCTTTGTATTGCCCGAGCGATCGCAATGGGGCCTGATATCTTATTGATGGACGAGCCTTGTAGTGCGCTTGATCCGATCTCAACTTTAAAAGTTGAAGAAACGATGCTTGAATTAAAGAAAAAATATACGATCATCATTGTGACCCATAATATGCAACAAGCTTCACGAGCAAGTGACTACACAGCCTTTTTCCACATGGGACATGTGATCGAATACGATAAGACAAAAAATATCTTTACCAATCCACGGATACAAGCAACTGAAGATTATATCTCAGGGAATTTTGGTTAGGACGAGGTTTATCATGGAAAAAGAAAAAATTATTACGAGTCAAAATGTTCATTTATACTATGGACAAAAAGAAGCTTTAAAAGGGATCGATCTGGATTTTCCTAAATCTGGTATCCATGCGCTGATCGGTCCTTCAGGTTGTGGGAAGTCGACTTATCTGAGATGTTTGAATCGGATGAATGATTTGATCGATAATGTTAAAATTACAGGAGCGATCAAATTAGACGGCCAAGATATCTATAGTCCTAAGACGGATACGGTCGAATTGCGCAAAAAAGTTGGTATGGTCTTTCAACAGCCTAATCCATTTCCGTTTTCGATCTATGAAAATGTTGTCTATGGTTTACGGATCGCTGGAGTCAAAGATAAACAATTGTTGGATGAGCGGGTCGAAACAAGTTTGAAACAAGCGGCTGTGTGGGATGATGTTAAAGATGACTTGCATAAGAGTGCATTAGCCTTGTCAGGTGGGCAACAACAACGAGTCTGCATTGCCCGGGTGCTTGCGGTCAAACCAGAAGTTATCCTATTAGATGAACCCACAAGTGCGCTTGATCCAGTTTCAAGTAATAAAGTTGAAGAGATGCTTTTGACATTAAAAGATGATTATACTTGTATTATCGTGACCCATAATATGCAGCAAGCTTCACGGATCTCAGATACGACTTCATTTTTCTTGAATGGAAATTTGATCGAAACGGGACCGACGAAAAAAATTTTTGTTAATCCGAATAAAAAAGAGACTGATGACTATTTAAGCGGTCGCTTTGGTTAATTGAACAAGGAGGAATTTTATGCAACGCCATATTGATACTCAGATCCAAGCTTTACGTCAGGAATTTATCACGATGGGCCTTGAAGTTAAGGCAGCGCTTGAAAAAGCGATCATTTCACTTAAAGAAGATGATAAACAAGCTGCTAAAGAGGTTATCGAACACGACGAAGTGATCAACAATCACGAGACACATTTAGAGAAAAAGACAGCTCAGATCATTGCGCTACAAAGTCCAGTAGCGGGTGATCTTCGTGAGATCATTTCGATCTTGAAAGCTAGTTCTGATTTAGAACGTTTAGCTGATCACGCCGTAAGTATCGCTAAGAATGTGTTATTACTCAAAGAAGAGCGGCGTGACGATGAGATCGACATGATGATCGTCAAGATGGGTGATAATGTTTTAGCGATGCTAGCAAGTATTTTGAAGGCATACACTGAAATGGATGAAAAATCAGCGATCAAGATCGCCGAAATGGATGCTGGTAATGATGGGATCTTTTTAGATATCAGAGAGCGCGCGATGGGCTTGGTCAAGACGAATCCTAAATTTGCCGGTGAGGGGTTTGATTACTTGCAGATCGCTAATCACTTAGAACGATCAGGTGATTATATCACTAATATTGCGGAATGGATCGTATATACTAAAAAAGGTAAGATCACCGAATTAGGGCGTAACGATTTCTAAGGATTTTTACGCTAGCTTGATGAATTTTAATTAAAATCTTGGGAAAATAGTACGTTTTCTTAAGCAAGTGTGTTAAAATGTATGTGTACTCAAAAGTGAGTAATTTACTGTAAAATCTTTAGGAGGCTGTTTTATGTCATTCGTAAACGGTAGTGAAATTTTTTCTGCAGCTCGCAAGGGCCATTATGCAGTAGGTGCTTTTAACACAAATAACTTGGAATGGACACGTGCTATTCTTAAAGGCGCTCAAGAAAAGAACGTACCTGTATTGATCCAAGTATCAATGGGTGCTGCTAAGTACATGGGCGGTTACAAATTAGTTCGTGACTTAGTTGCAAGCGAAATGGAAGCAATGAACATCACTGTTCCAGTTGTTATGCACTTAGATCATGGTAACTACGAAGCTGCTAAGGAATGTATCGAAGCAGGTTTCTCATCAGTTATGTTTGATGGTCATGACTTACCATTTGAAGAAAACTTGGCTAAGACAAAAGAAATCGTTGAATTAGCACATGCTAAAGGTATTTCTGTTGAAGCTGAAGTTGGTTCTATCGGTGGTGAAGAAGACGGTGTTGTTGGTGCTGGTGAATTAGCTGACGTTGAAGAAGCAAAACAAATTGCTGCACTTGGCGTTGACTACTTAGCATGTGGTATCGGTAACATCCACGGTCAATACCCAGCAAACTGGCAAGGTCTTAACTTTGACCGCTTGAAGGAATTAGCAGACGCTATGCCAGATATGCCATTAGTATTGCATGGTGGTTCTGGTATCCCTCAAGAACAAGTTGTTAAAGCTATCTCAATGGGTGTTTCCAAGCTTAACATCAACACAGAATGCCAAATCGCATTTGCTGAAGCAACACGTAAGTACATCGAAGAAGGCAAGGATAAAGAAGGTAAAGGTTACGACCCTCGTAAACTTCTTGCACCTGGTACACAAGCTATCACAGATACAGTTGAAGAAATCATCGATTGGATCGGTACACCAGAAGCTAAATAATCTAAAGATTAAAAAAGACTCTAGGGATTTTCCTAGGGTCTTTTTTAGATGTGATCATGTTTACTCTTGTATTGTAATAGGTGTTCACCGATCATTTTGTAGATCACAGCATTGATGATCACGTGTTTTGTCAGTTTGCTCAATGATAGAGTGGTAGCTAATGGCTGGGCATAGCCACCATTTTGAAGTGCTTGATTGAAGATCTGAGCAAAACTATTATAGGATTCCTTGATCGAAAATTCATGCAACAATTGCTCATTGTAATTTTTGATCGTTTCTAAAGGATAAACAGATTTTAGAAGGCTGATCACCAGTAATTCGGCTAAGTGAGTTGCATTGTATTTTTTTTTAACGGGACGTGACATGAGGCCTTTTTTGACATAACTGTTGATCATTGAAGGCGTCAAAGGTGCCCCTAAAAAGCCAGTCAAATAGCGATTGCCAAGATTGACCAATTGATCCATATATAGTTCGAAATCAGGAAAATCTTCCCAATAGGGCAATCGTTTATTGGCAAAACTATCTAATTGCTTTTGGATGTTTAACTTCTCCATCGCGCTCGTCCTTTTATCTAGTTTAAGTGTATTATAACACATTGTTCTAAAATTTATTGATCTTTAAAACTTTTAAACTAGACTTCAAGTCTATATATAATTGACTTAAATATTTAAAGAGTGTAGACTGGAAATAGATTTTAGAAGGTGGTGTCAGATATGGATCGACGTGAACAGATCACAAATGAAGTGTGGAGTGCGATCACACATGGTATCGGAGTCGGGCTGAGTATTTGGCTATTAGTGTTATTGACCTTAAAAGGGATCGCAACGCAAAATATTGTCAGTTTTACAGCATATCTAGTCTATGGCTTGTGTTTATTGAGTCTATACTTAGCTTCGACTTTATTTCATTGTTTATATTTCACTAAAGCCCGTCGGTTATTCCAAGCATTTGATCACTCCAGTATTTATTTATTGATCGCTGGCACGTACATGCCATATTGCTTGGTCGGGATCGGAGGCAAGTTTGGTTGGGGCTTATGGCTCGCAGTGGCTCTCTTGATGCTTTTTGGGATCTTATATCATGCTTTGGCAAAACCTAGGCATCAGATCGTTGAGACCGTGATCTGTGTTCTAGCAGGGTGGCTATGTGTGTTAGGTTTTAAACCACTATTTCAGGTATTAGGTTTTCCCGGGTTATTATTGCTATTAGCAGGTGGCATTGCCTTTACCTTGGGTGCGGTCGTCTATAGTTTAAAGCTGAAATATGTTCATATTTATTGGCATTTGCTGGTGATCTTAGGCTCAGCGTTGATGTTTTGTTCGATCTATTTTTATCTATAGAATAAAAATATTTTATTTTCCGGGTGGAAGCGTTTGCGACGGGTGCTATTTAATGTTATCCTTAATTTAGAGGATAGTGTCTCAAGAAAGGAGAATGGTACTCATGCCAACGATACAGTTGACAACAGAACAGCGCAGAGCGTTAGAGGGATTTGCTAACGAATTTGAAACGGTAAATGCCTTAGCTGACCGCAATCGGCAAAAGATAATTCTTTTATTATGTGAACGACTTCATCAAGGAATGACTGTTACTGAGATAACCAAAATGATGGCCATCACCCAACCAGCGGTTTCACATCATTTGAAGATCTTACGCGAAGCGGGTCTAGTTTCATTTAAAAAAGAGGGATTGCAAAGCTTTTACCATGTAACACTTGAAGCACCTTTAAAAAGCTTGGAAGATGCGATCCATCAAGTTCGTTTGACGGTGGATACGACAACTAAATAGTCAAAGAGTTGTTTCAGCTTGCACTAGGCTTTTAAGCAGGCCGGGTGCGACCGTTGGAACAAATTTTTTAATTATGAGAATATAAAAAGAGGCGCTAGAAATTTTCTAGTGCCTCTTTGTTTTAATTAGCAAAGTAAGTCAGGATCCGTTCTTCAGTTAGCTCCTTTTTGTCGCGGGTATCTAAGACGATCTGTCCATCCTTTAAGATGATAATACGATTGCCATAGCGTAAAGCATCTTGCAGGCGATGGGTGATCATTAGACAGGTCAGTTTCTTTTCGGTGATCACTTCATCGGTCAGTTTTAATAACTCAGCGCTTGTATTAGGATCAAGTGCTGCAGTATGTTCATCTAAGAGCAAGATATCTGGACGTGTGATCGTGGCCATCAAAAAGCTCAATGTCTGGCGTTGTCCCCCAGAAAGATCACCAGTGAAAGTGTGTAATCGTTCGGATAAATTATTAGGTAGTTTAGCAGTCAATTCTTTGAATTGAGGTAGATGGGCTTGTAAGCGCCGAGGACGCAAAGTGCGTTTTTGGCCACGTTTTAGTGCTAGTAAAAGATTTTCAGCAACTGTCATTCGCGGAGCGGTGCCCATTTTAGGATCTTGAAAGACTTGAGCGATATACGAAGCGTGTTTGACGTCCGAGAGTGAGGTCAGATCGATCCCATCTAAAAGAAGTTGTCCACTAGATGGTTTGAGCGAACCGTTGATCACGTTTAAAAGGGTCGATTTCCCAGCGCCATTCGTGCCTAGAAGTGTGATAAAATCACCAGTCTCGATCGTAAGAGAAAGGTTTTTTAAGATCTTTTTTTCTTCATCTGTTCCGGGATTGACTACGGTCGTGATATTTTTTAATTCGAGTGTCATGGCTTTTGTACTCCTTTCTTCAATGTTTTGCTGAAATTAAATTTCTTCTCTAAGACTGGTAACATTAGGCATAATGCTAGGATCAAAGATGAGAGTAATTTGAAATCATTAGTGCTAAATCCAAGTTTTAAAACGATGAGTAAGACGAAACGATAGAAGATACTACCTAAGATAACAGCGACTAATCGAGCGGTCAAACTGAGTTCACCAAAGGCAACTTCACCGATAATGATCGCAGCTAGACCAATAACGATCGTGCCGACCCCCATATTGACATCGGCATAACCGTCATTTTGGGCGATCAAGCCACCGCAAAGACCGATCAAACCATTAGAGATCATCAAGCCTAAGATCTCCATGTTGTCTGTATTGATCCCTAACGAGCGAGCCATCAGTTTGTTATCACCAGTTGCGATAAATGCTTGTCCCAGGTCAGTATTTAAAAAGAGCGCTAGCAGTAAGATCAAAAGTGTAAGTAAGATCAAGCCTAGGGTCACCGAGGGAAAGCTATTCGGTAATTCACGTAACATGCCAGTGTTTAGCAAAGTATTTTGGTTTAACAAACCAACCGTTGCTTTTCCCAAAACACGGAGGTTGATCGAGTAGATCCCTGTCATGACCAAGATCCCGGCTAATAATACGGGGATCTTGCCTTTGGTGTACAAGATCCCGGTCAAAAATCCGGTCAAAAGTCCCGCCCCAAAGGAAGCTAAAGTTGCGATAAAAGGTGATGTTCCTTGGGTGATCAGAGAAACACAAACACAAGCGCCAAAGGGAAAGGTCCCTTCAACTGTCATATCGGGGAATTTTAAGATCCTAAAGGTCAAGTAAAGTCCTAGACCAAGGATGCCCCAGAGCAATCCTTGCCCAATTGCTGATACGATTAGATTCATTTGATAACAACTCCTTTTTTACTGATCTGTGTAACTAGTTCATTAGGAAGGTCGATCCCTAGTTGTTGAGCTTGCTTTTGGTTGAGGTAGGTAGTTCCTTTAGTCGGATATTCGATCGCCATGTCAGCTGGATCTTTTCCTTTTAAGATCGCAGCTGTCATCTTACCTGTCATTTTACCAAGTTCATACTGGCTAACGCTGACAGTGGCTAGTCCCCCTTGCCGTGTCATTTCAGATGTTGAAGGAAAGATCGGGATCTTATTTTGGTTAGCATTTTTGAGGACTGTTTGAAACCCTGAGGCTACGGTGTTGTCGTTTGGAATATAGATCGCTTGCACATTGCTTGCCATTGTAGCCGAAACTTGTTGGATGTCATTAGTCGAAGTGATCGTATATTCTTTTACTTTAATCCCCGTTTTTTGAGCTAGTTGGGAAAATTCTTTGACTTCAGCTGCCGATGAATCATCGCTTGAAGTGTGTAAAACGCCAATTGTCTTTAGCTCAGGCATGATCGTTTTGATCAATTGAAGCTGTAGTGCGATCGGTTCTTTGTGCTGAACGCCTGTGATATTACCACCGGGGTGCTTGAGATCTTTAACTAGACCTGCCCCGATCGGATCACTGATCGCACCCATAACGATGGGAGTCGTCTTAGTGGTATTTGCTAATGATTGGGCGGCTGGAGTAGCGATCCCGATCATGACCGCCGCATCTTCATTTTCAAAGCGTTGACTCATAGATTTGAGGTTACTTTGATCATTTTGGGCATTTTGGAAATCGATCTTGATGTTTTTCCCTGAGATAAAGCCTTCTTCTTTTAAGGCAGCAATGATCCCGCGATGGATCTCATCTAAAGCGGGGTGTGATGTCAATTGTAAGATCCCAACAGTTGGGGTCTGATTTTTCTTGGCTTGATCAGTTGAGCGGAAAAATGCAAAGATCAAAAATAAAAATAAAACTGCAATTGTGCCAATTAAGCGTTTCATGAGTAAATTCCTCCTTTTGATTTTTACGTTCGTATCTATTGCGGGCGGTAAGAAAAAAAGCACTTCCCACTGAGCGCGGGAAGTGCTTTTTAACAAGACCCGCATGGTAGTTGATCCATGCGGGTCGATCTAAGAGAACCAGCACAGATACGAACGATACGTTACGTACGGTCGCATCTGTGCACACAGAAGCAACCTAGTGCTGGCGTTGCCAACGAATATTTGTGAGTTGCATAACTGTCTTGTTCATAGTTCTCTTCCTTTCCGAATTGATTATGAGTGAATTGTACTATACTAAAAATTAGTTGTCAATTAAAAAAATCACTTTTTTGCTTTTCTAAAAAAGGTGTGCTACAATAACTCAGTAGTCAACTTGGGGATGTTTAGGATTCGACAGGTATAGGTCGGGCTTGAGTTGCGCTTAGTAGGTTGCGACTACTATAAAACGCTCAGTTTAAATTATAACTGCAAAAAATAATAACAACTCTTACGCTTTAGCTGCCTAGTCAGCACTGCGTAGATCCGTCTGATATCGTCTGTGTGTCAGTTGCGGGTCCTAGATCAGCAGACTACGCTCAGTGTTTTAGCCTGAAATACTGAGAAGAGACTCTTAGGCTAGTCGTTGATGTTGGCCCTGTCATCCGGCGTGATCAGCGATGAATTTCAAATAGTATGACTATGAGCGTAGAGACTTGAGTTACGATATGCTTGGACGCGGGTTCGACTCCCGCCATCTCCATAAGTAAAGAGGCTGTGACATAAGTCTCCAAAAAACGGTCGTAAATGGGACTTTAAAAATTGTTCATTTACGACCGTTTTTGTATACTATAAATAAAAAAGGACATCAGAATCCCCCTGATGCCCTATAGTCTACCCCCCTCAAAAAAGAAAGGAGATAAACCCATGCACAGTAATTATAACATAAATCAACTCAGTTTGAACATGGCGACCTTCTATGAACCTGAAAAAAATCATCAAGCACACTACATACACCATTTAGTCGAATCTATTGATTTTGATGACTCTTATACCTTTGGGCGTCCTTTCGAATATGAACCTCGGGTCTTACTCAAGTTAGTTCTTTTGGCATATAGTTATGGTATTTTTTCTTGTCGAAAGATCGAACGTTTTGCTCGGGAAAACGTTGTTGCCATGTGGTTGACTCAGGAAGCCCAACCTACTTATCGTACTATTGCTCGCTTTGTTGTCTCTGATACTATTGAGATGATGCTAAAAAGTTCGTTTTCTGAATTTAGAGAATATTTGCGAAAAAATGGGCTCATTGATGAGGCTGTGTTTATTGATGGTACTAAGATTCTTGCTAACGCAAATAAATACTCGTTTGTTTGGAAGAAAAATACTATTCGCTATGATGATTTAAATCGACAAAAAGCTAAAAAGTTATTGAAAGAGATCAAAGAATCGATCGTCAATATTGATTTTGCTGATGATCTGACTGTTGATCAACTTGATGAGATATGTGCCCGATTGGAACAACGAATTGAATATTTGAATGAAAAAGTCGAAGAGACTAAGAAGATCTCCCCTAATCCTGCGAAGCAGGAACGACGGACGGCAAAGAAATATTTAAAACAAACACGCGAGCGCAAACAGAAAAACTCTAAATATGCTGAACAGTTTGCCATCGTTGGCGAGCGAAACAGCTATTCTAAAACTGATAATGACGCCACTTTTATGCGTATGAAAGAAGATCCAATGAAAAATGGTCAAACCAAACCTGGCTATAATCTCCAAGTCGCTGCTAATAATCAATTTGCTTTGGACTACACCCTCGCACCTAATCCAACTGATATGCGTACTTTGATCCCATTTTTAGAAAAGATGGATGCAGATGTTATTCAAGGTCCGATAGTTGCTGATGCTGGTTATGGATCTGAACCTAACTATGAATTTATCGAAGATAAATTCGGAGTGTTTGATTACCTTATTCCATATAATACGATGTTAAAGGAAGAAACCAAACGTTGGAGATCAGATGAGCGCAAAGTGATGAATTGGCATTATAACGCTGAAGATGATTACTATATAGATCCAAAGAATGTTCGTTTTAACTTTAAACGCTATGCATATCGCCATGATACATATGGTTATAAACGAAATTTTAAAGTATATGAAGCTGAAAAATTCGATGAAGATCGTAAAGAAGATCCAAATGCATTGACCAAAAAAGGAAACGTCAGAAAGATCTATATCAATCCACAATGGGAATATTTCAAGGGGAAAGTAAAAACAAACCTTTCAAATACTGAAAAAAATAAAATCTATCGTAGAAGAAAGTATGAGATCGAACCTATTTTCGGTAATTTGAAGGCTTATTTGGGTTTTACTCGATTTACCGTACGAAGTAAGAAAAAGGTAAATCGACAAATGGGGATAGCGTTAATGGCATTGAACATGTGGAAAATGTCCACTAGTAGTTCAAAAATATCACCAAATAATAAAAACAAAAAGAAGACCATCCGAATTTTTCAAAATTTTCAAAAAATTCGAATGGTCTTCTTTAAAGATAGAGACTTATGTCACAGCCTCTTTTTGTTATTGTGTATCTTCTAGCGTTGATCCAACGCTAGGAGCTTGTTCGTTAGTGTTTTCGCCACTGTCACTTTGTTTAAGTTCTGGGGCATCGGAGTGATATTTATCGGCGGTGGAGTGGTCATTATTTTTAGACCAGAGACTAGTTGAACGTCCCTTAAGTTTAGCCTGGATCTTGTCTAATTGCTCAACTTGATTTTTATAGTTGAAATCTTTTGGATCAACGGGCGTAAAACCAGTTGGCACATAGAAGCGCAAGAGATTCTTATTGTTGAGCGAATCCGAGAGTGAAAGCGCCGAGTTGACATGCTCTTGTGCTGTTTTTAATTGAGCTTGGACTTTTTTAGACGGATGAGTTACCACATTACCGGTGCTGTTTTCGTAGATCGTACTACCAACAACGGTGTATTTTGGGGTGATGAAATTCTCATTTCTAAAAGCTACAGTTTGATCATGATCTTTGGAAAAGAGATCTGAACCAAATAAAAGATATTTTTTAGAATCGATCCCAGCTAGGTGAAGTAATGTCGGCATGACGTCGATCTCACCACCGTATTGCTCAAAGATCCCACCATTTTCTTGTCCTGGGATGTGGATCATAAATGGGACACGTTGCATCTGAACATTGTCAAAGTCGCTCCAAGTCGAGGAAGATTTTCCTAAAAGAGAAGCTAATTTTAAATTCCGTGAATTAGATATCCCGTAATGATCACCGTAAAGTACGATCACTGAATCATCATAAAGTCCAGAAGCTTTGAGATAATCAAAGAATTCTTTAACAGCTTGATCTAAATAATGGGCCGTAACAAAGTAATTATCGACAGAACTATCGCCAGTATTAGCAGCTTCAAAGCTCTTGTTTTGATCATCTAAACTAAACGGAAAGTGATTAGAGACCGTGATGAATTTAGCATAAAATGGTTGTTGTAATTTTTCTAAGTATTTAACCGAATCATGGAACAACAACTTATCTTTAAGACCATATTCACTTAAGTTATTAGCATTTTGATCATAGTAACTGGCATCAAAGAAGTATTGATAACCAAAGTTCTTATACACTTTATCTCGATTCCAAAATGAGCCTGAGTTACCATGAAAAACGGCTGAAGAATAATTTTGACTTTGATTTAAGATCGCGGGCATAGCTTCAAAGGTATTATCTGTTCCTAAAGTCGAAAACATCGAACCTTGAGGCAAACCATATACGCCAGTCTCAAGCATCGTTTCAGCATCGGAGGTCTTACCTTGACCGACTTGATTAAAGAAATTAGTAAACGAGAACGTCTCTTTACCGTGATAAAGGCTGTTTAAAAACGGTGTGACTTCTTGTCCATTTAATTTATAGTCGATCAAGAATTGTTGAAAACTTTCAAGATGGATGACGATGATATTTTTATTTTTAGCGATCCCAAACATTTTTTGATCGGGAGCAGCATAGTTAGCTTGGGTAAAATCAATGATCTTATTTAGATCAGCCCCAGTAGCTTTAGAACGTGTTTGACTAGTCTTGGCTGTTTTTAACCCGTCGTATACGGTAAAGGCATCGATCCCTAAATATTTGACTAGATAATTACGGTCAAAAGTTCGCGTCAGTAATTGCGGACGATCGATCTCACCTAACGTGATATTCAATAGTAGAAACATTAGGGAAAAAGAGGTCATAGCTACGGCTTGATTCTTAGGGATGAAACGTTTATCGAGTTTGATCTGACGAGTCAAGAGTAATAGTAAGACGACTACTACGTCAATAATGATCAAAATATCTTGGGGTTTTAACAGCGAAAACGAGCTCCCACTTAGTCCTTGTGAGACCGAAGAATACCCAAAGATCACGTTCATAGTCATAAAGTCAGTAAATTCGCGGTAATAAATAACGCTGATCAATAAAAATGCCGTATTAGCTATGTAAAGTAATAATAGACATAAATAGGCAGGGATCGTCTTACGGATGTAAAGTGCAATGCTAAAGAGCAAAAGCGTCGTCGCGATCGGATTTATCAACAGGATAAAATACTGATAGATCCCGTGGACACCAAGGTTAAAATCGATCAAATAAACTAGGATCGTTTTTAACCAAAACAGGCACGAGACAAGTGCAAAAAAGCCCCACCGTGTATTGATAAAATTTCGTAATTTTGTCCAGTTCACAGGTGCAGACCGTCCTTTCAAAGTAATTGACATATCACCTAATTCTAAACCAGTTAGCAGTCAAGCGTCAATTTTTCAAGGGAATTTTAGCAAATATTAAAGATATCGTTGGGTAAGTTTGAAGTTATGAAAATAGAAAAATTGTTTTCAATTATTGTGGATTTCTTAAAAAATATATATTTTATTCACATAAAATAAATTACTACTGTGGCAAAATCTAGTGGCGATAGAGGGGGAGATTTGTGAAAAAAGTACGTGAAAAAATTTTTCATATAAAATAAAATGAAAGAATTAACCTAAAATTCTTCTTGTAATGGTTTGCATAAAACTGCTAAAATATTATCTTGCATGAGAATTATTGAGAAAAGAATTGAAGAGAAACGAGGGAATTGATTATGTGGATAGCCTTGATCCCCGCTTTAGCCTGGGGAAGTATTGGATTGATCAGTGGTAAGTTGGGTGGTAATGCTAACCAACAAACTTTAGGGATGACTTGGGGGGCTTTGATCTTTGCGATCGTAACGACAATAGTTGCTCCAGGAAACTTTTTAGCAAATAACAATTTGCAACTTTGGGTAGCTGGTGTTTTATCTGGTTTGTTCTGGAGTTTAGGCCAAAATCAACAGTTTCACGCAATGAAAGCAGTCGGGATCTCCAAGACAGTGCCGATCTCAACGGGGGCACAATTGGTGACTAACGCTTTAGCTGGGATCTTCTTATTCCATGAGTGGACAACGACGCGCCAATTATCATTAGGTTCATTAGCTTTAGTTATTTTAGTTGTAGGTGCGGTGTTAACAGCTTTACGTGATAAGAGTGCTAATAGTATCGAGCAAAATGAAGATTGGAAAAAAGGAACGACAGCCTTAGTCTTATCCACAGCTGGTTACTTAGGCTATACCGTCGTTGTCAATTTATTGAAAGTTGACGCTCAAGCTATGGTCTTACCTCAAGCTTTAGGGATGGTCGCTGGAGCTTCAATGTTTGCTTTAGGTAAAGATGCATTCAAGAAGGAAAGTTTCAAAAATATCATTACAGGTCTAGTTTGGGGCACAGGTAACTTATGCATGTTCCAAGCAACTGCGATGATCGGGTTAGCCGTAAGTTTTTCACTTTCACAAACCGGGATCGTTATCTCGACATTTGGCTCGATCTTACTTTTAGGCGAACACAAAACGAAAAAAGAAATGGTCTATGTTACAGTTGGTTCATTGATGGTCATCATCGGTGGTGTAATGTTAGGTCTTTTAAAATAATGATTTATAAGCCATGGTGCATGAGCGGCATGGCTTTTTATATATGAAGAACGGTGGCGTTTACATTTGTGATGATCGCCTGATCGTAAAATTAAGGACTTTTAAGCGTAAATCTTAATTTATATTTGGTTTTGACTTTAAATTTCTGTATTTTATAGTATAATTAAAGTCGTAATAAAAATTGTAAAGGGAGCGCGAATTATAACATGGCACACATCAAATTTGACAGTTCAAACTTAACAAAGTTTGTTCACGACAATGAATTAAACGAAATGCAAGCAATGGTCAATGCCGCTGACGAACAACTTCGCCAAGGCACTGGTGCAGGCGCAGATTTTCGCGGTTGGTTAGATCTACCAGTTGACTACGATAAAGAAGAATTTGCCCGTATCAAAGAAGCAGCTAAAAAGATCCAAAACGATTCAGAAGTTTTAGTTGTGATCGGGATCGGTGGTTCTTACTTAGGTGCACGTGCAGCGATCGATTTCTTGCAAAACACGTTCTACAACTTGTTACCGCAAGAAAAACGTAATGCACCACAAATTTTCTTTGCAGGTAACTCGATCTCTGGTTCATATGTTCATGACTTGGTCGAACTCATCGGAGACAAAGATTTCTCTGTCAACGTGATCTCAAAATCAGGTACAACAACTGAACCATCGATCGCCTTCCGTGTCTTCAAGGAAAAATTGGTCGAAAAATATGGTGAAGAAGGCGCTAAGAAGCGGATCTATGCAACAACAGATCGCGCACGTGGCGCATTGAAGACCGAAGCTGATGCAGAAGGTTACGAAACATTCGTGATCCCTGATGATGTTGGTGGTCGTTTCTCAGTCTTGACACCAGTTGGTTTATTACCGATCGCAGTTTCAGGTGCTGATGTTGATGCCTTGATGCAAGGTGCTGCTGATGCTCGGAGTGAATATACTGATGCAGATCTTGCTAAAAACGAAGCTTACCAATATGCTGCTTTGCGTAACATTTTGTATCGCAAAGGTTACACAACTGAGATCTTGGAAAACTACGAACCTACCTTACAATACTTCGCTGAATGGTGGAAGCAATTGATGGGTGAATCTGAAGGTAAAGATCAAAAAGGGATCTATCCATCTTCAGCCAACTTTACAACTGACTTGCACTCCTTAGGTCAATACATCCAAGAAGGTCGTCGTAACTTGATGGAAACAGTTATCCATGTTGGAACACCAACACATGATGCTGAAATTCCTAAGGAAGAAGAAAACTTAGATGGTTTGGCTTATCTTGAAGGTAAGACAATGAACCATGTCAACGATCGTGCAATGGAAGGTGTTGTGTTGGCTCATACTGATGGTGATGTGCCTAACATGATCGTTAACATCCCAGATCAAACAGCCTATACTTTAGGTTACTTGATCTACTTCTTCGAGATCGCAGTTGGTATTTCAGGTTACTTGAACGGTATCAACCCATTCAACCAACCAGGTGTTGAAGCTTACAAGAAGAACATGTTTGCTTTGCTTGGCCGACCAGGTTACGAAGAATTAACTAAAGAATTGAGTGCTCGTTTAGATAAATAGGCATTAGTAAAAAATCCGCAAACTGCGAACAGTTTGCGGATTTTTTTATTTGGTAAATAATACCGAAAAGAGCATGAATAAGGCAGGCAAAATATTATTTAAAAAGTGGATCAAGATGCTGACCAAGAGTTTATTTGTCTTTTTATAATAATATGCTAAGACCCAGCCCAAGGCACAATATAAAAGGAGCGTCCAAAAAATATCGCCTAGATGAAAATGAAGTGCGCCAAAGACTAGCCCGCTAAAAAAGATCGCTAAAACAGTATTTTTAGGGAAGAAGTAACGCATAAAGATTCCCCGAAAGAGTAATTCTTCACATAGCGGAGCAAAAATCGCTGTCATCAGAAACATCATGAGAGCGGCATTGGTCGAGAGTTTAAACATTTGTTGTAAAGCCTGGTCGTTTTGGGTTTGTCCGGCTTGACTCGTGAGCATTACATAGATGATCTTGATGATAAACAAAACGATAAAACCTGTGATGATAGCATTGATATCTTGGTTAGATAGTTTTTGGAAGATCTTATTAGAGGTTGGCTGACCTTTTTTGAATTGGTAGCTAAAAATAACGATCATTAGTGCATATCCCAATAAAAGTAAGCCCCACATTAAAATGTTTGTCGCTAACGGACTAAAGTTTTGGGGAAGAATATAAGGCAAGGCAAAAACTTGTTGGGGTAAGATCAAGCACAAACCTAGTAAAATGAATTTGATAATGCGCCAAGTATAACTTCCTAGTGTTTTTAAGTTCATAGTAGAGATCCCTTCTGTAAAAGTGTAATAAAAAAAGGCTGACGTTATGACGTCAAGCCTTAACATAGGTATTATAACCCAAAAATAGCTTTATATAAAAGGGTCGCGCAAGCACCGGCAACAAATGGTGCTACAACTGGGATCCAAGCATAACGCCATTGGGAAGAGCCTTTGTGCTTAAGTGGGAACAAGGCATGAACGATCCGTGGACCTAAGTCACGTGCTGGATTCAAAGCAGGACCAGTTGGACCACCAAAGGAAGTTACGATAACCATAACTAAGAGCCCGATACCGATAAAGCCAGCCCCTTGGTTACCGAAGTTAAAGATCGGCGAATGTGTGATCGCTAAAGCACTGAAAACTAAAGTAAATGTACCAAAGAATTCGTTGACAAAACCATTGAAGCGACTTTCAGTTGCATCGATCGTTGAGAAGGTCGCCAAAACTGCTTCTGGATCTTCGGTGATATCGTAGTGTGGCTTGAAACAAGCTAATACGACTAATTGTCCAGCAATTGCGCCTAAGAATTGCATACTTATGTAAGGTAAGACTTCATGCCATGGGAAATCGCCTGCGATGGCTAATCCTAAAGTAAATGCAGGGTTGATATGGTTACCTGAGATCTTTCCAAACATCAAAGCTGGGATCATTACGGCAAAACCGTAACCGATCGAGATAACGATCCAACCACTGTGGTAACCCTTAGTTCCTTTCAATTCAACGTTGGCCACCGAACCGTTACCCAACATGATCATGAGGGCTGTTCCGAAAAATTCGGCCATCAATCTTGAGTTTAATGCGAACTCCATATTTTCCTCCTAAATAAATAACAATGAAATAATACACTCATATAACTATAATGATTGCAATGGCGGGTGTCAATAGGCTTTCAGAAATATTTTTTATTAGAAAAAATATGGTTTTAGTGAGTTGCACAGGGGTAAGGGTTGTATTTTTCACTAAAACGCATACAATTATAGAAGTAGTATTAATATTTGGATGAAAGGATAGTTTTAATAGTAAAAGTTATATGATATCAAAAGCAGTTTTACAATTGCTAAATCAGCGTAAAGAAAAATTTTTGATCCCAGCTGAGATCGTAGCTAATGTTCAAGAGAACAATAGTCTTGAACATGCATTTTTAGTTTTAAGTAAGGTCAAGTACGCCAAGATACCTGTATTAGACCAAGATCAACATTTTAAGGGACTACTGTCATTGGCGATGATCACGGAGACGATGTTAGGCTTGACTGGGATCGATCCTACACGTTTGGGACGGATCCAGGTCAAGGATGTGATGCAGACAGATGTTCCAACGATCTGTCCTCCATATGATATGGAAGAGATCTTGCATCTTTTAGTCGATCAGACTTTCCTTGCAGTTGTCGATGAAAATGGAGTCTTTACCGGGATCTTGACCCGCCGTGAAGTGATGAAAGCTGTCAATTATTTGGCGCATGATTTAGAAAAAGAATATACGGTCGAAAAAAAATGACCTAAAAATGCCCAAACTACAGATCAGCAGTTTGGGCATTGATTTTATGCAGTAGCGCCTAAATTTAATGGTGAAGTCGGGATATTGAAACCTGCATCCTTTAAGGCACGTAAGTAGTTATCCAATAAAATGCGCTGGACTGTGGCTTGCGCACCATTTTTAGTATAGGCAGTGACCCGGAAAACTAATTCGCCATTTGTAAGGGGGACCACCCCTAAGATCGTTGGGCCTGTAACGATCTCGGGTAAATCAGGTACGATTTTTTGATTTACTTGGGCGATGATCTTTTTCATTTCACCAGCATCTTTTTTAGGGTCTAAACGGATATCGATCACGGCTTGCATATTGTTACGTGACATGTTGCTAACGACGGTGATACTACGGTTAGGGATAAAGTTTAATGTTCCATCGTCACTGATCACTTGCGTTGTACGTAAACCAACAGCGTGGATCTTGCCGGTGATCGTATTTATTTTGACAACATCACCGACCGAAAATTGTTGTTCAAGCAGGATGAAAAAACCAGTTACAATATCGGTAACAAAACCTTGAGCCCCTAAACCAAGCGCAACACTGACGATCCCGGCCGAAGCTAGTAAGGTACTAACAGGGATACCTAAGATCGAAAGGATGGCGTAAAAGTAAAAGAACAAAACACAGTAATGAAAGATGTTTTGGGTCAAAGTATAGATCGTTCCCAAACGCCCGATAGAGTAATTAGCATCTTTTTTCTTGGCGGTGGCAAAACTGCGGGTGATGATTTTTTTTCCAACAGAATGAATGATCAAGAAGAGTAAAGAGATCAAAATAAGTGAGATAGTCACCATGATGACCTTAGTGATAATGTTGTCCCAATTGATATTTTTTATGTAATTGTCTAAGACGCTCGTTTGTTTGACTACTTGTTTTGAAACGTCGGATGAGAGCGTCTTATCCGTTGTAGCTAATAGATACAAGTAAGATCCATCCTTTATGTTCAGAATTTATGTACTAATGATAGCAAATTTTTTTGAAAAGTGCGAAAGAAGTTTTTGGTTTTGAACAACATTTTTTGCGTAATAATTGCAGTTTTTGTGATTGAATGATATTCTAAAGACAATGAAGACTTAATGGAGGGTATAAAATGACAATAACGTTTGGACAGATTGCTGGGTTAATTGCAGCGTTAGCATTTTTGATCTTAGTTGTTTTCATTTGTACAGTGCTAAAGCATTTAGTGACGACTGTTAAAGAGATGAATAACAGCATTCAGATCTTGACTAAGGATGCTAACAGTATTGCTGGCAATGTGGATGAGCTTTTAGTAAAGACTAATGTTTTGATGGGAGACGTCAATCACAAAGTAAGTGAATTAGATCCCTTGTTTAAAACCGCAGCCGAACTAAGTGAAAGCGTATCTGATTTGAACGTAGCAAGTCGTTCAATGGCTGATAAGGTAGTACGGTCAACTGAAAGTGTGGCTAAAACAAGTGCTGCATTGCGCGTCGGTAAGATGGCACTTGGTTTTTACCAACGACACAAACAAAAACAAAGTAAGTAAACTTTAAGGAGTGGAGTATTATGAGTAAGAAATTGTTAGTTGGTCTTGGAATGCTTGCAGCTGGTGCAAGTGCAGCTTTGGTCGCTTCAAAGAAGTTGACCGCTGACCAAAAAGATAAGTTAGCGATGAAAGTCGATGAGACCGTCTTGAACGGACGTGAAAAAGCATTGAAATATAATCAATACTTGCAACAATTCTTGGAAGAAAATGGTGTTGATGACTTAAAAGAAAAAGTTGTCAGCCGAGCTGATGAATTCAAGAATGAACAAGCTGTTCAAGATGCTTTGGCTTCATTGAAACAAGCAACTTCTGACTTAAAAGAACGGTTGGAGAACACTAAGGATAAGTTTGATGATCTAGCTGAAGATGAAGCTTCCAAAGATTGGAATGACGATATCGTGATCGATGGTCGTTCTGCTTTTGGTGAAGCTAAGGATAAAAAAGATCAACCTTACGAAAAACCAACTGAAACATTTTATCCACACAACGATTGAAGTAAAAAATAGCGCTCCGTTGATGGAGCGCTATTTTTGTACTTTAATTCACTAATTTAAAGGGATGATTTGAAGTTCTTTAGTCGTATGTGTGAATGGTTCATTACCATCTTTAGTTAAGTAAACACAGTCTTCGATCCGGACCCCAGCCACTCCTGGAACATAGATCCCAGGTTCGATCGAGAAGCACATTCCAGGTTCAAGGACTAATTCATTTCCTTCCATGATAGATGGAAATTCATGATCACTTTGACCAATACCATGTCCTAGGCGGTGGATGAAGTATTCACCATAACCAGCTTTTGTGATGATATCACGTGCGATCTTATCTAATTCAAAAGCCCGCATCCCAGGCTTAGCTGCAGCTTGAGCGGCTAATTGTGCTTCTAAGCAGACTTGGTAGATCTCTTTTGCTTTATCGCTGACTTTACCAAAAGCAACTGTTCGTGAAGCATCGGACATATAGCCCTTATAATCAACACCTAGATCAAACAAGCAAAGTTCATTTGGCTTGATAAGATCAGCTTTTGGAGCCCCATGAGGGTCGGCGGCATTGGCTCCACTTTGAACGATCGTATCAAAACTCATATGCATGATACCGTTTTTCTTCATCGTGTATTCGATCTCGGCCACAACGTCTTGTTCAGTCCGCTTGGTCGAAAGTGCCTTAAAGCCGGCTTCAAAGGCAACATCAGCCCATTTACCCGCTGTTTTTAACAGTTCGATCTCAGCTGGTGTTTTAAAAAGCTTTTCACGTTCGATCACAGGGGAGAGATTCCCAGAGAATTCGGCTTGGGGGAAATATTTTCGGAGAGCTTCAAAACGAACCACAGTCAAGTTATCCTTTTCCAAAGCCCAATGCTTAGGTGAAGCTAACTCTGTGATATGTTCTTTGATCAAAGCATAAGGATCTTCATGGTCTAAGTAGCCATAGACAGGATATTTCCAGCCCGCTTTTTTGATCGCTTCGACCTCAAGTGCAGGTGAAAAGAGGAAAGGATCTTTATCTGGAAAGATAAAGAGTGCTAGTGTCCGTTCAAACGGATCGCTACCAAAGCCGGTAAAATATTGGATGTTTTTCCAATCACTGATATAAGCAATGTCCAAGTTATTGTCAGCTAACCATGTTTGGACAGTATTAAGATGTGACATTAAAAGCACTTCCTTTAATTGTTTTCAAAGCGACTACATTATAACACACTTTTGTAGTAAGTGAGCGTTAGATAACTTTGAAAATGAAAATACATGAAAAGAAGCTAACAAATTCTTGAAACGCTTGCAATCGGGTAAAAACTTTGATAAATTAAATAGGGTCGCAATGAAAACGATTTTGAAAATAAAATTAGTGAGAGGATAAAACCATGGAAAAACAAACAATTACAATCTACGATGTTGCACGTGAAGCTGCTGTCTCAATGGCTACTGTTTCACGGGTCGTTAATGGTAACCCAAATGTTAAGCCCGCAACACGTAAAAAAGTGCTTGAAGTTATCGATCGTTTGGATTATCGTCCAAATGCGGTCGCTCGTGGCTTGGCAAGTAAAAAGACTACCACAGTCGGGGTCATCATCCCTGATGTGACAAATGTCTATTTTTCTTCTTTAGCACGTGGGATCGACGATGTAGCTTCAATGTACAAATATAACATTATTTTAGCTAACTCCGATGGCAATCCTCAAAAGGAAGCACAAGTTTTAAATACTTTATTAGCCAAACAAGTTGATGGGATCATCTTTATGGGCAATAATTTGACAGACGAGTTACGTGCTCAATTTGCACGCGCTAAGACACCGATCGTCTTAGCTGGTTCAGTTGATGCTAAAAATGAAGTTGAAAGTGTCCATGTTGACTATGTGGCTGCAGTTGAAGAAGCTGTAGCTGATCTGATCAATCATGGTAACAAGCGAGTGGCTTTCATCACAGGGCCGATGAGTGATCCGATCAACGGTGAATACCGTTTGAAAGGTTACAAAAACGTTTTAGCTAAGCATGGTATCGAATATGATCCAGATCTTGTATTTGAAACAGACTATAGCTATCGTGCTGGTGAAGTTTTATGGCCTGCTTTGGCATCTGCTAAGGCAACAGCAGCTTTTGTCGGGGATGACGAATTAGCTTGTGGCGTTTTGAATGGAGCTAAAGATGCAGGGGTCAAAGTACCAGCTGAGTTTGAGATCATTACCAGCAACAATTCTAAGTTGACTGAGATCGTTCGCCCACAGCTTTCTTCGATCACCCAACCATTGTATGATATCGGTGCAGTTTCAATGCGCTTCTTGACTAAGATGATGAATAAAGATGATATGTCTTCAGCTGAAAAGACGATCGAACTACCATACGGTTACATCAAGCGCGCTTCAACTAAATAGATCACCTAACGAGCAGGGCAAAGCCCTTGCTCGTTTTTGGTCATAAGGGGAAAAATGAAAACAAACAAAGTATTTAATTGGCAAAATTTATGTTTATTTGGCGCAGGGTTCATTGTACTCGTCTTGTTTATCAGTTCATCAATGCCCTACACTAAACAAACATCAGTCCCATTTTTAGAGCAACATCTAGCCCAAAAGCCATTAGAAAACTGGTTGAGCCAAATTTCGTTCAGATATGCTGGCAAAGAGATCAGTATTGCAAATATCGGCTATTATAAATTTGTGGAATTTTTTATCCGCAAAGGGGCTCATTTTGGGACGTATTTTTTATTAGGCGGACTTACCTCTTTAGGGCTTGCACACTATTGGCCTAAGTTAGGGCATGTAGCGTTTACTAGTTGGATGTTAGCAACGCTTTATGCAGGGACTGATGAGCTCCATCAAATGTTTACTAGTGATCGAACACCACTGATCCAAGATGTGATCTTAGATTCGTGTGGTGCGTTATTAGGTGTCATGTTTGCAATGTTACTTCTATATAGATCGAAAAAACGGCGAAATGGTTGAGAATCTTGCAACCAATAATATTTTTTGTTAAAATATACACGGCTTATTGCTAAATTTTACTTTTCGGAAAGAGGTATTAGAAATGTCAGGACATTCAAAATGGCATAACATCCAAGGGCGTAAAAATGCTCAAGATGCAAAACGTGGAAAAATTTTCCAAAAAATCTCGCGAGATCTATACATGGCTGCAAAGAGTGGCGGTCCTGACCCAGACGCCAACCCACAATTGCGCCTTGTAATGGAAAAAGCACGTGCTGCTAACATGCCAAAAGATAATATCAAACGTGCCCTTGATAAAGCTACTGGTGCAAATGGTGCTAACTACGAAGAGATCACTTATGAAGGTTATGGTCCAGCTGGAGTGGCTATCTTAGTTCATGCTTTGACAGATAACCGTAACCGGACTGCTTCAGCTGTGCGGACTGACTTCAACCGTAACGGCGGTAACTTAGGTGAAACCGGTTCTGTTAGTTTCATGTTTGATCGTAAAGGTTACATTGCGATCGTACGTGAAGATCTAGACGTTGATGAAGATCAAATGTTTGAAGATGTGATCGAAGCAGGTGCTGAAGATCTTCAAACATCTGATGAAGTTTTTGAGATCTATACAGAACCAAAGATCTTCGAAGATGTACGTGATGCTTTACAAGCTAAGTATGACTTAGATTCAGCCGAGATCACGATGGTACCACAAAATACTGTCCCAGTTCCAGAAGACAAGGTCGAACAATTACAACGCTTGATCGATCGCCTTGAAGACGAAGATGATGTGTCTGAAGTATTTACTTCAGCTGAATTTCCAGATGAAGACTAATTAAACCTTGGGTTGCAATTTATGCAACCCTTTTATTTTACATAAAAATCCAGGAATACCAAGTATTTTAATGCTATTTATGCTATAATATGGACTGTGACTTAAAGATTTGAATTTTCAAATTACGTTAAAAGATATGCTAGTAATAAAACTTATGGAGGAAACTATGGTCAATAGAGTAACAGTTTTAGGCAGCTTGAACGTCGATAATATCATGCAAGTCAAGCGTCTGCCGTTGCCCGGTGAAACAATGACGATGTCAGCTAAAAAAATTGCAGGAGGAGGCAAGGGGGCTAACCAAGCGATCGCAGCTGCTCGTTCTGGTGCCCAAACCGCCTTTATCGGTAAAGTAGGAGCTGACGAACAGGGGCGTTTGATGAAAGGTTACCTCGAAGATGCAAAGATCGATGCAACTAGTGTAACGTTAGCAACTGAAGAAACTGGCCAAGCATTTATTTTATTACAAGAAAACGGTGAAAATAGTATTCTCGTCTTGGGCGGGGCTAACCAAGCGATCACTGATGATGATATTGAAGCTGCCAAAGAAAAGATCACGACGGCAGACTTCTTGATCACTCAGTTTGAAACCCCGATCGAAGCTTCGATCACGGCTTTTAAATATGCTAAGGAAAATGATGTCGTAACGATCTTGAACCCTGCTCCAGCCAAACGTGTACCAGAAGCATTGCTTAAAAATGTTGATCTGATCGTATTAAATGAGACCGAAACAGAATTGTTGACCGGAATCAAGATCGATGCAGAAGAATCTTGGTATCAAGCTGCAGCTAAGTTAGCCAAAATGGGTGTGAAAAATACGATCATTACTCTAGGAAGTAAGGGTGCTTACTATAAAACAACAACGGCTGAAGGCTTTATTAAGGCTTTTAAGGTCGCTACTTTAGATACGACAGCGGCAGGAGATACATTCTTAGGTGCGCTTAGTTCACAATTGGATAAAGCTCTCTCTAATATCGAAGAAGCGATCGTTTTTGCTAGCATGGCTTCGGCTTTGGCTGTACAAAAATTTGGGGCGATCCCATCGATCCCACAATTAAATGAAGTCAATGACGCTTTAGGTGAAGCAAATTTTTAATAATAACGACATTTGATGACTGTTTAGGCAGTCATCTTTTTTTATCCCAAAATTCAAAAAATATTTTTCCCTGCTTTGCGTATTTATAAAGTGAAGGAGGGATAAAGGATGGAACTAGCAACGAAACTATTAACGGATGCGGTAGCTGTATCGGCTTTAGATATTTTACTTTTGCCGACAAAAACATGTTATCAAGTTAAGTATTTTATCCGTGATCATTATCTTGTTCAAAGCGAATTGACTTTTGAACAAGCTCAAAAACTATTAGCCTTTTTTAAGTTTAAAGCGGATATGATGTTAAGTGAGCATCGGAGGCCACAGTTAGGTGCGTGGCAACAAAAGATCGGAGAGCAGCCGTTGTACTTGCGTTTTTCGACGGTCGGTGATTTTTTAGGTCGCGAATCAATGGTCATTCGTTTGATATACCCACTAAAAAGCATCAAATATCATTATTTAGTGCCAGAACAATGGGCGCTTTTAGAACAAGTGTGTCAAAAACGGGGGTTAGTTATTTTTGCTGGTCCGATGGGTTCGGGTAAGACTACAGCGATGTATCAACTAGCTAAAGCTCAAAAACAACAGCAAGTGATGTGTATTGAAGACCCGATCGAGATCAGGGAGGATAGTTTTTTGCAAGTCCAAGTGAATCCAAAAGCTCAAATGGATTATTCGACCTTGCTCAAAGCTGCTTTAAGACATCATCCAGATATCTTTATCGTAGGTGAGATCCGTGATCAAAAAACTGCCCGTGCTGTGCTGACGGCGGCTTTAAGTGGACATTTAGTTTTGAGTACGTTACATGCGACTAGTGCTTATGGTGTCATCGAACGCTTAGCTGATCTAGGGATCACACGCTCAGAATTAAAAAGTGTTTTGCAATTGGTCTCATATCAACGTTTGTTGCCACTAAAGTCAAAAGGACAAGCCGTTTTGTTTGATATCATCCAACAAGCCGAGCTTTTTAGTGAAAACGTGAAGCAAGAAAATAATGGGATGTCAGCAGATTGGGGGCGTTATCTTGAACAAAATGCAACCAAGGGGAAAATTACCATTGCGACAGCGAAAAAATTTGCGCATGGCTAAGTGGACTTTGCGGCAACAAGCAAATTTTTTTGATCTATTAGCCGATCTTTTAACGGCAGGCTTTTCACTCAAACAAGCCTTGCAGAGTTTAAAGGTATTTTTGCCTAAAAATGGATTAGCGACGGTGATCGCCGAGCTAGAAACAGGTCAAAGTTTCAGTCAGGCATTAAGATCTAAGGTGACAACTAATATTTACTGTCAACTTGTGATCGCTGAAAAACATGGCAGTGTAGATCAAAGTGTTTTTCAGTTAGGAAAGTATCTAAAAAAACGTGTGCAGCAACGTGAAAAGTTACAGTCATTATTGTTATATCCAGCGATCATTTTAGGCTTATTATTATTTTTGATGATCGCCTTGAAGATCTGGTTGGCACCTGAGATCGCACAATTTTCAGTCTCAACAACTGGTAAAGATCCATTTTCCTACCTGATCTTTGTTAAATTTGGTGGCCTAGTCCTATTGAGCTTATTCATTTTAGGAGTGATCCACTTTTTTTACTGGTGGAAAAAGCAATCGATCTTTGGACGGCACAGTTGGTATAGTAGCTTACCGATCGTCGGGAGCTTATATCGTCAATATAATTGTTATTATTTGACATTTAATTTGGGTCTATTGATCGAAAGTGGATTAGAATTTCAACAAATTTGTGGATTACTAGAACACTTTGAAGAAAAAAGTTTACTTTATCACTTGGGGCGTGCCTTTTCTGAGCGGTTAGCCCGTGGAGAAAAGTTGACACAGATCATGGAACATTATCCATTTATTCCGCCTGAACTAGCACTTTTTTTTCAAAAAGGTCGCTCAAAAGAAGAGATCGGTAAAGATCTGTTGGCCTATTCCAAACTAGCTTATCAAAAATTATTAGAAAAATCGGATCATTTGTTAGCTTGGGTCCAACCGTTACTGTTTATGGTGATCGCAATAGTGATCATTTGCACATACTTAGCGCTATTATTACCGCTATATTCAAGTTTAGGAGGACTGTATAAATGAAAAAAACTAAGATGAAAGCGTTTACATTAGTGGGAATGGCAATTGTTATCTTTATCATCAGTTTGTTGATCTTGATCATCATGCCTAACGTTGCTAAACAACGTTCCAATGCTGAAAAGGTCAATACTCAAGCTTTGCAAGCTGAGTTAGATACTCAAGCTCAACTATATGCCGATGAAAAAGGAACTGAGATGGAAAATGTTGCTCCAACGGATCTTGAAAAAGCTGGATATTTGACAGCTAAACAAGTAGCTGCCATTGAAAAGCATCATCTTAAAGTTGAAAAGAATGAGCAATGACCATGAAAGTTCGAGGTTTTACGCTTGTTGAAGTGACTGTGACCCTTTTTATTGCAACTTGCATATTTTTATTGGGGATCGGTCTAGGAACACATACCTTAGCTAGTTTACAAGAAAAGTTGTTCTTTAATGAATTGCGTCAAACCTGGTTTGCAACGATCTATCAAGGGGAGCAACAAAAGCAATATACGTGGATCCAGTTTGAGCCAAAACAGGTCAAGTTTAGTGTCGGACAAAAGACCCTAAAAATTCTGGTATATCCAAAATCGTTGACACCAACGACTGAATATCAAGAGTTATCAGTGAGTGGTCTAGGATCACTTACTCCTACGACAGAAACATTTACTTCAACTTTAGGTAAAGAGTATCGCGTGCATTTTCAATTAGGATATGGCACACAATATCGTGTTGAAGAAAATATGGTAAAAGGTAGGTGATAGTGTGCATGTACAGGCTTTTTTGTTGGCTGATGCACTGAGCGGGATGAGTGTGTTATTAATTATTAGTACGTTATTGTACTTGACAGATCTACGGTTGCATCAAGCGACAACACAAGCTTATCAACAAGTTCAAGTAGCTCAAAAGTTACTAGTGCAGAGTCAGTTACAAACAACTAAAGCTAAAGGGGGAAAAATTGAAGTTCAGATCACAGATCGGGCTGGGCATAAAATTACAATTGAATTGCGCAAAGATTAAGGGCTTTACTTTGATCGAAGCCACAGTTGCCCTAATGGTGACAGCTTTGGGGCTAGCGCTATTAGCAGGGATCGGCTCGAATATGCAAAAACAAGTGGTAGCTAAACAGGAGACTGATCAGTTTGAATGGGAACGTTTTGTTAGTTTACTACAAAATGAGCGCCAACATTTCGCCTTAGTAAAAAAGTCAGGTGAAAATGGGGAAAATATCTATTTATATAGTCGCAAAGCTAAAAAAGATTATATCGTTCATTATGAAAGCCAACGTGACAAAGTGATCATGGAGACCGCATCTGGTGGTTATATGCCGTTATTATATCGAGTATCTAGTTTTAGTGCAGTTAGACAAGGTGAAACGATAAAAATAACCGCCCAGATCGATCTCAGGACTTATCAGACGACCGTGAGTTTACCGCTACAGAAAGAAAGTGGACTATGAAATTGAAAGGAACTCTACTGAGTTCGGCGCTATTAATGTTAGTTTTGGTGACAGCTGTTTTTTACGCGCAATTGTTAGGACATCAGCTTCAGCAGGCGACATATCAACGACAAAGCATGTATTATCGTGCTCGTACCTTAGCTGTATTAGCCCAAAAACTTGACTTAAAGCCTGGACAAAAAGCAAGTTCAGCTCAAGGACAAGTGGAAATGTTAAAAGATCAAGTCAAAGTGTTTCTTCCAAATGGCCAAAAATATACCCTTGATCAGATCAACTAGATACCACGACTTGAATTTCTAGTAAGATGTGCGATAATAAGACGTTAGTAAAAAAGTTGATTAGGGTGTGAAAAATGGCATTAGCAAAAGTAGAAGAAAAATTTCAATTATTGAATGAAGCGATCGAGCTCTTGCAAGAAAATGTAGAATGCTCAGCGTTAGATGCTTTGATCGAAACGTTTGAAAATTTGTTGGATAATGGTCGAGTTCATGTTGAAGATGGGACACCAGATGAAGCAACAGTCGCTAAATTAAAAGATCTTTATCAAAAGATCGACCTAGCTTCTTTATCTAAAGAAGAACGGCGCTCAGTATTGCAATTGTGCCTTTTACAAGCTTATAAGCGCGAAAAAGTTCAAGCAAATCACCAAATGACACCAGATACGATCGGATTTTTATTGGCATATCTGATCGAAAAAGTTGGAAAATATACAGCTGGCCTAAAACTATTAGATCTGACGGTTGGGACAGGGAATTTGTTATCGGCGATCTTGAGCACCTTAAAGAAAAGTGGGTGGAAAGAGCTTGATGTCTATGGGGTCGATAACGATGATACGATGTTAGCTTTAGCCAATATCTCGGCTGAATTGATGCAAAGTAAAACGCAATTGGTCCATCAAGACGCATTGGCTGAGTTACAAGTACCACCAGCTGATATTGTTGTAGCTGATCTGCCGATCGGCTATTATCCTCTTGATAGTCGGGTAAGAGAGTATCAGACCTCATTTGCCAAGGGCCATTCTTACGTGCATTATCTACTGATCGAACAAGCGCTTGAACAATTAGTAGCTGGTGGTTGGGGTGTCTTTGTTGTTCCACGTGGGATGTTTGAAGCCCCTGAGGCCAAACAATTACTGCAAGTGATCCAAGCAAAGGGCTATTTGCAAGGCCTACTCAATTTACCACAGCCACTATTTATCAATGAGAATTCGCAAAAATCGATCTTGCTCCTACAAAAGAAGGGACCACATGCTAAGCAGGCTGAACCTATCTTATTGGGAGAATTTCCACTGATGAAAAATCAATTGGAGTTTGTCAAGTTTATGCAAGAGATCGATAACTGGCAAGCCCAAAACTTTGCCTAAAAAATAAAGAGCTACTTTACCAAAAAATAGGATAGTAGCTCTTTATTTATGTATATAATTGAATTTTATTCATCTAAAAATGAAATAGTTGAATTTTACTTAACTAAAAGATTAAGCTAAACTTAATTATATGAAATATTAAAGGAGTTTTTTGATGGAAAATGAAGAGCAATATGCCCGTGGCTTAAAGAGCCGGCATGTCCAATTGATCGCATTAGGTGGAACGATCGGGACCGGGCTATTTTTAGGTTCAGGAAAATCGATCCAGTTAGCAGGACCTTCGATCGTCTTAGCATATCTTATAACAGGCGCGATCTGTTTCTTTTTGATGCGTGCGATGGGGGAATTGCTACTTTCAGACTTAAAGAGCCATTCGTTTATTGATTTTATTGAGCGTTATTTAGGTAAAGATATTGGGTTTATCACCGGTTGGACGTACTGGATCTGTTGGATCACGATCGCGATGGCTGATGTGACAGCAAGTGGGATGTATATCCACTATTGGTTCCCACATATTCCTGAGTGGATCCCTGGTTTCATCATTTTAGCGATCTTGTTAGCCTTGAATTTGATCACAGTTGCTTTGTTTGGTGAGACTGAATTTTGGTTTGCTTTGATCAAAGTCATCGCGATCGTTGCGTTGATCGTGATCGGGATCGTTTTAGTCGTGATCGGTTATGAAACACCTAGTGGACATGCTTCTGTGATGAACTTAGTTGATTATGGTGGCCTTTTCCCTAAAGGTTTAGGTGGCTTTTTAATGTCATTTCAAATGGTAACATTTGGCTTTATCGGGATCGAAATGATCGGTGTCACAGCTTCTGAGACTCAAGATCCTAAAACCGTGATCCCTAAGGCGATCAATGAGATCCCACTTCGGATAATTATTTTTTATGTGGGATCATTACTTGCCTTGATGTGTATCTATCCTTGGAGATCTATCACCCCAGATCAAAGTCCATTTGTTCAAGTCTTTGAAAATATTGGTATTCCTGCTGCAGCTGGAATTATTAATTTTGTTGTGTTGACAGCAGCTGCTTCGGCATGTAATAGTTCGATCTTTAATACTGGGCGAATGGTCTTTTCTTTGACATATAAAGAAAAAGGTCGCTTTGCTAAAAAGATGAGTAAACTTTCACGGCATCAAGTTCCTGCTAATGCGATCCGCTTTTCGACAGCAGTTATTGCTTTAACGGTCGTAGCTAACTTGGTGATCCCAAACACATCCCTATTTACTTTTATCTCAAGTGTAGCAACAACGTGTTTTCTCTTTATCTGGGGTGCGATCGTGGTCGCTCACTTGAAATATCGTAAAGAGCTGAAAGCTAAGGGACAAAAAAATGAATCTAATTTCAAGATGCCGCTTTATCCAGCTTCAGACTATGCGGTCTTGATCTTTTTAGCTTTTGTCTGTGTGATCATGTGCTTTGAACAAGCAACTTTGATCGCACTACTAGCTTCGTTAGTTTGGTTTGTAGTGCTCTTTATGTTAAATAAATTGCGAAAAAAACATCTATCTGAAAATTAACTAAGTAAAGTATTTGACAGTACCGTATGAATAACGAGGGTCTTATTATGATGTAACACACACATCATAATAAGACCCTCGTTGCATTATTAAACATAGCTAGGTACATATTTGACAGTAGCGGCTAATAGAACGTCATTATTTTGCTTTGATCTAAGCAGTTACCTTTTATGGGATTTTCAGCTATACTATATTAGAGATATGTCAACCATTATTGTAATTGATAGTATATGTGATTCACACGAAAGATAAATGTGATGTGAATGAGACTGAAAAATTTAAGAAAGGAGAGGCTATATTTCTTTCGCAAGCAACGTGCTTGACTACATTTTATATAGCAGGAATTTTTTTGAATAGTGAGAAAAAGGAACGCAGAGAAGCGCAGTTGGCCAAGAAAGCTGAGACGATCAAAGCTTTTGCAAGTGAAGTCGTTTTGCAAAGCCCTACCCAAATGCTGATCGATGGGCGACCATATATTTTAGAGAAGAATTATCGTAATGGGTTTGAGGTCAAAAAACTAGAGGAACGTTTTAGCAATATTTTGACCAAGTATGATTACATTGTCGGTGATTGGGGTTATGAGCAATTGCGGTTGCGGGGCTTTTATGCTGCAGGTAGTAATAAAGGAACACCAACGCAAAGTATTGAACGTTTGCAAGATTATCTTTACGAATATTGTAATTTTGGCTGTGCTTATTTTGTCTTGCGCAATTTAGATGTTCAGCCTCCGACACCATCGCATAATGGTGGTAAAAATAAAAAAACTGGTCATAAGCGTCGGACCCAAAATAGAAAAGAAAAGTCGCAAAAGGCATATACAGCACAACGTGTATATGATATAAATAAAAAGCAACCTCGGTCGAAAAAATATACGACAGACCAGGTCAAAAAACGCAAACGACGCTTTACGATCCGCCAAAAAAATAAATAAGGGGTAGTTTACCAAAATGAAAAAATATGCAGGCTATATGATCGATCTTGATGGCACGATCTATCGTGGTAAGGAAAAGATCCCAGCTGCGAAACGTTTTATCGAAAATTTGCAGGCTAAAAATATTCCATTTCTCTTTGTAACTAATAATAGTACACAAGCACCAGAAAAAGTTGTGGCTAATTTAGCAAAGAACTTTGATATTCACGTTACAGTCGATAATGTTTTTACTTCAGCTTTAGCGACAGCGGATTATATTGCTGATTTAGATAATGAAAAAAGAACGGCTTATGTGATCGGTGAATTAGGCTTAAAACAAGCTATTTTAGACCAAGGTTTTAAATTTGAAGAGACAACACCTGATCATGTCGTTGTAGGTCTAGATTATGATGTAACGTATCACAAATTTGAATTAGCAACATTAGCGATCAAACGTGGGGCTACTTTTATTGGGACCAATGCAGATACGAATCTACCTAACGAGCGCGGGTTAGTTCCCGGAGCAGGTTCAGTGATCGCTTTAGTTGAATGTGCAACGCAACAAAAAGCGCAATATGTGGGTAAGCCAGAGACGATCATCATGGAAAAAGCTTTGAAGCGCTTAGGCCTAGCTAAAGATCAAGTAGCAATGGTCGGTGATAACTATATGACTGATATTCAAGCTGGGATCAATTTTGGGATCGATACGATCTTAGTTTATACAGGAGTTTCAACGAAGGAACAAGTGGCTAAGAAAGCTATCAAACCAACAGTTGAGCTCGATTCGTTAGACCAATGGGAAGTCTAAATGTTCGATATGTAAAAGAGGCTGGGGTCCAAGTCTTGTTGTTGCTGTTTTTAGTGACATTTTGCATAACGTTAACGATCAATTTCCATCCACTCTACTGGTGGTTTATGCACCACTATAAACTATATCAAGAAGTAGGGCTGACTGAACAAGGGTTACGGGGAAATTATTTGTCGTTGCTAGCGTATCTTAATTATCCGTGGGTCACAGAGCTTAATTTATCTTTGCCGATATCCTATAATGGGATGCGGCATTTTGAAGATGTCAAACGGCTATTTTTCTTGAATTACAGTGTTTTAGTCCTGACTGCTTGGCCAGCGCTACATTATTTGTATGATCTGACACTAAAAAAACGGCTTTGGGTCTTACAAGGAAAGATATATGGTCTAAGTTTGATCTTAGCAGGTTTTATTTGTTTTATAGTGGTCGATTTTGAAGATTTTTTTATCGTCTTTCATGAGGTATTATTTAGAAATGATGATTGGATATTTGATCCGAATTTAGATCCGATCATCAATACTTTGCCAAGTGAGTATTTTTTAGCGTGTTTTGGCATATTTGTAGGAACATTTACTTTGAGCTTACTTAGCATTTATATTGTTGGAAAATGGCAATTAAAAAACGTGGTCGCTTGAATTGACCACGTTTTTTTGTATTGATATTATTTTTTCGAAGTTTTTGATTTGATAGCTCCTATGATAGCTGGGATCAAAGAAACAGCGATGATCCCAATAATGATCAAGGAGAAGTGTTCTTTGACGATCGGGAAATTACCAAAGAAATAACCTGCACCACAGCAAATTGTTACCCAAGCCGTTGCACCGATCAAGCAGTAGCGGATAAAGGTTTTGAAATTACCACCACTCCCCCCGTAAACAAAAGGTGCCAATGTACGGATGATCGGCATGAAACGGGCTAATGAGATAGCGACCCCACCGTGTTTGTCGAAGAATTCTTCAGTTCGTTTTAGATCTGACTCTTTGATGATCCGACTGAAAAATTTAGTCTTGGTCAATTTTTTTCCCAGATAATGACCGATAAAGAAGTTAAGTGAGTCGCCCAAAACAGCAGCAAACCAGAAGATGGCTACAAAGATCCAAATATCTAGGCTGTATTTAGGATTGGCTGACATCGCACTGGCTGCAAATAAAAGTGAATCTCCGGGTAAAAATGGCATAATAACGGCGCCTGTCTCGATAAAGATGATCGAAAATAAGATCAGGTATGTCCAATCACCGAAGAGATTAACGATCGTAACTAAGTGGACATCAATGTGTAAGATAAAATCAATTAGTTGTGACATTGCTATAGGTGTTCATCGTCAGCTATAAAAACATGAACATATTCCTTTCGTAATTGTAGTTGTTGATTTTTGACAACTATATGAGAGTGCCGACAATAAAGTTTGCTCTCTTATCTATAAATATACTACACTTTTAGCTTAATGTACTTAATTATCTTGAGCAGCTTCAAATTTTTTAATTAATTGCGTACTATGAGCTGGCTGGCGTTTTTCCGGATAGATCCGTAGTAGTGCACTGTTGATGACACTTGGAGCTTCGCCAAAACCTGTTGCCATCAAATTTAGTTTATCTGCTTGGGCTGCAATATCCCCGATCGCGTAGACGCCAGGGATCGAGGTCTCATTTTTAGCATTAACAGCAATATTGTGATGGTCAAGTTCAAGTGCCCAACTTTCAAGTAACTTTGAACTTGAGGCAAATCCGTAATTGACCAAAAGGTGATCGACTGTCAATTCTTTTTTCTCGGCACTACGGGGTTTTTCTAAGCTGATACAGAGTTTATCTTGGGCAGAAGAAAGATCAGTGATCAAATAGGGTGTGTGTAGGATCGTTTTTGTTTCTTTAAGCGCCAAAACACTAGATTCTAAAGCTCTAAATTTATCGCGGCGGTGGATCAAGTGAACTGCTTTAGCGATCGATGCTAGTTCTAAAGCCCAATCAACAGCTGAATCACCACCGCCAGCGATCGCTACTTCTTTATTACTGAAGGCCTTGAGATCTTTGACAAAATAGTGAAGTTGTTTGTCTTCGAATCGATCAGCGGCTGCTACTTTTAGTTTACGTGGTTCAAAAGCTCCGGCACCAGTAGCGATAATGATCGTTTTTGAATAAGTTGTTCGTTTAGATGTTTTGATCTCAAAGCCACCAGTGATTTGGGTGAAACTTTCCACACGTTCATTTAAAAAGATATCAGGCTCGAATTTTTCGACCTGTTGTTTTAAATGAGCGATCAATTCTGTTCCGGTGATCTCCGGAAAAGCAGGGATGTCATAGATCTTTTTAGCCGGAAATAGGGCACTGACTTGGCCCCCTAACTGTCCTAAAATTTCGATGATCTGAGTTTTGGCTAAACGCATTCGAGCATAGGTCGCAGCAAACATTCCAACTGGTCCCCCGCCGATGATCGTAATATCATAAAATTCTTTAGCTACCATAAAGTGGTTGCTCCTTTCATAATTCTTGTCAGTTAAAGTTACAATATCATATTAAAGGTGTAAAATAAAATTGGCAATAACTTGTGAGTTAAAGTATCATATCTAAGTGAAAGATATATTTATAGAGATAAGGAAGAAATAGATGGAATTTTTACAATTAGACACTGATAAATTGACCTCAAGTGCGGTCATCAAAACAAATTTAGGTGAGATGACTTTGGCACTTTTCCCTGAGCAGGCCCCTAAAGCGGTTGAAAATTTTGTGACTTTAGCCAAAAACGGTTATTATGATGGTGTTATCTTTCACCGAGTGATCTCAGATTTTATGATCCAGACGGGTGATCCTACTGGAACTGGAATGGGCGGTGAAAGTATCTGGGGTAAAGCTTTTGAAGATGAATTTTCTGATGAACTTTACAATTTACGGGGCGCTGTTTCAATGGCAAATGCTGGTCCTAATACGAATGGAAGCCAATTCTTTATCGTTCAGAATAAAAATATGCCTAAGCGTATTATCAAACAATTGACGACTTATCCTAAGGAGATAGTTCAAGCATATCGCCAAGGAGGTACACCTTGGTTAGATGGGCGCCATACTGTTTTTGGTCAGGTCATTTCTGGTATGGAAGTAGTTGACAAAATTGCTAAAGCTAAGACTAGTTGGGGCGATAAACCTAAACAAGATATTGTAATTGAAAATATCGAAATACTATAGAGGTAGTTGATCATGGAAATAGCTTATCGTATCGGAATGGTACTGGAAGGATATGTGACTGGGATCCAACCTTATGGCGCTTTTGTGGCGCTTGATGAGGAGACACAGGGTTTGATCCATATTTCTGAGTGCCATCACGGTTTTGTAGATGATATCCAAAACTATTTAAAAGTCGGGCAAAGAGTGCGAGTGATGATCATTGATATCGATGAGTATACTC